>NZ_JBITHZ010000023.1:0-199893 GCF_044458585.1 Nonomuraea sp. NPDC050451
GCTGGCGGCGCTGGAGGAGATCGTCGAGCAGGGCGAGGGCACCGCCCGCGGCGGCGTCTGGGACGGCGACCAGGACGTCTTCCACCCCGAACGCGAAGAGGTCGGCCATTACTACCGCTTCCAAGAGCTCAAACTCGGCCGCCGCTACCAGCGCGGCGACACCCCCGAGTCCGGGCCCACCGGCGAGGCCATCCAGGTGAACCTGACCGGCATACCCCCGATGCGGCGCAACCCGCGCCTGTCCGACCACGCCCCGGGCAGCGCGATCCGCACGGCCCAGGAGGAGTTCAACCACACCTACTGCACCCTCCTGAGCCGGCTCGAGCAGGCCTTCAACGGCGACCCGAAGCAGCTCTGGGCCGCCACCGGCACCATGTACGCGCTCAAGGGCCAGGCCCAGGCCCTGATGCGGATGCCCGACGAAGACGGCACCACGGCCGGCCCCACCTTCGAATACGTGGCGCCCGAACAGCGCCGGTGAAGGCGCGGCGGCGCCCCGCCCAGGGAGAGCGACCGCCGGGAAGACCCCATCCACCCGACCGAGGCAGCCGGCACATCCGCCGGCCGCCCGACTCGCCATGAGCAAAGGAAGAACGTTATGAGCAAGCCCATCATGGAGCCGGCGGCGCAGGCGCTCGCCGACGCCACCTCCACGCCCCCGTTCCTGTACGAGCTGGGCCCCGACGGCGCCCGCAAGGTGCTGGACGACCTCCAGGCCGCCCCGGTTCCCAAGCCCGAGATCGACGACAAGTGGATCACGGTGCCGGCCGAGGCCGGCGAGGTGCGGGTCCGGATCGTCAAGCCGGCGGGCGCGTCGGGCGTACTGCCGGTCGTGCTCTACGTGCATGGCGGCGGCTGGGTCATCGGCAACGCCGGCACCCACGACCGGCTGGTGCGCGAGCTCGCCGTCGGGGCGAGCGCCGCGGTGGTCTTCGTGGAGTACGACCGCTCGCCCGAGGCCCGCTACCCGGTGGCGATCGAGCAGGCGTACGCCACCGCCCAGTGGATCACGAAGCACGGCGCGGACGAGGGCCTGGACGCTTCCCGGCTGGCGGTGGCCGGCGACTCGGTCGGCGGCAACATGACCGCCGCCCTGACCATCATGGCCAAGCAGCGCGGCGACGTGACGTTCGTGCACCAGTCGCTGTACTACCCGGTCACCGACGCCGCGCAGGACACCGCCAGCTACCGCGAGTTCGCCGACGGCCCGTACCTGACCGCCAAGGCGATGGCCTGGTTCTGGGACGCCTACACCACCGACCCCGCCCAGCGAGCCGAGATCACCGCCTCCCCGCTCCGCGCCACCCTGGAGGACCTGGCGGGGCTGCCGCCCGCGTACGTGATCGTCGACGAGTACGACGTGCTGCGCGACGAGGGCGAGGCCTACGCCCGCCGCCTCATCGAGGCCGGCGTACCGACCACCAGCGTCCGCTACAACGGCACCCTGCACGACTTCATGATGCTCAACCCGCTGCGCGACACCCACGCCCAGCGAGCCGCCACCGCCCAGGCCATCGAAGTCCTCAAAGCCGCCCTGAACACCTGACAACCCAAGGAGCGGCTGGGCCGCCCACACCCACCCTGCCAAAAAGACCAGCCCAGCTGATTGACCGCGTAACTGATCGATCAGTCGTTACCCGTCATCCATCGGCGAAGTACAGCAGGACCGTCTCGACCAGTGCGGCGTCGGCTCGCCGGTCATGCCCATCCGGTGGAGCAAGGTTCCGACGAGGACGTCGATGAAGAGCAGGACCCGGTTCTCCAACTCGCCGAGCGCGGGCCGGTACGGGCCCTGCAACCGGGTGGACAACACCTTGCGCGGGGCCGGGTCGCTGGACACGCCTGCGAACGCGTCGCCTATCCCGGGCTCGTCGATCTTCGTCGCGATCCAGCGGTCGGCCGACGACATGAGCTCGGCGCGACTGGTGCCCCCAACGGCGCCGGGCCGAACATGTCGAGGAGGCGCGCCCCTTCGAAGTCCGGTGACGGTGGATCGTCGTCTTCGTGATCCCTGCCGCGGCGGAGATCCGCACCGGCAGTTCCCGGTCACCCATGACCCGGCTCCACGGTGGCGCGCCTGGCCGGGCTCGTGGTCCGTGCTCAGCGTCGCGGCGCAGACCACGTCATGACACCGGAGCTCCCGTAACGAGGGCTGGCGGATGCGGCCGCTCGGTCATGCCCACACGATGGCCTATTGCGCTACTCTTGGTATCGATACTTGAGGTAGCGAAACTGTGGGCTGGGGAGGACACATGAGCGAGCGGCCGCCGTTGGGCATCCGGTTGATGCACGCCCTGGGAAAGGAGCCGGACTGGTTGGCGATGACGGCCGAGGAACTGGTCACCTTGCGCGACGCGGTGAACCGCAAGCGGTCGTCCCGGCTGGCGCGGTTGATCACCGGGTTTCCGGACCGTGGCGCCACGATCCAGTGGCAGGAGGTGGCGCTGCACGACCGCAGGCTCCGGGTACGGGTGTACCGGCCCTCTCCCGGGCGCGGCGGTGACGGTGCCGGGCTGCCGCTCGTGCTCCACGTACACGGAGGTGGGTTCGTGGGTACGGCGGTGCAGAGCGACTGGGTCAACAGCCACCTCGCCGCGCGGCTGCCCGCGGTCGTCGTCTCGGTCGAGCACCGCCTCCTCGACCAGGAGACCCCGCTGTCGACGGTCGTCGACGACGGCTGGGACGTGCTCCGGCACGTGGTGCGGCACGCCGCGCAGTGGGGAGTCGACCCGGCACGGGTCGCCGTCTTCGGTGAGAGCACCGGGTCGATGGTCACCGCCCTGGCCGCGATCCGGGCCAGGCAGTACGGCCTGCCCCTGCGGGCTCAGGTGCTGGTCAACACCCCTGTCGACTTGACCTCGACTGGGTTCGACCACGTCTCGATGAGCCGGCACGCCGACAGCCCGACCCTCACCATGGCGCAGATGCGGCTGTTCCAGCGGCTCGCCGTTCCACCGGGGACGGATCCCCGTACGGTGTCGCCGGTGTACGCCGACGACCTGAGCGGGCTGGCCCCGGCACTGCTCGTGGTGCCGACCATCGACCCGGTGGCCGACCACGGCCGCTGTTACGCCGGACGACTGCGGGCGGCCGGGACGCCCGCGCGGCTCACCGAGTATCCCGGGGCGACGCACGCGTTCCTCAGCATGCCGGGCGTGGTGCCGCAGGCAAAGGCCGCGCGGGCGGAGATCACCGAGTTCCTCCGAGGGGCCCTCGCCGGGTGACGGGCCGATGAACGACGATCTGGGAACTTCGTGAGCCCACGAGAATGGGAGCGTGACACACGTCCACATCATCTACGCGCATCCGAGTGAGCGAAGCTTCACGCGCGAGGTTCTCGACGCGTTCCTGGGCGGGCTCGACGACGCCGGCCACGCGCGCACGGTCTCGGACCTCTACGCGATGGACTTTCGCTCGGAACTCACGCTCGAGGAGTACGAGCGCGAATCCGGCTATCGCGCTGACGCGCGCGTTCCCGATGACGTCGCGGCTGAGCAGGCCAAGCTCAACGCCGCCGACGTGTGGGCGTTCATCTACCCCGTGTGGTGGACGGACTGCCCGGCCCGGCTCAAGGGCTGGTTCGACCGCGTGTGGACGACGGGGTTCGCGTACAAGCCCGCAAGCCTGCGCGCGGCCCGGCAGGCGCTCGTCCTGTGCACGGCCGGGTACAGCGTCGCCGAGCTCGACGCGTCGGGTTGCCATCAGGCGATGAGGACGACCATGCTGACCGACCGCATCGGCGGGCGGGCGCGGTCGAGCGAGTTCGTCGTGTTCGGTGGTTCGGTGCTGCGCAATGGCGAGAGCTCCGGCGAGCCTGAGCCCTGGGCCGCGGTCAAGGCCGAGCACCTGGCACGGGCAGCCGAGTTGGCGCGGTCCCTCTGACCAGCGGTGGACCAAGGACCGCCCCCCGAAGTAAGCCCCGCTGCCGGTAGTCTCCCAACGGAGCGCCCGCCCGTTGAGCGACGAGGCGGTGGGCCCCACTGATGCGCGGGCGGGCAAGAAAAAGCCCGGCGCGAGAGGCGCCGGGCCTGGGGGTCGCCGTCTTGCACGGGCGGGCGGGAAAAGGCCCGGCGCGCGGGGCGCCGGGCCTGGGGATCGCCGTTTGGAAGCGGGTCAGGAGGCTTAGTAGATGCGGTACTTGCGGCCGCAGTTGTCGAACTTGCCGGCCCAGCAGGTGAAGGTGTAGACCTTCTTGATCCCCTTGCCGGTCCAGCTCCCGACCACCTTGCCGTCGAACGAGCGGTTGAACTTGTGCCAGCTGCCGTTCTGGTAGTACTCGAACCACACCCAGCCCTTCTTCCCGCCGACCTTGTCCACGCCGTACCACTTCGTGTGGACCACGTGGCCGCTCTTCCACGTCTTGCCGAACGTGTAGGCCTTGCGGTCACTGGAGAAGAACTTCCCCCAGCTCGTCCCCGTCGAGGTGGTGGCGGCGGTGGTGGCGGTGGCCGCCTGGGCGGTGGCCGGGCTCACGGCGAGGCCGGTGACGGCCATCGAGCCGGCCAGAGCGGCGATCGCAAGGGTCTTACGCATTGGGTTCCTCCCCGTTTGTCGTGCGCCGGTTGATCCCGGCAGCAGGGACATTACGGAGACCCGAAGCGATCAACTGTGGACAAATCCGCACTACGAGCGTGATTGACAGCACACCTGTCCGGCGATCACTTGGTAGCGGCAGGAACCATGTCCAACGGGAGCGGGATGAGCGGGAACCGGGAGGTCTTGGCCTGGACGGCTGTGGTCCCGCACAAAGCCAGGAGCCCGTGCTCGCCGATCGCGTAGTCGATCGGGCTCAGAACGATCTGGCCGTTCTCGTCGATCTGCTGGTACTTCGTGCGGTTCACCCCGTACGACAGCTGGCGGTTGCCGTCCGGGCTGGACAGCGACTCCGTGCTCATCCCGAACACGCCCCCGCTGTGCCCCCAGAAGCGGCCGCATGGCGTGTCGACCGAGTAGATTCCGAGGCCGTAGTCGATCGAGGCCCCGCCGACCAGCACCGGCACCGTCTTCTGCATCTCGGCGACCTGCGCGGCGCCGACCAGCTCGCCGCGCAGCAGCGCGCGGTAGAAGCGGTTGAGATCGTCCATCGTGGACACGATCGCGCCTGCCGTGCCGCCCCACGACATGTTGTAGACGCTGTAGTCGCGCGGCGGGTCGATCAGGCCGAACAGCGACTCGTACGCCTTGGAGTGCGGGCCCGGGATGAACGGGGTGCGCGGGAACGACGTGTGCCGCAGGCCCGCCTTGCGGATGACGCTGCGGGTGATGTACCGCTCGGCGTCCGAGCCCGTCACCTTCTCCAGGAGCAGGCCGGCCAGGATGTAGTTGGTGTTCGAGTACGACCCGGGCGTCGCTCCGGGCTCGCCGGTCGGGGCGGCGGCCAGGCCCAGCCCGACCAGTTCCTTCGGGGTGATCGTGCGGAAGCGGTAGTCGTCCAGGCTCTTGGCCGAGCCCTCCAGCAGCGACGGGAACGCCGGGCCGACGTAGTCGCCGATGTGGCTGGTGTGGTTGAGCAGCATCCGTACGGTGATCCGCTGACCACGGTCGCCGGGGACGAGCTCGGGGAGGTAACGGCCGATGGGGGCGTCCAGGTCTATGACGCCGCGTTCCACCTGCTGGAGGACGGCCACCGAGACGAACGTCTTGGTGATGCTGCCGACCCGGTGCACCATGTCGGGCCGTACGGGGCGGCGCGTGTCGACATCGGCCACGCCGGACGCGCCCTGCCAGGTCTGACCCTGGTCGCGAACCTGCGAGTAGATGCCGTACATGCCCGCCTCGTGGACGGCGTCCAGGGACTTCCGGAGCGCCTGCCGGTCGAGCCCGCCGTCCTGGCTCGTCCCGGTGGCGCTCGTCGTCTGCGCGGCGGCCGGTGCGGTGAGGGCCGCCGCGGTGAGCACGGCCCCCAGCCCGGTCGCGAGGGCCAGCCGCCTGGCACGGCCCACGGTCGATAGCAGTGTCCTGAATCGGAGGGATGTCATGGCCGTCAGCATGATTGAGCCGGGCCTGCGAGGTTAGTCCGCTGTGTCACCGGGTCCCCATGACACCGGTCATCCCGAACCCATGACACTCTCGGCCTTACGGATGATGTGCCTGGCGGGTGAGCAGGCCCGCGGATCCGGTACGGGTACTCTTCTAAGCCGGCCTGTTCACCGTCGGAAAGGACACTGCGGATGCCCCATGCGGCGAGGCCCACGGTCACGCTGCACGACGTGGCCGCGGCGGCCGGAGTCTCGATCTCCACCGCGTCCAGGGTCCTGGGCGGCAGCACGCGTAAGGTGGCGCCCGAGAACGAGGCCCGCGTGCTGGCCGCGGCGGCGGCCCTGCGCTACACGGTGGACGCCTCGGCCAGGGCGATGCGCCGGGCGAGCGACTCGATCGCGCTCGTCGCCGACGACCTCACGACGCCGTCCATGGCCGTGGTCGTGGCCGCGATGGAGCGCGAAGCCCGTACGGCCGGCGCGTTCGTCACCGTCTCGTCCACCATGGGCGCGGTCGAGCGGCAGCTCGAGACGGTCCGGGTGCTGCGCTCGCTGCGGCCGCGCGCGCTGGTGCTGACCTCCAGCCGGTTCATGGCGAACACGCTGGGCGGGCGGCTGCTCAAGGAGCTCGGTTCGTACGAACGCGAGGGCGGCCGGGTCGTCATCGTCGGCGAGACGGACATGACTTTCGACGCGATCGGATTCGACGATTTCGCGGCCGGGCGCTCGGTGGGCGCATTCGTGGCGGAAACCGGGCATCGGCGGGTGGCGATATTCGGCGGCGCTCGCGAGCTTCAGAACATGGGCTCGCGTACGGCCGGCTTCATGGACGGACTTCGCGCCGGGGGCCTTGACGAGCGGGATATCCGGGTCGTTTATTGCGAAGTCAGCCGCCAGGGCGGATTCGACGCGGCGCGGCGGCTGGCGGGGGAGGGGATGTCCGGCACGGACGCGGTTCTCGCGGTCAACGACACCGTCGCCGTCGGGGCGATGTCGGGATTTCGCGCCGCCGGGCTGGCCGTTCCCGAGGACGTTTCCGTGACGGGCATCGACGATATTCCGCTCGCCGGGGATGTGACGCCGCGATTGACGACTGTCGCGCTTCCGCTGGCACAGGCGGGGGTGGAGGCGATCCGTTTCGCATTGGGGAATGCGGGTGGGGGGCGGCGGCTCACGTTGGAAGGGCGGCTGATCGTGCGCGAAAGCACCCGCCCAAGGAAATAACCCCTCCCTTCGGCACGCCCGCTTCCGGGTTCGGTGGCGGTGGCGGTGCTGCTGGGGTTTTGCGGGACCGCCGAGCCGAAGATGCCGCTCGATGGCGGTGGCGACGGCGATGGGCGCTGTCGGGTCCGCGAGCGCTCGATGGCGGTGGTGAACGGGGCGGCGCACCGGGCGGGCTCGGGCGCTGTAGTCGGGCGGTAACACCCTTGACGCGTAGGTAACGCGCGTGCAAACTGCGGAATACGTTTTCCAACGGAATACGTTTTCCAGCAACCCAGGAGGTCACGTGTGAGTGCTCTCGGCGAGCTCCAGCGCATGCGCAAGGGCAGCCGCGGACCCCTCGGCGGCGGCGGCAAGCGGGACAACAAGGCCGCCTTCGCGTTTCTGGCCCCCTGGTTCGCCGGCCTCGTGCTCATCACGGCCGGCCCGATCGTGGCCTCCTTCGTGCTGGGCTTCACCGACTACAACCTCATCCAGCCGCCGACCTTCAACGGCCTGGACAACTTCGCCCGCATGCTCACCGACGTCCGCCTCCACCGGGCGCTCGGCGTCACGCTGGTCTACGTCGTCGTCTCCGTCCCGCTGCAGCTGGCCGCCGCCCTGGGGCTGGCGCTGCTGCTCGACAAGGGGCTGCGCGGGCTGGCGTTCTACCGGTCGGCGTTCTACCTGCCGTCGCTGCTCGGCTCCAGCGTGGCCATCGCGGTGCTGTGGCGGCAGATCTTCGGCGCCGACGGCCTGATCAACCAGCTGTTCGGCATCGAGGGTCGCGGCTGGATCTCCGACCCGGACACCGCGCTGTCGACGCTGATCATCCTGAACGTGTGGACGTTCGGCGCCCCGATGGTGATCTTCCTGGCCGGGCTGCGGCAGATCCCGAGGATGTACTACGAGGCGGCGGCCACGGACGGGGCGGGGAAGTGGACGCAGTTCAGGAGCATCACGATCCCGCTCCTGTCACCGATCGTCTTCTTCAACCTGGTCCTGCAGATCATCCACGCGTTCCAGTCGTTCACGCAGGCGTTCGTGGTCTCGGGCGGCACCGGCGGGCCGTCCGACTCGACCCTCTTCTACACGCTCTACCTGTATCAACGCGGGTTCCACAACTTCGACATGGGGTACGCCTCGGCGCTCGCCTGGCTGCTCCTGGTGATCATCGCCGGCTTCACCGCCGTCAACTTCTGGGCCGCCAAATTCTGGGTCGTTTACGATGACTGAACTCCGAAAGCTGGTCAAGCACGCCGCCCTCATCCTCCTCGCACTGGTCATGCTCTACCCGGTGCTGTGGATGGTGGTCAGCTCCCTGAGGCCCGACAACGAGATCTTCCGCCGCCCCGGCCTGATCCTCGACGGGCTCCACACCCAGAACTACGGCGCCGGCTGGACCGCGCTGGCCTCCCCGTTCGGCCACTACCTGGCCAACTCGGCCATCCTCGTGCTGGCCTGCATCATCGGCAACCTGGTGTCCTGCTCGATGGCCGCGTACGCGTTCGCCAGGCTGGAGTTCACCGGCAAGCGCCTGTGGTTCGCGATCATGCTCGGCACCATCATGCTGCCGATCCATGTGATCATCGTGCCGCAGTACATCCTGTTCTCCCAGCTCGACTGGGTGAACACGTTCCTGCCGCTGATGCTCCCGGCGCTCGCCACCACGGTGATCTTCACGTTCATCTGGACCTGGAACGACTTCTTCAGCCAGCTCATCTACCTGACGGACCCGGAGATGTACACGGTGCCGGTGGCGCTGCGCTCGTTCGTGGACGCCACGGTCTCGACCTCATGGAGGTTCATGATCGCCACGACCATGGTGCCCCTGGCTCCGGTCTGCATCGACCGGCGGCAAGTAACCGTTCCTGGGCGCCGGGCAGGAGTGGGTCCCGCACAGCGGCACGCCCCGAACGGTCTTGGGCGCACTGGTCCCCCGCGTCCAACCCCGGGCGGCGACGCACGTCCTGCGTGCGGTCCGATCCAAGGCGGCGGGCTTCCTGTGGCCTGGGCATGTTGGCGCGGTAAGAGGCAATCGAGGAGGCCCCGGACCATCTCTCTGGTGGAACGGGGGCCGCGAAAGCTGACACCACGCCAGGCGTCCCAAGTCGCATACACAGCGTACAAGTGCCGTTTCTGTCTGTCCCCACATAAGAAATGTCATCCAGATGGACGAGCTCTACCTCTCCTCGTACGCCGAGCGCGGCGCCCTGCTCGACCTCGGCACCGCGAGCAGACATCTCAAGACCGCCGACTTCGACAAGTCCGCCCTGGACACGGGCGTGGTCAAGGGCAAGCAGTACGCGCTCCCCGTCGGCCTGTCCACGTACGCGATCGTCGCCAACACCGACCTCCTCGACAAGTTCAAGATCAAGCTGCCGGACGACGACACCTGGTCGTGGGAGGACCTGAAAAAGGCCGGCGACGAGGTGTCGAAGGCGGGCGGCGGCAAGGTCACCGGCGTGCAGTCGCCGGGCTTCGACGCGGGCGGGCTCAACATCTGGGCCAGGCAGGCGGGCGCGGCCCCGTTCGACGAGAACGGCAAGGTCGTCGTCCCGCCGGAGGTGCTGACCTCGTACTGGACCTACATCAAGGACCTGGCCAAGCAGGGCGTCACGCCGTCGCCGTCGGTCACCATCGAGCGGGCCGGCGGCTCGCTCGACCAGTCGGGCACGGCCACGAACGCGTCGGTCTTCGCCACCTGGTGGAACACCCAGCTCAGCTCGCTGACCACGGCGAGCGGCGCCAAGCTGAAGCTGCTCAGGCTCCCCGGAGAGACGCAGGCCAAGTCGCCCGGCGCGTATTTCAAGTCCTCGATGTACTGGTCGATCTCGTCGCGCAGCAAGCACCCGGCCGAGGCCGCGCTGTTCGTGGACTTCCTGGCCAACAGCCAGGAGGCGGCCGACATCCTGCTGACCGACCGCGGCGTCCCCGCGAACAAGAAGATCCGCGCTGCCATCACTCCGAAGCTCACCGAAACGGACAAAGCCGCTGCAGAGTACCTGGACACCGCCAAAGTCGGGCAAGCCCCTAGAGTGACCCCGAACGGCGCCAGCGATCTCGAAGCCATCATCAAGCGGCACACGGAAGAGGTGCTGTTCGACCGGGAGACCCCGGAGCAGGCGGCCAAGTCGTTCATCACGGAACTGCAGGCCGAGATCGACGGCGCCTGACAGACCCCCATATAGGAGCATCATCTTGAGTCAACGGAACTACCGGGCCGCGATCGTCGGGACCGGCGCGATCGCCCACGCGCACGCGCAGGCCCTGCTCGGGTCGGGTCGGGCGGAGCTCGTGGCGGTGGCGGACGTGGACGCCGGCCGGGCGAGCGAGTTCGCCGGGAAGTACGGCGGGCCGAGCACCCACGCGAGCCTGGACGACCTGCTGCGGGAGGAGCAGGTGGACCTCGTCCACCTGTGCACGCCGCCCCAGCTGCACGCCCCGCTGGCCATCGCGTGCCTGGAGGCCGGGGTCACGGCGCTGGTGGAGAAGCCGCCGACGCTCTCGCTCGCGGAGTTCGACGCGGTGATCGAGGCGGAGCGCCGCTCGACCGCGCACGTCGCGACCGTGCTGCAGCACCGCTTCGGCGCGGGCGCGCTGCGGCTGCGCCGCCTGCAGGAGGCCGGCGAGCTGGGCCGCCCGCTGCTGGCGACCTGCAACACCCAGTGGTACCGCGACGAGGCGTACTACGCGGTGCCGTGGCGCGGCACGTGGGAGTCGGAGGGCGGCGGCCCGACGATGGGACACGGCATCCACCAGTTCGACCTGCTGTTCTCGGTGCTCGGCCCGTGGCGCGAGGTCACGGCCGTGGCCGCCCGCCAGGCGCGCCCGGTGGACACCGAGGACGTGTCGCTGGCGCTGGTGACGTTCGAGAACGGCGCCGTGGCCACGATCGTGAACTCCGTCGTGTCCCCGAGGCAGACCTCCCAGCTCCGTTTCGACTACGAGCGCGCCACCGTCGAGGTGGAGCACCTGTACGGCTACACCGACGACGACTGGACCGTGACCCCGGCACCGGGCCAGGAGAGCGTGTCGGAGCTGTGGGCGGACGGGCGCACCACCACGTCGAGCGGCCACGACGGCTGGCTCGCCGCCGTGTTCGACGCGCTCGACCGGGGTGAGGCGCCGCCGGTCACCGCCGAGGACACCCGGCGGACGATGGAGTTCATCGCCGCGCTGTACACCTCCGCCTTCACCGGCGAACGCGTACAAGCCGGACAGATCACTGCTGACAGCCCGTTCGCCCAGCGCATGGACGGCACGGGCGCCCCTTGGGAAAAGGTGAGGAACCCGTGACCCTGAAGGCCACCCACGCGCTCGGCCGGTCGGTGACCGTCGCGGCCGGCGGCGTCGAGCTGTTCACGTACGTCTACAGCCCCGACACGCCGGTGCTGGAGTCGCCCAAGCCGTACCTGCACCCGATCCGCACCCTCGGCGGCCGGCCGGTGTCGCTGTTCCGGCCGCACGACCACGTCTGGCACAAGGGCATCGCCTGGTCGCTGCCGCACGTCGGGGAGCACAACTTCTGGGGCGGGCCGACGTACGTGCACGGCCGGTTCTACGTGCAGCTCGAGAACAACGGCAGCGCCACGCACCGCGAGATGACCACCCTGGCGGCCACCGCCGAGCGGGTCGAGCTCGGGCACACGCTCGACTGGACCGCGCAGGCCGGCGCCCCGGTCATCGAGGAGCGGCGCTCGCTGGCCGCGCACGTCGTGGACGAGGCCACGTGGGCGCTGGTGTTCGACACGGAGATGACCAACGTGTCGGGCGGCACGCTCGCGTTCGGCTCCCCGACCACGAAGGGCCGCGAGAACGCCGGGTACGGTGGGCTCTTCTGGCGCGGGCCCCGCTCGTTCACCGGCGGGATCATCCAGTCGCCCGCCGGCGCGGGCGGGGACGAGCTGCGCGGCACGCGCGCCGAGTGGTTCGGCTTCCGCGGCCGGCACGACGAGACCGGCGACCACTCGACGATCGTCATGGTGGACGCCGCCGACAACCCGCAGCACCCGCCGCAGTGGTTCGCGCGCAGCGAGGACTTCGCCTGCCTGTGCCCGGCGCCGTTCTTCAGCGAGGAGGTCGAGCTGCCGGACGGGCAGTCGCTGCGGTTCCGGTACGCGGTCGTGATCGCCGATGGCGACCGGGGCGAGGAGGGCACGGAGCTGCTGGCCAAGCAGGGGAGGGCGGCGCTGGCATGACCTTCCCCGGAGGCACGTCCATCAGCCGCCTGTCGGTCTACTCGGGCAGCCCGTGCGCCGACGGCCTGGAGGGCGGCACGCCGCACCTGCACACGGCTTCGACGGAGGCGTACGTGGTCATCGGCGGGCACGGCACGCTGCAGACGCTCGACGCCAACGGGCTGCGCGAGACGGAGCTGAGCGCCGGCACGACGGTGTGGTTCACGCCCGGCACCATCCACCGCGCGGTCAACCGCGGGGGCCTGGAGGTGGTGGTCGTGATGTCGAACGCGGGCCTGCCCGAGGCCGGGGACGCGGTCATGACGTTCCCGCCGGAGGTCGTGGCAGACCCGGAGCGTTACCGCGAGGCCGCCACCCTGCCACCGCCGCCGCCGCTCGGTGGTCCGCCCCCGTCCGGGGGGCCACCCGCGTCCTCCTCTCTCCCCGAAGGACTCGCGCCAAGTGCGGCGGGTGCGATCCGTGACATCGAGGAGGCCGTACGGCGCCGGCGCGAGCTGGCCGTCGAGGGTTTCCTGCGGCTCGCCGACGCCGCCGCCGAAGGCGACCTCGGCCCGCTGCACCGCTTCTACGACCACGCCATCGCACTCGTGCGCCCCAAGGCCGCGGCCTGGCGCACGATCTGGGAGGACACGGTCGCCGAGGAGACCCGCCGCACCGCCGGGATCCTCGACGCCCTGGAGCGCGGCGACGGCACGCACCTGCGGCGCTCCGCCCTGATGGAGAGCCCGCCGCACGACCGGTGGGGCATGTGCGGCAACCTCCGCGCGCACGACGTGGCCCACCCGATCGTCCACACCCCAGAACCGAGCTGATCGCCCACCGGCGCGCCCCCGAGGGGGCGCGCCGAAATCACCCCCCAGGAGCCCGGCGATGTTCCCCCAACTGCTGACCGCTGCCATGATCCTGACATCCACCTTGCCCGTCACAGCCGCCGCCACGACCACGGTCACGGCGGGCACCACGTACTACGTCGACGCCGCGGCGGGCGACGACTCGGCCTCGGGCCTCGACCAGGCCCACCCCTGGAAGAGCCTGGGCAAGGTGAACGACACCACGTTCCGCCCGGGCGACCGCATCCTGCTGCGGGCCGGACAGCGGTGGACCGGCCAGCTCTGGCCCAAGGGCTCGGGCGAGAGCGGCGCGCCGATCACCGTCGACAGGTACGGTGAGGGCGGCAAGCCCCGCATCGACGGCGCGGGCCAGGTCGGCGACGCCGTCCGGCTGTTCAACCAGGAGTTCTGGACCATCCGCAACCTGGAGGTCACGAACGAGGTCCCGCCCACGGGCACCCCCGGCGAGAACCTGCGCGACCTGCGCGGCATCCACGTCTCCGGCGACAACAGCCAGACCCTCGACGGCTTCGTCATCGACGGCGTGGCCGTGCACGACGTCACCGGCCAGGTCAACTGGATCAGCGGCAGCACCGACAACAACGCGCCCGGCGTGCGCTTCAAGACCGGGTGGGACGGCTCGAAGAAGACGGGCGGCATCGTGTTCGACACGACGGTGCCCGACATCCACACGCCGCCGGACCAGGCGACCGTGCTGAACGACGTGGTCATCCAGAACTCCACGGTCGCCAACACCTCGTTCGCCGGGATCGTGTTCAAGCAGTACACCGGGGACGGCAAGAACGACGCGGGCGAGACGATCGCCACGGCCACCGGCTGGGGCACGCGGCAGAACGCCGACGACCCCAAGTTCACCCCGCACACGAACATCGTCATCAGGAACAACCACGTCACCCAGGCCGACACGGCGTACGGCTGCAACGGCATGTACATCACGAACGTCCGGGGCGCGCTCGTCGAGCACAACGTCGTCTACCGCGCGGGCACCTCGGGCATCGAGTCGTACTACGCCGACGACGTGACGTTCCAGTTCAACGAGGTGTACGAGACGCAGCAGAAGGCCGGCGGCGCCGACTCCAACGGGATCGACCCGGACAAGGGCACCACCCGGCAGGTCGTGCAGTACAACTACCTGCACGGCAACGGCGACGGCGTGCTGCTGTGCCAGTTCGCGTTCGGTGACGCCGTGGTCAGGAACAACGTGATCGCGAGCAACACCCGCTACCAGATCTACCTGCACTCCGACCGGGCCGCGACCGCCAAGGTCTACAACAACACGATCTACAACGACAAGAGCGACTACCTCATCTACGGGTACGGCTCCTACATCGAGGCCCGCTACGACATCTCCAACAACCTCCTGTACTCCACGCGCCCGGCGACGCTGACGACCAGCCCGACCATCGCCTACAGCCACAACCTGTACGGCGGCGCCGCCCTCGCGGTCCCGGACGGCGACACGGACGCCGTGGTGGCCGACCCGCTGTTCGCCGAGGCGCCGCCGACCGGCCCGTACGGCACGCCGGAGTCGGGCCCCAGGCTCGACACCGCGCACGGCCTGCGCGTCTCCTCCGGCTCGTACGCGATCGACGCGGGCGCCGAGATCACCGGGAACGGCGGCCGCGACTACGCCGGAACCCCGCTCTACAACGGCGGCGCGGACATCGGCGCCTTCGAGTACACCACCGCCCAGGGCGCCACCACCGAGTCCGTCATCGGCACCGCCCGCACCCCCTCGGGCGCCCCCGTCGCGGGGGCGACCGTGACGGCGGCGGGCAGGACCGCGACCACCGGAGCCGACGGCCGTTTCGCGATCAGGGACCTCCCCTTCGCCGAGGGCGTCGAGGTGACCGCCGCCAGGAACGGCTACGCGAGCGCCACCGAGACCGTGAACGTGCGCCCCGGCAACACCGTCACCGTCCGCCTGACCATGGCCTCGGCCAGCACGGTCGGCTCGGTCACCGGGCGCGTGCTCGACCAGGCCGCCCGCCCGCTGCCCGGCGCCACGCTCACCGTCAAGGACGGCGACCAGGCGCTCGCCACCTCGACCAGCGGCCCCGACGGCGCCTTCACCATTGAGAACGTGCCTGTGGGCGAGGGGTACCTGGTCCAGGCCGCGTCCGGCGGATACGTGACGGCCGGCCGGTCAGGGCTGACCGTGGAGGCGGCCACCGCGACCGACGCGGGCGCGCTGCTCCTCGTCCGCCCGATCCCGGACTACGTGGCGGTACACGATTTCGACGACCTGCCGGCCGGGCCGCTGACCAGCGGTGACGGCCTCACCGTGAGCGCCGCGGGCGGGAGCGTCGAGGTCGTCGAGACGCCGGGCGGCAAGAGCCTGAAGCTCACCCGCACCGCCAACAGCGGCAGCACCAGCGTCTCCCGGACGTTCGCGCTGAAGGGCGTCGTGACCGTCGAGGCCCGCGTCATGAGCGAGCAGCCCTACACCTCGGGCAACCACTGGTGGTCCGTCCCCTATGTCAGGAACGCGAGCGGCCAGAACGCCGTCAGCCTCGCCTTCACCAAGAACACGATCGTCGCCTACGCGGGCACGACCACGCGCACGGTGGGTGCGTACGAGCCGGGCCGCTGGTACCACGTCAAGGCCGTGATCGACACCGTCAACCAGCGCTTCGACCTGATCGTCGACGGCCGGAAGGCGCTCGAGAACGCCGCGTTCAGGACCGCGATGGACACCGTGGCGCAGATCGACTACTACGCCAACAGCACCAACTACGGCGGCATCCACCTCGACGACCTCCGGGTCGCCCAGGGGGTCGGCCTCGCCCGTGACGACGGGGGCCTGCTCAGCGTCGACACCAGCCAGGGCGCGCCCGACGGCGACGTGCTGGACGTGCCCGCCCGGGTCACCGAGGTGGAGGTGACCGCCGTGGCCCGCAGCCCGTTCGCCAGGTCGGTGAGCATCTCCGGCGAGCGCACCGCCGGCGCGCAGGCGACGCGGAAGGTCACGCTGGGCGCGACCGGGGCCGAGGTGCCCATCGTGGTCACCGCCGAGGACGGCACCGAGGCCACCCACACCCTCCAGATCAGGCGCCGCCCGCTCGCCCAGGACACCACCCTGTCCGGCCTCGTCCCGGACGCGGGCACGCTGGAGCCGGCCTTCGACCCCGACGTCCTCGAATACGCCCTGACCGTCCCCGGGGACCGGGTCGTGTTCACGCCGACCGCGCTCAACCCGAAGTCCGCCATCACGGTCCAGGGGCAGCCGGTCGCGAGCGGCGCCGCCGCCCCGCCAGTCCAGCTCCCGGTCGGCGACACCGAGGTCGCCGTCAAGGTCGTCGCCGAGGACGGCACGGCCGACGCCACGTACCGGATCAAGGTCACCCGCCCCGAGCCCCAGCTGCCGCAGGACGGCGCCACCGCGCCGCCCGCGCGGGCGGCGCTCTCGACCACGAGCGGCTGGAAGGACGGCCTCCACGACGGCACGTACGACGTGACCATGAACCTCTGGTACGGCGTCGACGCCAGCGTGTTCGTCCTGTACGAGAACGGCAAGGAGATCGCCAGGCGCGACCTCACCCCGAAGACGCCGTCGGCCCAGAAGGCCGCCGTCCCCGTCACCGGCCGCCGCAACGGCACCTACGTCTACACCGGCGAACTGCTCAACCAGGCGGGCCGGACCGCGACCACGTCGGTGCAGGTCGTCGTGACCGACGCGAACCCCGGCAAACCGGTGCTCAGCTCCGACAACTGGGACGGTGACGGCGACTACACCATCCGCGTGAACATGTGGTGGGGCACCAACGCCATCTCCTACCGCCTCTACGAGGACGGGGTTCTCGTCGACACCCAGCAGCTCGACGCCGCCACCCCGGCCGCGCAGAGCGCCGCCACCGTCCTGTCCGGACGGCCGGCGGGGACGCACACGTACGTGGCCGAGCTGGCGAACGCGGCAGGCGTGACCAGGAGCGACCCGCTGACTCTGGTGACAGAATGACTGGTATGGAGGAGGGGTCCACGGCCCCGCCCACCCTGCACGACGTCGCCCGCGAGGCGGGCGTGTCCATCGCGACGGCGTCGCGCGCGCTCAACGGCAGCACGCGCAACGTCAGGTCCGAGAACGTCTCCAGGGTGCGCGCGGCGGCGGCCAAGCTCAACTACGAGCCGCACCTGTCGGCGCAGGCCATCGCGAAGGGTTCGACCAGGACCGTCGCGCTGGTGGTGCGCGACGTGGCCGACCCCTACTTCTCCTCCATCGCCGCCGGGGTCACCCAGGCGGCCGAGGCCGCGCAGCTCATCGTCACCATGGCGGTGGCGGGTGGGTCCCCCGAGCGCGAGCTGGAGATCGTGAGGACGCTGCGGGGCCAGCGGCCACGCGTCATCATCGTCGCGGGCAGCCGCGTCGCGGGGTCCGCGACCCGGGACGCGCTCATCGAGGAGCTGGAGGAATACCGGACGGCGGGCGGGCGGGTCGTCATGATCAGCCAGCGGGACCTGCCGTTCGGCACCGTCACGATCGACAACCACGGCGGCGCCCGTGACCTGGCACGGGCGCTGGTGGAGGCGGGATACCGGCGCTTCGCCGTCTTCCACGCCCCGGACGAGCTGCGCACGTCCCGCGACCGCCACGACGGCTTCCGCGCGGGGCTGGGCTCCGGCGTGCCCGAGCCGCTGTCGATCGAGACGGCCTTCACCCACGCGGGCGGCTACGACGCGGCGCGCCGGCTGGTGGAGCGGGGGTTCGAGGACGTGGAGGCGGTGTTCGCGGTCAACGACGTGATGGCGATCGGCGCCATGACGGCCTTCCGCGACGCCGGGGTGGTCCCGGGAGTGGACATCGGGGTGGCGGGCTTCGACGACATCGCCTCGGCGCTGGACGTCGTGCCCGCCCTCACCTCCGTGGCGGTGCCGCTGCGGGAGGCGGGGCTGAGCGCGATGCGGCTCGCGCTGTCGGAGGACGCGGGCCCGGACGATGTGCGGCTTCCGGCCCGCGTCGTCCTGCGCGAGAGCACTCCCGGCACCTGTACTCCCCGCGCCGGGCGGGGCGCCCCGCCAGAGTGACCGGGCGAAAAGGACGTGCGGGACGGCGGCTCCCCGGGGCACGATCATGCGCATGGGCTACGAGGAGCTGATCCGCGACGCGCTGGCCACGCCGTTCGAGGGGTGGGACTGGGCGGTGTTCCGCGGCCGGATGACCGCGGCCGACGACCTGCCCTGGGACTACGAGCGGCTGGTGCGCGACCGCCTGCCGCGCACGCCGTCCCTGCTCGATCTCGGCACCGGAGGGGGCGAGCTGCTGGCGTCCCTGGCGCCGCTCCCGCCGCGCACCGCGGCCACCGAGGGCTACCCGCCGAACCTCCCGGTCGCCCGCGACCGCCTGGAGCCGCTGGGCGTCGAGGTGGCCGAGTCGCCCCGGCACTTCCCCGACGGCTCGTTCGAGCTGATCGTCAACCGGCACGAGTCGTACGACCCGCACGAGATCCGCCGCCTCCTGGACGGGGGCGGCACGTTCATCACCCAGCAGGTGGCCGGTGGCGACCTGGAAGAGGTCAACGCGGCGCTGGGCGGCCCGCCGCACGAGGACCGCGCCTGGGACCTCGCCGGCGCGGCCGCCGCGCTCGACGCCGCCGGGCTCGAGGTCACCTGGAGCGCGGAAGCCGGCTACCCCGTCGAGTTCCACGACGTCGGAGCGCTCGTGCTCTACCTGCGGGTCGTCTCCTGGCAGGTCCCCGGCTTCGACGCCGGCGCGTACGAGGACCGCCTCCGCGCCCTGCACGGCGACATGGAGAGCGGTCGCCCGCTGCGGGCGACCGCCCGCCGTTTCGCCCTGACGGCCCAGTTCTGACGGCGCAGCCCGGCTAACGGTCGAGCTGGGGCGGCGGCGACGAGGGGGCGAAGGGCACCGCGAGCCGGAGCCCCACGCTGGGCGCGAAGCCCAGCAGCGAGCTCTGCGCCATCGGCGGCAGGTTCCTGAACCACGCGGGCGACGGCACGCCCCACTGGCCCTGCGCCGGGTTGAACAGCCGCCCGACCGCGCCGTTGAACCCGCCCGCGATGCCGCTGAACAGCGCCACGTCCCCGAGCGTGGCGCTCCACGACTTGCCTTCCACCCTGGCGTTCCAGAAGGCCGGTACGCCGCCCGCGAGCGCGCCCATGGCCACGTTGTTCACGAACGGGCGCCTGGCGGCGAGCCCGGTGAAGTAGCTCGTCTGGCCGAGGGGCCCGGTGAGGCCGGCGACGGTGGAGGCGTTGGCGGTCTGGGCGAGGGAGAGGATGGAGATGTCGAGGGGGTTCTGGCCGAAGACGCCCCTGGCCACGCCGCCCGCCAGCAGGTTGCCGCCGAACGACCAGCTGTAGATCTGGCCGTATTTCCGCAGGGCGGCCAGGGCCGTCTGGCGGAAGCCGCCGCCGGCGTACATGCTGAGGCCGCGCACCAGGCCCGACCTGCCCATCATCGTCACGAACCCGCGCATGGCCGCCGCCGCGGCGGCGCGTACCGCGGCGAAGCGGCTCAGGATGCCGGTGGCCGTGGCCGCCCCGCGGGCGGCCGTCGCGGCGCTGGACGCCCACACCGCGAACGTGCTCAGGCCCGCCGCCGCCAGCGACGCCACGACGCCCGCGGACACCGACGCGATCAGCGAGGTGATCAGCTGGTTGAGCGCCTCCCTGGTCTTCCTGGACGCCTCCACGGCCTGGTCGAGCACGTCGGCGGCGTCGCCGAGCCGCTCGGCCGCCGTGGTCCGGAACTCGGGGGCCAGATAGTCCCGCCACTTCTGCCGGAACACGTCCGCGTCGCCGCCGATCCAGCCCTGGAGCGAGCCGGGGATGGGGGAGAGCGCCGGCTCCAGGCCCTCGATGCCGGTCCTGAGCCGGCGGCAGGCCGCGGCCATGCCCAGCAGGCGCTGCTCCTGCTCGTCGTCGCCGATCGAGGCGACGGCGTTCTTCAGCGTGTTGACGAGGTCGATGACGGGGGCGAAGGGGCCGGACATCAGCCGCCCCCCAGCCGCTCCGCGCTCTCCCGCAGCCCGGTGGCGGTGTCGTCGAGCTTCGCCACCAGGTCTTTCGCGAAGCCGAGCAGTTCCTGGTGGAACTCCTGGTACGACTCCTCCAGCTCCTTGCCGCCGCGCTCCAGAAGGCCGAAGCAGCCCTCGGCCGGCGCGGCGTTCTGCTCGAAGTCGGGCAGCAACGGCTTCAGCGCGTTCCGCGCGTCCTCGCACCGCTTTCCCGCGGCCAGGAGCGCGCCCGGATCGATCCGGATTCCACCGCTCACGAAATGGCACCTTTCCCACGGATTAGCCGCTGAGAAATCTGCCATTAATCCATTAGTCAGAGCAATGAAACTCCGCATGCTTCAACTTTTTCCGAAATGGCGGGCCTTCCCCGTACTCTCCCGTCGCAGAGACCCGGGAGGCACGGTGAACGACTTCGACCCCGAAGAGCTGGAACGGATCACCGCGCGGGCGGAGGACATGCTGGCCCGCGTCGAGGAGCTCAGGAGCGAGATCGACGTGGCCGTCGGCCGCGGCGAGGCGGCGGACGGGCAGGTACGCGTGACCGCCGGCGCCTCGGGCCGGCTCATGGACGTCGTGCTCGCGCCGCGGGCCATGCGGCTCGACAGCCAGAAGCTGGCCGAGGCCGTGCTGCGGGCCGCGCAGGAGGCCCAGGACGACGTCGCCGCCAAGGTCGACGCGGTCATGGCGGAGACGCTCGGCGGGGCGCTGCCCGGCAGGGAGTTGCTCGACGAGCAGTTCGGCAGCGTGCTGGAGGCGTTCGAGTCGTCCATGGACGAGCAGTTGCGGGCCATCGACGATCGGACCCGTGACGGCCGTTGATCGGACACTTCCAGGTTATTTGAAGGAACCTCGCGATCCGCGGGCGCCACCCTAGGGTGTCCGCGGGCACGTACACGTACGGGATGTGAGTCGGTGGCCATTCGGTGGCGAAATGCGGCGGGGCGGCGGGCGGCGGGAATCGTCGCGGGCGCCCTCGTCGCCGTGCTGGTCGGCGTCGGCCTGTTCCTGGGCCAGGGCGTCTCCAGCGCCCGCCCCAAGCTCTCCGACGTCGGGGCGTGGCTCGGCAGCGCGCTCAACGGCGAGGTGGTGCACGCCAACGGCCTGTCCGGACAGCTGGACGGCCGCGTGGACCTGGCCTCCGCCGAAGGTGAGCCGCTCAAGGTGGTGCAGGACGGCAACAACGTGCTCGTCATGGACTCCACGGGCAAGGTCGGCCGCATCGACCCCACCCAGCTGGAGGTCGCCCAGACCAACACGCTCGGCGCGGGCGGCATGCAGATCGTGATGGGCGGCGGGAAGGCGTACGGGATCGACCCGCGGGCCGGCACCGTGCAGCAGCTCGACCCCCTGACGGTGAGCACGATCGGCTCCCCGATCACCCTCAAGGCGCCGCTCGGCCAGGCCGGACTCGGCAAGGACGGCACGCTGTGGGTGCCGGTGCCCGAGGAGGGCACGCTGGTCCAGGTGAACGACGGCCGGCAGGTCAAGGCCGTGACGGTCGGCGAGCCCGGCGACCCGCTCACCCTGACGATCGCGAACGGCGCCCCGCTGGTCACGAACTCCGCCGCCGCCTCCGCCATGCTGATCGGCCCGGCGGGCACCCGGCTCCAGGTGTCCCTGCCCAGCACGGTGACGGGCGCGGGCGGCGGCGGCCTGCTGGTCCCGCCGGTGGCCGAGAGCCGGATCGTGCCGATCCTGGAGCCCAAGAAGGGCGCGCTCGTCCTGGTCGACACCGCCGGCGGCGGGCTGACCACGGTCTCGGTGAAGGGCGGCAAGCTGGGGGCGCCGCAGGCGCTCGGGCGGCGCGTCTACATCGCCGACGAGAGCACGGGCCGGCTCATCGTGTACGACACGGTGGCCAAGGCGTTCGAGCCCGAGAAGGTCGTCACGGGCAAGGCGGGGCCGCTGGAGGTGTTCGTCAAGGACGGGCTGCTCTGGGTGAACGACCAGTTCAGTGAGACCGCCCTGGTCATCGAGCAGGACGGCAGGGGGCACCGGGTCGGCAAGTACGACGAGGCGCTCGGCCAGAAGGACACGCCGACTCCGCTGCCGATCCCGACCTTCACGCCCACGGTGGTGCAGCCGACCCAGGTGCCCACCCGGTCGACCAGGCAGCCCACCGGGAAGCCGACGTCCGTGCCGACGAAGACGAAGACGGCCGCGCCGACGGTGACCGTGACGAAGACCCCCACCCCGACTCCCTCGGACACGCCGACCCCGACTCCGACGCCGACGCCCACTCCCACGCCCACCCCCACGCCGACCCAGACGCCTGATCCGCCGGGATCGGTGACGGCCAAGTCCGGGCCCGGCTGGATGGAGGTCACCTTCACGCCCTCCCGCCAGGGCACGGTCAAGGGTTACTCGCTCAAGGGCGCGTCCGGCGCCGCCGACGTCACGCCGTCCCGCGTGCAGCCCGACGGGCCGTACCAGTTCCGGGTGAACGGCGGCCGGTGCGACCAGGAGTACACGTTCCGGGTGGTCGCCGAGTGGTCCGGCGGCGAGGTGGAGTCGCAGTCGTCCGTGCCCGTGCGACCGTGCGTCGCGCCGGGCAGGCCGTCCGGCTTCACCGCCAAGGGCAAGAACCACGGCGCCGACCTGACCTGGTCGGCCCCGGAGAACGCGAGGGACGGCGGCGTCACGTACACGCTGGACGGGCCCGGCAACCATCCGGGGTCACCGGACGGCACCGGCGCCGAGGTCACCGGGCTCAAGAACGGCCAGTCCTACACCTGGACGCTGCGGGCCAAGAACGCGGCGGGCGAGAGCGAGGAGCGCGCGGAGGCCACGGCCGACCTGCGCCCGCCGTCCGCCCAGTTCAGGAACGCCAACAACAACGACAGGGACACCCTCATCCGCTCCGGGCCCAGCCCCGGCGCCGAGGCGGGGCGCATCCCCAAGGGCGAGTACATCACGATGACCGTGCTCTGCCAGCAGAAGGGCGCCTCCTACACCGACACGGACACGGGCATGAGCAGCGACGTGTGGAACAAGGTGGAGTCCAGCCGCGGCAACGGGTGGCTCAACGACGTGCTGATGGACACCCCGAAGGGGGGCTTCCCCGCGGCCCCGCTCTGGGAGTGCGAATGATCACCAGGGCGGGGTGGGGCCTGGTGGCCGCCTCGGTGGTGGTCTACGCCGTGGGGGCGCCGTTCGGGTACGCCCAGGCGGCGGTCCTCGCGGTGGCGGGGCTGGCCGCCGTGGGCGCCAGCGCGCTGTGGACGCTCCGCGGGGCCGGGCTGGACGTGCGCCGGGAGCTGACGCCGGTCAAGGTGGCCAGGGGCGACCCCGCGGTGGCGCTCCTGCACGTGCGGAACACCGGCCGCCGGCGCCACGCCGGGCTGGTGGCCCGCGACCTCTGCCGGGGCACGTCCGTCACGGTGGAGGTGCCGGCGCTGGCCCGCGACACCGCGCGGACGGTGTCGTACCGGCTGCCCACCCGGCGGCGCGGGGAGACGCCCGTCGGGCCGCTGCTGCTCGACCGCACCGACCCGTTCGGGCTGGCGCGGCGCTCGATCGCGTACGGGCGCACCGACCTGCTCCTGGTCCGGCCGCGTACGGTGCCGCTCGCGCCCCCGCACGCCGGCCGCCGGCGGCACCTCGACGGGCTCGACTCGCGCTCCGCGCAGAGCGGGGCGATCAGCTTCAACGGGCTGCGCGACTACGTGATCGGCGACGACCTGCGGCACGTCCACTGGCGCTCCACGGCCCGCACCGGCGTCCTCATGGTCAAGGAGCTGACCGACGTCAACCTGCCGAGCACGGTCACGGTCCTGGACACGCGGCACTCGTCGTACGAAGGGGACGACGAGTTCGAGCTGGCCGTGGACGTGGCGGCGTCGGTGGCCTGCGCGGTGACGCGCGACCGCTTCCCCGTGCGGCTGCTCACGGGGGCGGGGGAGCTGCTGCATGCCAAGGGCGGGCCGGGCGAGACCGAGGAGGTCCTGGACCGGCTGGCCGTGGTGGAGCGCTCCGAGCAGGCGGACGCGCCGCTCCACGCCCTGCGCCGGGCGGGGTCTGGCGGGGCGCTAGTGCTGGTCAGCGGCACGTTCGCGGGTCTCGCGGACGCGGCGGCGGTGCGGCGGCGCTTCGACGAGGTGCTGTTCGTGCGGGTGGGCGATCCGGTGGAGGGCGGGCGGCCCGCGGCGGCCGGGGTGACGGTCATCGAGGTCAGCGACCTGGCGGAACTGGCGGCGGCATGGCCCCGCTAGCCGGGCCCTCGCCCCACGACGTCGCGGTGCCGCAGGGGCGCATCGCGACGCCCCCGGGCCCCGCCCCGGTGCAGGGTGCCGGGTCGGGTGCCGGGTCGGGTGCCGAGTCGTCGCAGGCGGGCGTGTCGGGTGCCGGGCCGGCCGGTGGCGAGCCGGCGGGGGCGCCGGGGCCGGGCGCTGGAGCTTACGCGGCGGGGGCGCCGGTGCGGGGGCTGGTGTCCGTGGGGGTCGTGGCGTTGCTGGCCGCGACGGCCGGGCTCGCGTTCGACGGGGTGTTCCCGTTCGCAGCCCTGCTGCCCGTCGTCGGCGTGGCGGCCGGGGTGCCGTGCGTGCTGTCGGTGCTGCTGTACGGCCGGTTGCCGCTCTGGGGAACGATCCCGGTCAGCGTGCTGGGCTGGCTGGTGGCGGTGTCGGCGACCCTGTTCAGGTCGGAGGCCTGGCTCGGGTTCCTGCCCGGCCCGGCCGCCGTGCGCGCGGCGCTGCTCGGCGTGCGCGACGCGGGCGGCCGGCTCCTGACCACGATCCTCCCGGCGGCGCCCGACAGCACGGCCGTCGTGCTGGTCAGCTTCCTGGTCTGGGCCGCCGCCCTGGCCGGCGCGGAGATCGCGCTGCGGTCCAGGGCCGTCATGCTGCCCGCCCTGGCCGGGCTCCCCGCGCTCGCCGTCGCGGTCGTGCTGGGGGTCGCAGGGGCCGGGTCCGTGGTGCCGTACGCGGCGGTGTTCGCCGGGCTCACCCTGCTGCTCGGCCTGGTCAGGGCGGCCAGGTCGGCGGGGACGGTCGCGGTGGGCGTGCCGCTGCTGGCCTGCCTGGTGCTGGCGGCCGTCGTCACGGCGCCCGTCCTGCCCATGGCCGACCGCCCGTACGACGTGCGCGGGCTCGTCGAGCAGCCCCCGCCGCGGCCGATCAACGGCGTGAGCGCGCTCGACCAGGTGTCGGCGTGGCTGCAGAACCCGCAGCGCGAGCTGTTCACGGTCGGCACCGCCTCCGAGGCGAACCTGCGCCTGGCCGTCCTGGACACCTTCGACGGGGTCACGTGGACGTCGGGCGCCGGGTTCGTCCCCACCGGCGGGCGGGTGCCGGGGCAGGAGGGCGGCGGGGACCCGGTCACCCAGCGGTTCACCCTGCAGAAGCTCCCGGGCCCGTGGCTGCCCGCCGCCGACCGGCCGCTGCTGGTGAAGGGCACGGGCATCGTGGTCGATCCCGCGACGGGCATGCTGGCCGGCACGCAGGCGCGCGAGGGCATGACGTACGAGGTGACCTCGGGGATCCGCCGCTACCCGGCGGAGGAGCTGCGCGCGGCCGTCCCCGCCGCCGACCCGGCCGCGCTGCGGCTGCCGGACGGGCCGGACGGCCGCACGCCGCCGCAGCGGGCCCGCCTGCTCGCCATCGCCCGCCGCGCCACGGCCGGGGCGCAGAGCCCGACGCAGCGGGCCGCCCGGCTGGCGGCCTACCTGCGCAAGCACGCGGTGAACGACGTCAACTCGCCGCCCGGGCACGGCTACCGCAGCATCGAGTTCTTCCTGACGGAGTCGCGCAGGGGGACGACGGAGCAGTTCGCCGCCTCGTTCGCGCTGCTGGCCCGCGCGATCGGGCTGCCGAGCCGGATCGTCGTGGGCTTCCGCCCGGGAACCGGCTCCGGCGGGGTTCGGCAGGTGCGGGGCGGGGACGTGCTGGCCTGGGCCGAGGTCGAGTTCGAGGGGATCGGGTGGGTGCCGTTCTACCCGACGCCGTCGCGTACGCGCTCGGGAGGGGGCGGTGACGTGGCCGAGGGCGCGCCGAAGCAGGCGCGCGAGATCGAGCAGGCGATCAACAGCGACTCAGCCGAGCCCAAGCCGACCCCGACGGCGGCCAACCGGGCCACCCCGACCCCGGCGCCGCGTCCCGGCGGCTCCGCGGGCCCGCTCGTCTGGGTGGCCGTGCCCGCCGCCGTGCTCCTGGTGTATCTCCTCGCGGTCCTCGTCGTGCCGCCGCTGAGGCGGATGCGCCGCCGCCGGGCCGCCGCGCCCGCCACCCGGGTGGTGGGGGCGTGGCGGCAGACGGTGGCCAGGCTGCGCGTGGCCGGGATCCCGGTGTCCTCGGACGCGCTGACGGCCGGTGAGGTGGCGTCTCTGGCCGAGTCCGTGCTGGGTCCTTCCTCGCGTGAGCCGCTCACGACGCTCGCCGACCTGGCCAACCTGGCGACGTTCGGGGGAGCGCCGGTGGACCAGGCCGACGCCGACCTCGCCTGGCGCCACTTCGGCGGCGTGGACGCGCTGGTGCGGCAGAAGGCCGGCCTCGCGAGCAGGCTCGCGCACCGCCTGTCGCCGCGATCCCTGGTGGGCTAGCCGGTCTCAGGAGGACGGCGGGGTGGCCGGGGGGAGCACGATCGGGGGCTGGACCTGGTCGTCCTGGCCGCCGGGGCTCGTCTCCGCGGCGCCGCGGATGCACAAGGCCGGCGACCACGCCACGGACGAGGGTTGGCCGAGGGCTACCACGGTGCCGACCTTGAAGCAGTAGCCCGTGACCGGGTCGAGGCCGCCCAGGGTGTGGGTGTTGCGGCCGCTCGCCGCCGGCACCAGCCGGTTGCCGGGGGCCTGCTGGATCACCACGGGGTAGCCGCTCTTGCGTACCGCCTTCCAGGCGAGCGTCACGGTGGTGCCGTTGTCGGAGACCACCTTGAGGCTCTTGGGACGGTACGCGGCCACCGCGGCGGGATCGACGGTCTGGCGGCGCGGTGGGGGCGGCTCGGACGGCTTACGGGTCTGCGGTTGCGACTCGCCCGGCGGCGTCCGCTGGTCCGTCGGCCGGTTCGTCGGCCGGTCGGTTGGCTGGTCTGTCGGCTGGTGGTCGGGCTGGGGTGGTGTGCCGGGGGTCGTGGGGTCGAGGGCGGCGGCCGTCGCGCCGACGGGTTGCGCCCAATCGGCGTCGGGCCGGCCGTTCATCGCCAGTGCCACGCTGCCCACGCCCACCAGCACGGCCAGCGCCGAGGCCGTCGTGACCAGCAGCGGGATCCGGCTGCTGCGGCCCGGCTCGGCTACGGGGGCGTGGAGTGCGGAGACTTCGGGGGGCGGCTGGGAGAAGGGCTGGGGCCCGGCGGGCGGCCTGACCTGGGAGCGGTCGGGGTCCACCGTCCAGACCAGCTCACGGGGCCCCGACCGCTCCACCGCTCCCGAGTCCTCCGGCGAGGGGGAGGGGGAGGGGGAGGAGAGGCGCGAGGTGAGGGGCTGGCCCGCATCACCGAGGGGCAGACGGACGGGATCGCCGAGGGGCAGGCGCGCCGTCGGGGGCTGGCCTGAGTCCCCGAGGGGCAGGCGGGCCGTCGGCGGTTGGACCGCGTCCCCGACGGGGAGGCGGGCGGTCGGTGGCTGTGCCGCGTTCCCGACGGCGAGGCGGGTGGTCGGTGGTTGGGCCGGATCCACGGCGGGCGGGCGGGTCGTCAGAGGGCGGGAGGCGACGGTGATCAGGTCGGCGGCCGTGGGGCGGGCGTCCGGGTCCTTGGCCATCGCCTTCAGCAGGGTCTCCGCCAGGTCCGGCGGCACCCCCGGCGGGAGCGGCGGCGGTGCCTCCGTCAGCACCCCGAGCACGAACTTGGCCGTGCCCCCCGCCCCGTCCAGCGGGAACGCGGGCCGGCCCGCCAGCAGCTCGTACGCCATCGACCCGAGCGAGTACACGTCGGAGGCGGGCACGGGCGGGTGGCCCTCGAGCTCCTCCGGCGCCGCGTGCACCGACGGGAGGGTGCCGTCGGGCAGCTCCACGATCGACATCAGCGCGGACATGGCGAACCCCGTGAGCGCCACCCCGGGACCGGCCACGATGACGTTCTCGGGGGTGACCCGGCCGTGCACGCCTCCCGCCGCGTGCGTGGCCGCGAGCGCGTCCGCCACCGCCCGCAGCAGCCCCACCGCCTCGTCGACCGGCATCGGCAGGCTCCGTCCCGGCCGCTCGGCGAGCGTGAGACCGCCGTGGAGCGGCGTCACCAGGTACGGCCGCCCGTCGCCGGTGGCCCCCACCTCCAGCACCGGGATCACGCCGTCGTGGGCCGCCAGCGCCTCAGGGAAGCCGAAGCCGCGGACGATCCGCTTCAGCGCCCGCCGGTCCGCCCGATGGCACGCGAGCGTCTTGACCAGCACCTCGGCCCCCGTGGCCGCGGATTGAGCGAGGTGCGCGGTCCACGGGCCGTCCTGGCCGGCCCGCTCCAGCAACCGGTAGCCGCGGACCCGCTCGGTCGTCACCGTCATGCGATCACGGACGGGCCGCCCATGTCATCGGTCTCGAACGCCTCATCCTCCACCAGCGGGAACCTGGCCCTGTCGCGGTCCCGCTCGTTCCCGTTCTGGCCGCCGCCCATCATCGGCGGGATCATGCCCATCGACATGCCGGTGGCGCCCAGCCGGCCCGCGCCGCCCACGGGCGATCCCGAGCCGCTGAGCTGCGTGGCCGGGACGCTGCCCGGCAAGGTGCCGGGACCGCTGCCGGTGGGCTGGCCGGTGGCCGCGCCGGGCGGCAGGTTCGTCTGCGGCAGGCCCGTCTGGGGCGGCAGACCCGCGAGGTCCGTCGTGGGTGTCTGGGGCAGTTTGGGGGTGTTGAGCTCGAGGTTCTTCAGGTCCGGGGTCTGCGGGGTCTGGAGCGAGGGATCCTTCAGTGAGGGGTCCTGCAGTGACGGATCCTTGAGCGAAGGGTCCTTCAGCGAAGGGTCCTGGAGGGAAGGGTCCTTCAGTGAGGGGTTCTGAAGAGACGGGTCCTGGAGGCCGGGGGTGTCGAGGCCGGACGGGGTGCCCGGCAGGCCGAGGCCGGGGGTCCCGTACGGGGAGCCCAGGCCGGAGCCCGCGTACGGATCACCGGTGAGGCCGCTCGGCAGCCCCGGCCCGGACCCGAGTGACGGGTCGGTCATCCCCGCCTGCGGGGCCGTGGACCGCTGCTCCACATAGCCCGCGATGGCCCCGTACACGTCCCCCATGAACCTGTTGAGCTGCCGCAGGTGATGGCGGGCGAGCGCGTGGCCGTTGGTGTCGCTGCCGAAGGCGTCGCCGATGTCGTCGTCGAGGCCGACGCTGCCCGTTCGCGGCACGTTGTTGTGGAACCAGGGGAGCACCTGGGCGCCGTACCACTCCAGGGGCACGCCGACCGACTCGGCGGCGATGCTGATGCGCGCGAGGTCGCGCTGCAGCTCGCCGACGGTCTCGAAGATCTTCTGCAGGGACTCGCCGCCCAGCGTGTCCGCGATGCGCCCGGCCTGGTTGTGCAGGAGCTCGACGGACTCGGCGCACATCCCGGCGATCTCCTTGTACCGCTTGCCCGCGTCGGCGACGCGGGCCGGGTTGGTGCTCTGGATCAGCGCGGAGACGCCGTCGCTGCTGTCCGAGTCGCCGTTGCCGGTCGGCGCGATGTCGTCGATCTGCGGCGCCCGGGTGTCCTTGAGAGCGTCCGTCCAGTAGTCGGTCATTCCGTCCCCCGTCAGGTACGCGTGCGCAGGCCGCCCGCGATGGACTGGTCGGCGCTCTTGGCGGTCTTGACGGTGTCGTCGAGCGCCTGCACCACGGCCGCGTACACCGAGTAGACGCGGTTGATGGCGGCGTCCAGCGTGCTCTGCGCCTTGTCGGTGGTCGCCTTCATGTCGGCGGCGGCCTGCCAGGCCCCGAGGTCGCGGTCCGACAGCCCGGCGAGGGTGAGCCGGACCTTGAGGCTCTGGCCGCCCACCTCGCCCTGCAGGCGTTTGAGGTCCTGGCGGAGCTGCTCCACGGGCGACGACGGGAGGGGCCTGCCGGTGGCCGGGTCCTCGTACTCGCCGACCTTGATGAACATCTCCTTCTTCGCCGTCCCCGGGTCGACCGGGTTGCGGGCGAGCAGGGCCTCACGGTCGGCGTCCGTCGGCGTCCGGGGGGCCTCGCCGGGATAGTCGCCGTTGCGGTGGAAGTAGATGTGGTCGGCGTACGACTCCTCGATGTTGTCCGGATTGAAGTCGTACTCGGTGCCGCTGAAACCGCCTTCGTAGGTCTGGGTGATCTGCGGCCGCTGGTATACCGACAGGCCGACGCCCGGCCTGGGGTTGCCGTGCGCGCCGTCTCCCTCGGCCTCAGGTGTCGACATGCTTCCTCTCCGCGGTCGAAGGACATACCGGCACTTGCCTATCCCGCGCTCCGCCCGGCGGCGCTTCATTTCAAGATATTTCTAAGAGACCAGCCACCGATCGGAAATGTCGGCAGACTGCCTGACCGTGCCTTTCTCCTGGTACGGCGCCGCGGCCATCGGCCTGGTGCTGACCCTCACCCCGACCCCCGCGCCCACGTCCACGTCCACGGTCACGTGCGATCCCCAGCCCGGCGTGGCGGAGGTCACCGGCAAGCCGTGGCCGCAGGAGAGGCTGAGGTTCGAGCGGGTGTGGCGCTTCACCAAGGGCGAAGGGGTGACCGTCGCCGTCGTGGACAGCGGCGTGGACGCCACGCACCCCCAGCTCGCCGGCGCCGTCACCGCCCGGATCGACCTCACGGGCACGGACCTGCGCGACTGCGTCGGGCACGGCACGGCGGTGGCCGGGATCATCGCGGGACGGGACCTCACCGCGCGCGGCGTGCCCGTCATGGGCGTCGCTCCGGCCGCCCGGATCCTGTCGATCAAGCAGACCGAGGGGAGCTCGGGCGACGTGTCCAGGCTGGCCCAGGGCATCAGGCGCGCCGCGGAGATGGGCGCGGACGTGATCAACGTGTCCGTGCAGGCCCACGACCATCCCGCGCTGAAGGCCGCGGTGGCGTACGCGCAGGCCAAGGACGCGGTGATCGTGGCGGCCGCGGGCAACGTGCGGCAGGAGGACGGCGTGGTCACGCCCGCGTACCCGGCCGAGTATCCCGGTGTGATCGCGGTCGGCTCGGCCTCGCCGGACGGCGGCAAGTCGGAGTTCTCCAACAGCGTGACCCGCATCTCGGTGACCGCCCCGGGAGCCGGGATCACGAGTGCGTGGACCGGCGGTGGCTACCGTACGGAGCTGGACGGCACCAGCTTCGCCGCCCCCTTCGTGGCGGGCGTCGCCGCCCTGGTCAGGGCCAGGCATCCCGAACTCGATCACTGGCAGGTCAAGCGCCGGCTGGAGCGCACGGCGGAGGGCGGCGGCGCGGCCGGCACCGGGGCCGGGATGGTCAACCCGCTGCTGGCGGTCACCTCGGTGCAGCCCGACGCCGAGGAGAGCGCGCCCGCCGCGCCGCCGATCGTGCTGGCCAGGGCCCCGGTGCCGGACCCGCGCACGCGCGGAGTCGCGATGGCGATCACGGCGGGGGCGGTGGGGGCCACCGCGCTGGTGGTGTTCCTGGCGTTGACGCTGCCCAGGGCCCGTCGCAGGGGCTGGCGGGCCGGAGGGGCCACGACATTTACAGGAAAGTTGAAATCGTAGCCCTGCCCGCTTTGACCCATTTACTTTGATCCGCAGTACGGAAACCCGGTCAAATTCGGGCTCACGAGATCCGAGAGGTGCACGTGGCAGAGCCGACACGCTATCAAGAGGGCAGTCAACATAGCGCGGCGGAACGCGCGCTCATCGCACACCAGAACATCACCCAGATCCACAACAGGCTCACCCAGATTCCCGCGACGCTCGGCGCCGCCTGGCAAGGCGACTCCGCGAACATCTACCGCCAGGTCCTCGACGAGTGGAACCCGCAGTTCAAGAAGGTCATCGACGCGCTGCACACGATCGCCGAGAACCTCAAGGGCTCGGGCATCACCTACACCGAGGCGAACACCCAGGCCAGCGAGGTCGCCACGAGGCTCAAGGCGGCGCTCGGCGGCGGTCAGCTCTGACGAACGGAGAATCACCATGACGGGTGGCGGAGACATCATCCTCGCCAATTTCGACGAGATGGACGAGATCGCGTCGGAACTCGGCCGGGCCTACGCCAATCTGGTCGGCGAGCTGGCCGACCTCGAAGACGACCTCAAGGTCCTGGAGACCTGGGACGGCTCCGCCAAGGAGGTCTACCGGACGGCCAAGGAGCAGTGGAACAACGCGGTCGTGGCCATGGGTGACACCATGCAGCGCATGGGCCCCGCCCTGCACGACGCCACGGAGATCATGCGCGACGCGGAGGCCGCCAACATCCGCCGCTGGGGCACCTGAGACGGGTGGACCAGCGCGTGGACCAACCTCTCATCGACCCGGCCACCGCGGGCGACACGGCGATGTGCAAGCCGGAGGCCCTCCTCGACGTGGCCGGCAAGCTCGGCGACAGCCTGCTGCCCCGGTTGCGCGCGGCCGCGTACCAGGTGCCCGACCTGTCGCCGGCCGCCCCGGGGAGCTGGGACATCGCCCAGGGGTACGGCGAGACCGTGCGCAGGGCCCGGGTGGCGACGGGCGATTCGCTGCAGTTCGTCATGGAGCAGGTCCAGCGGATCGTCGACGACCTGGCCGCCACCGCGAACACCGTGCGGGACGCCGACCAGCGCGCCGCGGGCGCGGTGCCGCGTACGTGATGTGAGGGACCTGTTGCCGCAACCACAACCGATCAAGCACGGCTGCCTGCAGGGCGGGAACGTCAACGCGTACGGCGGGCGCGAGGAGATCCGGCGGCTGGTCTTGGGGACCGGGCCGGAGGAGTTCGCGCCGGTCGTGGACGCGTACAAGAAGACGTCCCAGCTGCTCACCGACACGATCGCGGCGCTGGGGGACAGCGCGGCGCGCCTGGTGGCCGACGGGAACTGGGGCGGGGAGTCGGCCAGGGCCATGCTCACGCGCATGAACCGGCTCCAGGCGTACCTGCAGTCGCTGCGGAACGGTGTGGACGGCGTCCCGCCCGGGCTGGAGACGGTGGGCCACGAGCTGGCCTCGGCCAAGGAGCGCTTCGACAAGGCCACGGAGCAGCAGGAGTACTGGGTGGAGGCGAGCGGCATGGGTGCGGGGTCGATGCAGCCGCTCAACGATCCGGACGCGGACGCGCGGGCCTTCATGCAGCAGCTCAACGGGGTCTACCAGCGGGCGTACACGACCATGCCGGACGCCCTCGCGTGGGACCCGGAGCTGGCCTCCCCGGCCCCCTACCTGCCGCCGCCGGTCGACCCCGTCTCGGCGCCGGCGCAGGGCGGTGACCTGCCGTTCGAGAGCACGGTGCCGGTGCGGTCCCGCACCGATCTGGCCGCCACGCCCGGCCACCCATTGACTCCCGCGGGTCCGCTACCCGGTCAAGCTGCGGTGCCGGGTGCGCCCGCGGGTACACCACCGCTCGCGACCTCCCTGGCGAACTCGCCGGGCGGCACGTTTCCCGCCGTGGGAGGCCCCGCCCCGGCCGGGCACGTGCCGCCCGCCGGGCTGCCGCCGTCACCCGGTACGGCGCCATCGGGTCCCGGTGCCCGCACCACGGGGACCACCCCGGCCGGGACCACGAGACCGCCGGGCAACCCAGGAAACCCGGGTAATCCGGGCAACCCGGGTACGGGCCGCCCGGGGACGAATCGCCCGGCGGATCCCTATCAGAGCCCGGGCACGAGTGCGGCTCAGGAGCCGGCCGGGCCGTCCGTGCGGCCGGGCAGCGTGCCGGTCGTGGACGGCTCATGGCCCCCGGCCAGGTCCCCCGTGGCAGGGGCCGAGCCCGGCGCGACGGCCTCCGGCGGCGTGCCGTTCCTGCCCATGGGCGGCCCCGCGGACGGCGGGCAGAACGCCCGCAGGTCGACCGCGGCGAAGGGCGACGACGACGACTTCTTCCGGCCCGCGGTCGTGCACGGCCCGCCGGTGGTGGGGTGAGGCCATGTCCGGCGACTTCGTGGCGACGCAGGTCGGCTCCATCCGCGAGATGGGCCGCAACATGGTCGCCGCCCCCATGCGGGACCTGGAACGGATGTCCTCGGCCATCGGGCACGTCGATCTCTCCTCCGGCGCCTACGGCGCGTTCGGCCTGGTCGGCGGTTCGCTGGAGCAGGCGTTCGACGTCGTCAAGCGTGCCGCGCTGGCGTATCTGACGGTCAAGCGGGCCCAGGCGTCCGGCATCCATGACAAGGCGTACAGCACGGCCAACACCTACGTGGACGGCGACGGGAACGCCGGCCGGGCGGCCGCCGACATCACCAGGACGTGATAATGCTCGAACAACCGTGGTCCGTCATCGAGGGCTCGGCGATGGCCGTGACCGGCTCCCTGCTCCTCGGCTGGAACCGCGCCCGCTACGCCACCCTGGTCCTGCCCCTCATGTACGGCGACACCGCCCAGCAGCGGGCGGCGGCCGAGGCGTGGGAGGAGCTGGCCGGGGGCCTGCGGGCGCACCCGAAGATCGTGGACGACTCCGTCAGGAACGTCGAGTGGACCGCCCCCAGCGCCGAGCTCTACAAGGGCACCGTGCAGCAGTACGCCGACGACGCCGCCGACAAGTCCGCCTCGCCCAAGGCCTCGGCCGACACCCTGCGCCTCACGGCCGGCGTGTACGACGTCCTCGGCAAGGCCGTCTTCCTCACCGGCGCGAGCATCCTCACCGCCGGGGTGATGCACAAGGTCGCCCAGCTGAACCCGTACACCAGGGTCGCCGCGGAGGTGGCCGCCACCGGGTTCGGCCGCCGGGCCGACCACCAGGCCGGCGCGATCGCCGCCAGGGCGCGGGCCTTCGCGGAGAGTGGCAAGGGCGTGCTGGGCAAGGTGGCGCAGAAGCTGGTGCAGATGTCGCCCGCCAAGCAGGCGCTCGTGGGCGGCGCCGCGGCCGTCACGGCCGGGGCGATGGGACAGTCGGCGGTCGCCGACCAGTTCAGCGGCACGAAACTCGAGGCTCCGACTCCGGGGGTGAAGGCATGACGGCGTTCGACGAGAGTGCCATGGACCGGCTGATCGCCGAGGCCCAGCGGCCCGCGGGCGGGCTGGACGACCTCTACGAGCAGGTCCTCGCCGTCAAGGGGACCGCGCAGGACCCGGACAAGCTGGTGCGGATCGAGTGCTCGGCGCAGGGCGTCACCGGGCTGGACATCGACCCGAGGGCCATGCGCTGGGGCTCGCAGCGCCTCGCCGAGACGATCCTGGTGCTGATCGCCGACGCCCTGTCCGACATGCAGGCCAAATCGACCGAGCTCCTCGGGGACGTGCTGGGGGAGGGCCCGCTGGACCTGGCCGCCGAGAACAACCCTGCCGACCTGCGCATGCGGGAAGCGCGGGAGGCGTACGAGCAGGCCATGGACCAGGCGGTGGCCGAGCTGGGCCGCATCGAGCGCGACCTGGACCGCTAGGGGCCGGGGTCGAGGTAGGCGGTCTGGACGAGCTTCTCGCCCGACCGCCGGTCCACGTAGAGCCCGCGCCCGGGCGGGAGCTGGCGCGGGCGCACGTTCCCGAACAGCTGCCCCTCGTCCCGGGGCCCCGACAGCATCACGGCGGGCGAGTTCATCTCCTTCAGCCGCCGCACGATCGGGTCCAGCATGCTCCGCCCGGCCCCGCCCATGGCGCGCGCCAGGACCAGGTGCAGCCCGATGTCCCTCGCCTGCGGCAGCAGCTCGCCGAGCACGGACAGCGGGTTGGCCGAGGTCGCCACGAGGTCGTAGTCGTCCACGATGACGTACAGGTCCTGGCCGGTCCACCAGCTCCGCGTCCGCAGCTGCTCCGAGGTGAGGTCCGGCGGCGGCAGCCGTGTCTGCATCACCTCGTGGACGCCCTTGAGCAGTTCGGCCGCGGCGGCGCTGGAGGCGGCGTACCCGATCCGGTGCTCGGTGTCGGTCGCGTCCAGCAGCGAGCGCCGGTAGTCGATGACGATGAACCGCGCCTCCAGCGGCGTCTTCGCGGTCGCGAGGCCCCGGGTGAGCACCCGCAGCAGGTTGGTCTTGCCGCTCTCCGTGTCACCGAACACCACGAAGTGCGGGTCGGCGTCGAAGTCCAGCAGCACGGGCGCCAGGGCGGCCTCGTCGATCCCGATCGGGATCCGCGTGCCGCCCTCCGGGGGAGCCGGGAGGGTGTGCGCGGGGAGCAGGGCGGGCAGCAGCCGGACGGGTGGCGCCGGATGCCCGCGCCAGGCCGCCGCCGCGGCCTCGACCAGGGCGGCGACCCCGTCGGCGAGGTCGTCCACGGTGGAGCGGCCGTCGACGCGCGGCAGCGCGGCCAGGAAGTGCAGGGCCTCGCGGGTGAGCCCGCGCCCGGGGGCCCGCTCGGGCACGTTGGAGGCCGCCTTGCGGTCGATCTCGGAGTCGAAGGAGTCGCCGAGCCGCAGCTCCAGCCGGGTGCCGAGCAGGTCGCGCACCCCGGCCCTGAACTCCATCCACCGGTTCGCGGTGCCGATCACGTGGATGCCGAACCCCAGACCCCGGGTGACCAGGTCACCGAGGTCGGGTTCGAGCAGCTCGTACTCCTGGCGCAGGATCGCCCAGCCGTCCACCACGATGAACACGTCACCCCAGCCGTCGCCCTCGTAGGCGCCGGAGGCGACCATCCGCCGGTAGGTGGCCATGGAGTCGATCCCGCGCTCGACGAACAGCCGCTCGCGCCGGTCGAGCAGCGTCTTGACCTCGGCGACCGTCCTGCGTACCGCGTCGGCGTCCAGCCGGTTGGCCACCCCGCCGACGTGCGGCAGCCCGGTCAGCGAGGACAGCGTGCCCCCGCCGAAGTCCAGGCAGTAGAACTGCACCTCCTTGGGGGTGTGCGTGAGCGCGAGCGAGGCGACCAGCGTGCGCAGCAGCGTGCTCTTGCCGGTCTGCGGCGCGCCGACGATCGCGACGTTGCCGGCCGCCCCCGACAGATCCAGCCAGTACGGGTCCCGCCGCTGGTCGAACGGGCTGTCCACGATCCCCGCCACGGCGTGCAGCCGCCCCGGCCGGTCCTGGCCGCTGCCCGCGGCCGTCAGCCCGTGCTCCGGCGTGACCTCGACGGGCGGCAGCAGCTGGTCGAGCGAGGCGGGCTCCTTGAGCGGCGGCAGCCAGATCCGGTGCGCCGCGGGCCCCTGCCCGGCCAGCCGGCCCACCACGATCTCCAGCAGGCTGTCCTTCTTGCCCTGCTTCCCGGACTCCGCCACCACCGGCGGCGCCTGCTCGACGGGCGGCATCGGCACCCGCTCCGGCCCGTACCAGACGATCTTCCCGCGGTGCCCGGCGCGCGCCGTCACCGCCGGCCCCTGCGCCGAGGCCACCTGGTACGGCCCCGACACGTACGCCGCCTTGAACCGCGTCATGCCCGTGGTCTCGAACATCAGGTAGGCGTTGCCCGGCTCGGGCGGCAGCGAGTACGCGTCCGCCACCCCCAGCACGGCCCGGCTCTCGGCCGCCGAGAACGTCCGCAGGCCGATCCGGTACGACAGGTGCGTGTCGAGCCCGCGTAGCCGCCCCGACTCCAGCCGCTGCGAGGCCAGCAGCAGGTGCACGCCCAGCGACCGGCCGAGCCGCCCGATCATCACGAACAGCTCGATGAACTCCGGCTTGGCCGACAGCAGCTCGCTGAACTCGTCCAGCACGATGAACAGCGTCGGCAGCGGCCGCAGGTTCGCCCCCTGCTCGCGGGCCTGCTCGTAGTCCCGCAGCGAGGCGTGGTTGCCGGCCGCGCGCAGCAGCTCCTGGCGGCGTACCAGCTCGCCGTGGAGCGCGTCGTGCATGCGGTCCACCAGCGGCAGCTCGTCCTCCAGGTTGGTGATGACCGCCGAGACGTGCGGCAGCGTGTCGAGCCCGAGGAAGGTGGCGCCGCCCTTGAAGTCGACGAGCACGAAGTTCAGGGTCTCGGAGGAGTGCGTGATCGCCAGCGCCAGCACGAGCGTGCGCAGCAGCTCCGACTTCCCCGAGCCGGTCGCGCCGACCACGAGCCCGTGCGGTCCCATGCCGCCCTGGGCGGCCTCCTTGATGTCCAGCTCGACGGGCCGCCCGTCGGCGCCCAGGCCGATCGGGACCCGCAGCCGGTTCCTGACCGGGCGGGGCTGCCACGTCTGGGCGGGTGCGAGCCGCCGCGCGTCGCCGATCCTGAGCAGGTCGGTGAGCGTCGTGTTCGTGGCGAACACGTCCCGCACCTCCTCCGCGCCGGCCCCCGAGCCGGTCCGCATCGGCGCGAGCTGCCTGACCAGGGCGGCGAACGCGGGCGGGTCGAGCCGGTCCGGCCGCCCCAGCCCCGACCTGACCTCCTTGCCGAGCTCGTCCTCGGCGACCCTGACCACCTCGCCGGCGCCGACCTCCAGCCGCAGCGTGAGCTGCGCGGGCACCTGCGCGGTGGTGCCGCCGACGTCGATCACGGTCACGCCCTCGATGACGTCCAGGCCGAGCTGGCTGCCCGCGGGCACCGTGCCGCCGTCCACCACGACCACGTGGTACGGCAGCGCGTCGGGCGAGAGCCCCTTGCTGAAGCGCGGCCGGTCCTTCAGCTCGAACCCCAGCAGGTCGTCCAGCTCGCCCAGATCCCCCGCGACCAGCCGGACGAGCCCCGCGCCGTCCTCCTCGGTGGGATGCAGGGCGTGCGGCAGCCACTTGACCGGCTCCCACTCGCGGGCCCTGTCGGCGCCCGCGCAGACCGAGATCCGCAGGTCCTCCGGCGAGTGCAGCGCCGCCGCCTGGGCCAGCAGGGCCCGCACGAGCCCGCGCGCCGCCGCCGGGTCGCCCGTGATCACGATCCTGGCGAACGAGTGCAGCGCCAGCGCCACCGGCAGCCCGGGAACGGTCGCGTGCGTGCGGACGAACCGCCGCAGCGCGCCCGCCGTCACCGGGTCGAGGTCCTCGATCGGCTTGGTCTCCGGCGGGATCAGCGGCAGCGCCAGCCGCTGCGCCGAGGTGGCGATCCTGATCTGGGCGAAGTCGTCGTCGCGGGGCCGCCGCTCCCACAGCCGGGTGGTCATCACCAGCGACCACAGGGCGGCCGGGTCCGGATGGTTCCAGGTCATGGCCTTGTGCTGCTGCGCGGCGGCGGCCCGTACCCGCTTCCTGACCTGCTCCAGGTAGCGGTAGTAGTCGCGGCGCTGGCCGTTGAGCTGGCTCTTGCGCTCGCCCGCGCCGCGCATCATCTGGCCCACGGTCATGCCGATCATCGAGACCGCGAACAGGCCGCTGGAGACCAGCATGATCGGGTTGTTCGTGGAGCCGCCGGTGAACATCAGCGCCATCGCGCCCGCGCCCGCCAGCATCGGCAGGTACGTCAGGAGCTGGGTCAGCCCGCCGCCCGTCACCGTCTCGGGGATCTCGGGCGGGGACTCCAGCAGGACCTCGCCGCCGGGAGGTTCGGGTGGCCGGCGCCGCTCGGGCCTGCGGACCACGATCAGGCTGCCGCTCACGACGCCATACAAGCCGCTGACGTAGTGAAACAGGCGATATTTCAAAATTCCTGTACGTATTAAGCCCGTCGCGTTCGGTGTCCGATCCATACACTCGTCCGGGTGAGCGCCACCGGAACCGACCTGTGCCGGGTCACCGTCGTGACCCCGCGTGGATTCCTGGACCTGGGCCTGCCGCCGGACATCCCGCTCGGCAACATGCTGCCCACCCTGCTGCGCGTCGCCGGCGAAGGGCTCGCGGAGGCGGGGCTGGCCCACGGCGGCTGGGTGCTGCAGCGCCTGGGCGGCCCGCCGTTCGACGTGAACGCGACCCTGTCGGAGCTGGCCGTGTACGACGGCGAGATGCTGCACCTGCGGCCGCGCGGCCACGAGCTGCCGGAGGTCGTCTTCGACGACGTCGCCGACGCGGTGGCGACCGGCGTGCTGGAGCGCACCGGCCGCTGGCAGCCCGCCACGACCAGGGCCTACGGGCTGCGCGCCGCCGCCGTGCTGCTCGGCGCGGGCGCCGCCGCGCTGCTGGCGACCGGCCCGCCCAGGCTGCCCACGGCCCTCGTCGCGGGCGCCGTCGCGCTGGTCCTGCTGCTGGTGGCCGTGGCGCTGTCGCGGGCACTCGGCGACGCGCGGGCGGGCGCGGTGATCGGGTACGCGGCCCTGCCGTACGGGTTCGTCGCGGGCCTGACCGGACCGGCGTCGGCGGCCCTCGTCCAGCCGGACACCCTGCTGTCGGCCTGCGGCGTGGTGCTGATGCTGGCCACGGCGACCGGGTTCGCGGTCGCCCAGGGGCTGCCCACGTTCCTCGGCGTGGCCGCCGCCGCGCTGTCCGGGCTGCTGGCGTCCGGGCTGGTCATGGCCTTCGACCTGCCCGCAGCCGGGGTGGCGGCGGTGCTCGCGGCCCTCGCGGTGGGGCTGACCACGGCGATCCCCTCGCTGTCGTTCCGGCTGGCGGGCATGCCGCTGCCCGCGCTGCCGACGACGGCGGAGGAGCTGCGCCGCGAGAGCGGCGACCTGGACGGCGAGCTGGTGATCGACAAGACCGTGGTGGCCGACCGCTTCTGCACGGGGCTGGTCGCCGGCGTGGCGGTGATCGTGCTCGCCGCCCAGGTGCTGCTGACGCTGGCGGGCACCTGGGCCGCGTTCGCGATGAGCGCCGTGCTGTCGCTGTCGCTGCTCATGCGGGCCCGCGTGTTCGAGGGCCGCGGCCAGCGGGCCTGGCTGCTGACCGCGGCCCTGCTGGGGGTGGCCCTGCCCGCCGCGGCCGCGGTGGTCACGGCGGCCGACGGGCTGGTGCTCTACGGGATCGTCCCCGGGCTGGTCGTGCTGGCCCTGGGCGTGGTGGGGACGGCGCTGTGGCTCACGTCCGCGCGGCCGTCCCCCTTCTGGGGCCGCGTGGGCGACATCTTCGACATCCTGCTGATGATCGCCCTGATCCCGCTGGCGCTGGCCGTGATGGACCTGTACGAGACCATCCGGGGCCTGGTGAGCTAGCCACGGCTCTTGACCACGTCCTCGAGGCTCATGTCGCCGCCCGGCGCCTTGACCGTCCACTGGAAGGACCCCGTGCCGGGCGGCAGCGGCTGCCCCTGCGGGGGCGCGGCGAACGTCCCCGCCTTCGCGGGGTCGACGGCCCCCGTGCCGAAGTCGATCGCCGCGGCGCCGGTCGGGCGCATGAAGGCCAGCTGCACGGCCGCCGTCCCGCCGACGCCCGCCGCGACGCCGCCCAGCACGTCCTTGAGCCCGAGCGAGCCGAGGAAACGCTTCAGCGCGCCGGTCGAGGCGGCCAGCGACGCGCTCGCCTGGACCCCCGTCCTGCGCATCGCGATCCTGGCCGCCAGCCTGGTCTGCGGCGCCAGCGCGAGGACCTGCAGCGCGGCCAGCCGCAGGTACGTCTCCTGCGCGATCTTGGCCGCCGCCCCCCAGTAGACCATGAACCCGTCGCCGATGCTGTCCACGTGCCCCGCCACCCACTGCACGTTGGTGCGGAAGGCGTCGAGCTCGGCCCGCAGCCGGTTGGCCGCGCTCGCGAACTCCTTCTGGTCCCCGGCGATCCAGTTCTGCCCCGAGTTGTTGATCACCATGGTCAGCGTGTTGTTCGCGCCCTTGTCGAGCCGGCCGCCCGCGCCGGCCTGGAGGTTGGCGGCCGCCTCCCAGATGCCGGGCACGTTCGCGACCGCGGGAACGGTGGCCAGCAGGCCGACGGCGACCGACGGCTCCATCCTGGCCGCCTTGCGCAGGAGGCCCTGCACGGCCTCGGGGTCGGGCGGGTTCTTGGACAGGCGCAGGGAAGAGCCGTCCCTGGCGCGCCCGGCCACCCTGGGCCTCATGGCTTCTTCACCCGCTGGACGATCAGGTCCTCGGCGGTGCGCCAGTTACGCTCGGCGAAGGCCAGGTCCTCGCCCTCCCACTTCCGCACCACCGCGAGCGCGGTCTCGGTGTCGCGGGCGAACGAGTCGATCAGCGACCGGTACAGTGCCCCGACCGTCCACTCGCCCAGCGGGCCCCAGCCGGGGAAGCCGACCGACCGGTTCTCCTCGAAGATCTGGCGCACCTCGTCGAAAACCGGCAGGACGTCGTCCCTGATGCCCCGCCGGACCTCGCCGATCGCGTCGGGGGTGATATAACGCGTATCCGGATTCACGATCATCAGCCTGTAACGTGCCGGGCGCGCGGGACAGGTACGTCATTCACTGGTCATTGATCATTCTCAATTACGAAACCAGACAGCTTCTCCCTATTTATCCCGATAAATTGGGTTAAGTAGGGGAGTCATGTGATCCAAGGGGCGGGAGTTGCACAGCCAGCGCGACCTTTATCAGGCGTACCGCCTCACCGTTCAGCGCATCGGACTGGCGCTCCTGCGGGCCCAGCCGAACCAGCCCGAATGGCCGCTCCGCCGGCAGAACATCGGCTTCCTCGCCGGCATCATGGTCGCGGTCCTGCTCTGCGTCGGCTTCGCGGTCTTCGGCCTGCTGCGCCCCGGCGGCACGAAGGCGCTGGAGGAGCCCGGCACGCTGATCATCGAGCGCGAGACCGGCGCCAGGTACGTCTACAGCCAGGAGCAGCGCAGGCTCATCCCCGTCGCCAACTACGCCTCCGCCCGCCTCGTGCTCGCCTCCCAGGACGTCAAGGAACGCGTCGTCGCGCGGGAGGCGCTGACCAAGTACGAGCGCGGCGCCCTCATCGGCATCCCCGAGGCCCCCGACTCGCTGCCCGGCCCGGCGAACCTGGCCCGCGGCCCCTGGGCGGCCTGCGTCCAGGAGCGCGCCGAACCGACCGGGCGCAAGCCGTACGTGACGCTGGTCGCCGGGCGCGACCTCGGCGGCACGCCGCTCGCGGAGGGGAACGCGCTGCTGGTCGACGTGGGCGGGCAGCGGTGGGCGATCTGGCGCGGCACCCGCATGCGCGTCTCCACCGGCATCGCCCGCGGGCTCGCCTCGGCCGTCCCCGCCGCCGTGCCCGTGGCCTGGCTGAACGCGCTGCCCGAAGGGCCCGACCTGGCCGCGCCCGACGTCCGCGGGCGCGGTCGGCCGGTGGCGGGGCCCGGGGGCAGGACGGCGGCCGTGGGGCAGGTCTTCCGGGCGGGCGGCGTGGCCGGCGGCGAGGACCGCTGGTACGTGCTGCTGGACGACGGCCTGGCCCCCATCACGCAGACCCAGGCCACGCTGCTGCTGAGCGACCCCGACAGCAGGGCGGCCTACGGCGGCGGCGCGGTCAGGGAGATCGCCGTCGACGCGGCCTCCGCCAACGCCGCCCCCCACTCGCGGACCGCCGTCCCCGCCGACGGCCTGCCCGCTGTGATGCCGCGCATGACCGCCTACGACCCGGCCAGTCCCATCTGCGTCGTCTACGCCGACACGGGCACCGGATCCACCCGCGTCCGGCTCACCACGGGCGCCAAGCTGCCCGAGCCGCGCGGCGACGCCACCGACCTGGTACGCCTGCCGCCGGGCCGGGCGGTACTGGCCGGCGTCCTGCCCGGCGACGGGCAGCTGAACGCGGTCCAGTCCTACTACCTGGTCACCGCCGAGGGCCGCCGCTACGCCGTCCCCGGCACCGACGTGCTGGCCAAGCTCGGCTACGCCCCGGGCCAGGCCAGCCCGGTGCCCGCCAACGTGCTCCAGCTCATCCCCGAGGGGCCGGTGCTCGACCCGGCCAGGGCCGCCAGGCCCCTGCTCGAAGGGGGGCGACCGCAGGCCGCGGGTCAGTAGCCGCGGTAGGCGCCGCCGGTCTTCATCGCGACCACGCCGGGCACGTTCGAGACCGAGCCGTAGGTCGCGATGGCGTACCGGACGCCCGCGATGATGTTGTCCACCGGGTTCCAGACGTTGTCGTGCCCCGGCAGCTTCCACCGCTCGAAGGTGGGGTCGATCGTCTGCATCAGGCCCTTGGACGGCGTGCCTTTGGCCGCGTTGGAGTCCCAGGTGTTGATGTTGTTCGGATTGCCGCCGGACTCGTTCCGGATGATCGTGTAGATGTCGTTGACGTTCATCTTCTCGACCGGGTAGCCGTTGGCCTTGAGTATCGCGATGGCCTGGTTGACCCAGTCGGTGATCTCCGCTGGAAGGGCGGGCCCGCCGCCGGGCGGGGGCGGGCCGCTGGAGCCGTACCCGCCGAACCCGGCGCCCGACGAGCCCGTGGCCGCGGCCAGGGTGGTCGGGAGCGGCTCGTGCTGGGCGGGCGACCAGCCGAGCGGTTTGCCCGCGCGGGGGGCGAAGGGCTGCGCGTCCGGCTCGCCCAGCTCGCCGGCGACGTCCGGGATCGTGCCGAGGGCCTTCTGGATCTTTCCCGCCGTGTCGGACAGGATCGTGCCGGTGTCGGCGACGAGCTGCCGCAGCGTGCCGCGGGCCTCGTCGAGCGCGGGTTTCAGGCTCTGGGTGACCTGCTCCTCGGTGGGCCGCGGGTCACGGCCGCGCACCTCCTGCGCGGCGGCGGCGTACGCGTGGCAGATCTGCAACGCCCGCGACTCGGCCGAGCGCAGGGTGCTCGCGGCGGCGTCGAGGTGGCCCGCGCACTCCTGCAGCGCCTGCCGCAGCCCGTCGCCGCAGCGCACCACCTGGCCCATGTAGCCGGCGAACGCCTCCGCGCTGCCGCCCTGCCACGCGCCGCCCACACCGGCGGTCGCGGTGCGGACCGCCTCGGTGTGCCGCTGACCGGTGCCGGCGGCGGTGCGCCAGGCGTTCGCCGCCGAGGCGATCCCGCCCGGGTCGCCGATCACCTTGGCGGCCAGCTCGGCCAGCTCCGCGCCACCCGGCGCGGCTCTGACCTCGTCGAGCGGGCTCATGCCCGGACCGCGCCGCCATCGGCGTCGATGACCGTGCGCCGGACGGCGTCGAGCGTGCGCTCGACCGCCTCCAGCCGGCCGCCCAGCGTCCTCGCCGCCAGCTCGGAGACCCGCGCCAGGTCGGCCGCCGCCGTGGCCATGGCCGCGGACCCGGACACGTCCCCGAACGCCGCCGCGCCCGGCGCCTGGCCTTTCATGCCCGAGAACGCGCCCGACGCCGCGCCGACAGCCTCGGCGCACGTCGCCAGCGCGTCGCGCTGGAACTTGAGCATCCCGCTCCTTCCCCTCAACGCCGGAAGAGCTCCAGCAGTTCGTCCGCCCGATGGGTGCGGGCGATCCACACCTCGCGCCCGCGGCGCTCGCGCGTGATCAGCCGTCCGGCCCGCAGCCGGTCGCAGTGGTACGTGAGGCCGCTGGGCGCGATCTTCATGTCAGTGGCCAGCATCGACATGGTCATGGGCTGGTCGAGCGCGCACAGCAGGTCCGCGCGGACCGGCCCCACGAGCGCCGACAGCTCGTCCACCGCCGGCGCGACGGGCTTGCGCCACAACGAGTCCGCCCCGCGCACGGGGTAGGCGATCCACACCGCATCCGGGTTGTCCATGCTGAGGATCAGGGCGTCCTTGCCGGCCAGCATGGGCACCAGGACGATCTTGCGGTCGCCCAGCTCGAACGCGCCGGGTTCGAGGTCCCGGACGAGCAGGCCGCGCTCGCCGTACACGATGCGCTCGCTGAGCGCGCCGAGCAGCAGCTCGGGCCCGCCGCGCACGGTGGCGACGCCGACCCGTTCGATCTCCCTGTCCAGCAGCGGGCGGCCGCGCTTCCACAAGGGTTCGGTGGTGTTCCAGACGTCGGCCAAGGCGCCGGCGTAGCCGCGCAGCCAGCGGTCCGGCCGCTCGGCCGCCGCCCGCCAGTGGGCGGGCAGCGGCCCCGGGCCGAAGGCCTGCTCGAGGTCCCTGATCAGGTGGTCAGGGGGCGTGTCGTGCAGGGCGCTGATCTGGGCCTGCATGGAGACGTCCTGGCCGACGGGCGTGTGCGGCACCACGCTGTCCGGCGCGACGGAGTGGCCGGGTGCGGCCAGCGGGCGTATGGCCTCGTGGCCCAGCGGGCCGACGCGCGAGCTGATCGCCCGCCGCCAGAGCTCGGGCAGGCCGCGGCGGCGGCCGGCGAGGGCGTCGGCGATCATGGCGAGGACGGTCAGGTTGGGCGAGATGGAGATGTAAAGCTGAGGTGTGGAGCTCACGCGCAGCTCGCTCCACACCTTTGTGCTTGTTACTTGGGCCCCCACAGGTAGGACTGTAGACAGGTAAGACATCCCCGGAGGAATGCTTCGAGAATGCTCGAAACGTCCGTAACGGGCATGATCAACTTCTACGTGATGCGAACGCTTCGGCTTTCCGGGACGCGCGTCCGCCGCTCTGGGGTCAAGTTCATGATGTGTCCTCTTTGTGGTGCTGTGTTGTGATTTATCGAGAACTTACGCCCCATCACTAACTTCTCACTTAAAAGGCTCTAACAGACACTTGTCCATCACTAGCCCCATAGTGCGCCGTGAGGGTCGGCAATCTTGCACCCCGGGTCAAGAGATCGCCTCCCGTGAGTGGGTTTTTCCAACCTCCCTCGTCTCCGGCCCAGTGGCCGGTTCACCCCTCGGGATGGAAGGCTTCCCGCATCCGCCCCGGTCCTCCTGCGAACGGGTGGCCGGGGTGGAAACCTCGCAGGGCACTGGAAGGAGTGCGTATGAGTCAAGTAGCCGGCCGCGTCGAGGCCAAGCGGATCAACGACCACGTGGAGCTCATTCACGTCGACAACCCGGACGCGGTGTTGGAAGTACCGCGCCGCGACTGGGAGTCGTTCACCGCGGCGGTCAAGGCGGGCTCGTTCGACCTTGAGACGCTCAACCGGTTGGCCGAGGAGAACGTGGCCTGACGCCCCGCTGCACGAAGAGGCGCCCGCTCCCAGCGCAGTGGAGCGGGCGCCTCCGTGGTGCCGGGGCGGATGTCAGCCGAGGCCGGTCCAGTACGCCTTGGCGCGGTCCCAGGCCGCCGTGCCGACCGCGCGGCCGAGGGCGCGGCCCTGCAGGTCACCCAGGCGGAAGTGGATGCCGCCGTACCGGCGCGACACCCCGGCCTCGTCGGCCGCTTCGGTGAACGTGCGCCAGCGCAACGTCACGTCCTGCGCCGGTGTCACCCCGGGCTCCACCTGCGACGAGCCCTTCGCGATCACGGCCTGCCCGCCGAACGTGTCGCCGCCGGTGAAGCGCTTGAGCACCTCGGCCGCCGCCCCGCTGAACGTGCTGTGCCCCGAGACGTACTCGGCGAACGGCGGCGTCGGGAACGTCGGCACCTGGAACGGCACCCACGTGGCCCCGTCGATCACCCGGCCGCCCCACGTCGGGATCTGCTGCCCCTTGTACAGGTACCGGATCGCGGTGATCGGGCGGCCCGAGTCGTGGTCGCGCTTGACCTCCCACGAGGCGATCCCGGCGTCCATGACGGAGTTGGACAGCGCGAAGAACAGCTTCGCGTCCTGGTCGAGGCCATGGTGGTCGCGCGCCGAGATCTGCTGCGCGAACAGGCTCCAGTGGCCGGGCGGCGTCTCGCTGGCGGGGCCGTCGGCCCAGTATTCGGCGATCGACTTCTGCCGGTCGGTCAGCGCGGCCGTGATGGACACGATCTCGGCGGCCTGCGTGCGGAAGCCGGACGAGCCGTAGGCGTAAGGCGGGGGCACGGCGTCGGCGAGGCCGCGGGCGGCGCCGCTGAAGGAGGCCACCTGGCCCCAGTGCGGCGCGAGGAACGGCGGCGTGACCGTCGCCCCGGCCCGGTTGACGTACGTCAGGGGCGCCCACCGGCCGGGATTGTTGAGCGAGGTCAGCGGGTCGGCCACCACCACGGGGGCGTTGACGGGCGCGTAGCCGGTGGTGTCGGCGTAGCCGCCGAGCTGGTTGGAGCCGTCGCCGTGCCGGTAGTCGAGCACCGCCTGGCAGGCGGTGACGCCGGTCTGCGCCGGCACGCTCGACGCGTCGGCCGGGTCGTAGCCCAGCTCGGTCATCAGCGCGTCGAACGTGGCCCGCTGCGCCGGATAGAGGTCGACCGCCGCCAGGTGGGCGGCGAAGCTGATGGCCTCGGCCTTGTTCGCGTCGGTGCGCTCGGCCGCGGGCCGCCGCAGCGAGCCGCCCAGCCGGGTGCCGACGGCGACCGCGTCGTAGGCGGCCCACGCGTCGTAGGCGCAGGTGTGCACGATCGCCAGTGCCCTGGCGACGAGCGGTGGGCCCAGCGTGCCGGTGCGCACCGCGGTGAGCAGCGTCTGGTTCCACCGGACGACCACGTTGGGACCCGTGGCCTGGGAGGGTAAGGCGGGCAGGACGAGCGCGGCGGCGCTCACCAGCGCGAGCGCGGCCACGCGTAAGGATCTCAGAACGGGCAAGGCAGTTCTCCTCGCTGTCGGCGGGCCCCGGGTGCCGGGGCATGACGACGATTCCATGCTCGAACACATTTTCGAGCTAGCCTTCTGGTGACAGTCGCCTGCCGTTCCGGTGACCCCCGCGAGATCCTTTCCGAGCGCGTCCTGAGGGTGCCGACCTGGCCAGTGTGCCTGTGGGGGAGCGTGGTCGGATTTCTCGCAATTTTCCTTGATAACGCCGCAGTCCGAAAGTTTCGGTGGTCCATCGAAATATTCTTGACGGCTTTTGCGGTGGGCACTTAGAGTCCGAATTCAATGATCGGAATGAGCTTTCGAAGGTTTCAGAAGGAAGGCCATGACATCAGTGAACGCGCCAGGTCTGGCGCCCTGGCGGGACAGCGCGCGGACGGTCGGCGAGCGGGTCGAGTCCCTCCTCGCGGAGATGACGCTGGAGGAGAAGGTCGCGCAGCTCGGCTCCATCTGGCTCCAGAACGGGCCCGAGCACGGCAACGTGGCGCCGATGCAGGGCCGGTTCAGCACGGCCGAAGGGCTGGACGAGCAGCTGGTCCACGGGCTCGGGCACCTCACCCGCGTGTACGGCACCGCCCCGCTGTCCGCCGCCGAGGGCGCGGCCCGGCTGCGCAAGCTCCAGGAGCTGGTGATCACGTCGAACCGGCTCGGCATCCCGGCCATCACCCACGAGGAGTGCCTGACCGGGTTCGCGACGTTCGGCGCGACCGCGTACCCGACCCCGCTGGCCTGGGCGGCCACGTTCGACCCGGACCTCGTCGAGCGCATGGCCGCGGCCATCGGCGGTGACCTGCGGGCCGCGGGCGTGCACCAGGGGCTGTCGCCGGTGCTCGACGTCGTACGCGACTACCGCTGGGGGCGGGTGGAGGAGTCCCTGGGCGAGGACCCGTACCTGGTGGGCAAGATCGGCGCGGCCTACGTGCGCGGCCTCGAAGGCGCCGGGATCATCGCCACCCTGAAGCACTTCGCCGGTTACGGAGCCTCGCGGGCGGCCCGCAACCACGCCCCCGTCAGCATCGGGCCGCGCGAGCTCGCCGACGTGATCCTCCCGCCGTTCGAGATCGCGCTGCACGAGGGCGGCGCGCGTTCGGTGATGAACTCCTACACCGACCTCGACGGCGTCCCGGCCGGGGCGAGCGCGGACCTGCTGCGGCGGCTGCTGCGGGACGAGCTGGGGTTCGACGGGACCGTGGTGTCCGACTACTGGGCCGTCCCGTTCCTCGCCTCCACGCACCGGGTGGCCGAGGACGACGCCGCGGCCGGGGAGGTCGCGCTGCGGGCGGGCATCGACGTGGAGCTGCCCGAGACGGTGTCGTACGGCGCGCACCTGGTCGCGAAGGTCCGCGCGGGCCACGTCGAGGAGGCGCTGGTCGACGAGTCGGTACGCCGGGTCCTGCGCCAGAAGATCGAGCTCGGCCTGCTGGACGGCGGCCCGCTCGTCCCGGACGGCGCGGACGACGTCGATCTGGACAGCCCGCGCAATCGCGGGATAGCCGCCGAGCTCGCGGAACGCTCCCTCGTGCTCCTGAGCAACCCCGACGGCCTGCTGCCCGTCGGCCCCGGCACGACCGCCCGGCTCGCCGTCATCGGGCCGTGCGCCGACGACCCGCGTACCCTCATGGGCTGCTACGCCTTCCCCAACCACGTGCTCGACCGCTACCCGGAGCACGGCATGGGCCTGCCCATCCCGTCCATCAGGGAAAGCCTCGTGCTGGAGTTCCCCTACGCCGACGTGCGGTACAGCCTCGGAGCCGAGGTGTCGGGCGACGACGCGTCGGGGATCGCCAGGGCCGCCGAGGTAGCGGCCGAGGCGGATCTCGCGCTCGTGTTCGTCGGCGACCGGGCCGGGCTGTTCGGCGGCGGCACGTCGGGCGAGGGCTGCGACGCGGCCGACCTGCGGCTGCCCGGACTCCAGCCCGACCTGCTCGAAGCGGTCCTCGCGACCGGCACGCCGACCGTGCTCGTCGTGGTCTCGGGCCGGCCGTACGCGCTCGGCGCCTACAAGGACCGGGTGGCCGCCCTGGTCCAGGCGTTCTTCCCCGGCGTGGAGGGCGCGGCCGCGGTGGCGGGCGTGCTGAGCGGGCGGGTCAACCCGTCGGGACGGCTGCCGGTGCAGATCCCCGGCACGCCGCCGATCAGCCCGTCCACCTACCTCCAGCCGCCCCTGGGGAGGAAGGCGGAGGGCATCACGGTGCTCGACCCCACGCCGGCGTACCCGTTCGGGCACGGCCTGTCGTACTCGGCCATCGAGTACGTGGCCATGACGACGGACGTGGCCGAGTGCCCCACCGACGGCTCGGTCGAGGCGCGGGTGACGGTGCGCAACGCCGGCGCCAGGCCCGCGGAGGAGGTCGTGCAGCTCTACGCCTCCGACCCGGTCGCGCAGGTCGCCAGGCCCGTCGTGCAGCTCATCGGGTTCGCCCGGGTGGCGCTGGAGCCGGGGGAGGAGCGGGCGGTGGTGTTCGGCGTGCCCGCGGACGCGTTCTCGTACACCGGTATCGACCTGCGCCGCATCGTCGAGCCCGGGAGGATCGTGCTCTCCGCCGGCCCCTCCGCCGAGGACCCGCCGCTGCGGGCCGCCGTCCGGCTCACCGGCGAGACCGTCGTGCTCGGCTCCAAGCGGCGGCTCACCACGCACGAGCTGCCCGCCCGCTGAGCCGGCTAGGGCAGGCGCAGCTCGGCGAAGACGCCGCGGTGGTCGGTCCTGGGCACGTCCACGATCTCGACCCGGTTCACGGCGACCCGCCGGTCGGCCAGGATGTGGTCGATGGAGATGATGGGCGGCATGCTCCGGCCGTTCGGCCAGGTCGGGATCAGGCCCTTGCCCACCTGGTCGGCCGCGTCCACGTAACCGCGGTCGAGCAGGTCGCGGAAGGCGCGGTGGTCGAGGCTGGCGTTGAAGTCGCCGGCCAGCACCCGGATGGCCGACGGTGCGGCCGGGGGGAGCGCGCGCAGGGAGGCCTTCCACTCCGCCTCCATGCGCCCGAGCGGCGGATTGGGGTGGATGGCCACGAACTCGACCTTGCCGCCGCCGGGCAGCGCCACGGCGGCGGCGGGCATGTTGTGGCCGATCGGGGTGAACAGGCCGGTCAGCTCCGTCACCGGATGCTTGGAGAAGATGCCGCTCCCGGTGGCGCCGAACTCGGCCTGCAGCACCCGGTACGGCAGGAGCTGCTTCAGCCCGGCCGCGTCCAGGCGCTCGACCTCGGCCGGGGTGAGCTCCAGGGCGCTGAACACCTCGACGTCGAACCTGCGTACCAGGTCGACGACGGTCTGCGCGTCACCGCGGCCGAACAGGTTGACCGACAGCACCCGCAGCGGCGCGCCCTTCGCGGGCGGCTGCTCGGCGCTGAAGGCCCGCGGCGTCACGACCGACACCATCACCGCGCACACGAGCGCCGCGGCGAGCGCGGCCGGGCGGTTGCGCCTGAGCAGCGACAGGATCGCGGTCAGCGCCGCCAGGCCGGCCCCGATGGGGGTCACGGTCATGAGCTGGGTCACGAACGAGCCGGCCTCCATGCCGGCGACCCTGATGACGGCCCACAGGGCCAGCAGCGCGGCGACCGTCCACGCGAGCCATCGCCTGCGCCGCTTCCTGGGAGCAGGGGAGCCACCCTCCGCGGCCCGCCCGGTCTCCACCGTTGTGCTCACCTGCGCCGTCCCGTCCGCGAATCGTTCCACTGCTTGAACTTTAAACTGCAGCGGGACGGCTCGCGCCGGGTCCACAGCTCGCTCTCAGGTTCGGCGCCGGCGGGGTCAGCGCTTGTGGCCCACCCCGGCGTACATCCAGGTCGCCGGGTCGGCGAAGAGCGGCGTGTCGTGCCACTCCGAGACCGCCACGAGCCCCGGCTCCACCAGGTCGAATCCGTCGAAGTAGCGGGCGATCTGCTCGCCCGTCCTGGGCGTCCGGTGCATCGCCTGGTGGCTCGTCGCCGACAGGTAGGCGTCGGCGGTCTCCTTGGGCACGAGGTCCAGCGTCAGATGGCTCAGCACGAGGTAGCTGCCCGGCGGCAGGGCCGAGGTGAACGCCTTGACCAGCCCGGCCGGGTCGTCCTCGTCGGAAATGTGCATGAGGATCGCGACCATCATGAGCGCGATCGGCTGGGTGAAGTCGAGCGTGGCCGGCACGTCGGGGTGCTCCAGGACACTGCGCGGGTCGCGAACGTCGGCCTCGATGTAGGCGGTCCTGCCCTCCGGCTTGCTGCTCAGCAGCGCCCTGGCGTGCGTCATCACGATGGGGTCGTTGTCGACGTAGACCACGCGGGCCTCCGGCGCCTCCTCCTGCGCGACCTCGTGGGTGTTGCCCTGGGTCGGGATGCCCGTCCCGAGGTCGAGGAACTGCCGGACACCCAGCCGCGTGAGGTGGCGCACCGCCCGGCCGAGGAAGGCCCGGTTGTTCCTGGCGCTCTCACGCACGCCGGGCACCGCCGCCATGGTCTGCTCGGCCACCCGGCGGTCGGCCTCGAAGTTGTCCTTGCCGCCCAGCCAGTAGTCGTAGACGCGGGCCGAGTGCGGGACATTTGGGTTGATGCCGTAAGGAACGGTCACGGACCCGATCTTAGGCCAGGGATGGAAGAAACCCATCCTTCGGACCACAACCTTCTTGAACGACGTGCTCCCGACCGAAGAGGAACGGGGCGCACGTGCACTGACCTCGTGGACCGCCCTGACCACGTCCGGCTGGACGGACGCGAGACCGGCGCTTCCCACCAGGATCCTCGGCTGATGAGCGCCGCCATGGGCCCGCGTGGGTGTCTCAGGCCGTGACGTAGTCGGCGATGATCACCGTGGCGTCGTCCTTGGGGTCGGCCGCGGCCATCTCGTCGTACAGCCGGTCCAGGCACGCGCTCGGCGACATCCCCCCGGTGAACAGCTCCTTCATGCGCGCCGCCCCGAGCGCCCTGATCGCGCCGCTCGTCACGATCACGACGCGGTCGCCGGGACGGAGCGCAACGGCGCCGACCTCCGGGTTGAGCTCCGTCGGCAGGCCGATCCCGCGTAACGGCGGGCCGTCGCCGAAGGAGTGGGACGTGGTGAGCGGCTGCGGCTGCGTGCCTTTCGGGCAGTGCCAGATCGCGCCGTCGCCGACGTGCGCGAAGCGCAGGCGCGGGCTCTCGCCCGGTTCGAGGACGATCACGTCCAGGCTGGTGACCAGGGCGGGCCCCGCGCCGCCGCGCAGGGACGCGGTCCGCACGGCGCGATGGGCCGCCTGCGCGCACTCGTCCAGGTTCTCCTGGTACTGCGGCCTGGCGCCGACCACGGCGCCCAGCGCCAGGGCCGCGGCCGTGTGGGCCGGCCCGCCGCCGGCCCCGCCGTGGGCCGCCGCGACCAGCCGCTCCTGGATGACGTACGCGTCCGACGGCCGCCCGCGCGAGCCGTCGTACGTGCCCCCCACCGCCACCAGGCGCGGCCGGGCCACCGGCATGCCGGCCGGCCAGTTCCCCCGCCGGCCGCGGACCGTCATCACAGACAGGCAGCCGACCAGGATCGAGATCACCAGCAAGGTCATGAGGTCCCCTCTCGTCGCATCGTCGCGACCCGCAGCCCAGTACACGCGCTGCTGAGCAGACGCGACTGACGGCTGATCGGCCGTCGTAGCGAATGACGGCCGATCAGCCGTCATGCCGGGGGACGCGCGGGGAGCGAGGGTGCGGGGAGGCGGTCAACACCGCGAGCAGAGCCGGCACGAGGGAAATGACGATGCGACCCATGTCTCCACCCGGCGCCACAGAGACGCTCTTACGTTATTGTGAAGCCCGTCTTGTGCTGTCATCGCGAGCGGGCGGCTCATGTCTCTCCCCGGTTCCACGAGATACGACTCCGCGACCAGGCACATGGAGCGGACCATCGCGCGCACCGGTGCGGGGGCGCGGGGCGTGGTGGGGTTCGTGGCGATCGTCGCCGCGACCCTCGGCGCCGTTCCACCGGTCTCCGTCGCCTGGCTGGCGCCCGCGCTCGCGGTCGACCTCGTGTGGACGGGGTTGTTCCTGTGGGTGGCCTGGCGCGGCCGGCGGCTTCCGGCCTGGCTGGTGGCCGGTGACGCGGTCATCACCGTCGCCCTCTGCCTCGCGCAGGGCCACCTCGTCGGCGGGGCCGCGCTCGAGGGCGGGTCTAGCTGGATCGCGGGGCTGGTGACGATGACCATCGTCGTATCGGGGGTCACGTGGCGGCCGTGGGTGGCGGTGTCCGTCGGGCTCGTCGTGGCGGGGGCGTACCTGGCCGGGATGCGGCTGGCGGCCCCGTACCAGGAGGTGGCCGGGACGCTGGGGATCCACCTCGTGCAGATCCTCTGCATCGCGGTGCTGATGACGCTGCTGCGCCGCTCCGCCGCCTCGGCGGACGCGTTCCTGCGGGAGAGCGCCCGCGCCGAGATCGCGCTCATCGTCGAGCGGCTGCGCCGCGAGGACGAGCTGCGCCAGGTCGGCAGCGTCCACGAGACGTCGCTGCACACGCTGACGATGGTCGGGCTGGGCACGTACGACAAGCCCTCGCCCACCCTGCGCCGGCAGGCGGTGGCCGACCTGGCGGCGCTGGAGAAGCTGCGCGACAGGCCGAGCGCCGAGTCCGCGCCCATCGCCCTGGACGCCCTGCTCGACCAGGTGGCCGGGCGGGTGACGGGGCTGGACGTCCGCAGGCGGCTGACGCCGGAGACGGTGCCGGGGGAGGTCGCGGAGCGGTTCGCCCGCGCGGTCACCGAGGCGCTGGCCAACGTGGCGCTGCACGCCGGGGTGCGCGAGGCCGAGCTGGTCTCCAGCCGGCGCGACGGCGAGATCAGGGTGGAGGTCGCGGACGCGGGAGGCGGCTTCGACGTGGAACGGGTGCCGTCGGACCGGTTCGGCGTGCGCGGGTCGATCCTCGACACCATGCGCTCACTCCCGAACGCCGGTGCCGACATCCGGTCCGGCGACCAGGGCACCCGGGTGAGCCTGTGGTGGCGGCCATGACCGGCGGCATCTCGCGGCATGGGGGCGACCATGACCGATGACATCGAAGAGGTGGCGCAGCGGTACGCCCGATACACCGCGATCGGCGCCGTCGTGATCACGGCGGTCTGGCACACCGGCTACGACCTCACCGTCACCGTCTCGGGCTGGCCGGCCTTCCGCTGGCCGTGGCTGGCGGCGGTGGCCTGGATCGCCTACACGGTGATCGTCGTGATCGCCGCGCGGTCGCTGGTCACGGCGTTCGAGGGGCCGGCCAGGGCCCGCGGGCTGGCCGCCGTCGTGCTGGCCGCGGACGTCGCGGTGATCGTGGCCTGCCGCCCCGAGGACCTGCTCGGACCCAGCGACTGGGGCTGGGGCTCGGTGGGCTGGGTCGGCGTGCTGCTCCTGTGGAACCGGCCGGCCTGGCGGCGCGAGCTGATCGCGTTCCTCTCCCTCAACGCCGGGATCATGCTGACGGCGATGATCGTGACGGGGACCGTCGACCGGGTCTCCATCGCCAAATACCTCATGGTCATGGTGGGGAGCATCACGCTCCAGCTCGGCTACGCGGCGGGCTGCCACACGCTGCGCGTCCGCGCCGAGGACGCCGCGCTGCTGGCCCGCCGGCTGGCCGCCGACGACGCCTGGCGGGAGTCCGCCCAGCGCATCCACGCCGACCGGTTGCGCCGCTACGCGGCGATCCGTGACGTGGCCGAGTCGCTGCTCGAACAGCTCGCCGACGGGGCCGACCCGGGCGATCCCCGCGTACGCGAGGACTGCACGGCCGGGGCCATGCGGCTGCGGCGGCTCATCACGGAGCGGGAGGACGTGCCGGACGAGCTGGTGTCGGTGCTGCGCGAGCGCATCGACGCGGCCGAGCGGCGCCAGGTCCTGGTGACGGCGCCGCCGTTCGGGGAGCGCATGCCCGCGCTGCCGGACGGCGTACGGGAGGATCTGCTCAGAGCGCCCGTGCGGGCACTGGACGGGGCGAGGTCGCGCGCCAGGGTCACGGTGTCCGCGATGTCCACAATGGTGAGCGTGGCCGTCGTGGCCGACAACGACGACCTGCCCGTCAGCGCCACCCCGGTACGGGAGGCGAGCGGGGTCGTCGTCACCTATCAGCGGCAGGGAGGGGAGGTATGGGTCAACAGCATCTGGGAGGGCCCGCCGGCGCAGCGGCGGGACGCGTGACGGTCGCCCTGGTGGAGGACCATCAGGTGGTGGTGGACGGCGTGAGGTCGTGGTTCGGGCCGCCGAGCCCGGTGGAGCTGGTCGCACAGGGGCCGACCATCGAGTCCGTCCGCGGCGTGCAGGCCGACGTGCTCCTGCTGGACCTCAACCTCAACGGCACCATGGTCGTGGACCGGGTCGCCGAGCTGTGCGCGGGCGGCCAGCGGGTCATCGTCTTCTCGGAGCACGAGGAGCCGGAGACGGTGCGCGCGGTGCTGGACGCGGGGGCGTCGGCGTTCATCGGCAAGGGCCGGGCCACCCGGGAGTCCTGCCTGGAGACCATCCTGGAGGTGGCGGCCGACCGGCCGTCCGTCACGCCGCCCATGGCCCAGGCGATCGCCACGGACGAGGGTCCCCATCGGCCGCAGCTGTCCGACAAGGAGCGGGCGGCGCTGCTCTACTGGTTCCAGTCGATGTCGAAGGCGTCGGTGGCGGCCAGGATGGGCATCAAGGAACGCACCGTGCGCCAGTACATCGACCGCGCCAGGGTCAAGTACGCCGCCGCGGGCCGCCCCGCGCCGACCAAGGAGAAGCTCCTCATCTGCGCCATCCAGGACGGGCTGGTCCAGCCGGACGAGGTGACCGTCTACACCTCGCTGGCCGCCCGGGCCGCGCCGTCCGAGGAGTTCCGCCCTGGGTGAAGACGTTATGCCGTGGGCGATGCGGGGCTGCCTCGGCCGATCCGGAAGGGCAAGGTGACTCTCGAACGGCTGGCCGATCGAGAGGTGGTGTCACGTCATGGCGGTGGCGGAAGTGCCGGGACCGGGGGAGTGGCTGGGGTCGGAGCTGCGAGGCGACGACAGCTGGCGGATCCGGCTCACGGAGGCGCACCGGCAGGAGGTGCTCGCCGCCGTCCACGCTGCGGGCAGCGAGGTCTCGCGGGAGAGCTTCCGGCTGCCGACGCTCGGCCCCGTCCTGCGCCGGGTGCGCGACGAGCTCACGCACGGTCGCGGCTTCGTCCTGCTCCAGGGGGTGCCCGTCGAGGGGCTGAGCGAGCGCCAGTGCGAGACGGCCGCCCTCGGCCTCTCCTGCCACGTGGGCGGCGTCGTCCCGCAGGGTCCGGAGGGGGCGCCGGTGATGCACGTACGCGACACGGGCGCCGACCCGTCCCATGCGCGGACCAAGAGCTACCAGCACAGCGGCCGGCTCGGCTACCACAGCGACCCGACCGACGTCGTGGCCCTCCTGTGCGTCCGCCCGGCGAAATCCGGCGGCCTGAGCGCCGTCGTCAGCTCGGTGGCGGTGCACAACGAGGTGGTGCGCACCCGGCCTGACCTGGCGGAGGTCCTCTACGAGCCGTGGTGGCACGACCGCCGCACCGGCGACGGCCCCGACAGCTTCTACACCAAGCCGATCTGCGCGGCTCGCCCCGGGGGCGGGGTGTCCATCGCGTACGGCCCCGACTATCTACGCTCTGCCCAGCGCGGCGCCACCGTGCCGCCTTTCACCGGGGCGCAGGAGGAGGCCATGGCCCTCCTCGACGACCTGACCAACGACGCCCGCTTCACGCTCACCATGGATTTCCGGCCGGGCGACCTGCAGTTCCTCAACAACCACGTGACCTTGCACAGCCGCACCGCCTACGAGGACCACCCCGAGCCGCCCCGCCGCCGCCACCTACTCCGCCTCTGGCTCACCACCGCTCCAGGTGAGCGTCGCTAGTCGCCCAGCAGCTCGGCAGGGTCGAAGCTGACAGGGAACGGCCAGGTAAAGCTCGCGAGGGTGCCGGCCTTGTAGCGGACCGGCGTGTCATAGCACTCGTCTTTGAGCTCGTAGACCCAGAGCGTCGGTCCTTCCTCCGGCTCGATCCGCCAGTAAACGGGGATGCCCGCGTCTCCATACGCTTCGGCTTTGAGTACCTTGTCCCGCATCTTGGTGCTCGGGCTGCCCACCTCCACCGCGAGCAGGATGTCCTGAGGCGAGAACATGAGCCCGGTAGTTCGCGACCTCTTTTTGGGCACGACGACAAGGTCAGGGATGTAGACGTCCTGGTTGGTGGCTTTTAGATTGACGGTCGTCAACACCTCCATCTGCGGTGGTGCCGCATGCTTGAGGAGGAGCAGCCCATAAGTTATGGCGATCTGGTGCAGGACTGTGGGGGCAGGGCTCACCAGTAGGCTCCCGTTGAAGAGCTCGTAGCGGTTCCCGTCGTCCGGGAGCTTGAGCAGATCGTCGACAGTGAACGGCGCCCGGCCCGGAATAACTACACGCCCCGTGCCGGTCGGTTCGATCGTCGCCATTGCGGTCACCCACCAAGTATCGGGAGCCTTACCCTCGCCCACATGCTACTTCCCCAATTCTCATCACTTTAAGTTCTGACCCAGTCACGTATTGATACACCCCCTCCGGATCGGACATAAGTGAAAGTTTCAGTCAATCTGGCGGGTTGGTGGGAAAGCCCTTTCCGCTGCTCACCCGGTACGTCGACCTGGGCGTGCGGAGAGATGACCATGAGCTGACACGGCCCGTCATTTGTGTGGACTTGCGGGGTCAGATACGGTCGCCCCGCGGAGCGCTCCCCTTCCCGGAACCCCCCGACCGGAACACGGAGATCGCACTATGCCCCAAGCCGGACCCCACCGCTGGGCGCGGCGCGCCCTCGCTGTGCTGCTGACAACGGCGATGATCTTCGCCGTGCCCCTGGCCGAGTCCGCCTCGGCACACGGCTCGGTCGTCGACCCCGCCTCCCGCAACTACGGCTGCTGGCTGCGCTGGGGCAACGACTTCCAGAACCCCGCCATGCAGCAGCAGGACCCCATGTGCTGGCAGGCGTGGCAGGACAACACCAACGCCATGTGGAACTGGAACGGCCTCTACCGCAACGGGGTCGGCGGCAACCATGAGGGGGTCATCCCCAACGGTCAGCTGTGCAGCGCCGGCCTGACCGAAGGCGGCCGCTACCGCTCGATGGACACGCCGGGAGCCTGGACGATGGCGACCCTCGGCAGCACGTTCAACATCCGCCTGAGCGACCAGGCCAGGCATGGTGCGGACTACATCAAGGTCTACATCACCCGCCAGGGCTACAACGCCCTCACCACGCCCCTGGGCTGGAACCACCTGGAGCTGGTCCGCACGACCCCCAAGTACGCGCCCAGTGACGTGTACATGATCAACAACCTCAGCAAGGGCTCGCGCACCGGCCGTCACGTGATCTACACGATCTGGCAGGCCTCGCACATGGACCAGTCGTTCTACTTCTGCAGCGACGTCAACTTCGGCTGAGCCGCTACGGGCGGCGGGGGCGCGTCGAGGCGCGGATGGAGAGCTCTATCGGGTGTACGCGCTCCGTACCCACGGGCGCGGCCCCGGACAGCAGCTCGAACAGCAACTCCGCGCAGCTCGCCCCCGCCTCCTTCGGGCGCAGGTCGATCGCGGTGATCGGCGGGTCGGACTGGCGAGTGGCGGCGCTGTCGACGCACGAGGCGAGCAGCACGTTCACGCCGGCCTCCCGCAGCAGCGGCGCCACCTCGGTCGCCGCCCCGGCCGGCGCACACACCAGGGCGTCCAGCGGCCCGTCACCGCCCCGGCCCAACACCGCCGCCCCGCCCAGCCCCTGATCGGCGTCCCGGTTGACGGATCGGCCGTCCCGCTCGGTGAAGCGGTCGTCACCCCGCTCGGCCTCTCGGCCGGCGTCGAGGAGGGCGCGGGCGGCGGCCCGGACCTCGTCGCCCGACGCGTCGAAGGACACCCGCCGCACCAGCGGCACCACTTCGTGCGCCGCGCACCACTCCAGGTAGCCCCGGTGCACGCTCGCCGCCCAGTCGCTCTCGTCCCCGGCCACGATGAGCGCCGGCCGCGACGCGCCCGACTCGCGCAGATGGTCGAGGAGGCGGCCCAGCATCGAGGCGTGCTCCGACCACACCACGCCGTCCGCCTGCCGGGAGCCGGGGAAACGTTCGCACGAGACCGTCGGCAGACCCGTCGCCATCAGGCTCTCCACCACGGGGTCGCCTCCCAGCGGGTCCCCAAGCACGAGGCCGTCCACACGCGGTGGCCGTGAGCGGCGCTGACCGGACGTGATCAGCGTGACGTCGTAGTCGTGCCGCGCCGCCTGCTCCACCACGCCGAACACGAACGACATGTAGTAGGAGGAGCGGGTCAGGACCTCGGGGACGTGCAGGCCGATGGTGCCGGTGCTGGCCTTGCGCAGGTGCCTGGCCGAGCCGTTGGGCACGTAGCCGAGCCGCTCGGCGACCTGCGCGACCGCCTCCCGGGTGCGCTCCGAGACCCGCCCGGAGCCGCGCAGCGCGTCGGAGGCCGTCGTCTTCGACACCCCCGCCTCCCTGGCGACGGTGAGGATCGTGACCGGCTCCTCCGTGCGCACGCCTGCCCGCTCGCGCCCCTCGTCTGCTCGCACGCCCTGATGGTAGCGGCCCTGATCGCCCACTTCCGCCGGACGAGACGCCGGGACCCATCGGGCCCTCCGTCGCTCCCCGCGTCCCGCGAGCGGCGGGGCCGTCCGGCGTTCCCTGCGTCTCACGAACGATGGGGCCGTCCGGCGTTCGGCGGTGACGCGGCTCGGGGGTGGGAGGGGTCCGCGGGGGTGGTGGGGCTTGGGTAAACGGTCTGTTTCGGGTGGCGGTTGGGTCTTGTCTCCGTCCGGTGGTCGCAATTAAGTTATCCCAAACCTTGCCGGAACGTTCCGGCATCAGAAAGGGGCGGAACGTTGCACCTGACCACCGGGAAGCACCCCCATCCTCTCGACCCCCTCGCCGCGCAGGAGATCGACGAGGTCAGGCGGATCTTGACGCAGGAGGGCCTGCTGACCGACACGGTGCGAGTGGCCTACCTCGGCCTCGAGGAGCCGCCGAAGGGTGAGGTCCTGGCGTACGAACCGGGCGCCCCCGTCGGACGCCGGGCCCGCGCGTTCCTCCTGGACCTGGCCACCGAGACGGCCGAGGACGTGATCGTGTCGATCAGCGCGGCCACGGTCGAGGAGCGCAGGCCCATCGACCCGGTCACCGACGGCCAGGTGCCCATGCTGGACGAGGAGCACGCCCTGGTCAGGCGGGTGCTCAGGGAGGACCCGGCCTGGGCCGAGGCGCTGTGGCGCAGGGGGATCGAGGACCCGGCGGGCGTCTACCTGGCCGCGCTGAGCGCGGGCAACTTCGGCCTCCCCAAGGAGGAGGGCCGGCGGGTGGCGAGGGTGCTGGCGCACCTGATGCCCACGCCCGAGAGCCTCCCCTGGGCCCACCCCGTGGACGGCCTGGTCGCGTACGTGGACCTGGTCAAGGGCGAGGTCATGGAGATCGTGGACACCGGCCCCCAGCCGATCCCCGGCGAGCCCGGCGACTACCACCAGGGCCCGCACCGGACCACGCAGAAGCCCATCCACATCACCCAGCCGGAAGGCCCCAGCTTCACGGTCGACGGCCCTCTGGTCACCTGGGAGAAGTGGAGCCTGCGCCTCGGCTACGACATGCGCGAAGGGCTCACCCTGCACCAGATCGGCTTCGAGGACGACGGCCGCGTCCGGCCGATCGTCTACCGGGCGTCGGTGGCGGAGATGCTGGTCCCGTACGGCGACCCGAGCCCGATCCGGTTCTGGCAGAACTACTTCGACACCGGCGAGTACCAGCTCGGCAAGCTGGCCAACTCCCTGGAGCTCGGCTGCGACTGCCTCGGCGAGATCACGTACTTCGACGCCGTCGTGACGGACGGCGGCGGCGTGCCCAAGGTGATCACGAACGCGATCTGCATGCACGAGGAGGACTACGGCGTGCTGTGGAAGCACACCGATCCGGCCAACGGCTCCCGGGAGACCCGCAGGCAGCGGCGCCTGGTGATCTCGTTCTTCGTCACGGTGGGCAACTACGACTACGGCTTCTACTGGTACCTCTACCTCGACGGGACCATCGAGCTGGAGGTCAAGGCCACCGGCATCGTCTTCACCGGTGCCTACGACGACCGTGCCGCGCCCTACAGCTCGGAGGTCGCGCCGGGGCTGGCGGCGCCGTACCACCAGCACCTGTTCAGCGCCCGGCTGGACATGACGGTGGACGGCGTGGCGAACGCGGTCGACGAGGTGGAGGCGATCGCGGTCGAGAGCCCGTACGGCAACGCCTTCGGCCGCGCCGTGAAGCGGCTGCGCACCGAGGGAGAGGGCCGGCGCGACGCCGACCTCGCCAAGGAGCGCACCTGGCATGTCGTCAACCCCGACGTACGCAACCGCCTCGGCCGCCCGGTCGGCTACGCCCTGCACCCCGAGGGCAAGCCGGCTCTGCTCGCGCACCCGGAGTCGTCCATCAGCAGGCGGGCCGAGTTCGCGACCAGGCATCTGTGGGTGACGCGGTACCATCCCGCAGAGCGCTATCCTGCCGGTGACCTGGTCAACCAGCATCCCGGCGGCGCGGGCCTGCCCACCTACACCAGGGCCGACCGCGACATCGACGGGCAGGACATCGTGCTGTGGCACACGTTCGGCCTGACACATTTCCCCCGCACGGAGGACTGGCCGATCATGCCGGTCGACACCTGTGGGTTCGTACTCAAGCCGGTCGGGTTCTTCGACCGCAACCCCACGCTCGACGTCCCGCCGAGCGCCGCCGAACGTTCCTGCCACTAGAGGAGAAGAGGCCCATGCGTCCCATACGCCTGGCCTGCGGTGTCATGGCAGCCCTGCTGGCCTCGGCCTGCGCCGCCACCGGAACGACCACCACCCCCGCCACAGCCCCCGACCAGCCCAATCCGACCGGTTACCTCGCCACAGCCGACCCGTCGCTCCCCACCGGGGGCACCCTCAACCTGGCCGTGCACATCGACAGCGGCGCCGCCACCGGGTACGACCCGCAGCTCGCCGACGTCGCCACCACCTGGCAGCTGCTCTCGCTGTCCTACGAGACGCTGGTCACGGTGGGCCCCGACTTCAGCGTGCAGCCCATGCTGGCCGAGAAGTGGGACACCCCCGACCCCAAGACGTACGTCTTCCACCTGCGCGACGGCGTCACCTTCTCCAACGGCCGCGAGATGACGGCCGACGACGTGGTGGGCAGCCTGAAGCGGCTGCTGGCCTCCAAGTCGGTCTGGCGCGGCCAGCTCGGCCCGGTCAAGTCGGTCACCAAGGACGGCGACCGCGCGGTCAAGGTCACCCTGAGCGAGCCGTACACGCCGTTCCTGGCCGCCCTCGCCAACATCCCCGCCGCCGTCCTGCCCATGAAGGAGATCGACGACAAGTCGGTCGACCCGGCCAAGACGCTGCTCGGCACCGGCCCGTACGTGGTGGAGAACCACCGCCAGGACGTGTCGTGGACCTTCAAGCGCAACGACAAGTACTGGGCCAAGGGCAAGCCGGCCGTCGACGCCGTCAACGTGACGATCGCCCCCGAGGAGGCCGCGCGCATCGCCGCCCTGCAGAACGGCAGCGCCGCCCTGGCCACGCTGGGCAACGTAGACTCGGCGACCATGCTGGCCGGGGCGAAGAACGTCCAGGTCGTGACCCAGGCCACCACGGACTTCTACTATCTGATGCTCAACACCCAGGCCCCCAACTCCAAGTTCGCCGACCCGAAGGTGCGCCAGGCCGTCGCCATCGCGCTCGACCAGAAGCAGATCGCCGACGTGGCGCTCGGCGGCAAGGGCAAGCCGACGGCCATCACCCCGGCGGGCCTGCCGGGCGCGTGCGACCCGGCCGCGCTGCCGTCGGCGTCCAAGAGCGTGGACGAGGCGAAGAAGCTGCTGGCCGAGGCGGGCGCCCAGAACCTGACGTTCACGCTCAGCATCTTCTCCACCGAGCCCGCCCCGGCGGTCGCCCAGGTGATCCAGCAGAACCTCCAGCAGGCCGGCATCACCGTGAAGATCGAGCAGCTGGACGAGGCGAGCTGGGCGGGCAAGGTGTACGGCAAGGCGCCCGCCGAGTTCGACGCCGCGCTGTCCTGGTTCGCCGGTTACGCCGACCCCGGCATGGTCACCAAGTGGTGGAACCCGGAGACGGCCGGCTTCAACGTCGGCTTCATGAAGCCGGACAAGGAGCTGAACACGCTCATCGACGCGGCCGGCAAGGAACCCGCTGGAGCCGCCCGTGACAAGGCGCTGGCGGCCGTCTGCGCCAAGGCCGACACCGACGCGCAGATGATCCCGCTGGTCACCCGCCCGGCCACGATCGCGTTCCGGACCGACGCGCTCAGCCCCAGCCTGTACGCCACCGAGGGGTACGGCAACGTGCTGCGCCTGATCGCCGACGCCCGCGTGAAGAAGACCCAGTAGCCATGCGCCTGCTGATGTGGTGGTCCGGCCGGGCGCTCAGTTCGGCCGCCACGCTCCTGGGCGTCTCCGTGCTGATCTTCACGGCCGTGCGCCTGATGCCCGGCGGTTTCGCGGAGACGGTGCTGGGCCCGTTCGCCACGGCCGAGCAGAAGGCGGAGCTGGCCGCCCGCTACGGGCTCGACCAGCCGGTGTTCATGCAGTACGGGCACTGGCTGGGCGCCGTCGCGGGCGGCGACTTCGGCATCTCGATGATCAGCCGCCAGCCGGTCGGCGCGGAGCTCCTGGCCCGGCTGCCGGTGACCGGCGAGCTGACCGTGCTGGCCGTGGTCGCCGGCGCGCTGGCGGGGGTGCCCCTGGGCGTGCTCACCGCCGTGCGCGCCCGGCCAGGTGGTGGCGGCGCGGCGGGGCGGCTGCTCAGCGGGCTCGGCGTCAGCGTGCCGGAGTTCGTGCTGGGCAGCCTGGTCGTGTTCGTCTTCTCCCGGTACGCGCTCGGCCTGGAGGTCGGCGCGTGGGTGCCGTTCACCCAGGACCCGGCCGCGAACCTGGCCACGATGGTGCTGCCGGCCGCCGTCCTGTCGGTGTTCGCCATCTCCGTCACCGCCAGGACCACCCGGGACGCCGTGCTCGGCGTGCTGGTCGAGCCGTACGTCACGGCCGCCGTCGGGCGCGGCGAGTCGCCGTGGTTCATCGTCCGGCACCACATCCTGCGCAACGCCGCCACCCCGGTGGTGACGCTGCTCGGCACCATCACCGCGTACCTGCTGGGCGGGGCGCTGATCGTGGAGCACGTGTTCAACCTGCCGGGCGTCGGCTCCTACATCGTGCAGGCCGTCGGCCGCCGCGACTACGCGGTCGTGCAGGCGGGCGTGCTGCTGGCGGCGGCGGTGTTCATCGTGATGAACGTGCTGATCGACTTGCTCGTCGGGGTCCTCGACCCGAGGCTGGGCGTGCTGGCGGGGAGGCGCTCATGAGGAAGCTGGACCGGCTGTCCATCGGCGGCCTCATCTGCCTGGCGGTCCTGGTGGTGTTCGCGCTGGGCTCGCTGGTCGGGGCCGGGGGAGACCCGGACGCGATCGTCGGCCCGCGCCTGCAGCCGCCGGGGCCCGGCTGGTGGCTGGGCACCGACAACCTGGGCCGCTCGGTGCTGCCGCGCGTCATGGAGGGCGTGGGCACGACGCTGCTGCTGTCGTCCGTCGCCGTGCTGGTGACGGCGGCGCTGAGCGCGACGTTCGGCATCATCGCCGGATACCGCGGCGGCTACCTGAACGAGCTGGTGATGCGCCTGGTGGAGGTGCTCTACTCCTTCCCCGCCATCGTGCTCGCGATCCTGGTCGCCGCGGTGCTCGGCCCCGGGCAGACGGCGGCGCTGGCCAGCATCGTGCTGGTGACGATCCCGCTGATGACCCGGCTGGTGCGGGCCGCCGCCGTGGCCGTGTCGCAGCGCGACTACGTCACCTCGGCCGTCATCAGCGGGGCCGGGCTGCCACGCGTGCTCGGGCGGCACGTGCTGCCCAACGTGGCGGGCACGATCGCGGTGCAGGGCACGTACGCGCTGTCGGTCGGGATCGCGGTCGAGGGCGGGCTGAGCTTCCTCGGGTTCGGCGTCCAGCCGCCGCAGGCCTCGCTCGGCGTGCTGATCCAGCAGGGCGGCACCTACATGATCGCCGCGCCCTGGCTGATCCTCGGCCCCGGGGTCGTGCTCGTGGCGGCGATCCTGGCGATCAACGTGGTGGGCGACGGGCTGCGCGACCGGCTCGAACCCCGGGAGACGAGGTCTTTGACATGAGCCTGCTCACCGTACGGAACCTGGTGATCGACTACGCCGGGACCAGGGCGCTGGACGGCGCCGACCTGGAGGTGGCGCAGGGCGAGACCGTCGGCCTGGTCGGCGAGAGCGGGTCCGGCAAGTCCACGCTCGGCTCCGCCGTCGGCCGGCTGCTGCCCAGGACGGCCCGGCGGAGCGAGGGGGAGGTCGTGGTGGCCGGGGAGCCGGTGTTCGACCTGCCCGCCGACCGGCTGCGCCACCTGCGCAGGAAGCATCTCGGGTTCGTCTTCCAGGATCCGATCGCCTCGCTCGACCCGACCATGCGCGTCGGCAACCAGCTCCGCCTGGTGCTCGGGCGCGGCGCCGACGTGGGCTTCCACCTGGGGCGGGTCAAGCTCGACGACCCTCGCGTCATGCGCGCGTACCCGCACCAGCTCTCCGGCGGCATGGCGCAGCGGGTGGCCATCGCGATGGCCATGGCCACCGAGCCCGAGCTGCTCGTCGCGGACGAGCCGACCGCCGCGCTGGACAGCCAGGTGCGCGAGGAGGTGCTGAACGTGGTCTTCTCCCTGGCCGCCGCGGCCGGGACGAGCATCCTGTGGCTCAGCCACGACCTGCCCGCCGTCGCCCGCAGGTGCGACCGGGTCGCGGTCATGTACGGCGGCCGGGTCGTCGAGAGCGGGCCCGCCCGCGAGGTGCTGGGCAAGCCCGCCCACCCCTACACGGCGGCGCTGGCCGGATCGGCGCCCGCCGCCGCGGCCCACGGCGTCCGCCTGGAGCCCGTGCCCGGCCGCCCGCCCGTCCTCACCGGGCCGTCGCCGGGCTGCGCCTTCGCGCCGCGCTGCCCGTTCGCGGAGGAGCGCTGCGAGCACGAGCGCCCGGCCCCCGTCCGGGTCCGCGAGCAGGACGTGCTCTGTCACCGGGCCCCGCGAGGGAGCGCCGTCGCCTGGACTGAGGAGCGCAGGGAGCGGAGCGACCGGAGCGACGAGGGAAGGCGACGGACTTGAGCGACCGAGCCGCCGAACGGAGTGAGGCCATGAACAGGGTGGCGGCGTGATACTCGAACTCGATGACGTCACCGTCACTTTCGCTGCGGGCCCGCCGCTGCGGCGCATCCACCTGGACGCCATGCGGCACGTGTCCCTGTCCGTCGCGGAGGGGGAGACGCTCGGCCTGGTCGGCGAGTCCGGATCGGGCAAGACGACCACCAGCCGGGTCGCGCTCGGGCTGCAGCGGCCCACGTCCGGCACGGTCAGGTTCGACGGCCGGCCCTTCCCCAAGCGGCGGCGCGAGCTGGCGGGCCGGATGCAGGCCGTGCTGCAGCACCCCCACTGGTCGCTCAACCCGCGCATGCGCGTCGGCCAGAGCGTCGCCGAGCCGCTGGCCGTGCTCGGCCGCCCGGCCGGCGACGCGGTCACCGAGATGCTGGAGCACGTGGGGCTGGAGGCGTCGTTCGCCTCGCGCTACCCCCATGAGCTGTCCGGCGGCCAGCGGCAGCGCGTCTCCATCGCCCGCGCGCTGGTCACCCGGCCCAGGTTCATCGTCTTCGACGAGGCCGTCAGCGCGCTCGACGTCTCCGTGCAGGTGCAGATACTCAACCTCATCAAGGACCTGCAGGCCGAGTACGGCTTCAGCGCCCTGTTCATCTCCCACGACCTCGGCGCGGTCCGCTACGTCGCCGACCGGATCGCGGTCATGCGCAGGGGCGAGATCGTCGAGACCGCCGACACGGCCACCTTTTACACGGCTCCGGCCCACGAGTATTCGAAACAGCTTCTGGAGGCATTGTGACGAACGAGCCCCGGCTCGCCACCCCGTCCGCGTTCGCGTCCGGCGTGCCGCGCAACGCGGACCTGCCGCTGACCCCGCAGGCCAGCCCCGGGCGCGGGTCCGTCGCGTTCGACCTGCCCGGCGTGCTCGTCGGCACGGCCGAGTACGCGGAGGGCCCCACCGGGTGCACCGTGATCCACGTACCGGCGGGCGCGCGTACGGCCGTGGACGCGCGCGGCGGCGCGGTCGGGATGAGCGGCGGGTACGACTACAACCACGCCATCTGCTTCGCCGGCGGCTCGGTGTACGGCCTGGCCGCCGCCGCGGGCGTGAGCGACGAGCTGCTGGCCCGCAGGGACAACCGGACCCGCTGGGACGACCTCCAGCTCGTGTCAGGCGCGGTGATCTACGACTTCTCGGCCAGGGACACCGCCGTCTACCCGGACGGCGAGCTGGGCCGGGCCGCGCTCCGCAACGCCGTAGAAGGCGAGTTCCCGGTGGGCCGGTGCGGCGCGGGCCGCACGGCGAGCGCCGGCAAGGTGGACTTCGGCCGGGCCGAGTTCGCCGGACAGGGAGCCGCGTTCGGCACGTTCGGCGAGGCCAAGGTGCTGGTGGCGACCGTGGTCAACGCCGTCGGCGCGGTCGTCGACCGGCAGGGCGGGATCGTGCGCGGCAACTACCACGCCGAGGACGGCGCCCGCCGCCACCCCGGCGCCGACTACGCCGCGATGGTCGGCGACCCGGCCCCGGCCGTCATGGGCAACACCACGCTGACCGTCATGGTGACGAACGTGAAGCTGACCGACATCGAGCTGCTCCAGGTGGGCCGCCAGGTGCACAGCTCCATGCACCGCGGCATCCAGCCGTTCCACACCATGAACGACGGCGACGTGCTGTTCGCGATGACCACGGACGAGGTGGACCTGGTGAGCGTCAAGCCCACCGGCCTCGGGACGCTCGCGTCGGAGCTCGCCTGGGACGCCGTCCTGAGCGCGGTGGAGTAGCCCCATGCACGTCTTCCCCCGTTACGCCGCCAAGGACCCGGCACAGGCGGTCGAGCTGGTCAGGCGCAACCCGTTCGCCCTGGTCGTCAGCACGGTGGACGGCGTGCCGGTCGCCACGCACGTCCCCGTCATCCTCGAGGGCGGCGCCCTCGAAGGCGGCGCCCTGCTCGGCCACATGGCCCGCGCCAATCCCCACTGGCGCTCCTTCGAGTCCTCGCCCGAGGTGCTCGTCGTCTTCTCCAGCGTGCACGGGTACGTCTCGCCCACCGTGTACGCGACCGACCCGGCCGTCCCGACCTGGGACTACGCGGCCGTACATGTGACGGGACGGGTCGTACTGCTCGACGAGGCGCTCGACGTGGTGGAGCGCACCGTCACGGCACTGGAGTCGCTCCGCTCCCCCTCCTGGGAGCCGACCCCGGCGTCCAGGGAGAGGTTCGCCGCGCTCTTGCCCGGGGTAGTGGCTTTTCGGGTGCATGTGCATACCGAGAAGAGCATGTTCAAGCTGAGCCAGGACATCGACGCCGAGCGGTACGCGCGCGTCCGCGCCTCGTTCGCGGCCGAGAACCCCCGGCTCGCCGACCTGATGGATGGTTCATGACTTTCCCCAGCTTCACGTCGACGCAGATTGACCCCCGAGCCCGCGGCAAAGAACTCGGCACGCACCGCAGCAAGGCGATCCGTGCCAACCTCTCCGGTTACTCCGACCTGTTCACCGTCGCGGGCGCGACCGCGACGCAGGTCCGCGCGTGGGGCGAGCTGGCCCTGGAGCGGACCGCCGACTGGGCGCCGCACCTGGCGGAGGAGATCGCGGGGATCGCGGGCGGCGCCGGCCTGGAGCCCTGGCAGGTCGCCGTCGTCAACGCGCGCACGGAGATCCTGGCCGCCATCGACGCGACCGGTGAGGGGGAGTGCTCCACCTCCGTCGTGCTGCCCGGGGCGGAGGAGGCGCCGCGCACGGTGCAGACCTGGGACTGGCACGACCACCTGCGCGACGCGCCCATGCTCTGGGAGCTGGAGCCGCGTCCGGGACACGTCGTGCGCACGTTCACCGAGGCCGGGGCGCTGGCCAAGATCGGGGTGAACACGGCCGGGCTCGGCATCCACTTCAACATCCTGCGCCACGACTCCGACACGGCCGACCTCGGCGTGCCCGTCCACCTGATCGCCCGCCGGATCCTGGACGAGGCCACCACGGTCGAGGAGGCCGCCGACATCGCGCGCTCCGCCACCGTCTCCGCCTCGACCGTCATCACGGCCGTGACCTCGTCGGACGCGGCCTCGATCGAGATCTCCCCGGCCGGCGTCGCGGTCATACCGCCGGAGCCGGACGGTGTGCTGCAGCACTGCAACCACTTCCTCGACCCCGCCCTGGCCAAGGACGAGCGGCATTCCACCGACCGGCCCAGCACGTACGCCAGGTTCCAGCACCTGCGGGACAACACCGAGGGCCTGAGCAGCGACGACCACACCAAGCGGGCGCTGGCCATGCTCAGCCACGGCCCCGACGACGCGCCCGTCTGCGCCCACCCGGACCAGACGCTGCCGATCAACCAGCGGTGGGAGACCGTCGCGACGATCGCGCTGGACCTCGTCGCCGCGCGGCTTCGGGTCCACCAGGGCGGGCCGTGCCAGGTCACCGAGGCGACCTGGCAGACGTTCTGATCAGTGGAACGCGGCGATCCCGGTGAGCGCCTTGCCCAGGACCAGGGAGTGGATCTCGGACGTGCCCTCGTAGGTCAGCACCGACTCGAGGTTCACGCTGTGCCTGATCACCGGGTATTCGAGGGTGATGCCGCTCGCTCCGAGCAGCGTGCGGCACTTCCTGGCGATCTCCAGGGCCTCGCGCACGTTGTTCAGCTTGCCGGCGCTCACCTGCTCGGGGGTGATCGTCCCGGCCTCCTTCAGCCGGCCCAGGTGCACGGCGAGCAGCAGGCCCTTGCCCAGCTCCAGCGCCATGTCGGCGAGCTTCTCCTGGGTGAGCTGGAACGAGGCCAGCGGCTTGGCGAACACCTCGCGGTCGCCCGCGTACGCGATGGCCGTCTCCAGGCAGTCGAGCGCCGCCCCCATCGCGCCGAACACGATCCCGAACCGCGCCTCGTTCAGGCAGCCGAGCGGCCCAGAAAGGCCCCTCGCGCCGGGCAGCATGGCCGCGTCCGGCAGGCGCACCCCGTCGAGCACCAGCTCGCTCGTCACGCTCGCGCGCAGCGAGATCTTGTGCTTGACGTCGTTCACGGTGAAGCCCGGGGTGCCCGCCGGAACCAGGAAGCCCCTGACGCCCTCGTCCGTACGCGCCCACACCACCGCCACGTCCGAGACCGAGCCGTTGGTGATCCACATCTTGGTGCCGTTCAGCACCCAGTCGCCGCCCTCGCGCTTGGCCGTGGTCCGCATGCCGCCCGGGTCGGAGCCGAAGTCGGGCTCGGTCAGGCCGAAGCAGCCGATGCGCTCGCCGGCCGCCATCGCGGGCAGCCACTCCTGCTTCTGCTCCTCGCTGCCGTACTTCCAGATGGCGTACATCGCGAGGGAGCCCTGCACCGAGACCAGGCTGCGCAGCCCGGAGTCGGCCGCCTCCAGTTCCAGGCAGGCCAGCCCGTACGAGACCGCGCCCATGCCCGCGCAGCCGTACCCCTCGAGGTGCATGCCGAGCACGCCGAGCGAGCCGAGCGTGCGGGCCAGCTCGCGGGCAGGCAGCTCCCCGGTCTCGAACCACTCCGCGACGTGCGGGCGGATCTCCCGGTCGCAGACGCGCCTGACCGTGTTCCTGATCTCGCGCTCCTCCTCGGTGAGCAGCGTGTCGAAGGCGAAGAGCGCGGTCGGGGTGATCATCGGACGGCCTCCGTATTGGATCCAATATTGAAAATCCAATATGGCACAGTTAGGGTTCGTTGACCATGGACGTTCTTAATCTCATCGGCGGGCGCTGGGTCGAGGGCGACGGCGAGGAGTTCGCCGACACCAACCCGGCCCGGCCCAGTGAAGTGGTCGCGCGGGGGCGCTTCGCCTCCGCCGCCGAGGTGGAGCGGGCCGTCGCCGCGGCCCGTGCGGCGGCGCCCGGATGGGCGGCGACGCCCCACCATGCCCGCGCGGCGGTGCTCGTGGCCGCCGCCGACCTCGTGGACGCCTCCGCCGACGAGTGGGGCGCCGAGCTGGCCCGCGAGGAGGGCAAGACGCTGCCCGAGGCGGTCGCCGAGGTGCGGGGCTCGGCCCGGATCCTGCGCTACTACGCGGGCGAGGCCGACCGCGAGAGCGGCGAGATCTTCGCCTCCCCGCGGCCCGGCGAGAACGTCCTCGTGGTCCGCAAGCCGATCGGCGTGGCCGGGCTGATCACGCCGTTCAACTTCCCGATCGTCATCCCCGCCTGGAAGATCGCCCCCGCCCTCAGCTACGGCAACACCGTCGTGTGGAAGCCGTCGTCGCTGGTGCCGCTGCTGGCCTACCGGCTGGCGCAGGCGCTGACGTCGGCGGGACTGCCGGACGGCGTGCTCAACCTCGTGTACGGCGAGGCCGAGGCCGGCTCGGCCATCGTGGACCACCCCGGCGTGGACGCGATCTCGTTCACCGGCTCCACCGCGGTCGGGCGGGCCGTGATCGCGCGCTGCGGCGAACTGGGCAAGCCGGTGCAGACGGAGATGGGCGGCAAGAACGCCTCCGTCGTGCTCGCCGACGCCGACCTCGACCACGCGGCCGAGCAGGTCTGCCTCGGCGCGTTCCGCTCCACGGGCCAGAAGTGCACGGCCACCTCGCGGCTCATCGTGGCCTCCCCGGTCGCGGACGAGCTGCTGGAGCGGGTGGCCGAACGGGCCGCGCGCCTCGTGGTCGGCGACCCCCTGTCGCCGGGCGTCGAGATGGGCCCCCTGGTCAGCTCGGCCGCCCGGGACCGGGTGACGTCCGGGGTGGCGCGGGCCGTGGACGAGGGGGCCAAGCCCCTGGCGGGCTCCGCGCCGTACGACGGCGAGGGCTGGTTCGTGCCGCCGACCGTGCTCGACCTGCCGGGGACCGGGGTGGACTTCTGGCGTACCGAGCTGTTCGGGCCCGTGGTGGGCGTGGTGCGGGCGTCGGGGACCGAGGAGGCGCTGGGGCTGGCCAACCTCAGCGAGCACGGCCTGTCGGCGGCCATCTTCACCAGGGATCTGGGCGTGGCCCTGCAGGCGGTCGAGCGGCTGGACGTCGGCGTGCTGCACATCAACTCCGAGTCGGCCGGGACCTTCCCGTACGTGCCGTTCGGCGGGCTCAAGCAGAGCGGGTTCGGGCCAAAGGAACAGGGGCGGGCGGCCCGCGAGTTCTTCACCCACACGATGACCGTCTACCTCGGGGCGCCGGCGTGAGTGAGCAGTGGTCCAGTCACGCGGCCGACGAAACAGGGCGCGTGACCGGTGCGCTGTCGGGGCTGCTGGTGGCGGACTTCAGCCGGGTGCTGGCGGGGCCGTACGCCACGATGCTGCTGGCCGACCTGGGCGCGGAGGTGGTCAAGGTGGAGCGTCCGGGCGCGGGGGACGACACCCGCGCCTGGGGTCCGCCGTACGCGCCCGACGGCGAGGCGACGTACTTCCTCGGCGTCAACCGCAACAAGCGCTCGATCGCCCTCGACCTGCGGGCCGACGTCGAGGTCGCGCGGGCCCTGGCCGCCCGCGCGGACGTGCTGGTCGAGAACTTCCGGCCCGGCACGATGGACCGGCTCGGACTCGGCTACTCCTCGTTGCGCGAGCTCAACCCCGGGCTGGTGTACTGCTCGATCACCGGGTTCGGCTCGGGGCCCGGGGCAGGGCTGCCCGGCTACGACCTGATCGCGCAGGCGGTGGGCGGGCTGATGAGCGTCACGGGTGAGCCCGGCGGGCACGGGACGAAGGCCGGCGTGGCGCTGGTGGACGTGATCACCGGCCTGCATGCCGGGCTGGGCATCCTGGCCGCGCTCCGCCACCGCGACAACACCGGCGAGGGGCAGCACGTCGAGGTCTCGCTGCTGTCGTCCCTCCTGTCGGCGCTCACCAACCACGCCTCCGCCTACGCCGCCGCCGGAGTGGTGCCCCAGGCGATGGGCAACCGGCATCCCAGCATCGTCCCGTACGAGGTCTTCGAGGCCGCCGACCGCCCGATCGTGATCGCGGCCGGCAACGACCGCCAGTTCCAGGCCCTCTGCAGGGCGCTGAACCGCCCGGACCTCGCCGAGGACGCCCGTTATGCCACGAACGCGGACCGGGTCGCCGGCAGGGACGACCTCGTCGCAGAGCTCAACGCGGCGCTGGCCGCCCGCACGGCCGACGAGTGGTTCGAGGCGCTCACCGCCGCCGGGGTGCCCTGCGGCCCGATCAACGACCTGGCCGCCGCCTTCGCCCTGGCCGACGACCTCGGCCTCGATCCCTCCGTACGGCTCGACGGGGTCGGCCAGGTCGCCAACCCCCTGCGGCTCAGCGCCACCCCGCCCTCCTACCGCCGCCCGCCGCCCCGGCTGGGGGAGGACGAGGCGTGGGTTCGTGAGATATTGGGGCGGTGAGTTCGGACGAGGCACGACGCAGGCCGCCGACGGCCCAGCAGTTCGTGCTGGGCGAGCTCCGCCTTGCCATCACCACCGGGCGCCTGCGCCCCGGCACTCCCATTCGGCAGGACGCGCTGGCCGAGGAGCTGCAGGTCAGCCGCGTCCCCCTGCGCGAGGCGCTCAAGACGCTCGAAGGCGAGGGCCTGGTCACCTACAAGGCGCACAAGGGCTACTGCGTCGCCATGCTCTCGCTCGACGACCTGCGCGAGGTCTACCGCATCCGCGAGCTGCTGGAGGAGGAGGCCGTCCGCCGGGCCGTCGAGCGGCTCACGGACGCCGACCTCGCCCGGCTGGAGTCGGCCCAGGAGGAGGTCGAACGGGCCGCCGCGGCGGGCGACGTGCTGGCCATGGCGACGGCCAACCGGCTGTTCCACATGACGCTGTTCGACTGCGCGGGCATGCCGCGGCTGGTGCGGCTGATCAGGACCCTGTGGGACACCACGGACGCCTACCGCTCGATGTACTACGGCGACGCGGGCAACCGGGAGCGGGTCGTCAAGGAGCACCGCGCCACCCTCGACGCCCTGCGCCGCCACGCCGCCGACGAGGCGGTGACGACCCTCGACGTCCACCGCGCCCACGCGGTCGCCGAGCTGGAGTCACTTCTCTCCCGCCCGTCCTAGGTCGCTGCCCTCCTCAGCCACGACACCTGCTCCGCCGCAGCGGCGCGGATCTTCAGGGACAACCCGCATTATGTGCCCTCATGACTGCAAAGAGCCCCAGAAGGCGCAATTGCTGGCGCCGGCAGTGTCGGTCGGGTGGATGCCGTCGCGCCCCGGCGCCAGGCTGAGCACGTCGCCGGAGCCGCTGAAGAGCGGCCAGCGCGGAGCCCGGGCGGCGTTCGGGCGGCCGTCGCGGGCGAACGACGTCCAGTAGCCGATCATGGCGTCCGACAGCCGCTGCTGCTCGGCGTTGAGCCGGCCGAGCAGGCCGGGGAACAGGTAGACCAGCTCCGTCGCGTGCTCGGCGCCCTCCTCGTAGCCGGGCACGTCCATCAGCGGCGGCGCGGTGCGGTCGGCGAACTGGTACGCGTAGACCTGGACCCCGGCCCGGGAGAGCAGGCCGAAGGCGTCCTGGTGCGCGCAGGTGGCGAGCGGGCCGGTGCCGTGGGTCATCATGGTGGCCAGCCCGATCCGCAGGTCGGGGTAGCCGGAGGCGGGATAACGGGCCAGGACCTGGTCGGCGTTGCCCGCGTACGTGCCGCGCACGTACTGCTCGTACTGCGCCCGCGTGATCGGCTGAGGGTAGATCAGGCCGGTGTACAGGCGCATCTCGTCGAGCGTGTTGCCGTGCATGACGGGCACGCGGTTGATCCGGCCGCCCTCGATCGCCGCGCGGGGCTGCAGCGGCAGCACGTGGTCGCCGCCCGCGACCGGGTACGGGGTGTGCCCCCGGAACGCCTCCAGCAGCGTCTTGACCGGCAGCGCCCGCAGGCAGGCGGCGGCCCCGGCCGCGCAGCCCACGGCCTCGGCGAACCTGCCCCCCTCGGCCTCCGCCTGCTCCTCGGTGCGCGTGGGGGAGGAGCAGCTGAAGCTCTGCACGATCGCCTTGTCGAACAGCCCGGCGGCGGTGGGCGAGGCCAGACCGGCGCAGATGTCGGCGGCTCCGGCGGACTCGCCGAACAGCGTCACGTTGCGGGGGTCGCCGCCGAACGCCGCGATGTTGCGCCGCACCCAGCGCAGTGCCGCCTGCTGGTCGAGCAGCCCGTAGTTGCCGCTCTGGTAGCGCTCGCCCGTCTCGAGCGCGGGGTGCGCCAGCCAGCCGAGCGCGCCGAGCCGGTAGTTGACGCTCACGACCACGACGCCGCCCCGGGTCGCCAGCCTGGTCAGGTCGTAGAAGGCGGGGTTGCCGCTCGTGTTGCCGCCGCCGTGCAGCCACACCATGACCGGCCGGTCGCGGCCCCTGCGCGGCGTGGTGACGTTGAGGTAGAGGCAGTCCTCGCCGTACGACGTCCGGCCGCCGTAGACCTCGGCGAGCTGCGCGCACTGGCTGCCGAACGCCGTCGCGTCGCGGACGTCCGTCCATGGCCTGGCCGGCTGCGGCGGCCGCCACCGGAGCGGGCCCGTGGGCGGCTCGGCGTACGGGATGCCGCGGAAGACCCGGTGGTCCTTGCGCACCTCGCCTTTGACCACGCCCTTGTCGGTGCGCACCGTCGCGGACAGGGCCGACTCCGCGACAGCGGGAGTGGCGATCATGACCAGGGAGAGCGCTGCCACAGCGGCGCGAACGAGTCTCACTGGACCCCCTGTGATTACCGTACGTGAGCCTTCCGCTCCTGAACGTACACGGGGAGGGTGGCGTGGGACTACTGATTTATTCGCCCGGCCAGGTCGACCACGGCGCCCACGACGTCGTCGCCGGCCAGCATGGCCAGGTCGTTGTGGCCCGCCCCGGCGACCTCGACGGTCGTGGCGCGCTCTCCCGCCGCCTCGGCGACCGCCCTGCTGAGCCGCGGGGGCACGATCGTGTCGCGGGTGCCGTACACGACGACGACCGGCGCCCGCACCCGCCGGATGCTCTCCGCGACCGGGAAGCGGTCGCGCAGCAGCGCCCTGACCGGCAGGAACGGGTAGTTGGCCTGGCCTGCGGCGGCCAGGTCGGTGAACGGCGAACGCAGCACCAGGCCGTCGGGCGGGCGCTCCAGGGCGAGCCGGGTGACCACGCCCGCGCCCAGGCTCTCGCCGAAGTAGATGACGCGGGTGTCGCCGAGGTGTTCGCGGGCGGCCAGGGCGTCCTGGTGCAGCCCCTCCTCCGTCGGGGTGCCGGGGTTGCCGCCGTAGCCGCGGTAGTCCATGAGGAGCACCGCGAGCCCGTGGTCCGACAGCGCGCGGACCAAGGGGGCGCGGTGGTGTCGGTTGCCCGCGTTCCCGCCCGCGATCAGGACGGTCACGCCGCGGGTGCCGGGGACGTACCAGGCCGCGAGCCGCAGCCCGTCGCCGGTCGTGAACGTGACGTCCCGCGCGCCCGGGACCACCTCGGCGGCGGGCGGCACGGGCGCGCTGTCGGGCAGGTAGATCAGCCGCCGCTGGAACACCCACAGCAGGGCGAGCAGCAGGAGCAGCACCGCGACCACCACGAGGGCGGTGCGCGTCAGCGTCGTCACCCTGCCACTATGCAACGCCACCCGCCCCGCCGCACTCGGGCGGGCAGCGCCCGCCCTTCGAAGGACCCCGGCGGCTGCTCAGCCGGAGACGACGCGGCCCGCCTGGACGACGTGGCGGAGGTGGGCGGGGTCGGCGAGGACGCCGATGTCGGCCAGCGGATCGCCGTCGAGCACGAGCAGGTCGGCGTGCGCCCCGACGGTCAGCGTGCCGGCCTCGCCCGCCATCCCGACCAGCTCCGCCGCCCCGCTCGTCGCGGCCCGCAGCACGTCGATCGGCTGCTGCACCTCCCGCCGCAGCCGGAACTCGTGGTTCTGGTGCCGGTGCATGCCCCCCAGCAGGTCGGTCCCGTACGCCAGCCGCACCCCGCCCCGCGCGGCCCGCTCCAGCGCGGCCAGCCCGGCCTCGAGCACCTCGTCCACCTTGCGCCAGCTCCGCTCGGGCAGCCCGAACGTGAGCCCCTCCTCCTTGAGCGCCCAGTACGTCACCAGCGTCGGCACCAGGAACGCGTCGTGCCGCCGGAACAGCTCCACGCTCGTGTCGTCGATCAGGTTCCCGTGCTCGATCGAGCGCACCCCGGCCTCGAGCGCCCGGTTGACGGCCCGGGCGGTGTAGGCGTGCGCGGCGACGTACCGGTTGGCCGCCCCGGCCTCCTCGACGGCCGCGCGCAGCTCGTCCATGGAGTACTGGGTCGAGTCGATGCGGTCGGTCGGCGAGGCCACGCCGCCGGAAGCCATGACCTTGATGTGGTGCGCGCCCTTGCGCAGCTCGTCGCGGGCGGCGACGCGTACGGCGTCGACCCCGTCGGCCACGCGGCCGACGCCGGCGCAGCACGGATGGTCGTCATGCTGGTGCTCGCCCCGGCCGCGGAAGTCGGCGTGGCCGCCGGTCTGGCTCAGCCCCTTGCCGCAGAACAGCAGCCGCGGCCCCCGGATCAGCCCCTCCGCCTGCGCCTCGGCCAGCCCGTAGTCGGCGCCGGACGCGTCGCGCACCGTGGTGAAGCCCCGGTCGAGCATCCCGCCCATGATCCGCGCGCTGTGCGCGGCGACGTAGGAGGGGGACATGGAGCCGAGCGTGCCGAGGTTCGCGGTGGAGGCGGTGACGTGCACGTGCGCGTCGATCAGCCCCGGCACCACGTGCGCCCCGGCGACGTCGATCACCCGCGTGCCGTCCGGCGCGCTCAGCCGGGGTCCCGTCTCGGCGACGCGGCCGTCCGCGCAGCGCAGGTCGCCCTCGGCGTACTCGCCGCTCGTCACGTCCAGGACCAGGGCGTTACGCAGCAGGAGACTCATGCGGCACCACCGCGCAGCGCCGGGACGGCGAGCGGCGCGAGCGAGCGCGCCACGGCCACCGACTCCTCGTCATAGCTTCCCTCGGCGTCGAGGATGTTCAGCACGCCGAGCACTTCCCCTTCATCGACCACCGGGACGTTGATGATCGTCCCGCAGCCCAGGCTCTCGATCAGCTCGTGGTCGGCGAAGATCTCCCGCACCGCGGCCCGGTCCTCGCCGAAGTACGGCTCCCGGCCCTCGATGCACCGCGCCAGCCAGCCCTGGGCGACCTCCACGGTCTTCTCCCCGCCCACCGGATACTGCTCGGGATGGCTGGTGTGGACGCGGCGCAGCGCCCGCCGTTCCGGCACCCAGGCCAGGACCGTGAACAGCCGCACTCCCACCTCCCGCCGCACTGTCTCCTCAAGCTCGCTCAATCCGGTCATTTGCTCGCCTCCTTGGCGGGTTCCGTCAGCTCCTCAAGTGATCTCCCGGCCGTGGCCAGGCCGAACACGACCACGCACACCACCCCGGCCACCAGCACCGCCGTCGTCAGGCCGAACACGCCGCCGAAGCCGAGGTTCGCCGCCGACAGTCCGATGATCGTCGGGGCCAGGATGCTGCCGACCCGCCCGAACGCGCTCGACAGGCCCGTTCCGGTGGCGCGGATCCAGGTGGGGAAGACCTCGGGCGTGTACGAGTAGACACCCGCGTACGTGCCGTTCAGGAAGAACGACAGCACCGCGCCCGCGAGCGTGATCGTGGCGGGCGTGTCCATCTGCGACAGCCAGAACGCGCTGACCGCCGAGCCGGACAGGTAGATCGCGATGGTGTTCTTGCGGTCGAGCCGCTCCGACAGCCAGGCCGCGGAGAAGTAGCCGGGGACCTGCGCCAGGTAGATGATGATCGAGAACTCGAAGCTCTTGGTCACCGTGATGCCGCGCTGCACGAGCAGGGTGGGGATCCACGAGAAGAAGCCGTAGTACGAGAACGTGATCACGAACCAGATCAGCCACGTCACAGCCGTCCGCCTGGCCATGGCCGGGCTCCACAGGAACCGGAGCGCGCTGAGCAGGTTGACCTTGGCCGTGCCGGCGACGGGCTGGGCGGCGGAGTCGGGCACCGGCGGGAGCGGCTGGCCGGTGGCCCGCTCGACGCGGCGTTCGAGGTCGGCGACCACCGCCTCGGCCTCGTCCACGCGGCCGTTCTGCAGCAGGAAGCGCGGCGACTCGGGCAGCGAGCGGCGCCACCACAGCAGCATCACGATCGGCAGCGCGGTGATCACCTGCGCGATCCGCCAGCCGTCGTCCATCGTGGGCACCACGAAGCGCCCGATCAGCGCCGCCATCACGAACCCGAACGAGAAGAACCCGGCCAGCGCGCCGATGAACCATCCGCGCCGCTTCGCCGGCACGAACTCCGACAGGAACGGCGCGATGATGGCGCTCTCCGCGCCCGCGCCGGCGCCGGCCAGCACCCGGGAGGCCAGGAAGACCTCGTAGTTGGGGGCGAACGCGGCGACCACGGAGAAGACGGCGTAGAAGGCGAGCGCGTACATCATGACCTTCTTGCGGCCGATGCGGTCGCCGAGCAGGCCCGCGACGGTCGCGCCGAACAGGAACCCGAACGGGGTCGCGGACCCGATGAAGCCGAGCTGGCCGTTGGACAGGCCCCAGGCGTCCTGCGCGCTGGGGAGCAGGAACGCCACGACGGCCGAGTCCATGCCGTCGAAGGTGTAGCCGAGGCCGCCGATGAGGAGGAGCAGGTAGTGGGGGCGGCTCAGCGGGAGCCGGTCCAGACGGGCCAACAAGGTCATAGAACACACCTTTCCCGAGGTCATGGCCCTTCAGGTCGAATGCGAAGCAACATATAGTGCGAAATATCGGAAATGCAATGGTCTTTGCAGATTGGCGGCGTCCTGCCGTGGGATGGGACCGTTGCGGGCGTACTTCCGCGTTGAGAGAGGGACACGTGACAGAGCACGCCACGGACAGCTTCGAAGACTGGCTGCGCGCCCGGGTGCCCTCGCGCGGGCTGCGCGGCAAGGCGGCCGCGGTGCTGGAGATCCTGCTCTCGCAGCCGCGGCGGGCGTCGTTCGGCTCCGCGGGGGAGCTGGCGCAGGTCGCGGGGGTGAACGTGGCGACTGTGACGCGTACGGCGCAGGCGCTCGGGTTCGCGGGCTGGCCGGCGCTCCAGCAGGAGCTGCGGGCGCGCTACCTGTCCTCGCTGAGCGCCGGCCAGGTGGCCGCCGAGCACCGCGGCACCGGCTCGCCCAGCTCCCGCTCGCTCCGGCGCGACCTGGACAGCCTCGCGCTGCTGAACCGGCGTGTGGACGAGGGCGTCCTGCTCACGATCGCCGAGGCCGTCGCCGCGGCGCGCCGTACCGTGATCGTCGCCGACGGCAGCTACGCGGCCGTCGGGCTGGCCCTCGCCCACAACGCCCGCCTGGCGGGCTATCCCGTCACGGCCGTGACCAACGGCGACGCGGAGCTGGCCAACGCGGTGGCGGCTATCGGCCCCGGGGACGTGCTGGTGGCGATCAGCTTCTGGCGGCTGTACGAGAGCACGGTCCTGGCCGCCAACGTGGCCCGCTCGCGCGGGGCGCGGGTGTTCGCCCTGACGGACGCGGCCAGTCCCGCGCTGGCCGAGGCGGCGGAGGAGGTGGTCATGGTGCCGGCGGAGGGGGAGGCGTTCTTCCCGTCGCTGACGGCCGGCATGGCGGTCGCCCAGGCGCTGGTCACCCAGCTCGCCGCCGTGGACCCGGCCCGCACCGGGGCCTCGATCGAGGCGGCGGAGGCCATGTGGACGCGGTTCGGCCTGCTGCACCGCCGCCCCGCCACCCCTACACCCCCCTCTCCGGCGACCTCTTAGTTAAGTAAGCCTTGCCTATTCGAGAATGCCTGTAACAAAATCGATCCAGGCGGAAAACCTCGAAGGGCGGAGGCTCACACATGACGATCACCGCCGAACCGGCGGCCCCCGTGGCGTCCCCGCCCGAGGACAGCGGGCCCGCCCCTGACCGCGCCGCGTTACTGGCGCTGCTCACCCCCATCCGCCCGAGGCTGGTCGCCGCCGCCGTGCTCCAGGTGGTGTACGCCGTCTCGGCGCTCGTGCCGTTCGTGTGCGTGGCCGAGCTGGCCCGGGTGCTGCTGGGCCCGGCCCCCGAGGCCGGCCGGGTCTGGCTGATCGCCGGGATCGCGGTGGCCGGGCTGCTGGTCAGGTTCACGTCGTTCGGCCTGGCCGGGGCGATCACCCACTTCGCGGACGCCGACCTGCAGCTCCACCTGCGCCGCCGGATGGCCGCGCACCTGTCGCGGGTGCCGCTGGGCTGGTTCGGCGAGCGCAACTCGGGCCAGGTCAAGAAGGTCCTGCAGGACGACGTCCGCGAGATGCACCACCTCATCGCGCATGCCCTGCTCGACCTGCTCGCGGCCGTGGTGACCCCGCTGGCCGCGCTCGCCTACCTGCTGTACGTCGACTGGCGGCTCACGCTCGTCGTGCTCATCCCGGTGCCGCTGTTCGCCGCCGCGTTCGCGGTCATGATGCGCGGCTACGACGAGCAGATGCGGCGCTGGAGCGAGGCGAACACCAGGATCAGCGCGGCCGTGGTCGAGTTCGTGCAGGGGATCGCGGTGATCAAGACGTTCGGGCAGGCCAGACGCTCCTACCGGCGCTTCGCCGAGGCCGCCGACGACTTCGCCGAGTTCTTCGGCGCCTGGGTGCGGCCCATGCTCAGGCTCAGCGGCGTCTCGAACGCGCTCATCTCGCCCCCGACCATGCTGCTCGTGGCCACCGCGGGAGGTGTCGTGTTCGCCGCGAACGGCTGGCTGGCGCCGGTGGACGTGCTGCCGTTCGTGCTGGTCGGCGTGGCGCTGACGGCGCCGTTCCTCACCCTGGACATGGGCTCGATGCGGCTGCGGCGCGCGGCCGAGTCGGCCGGGCGGGTGGCCGCGCTGCTGGCGACGCCGCCGCTGCCCGAGCCCGCCGAGCCGACCCGCCCGCAGGGTCACCGGGTGGAGTTCCACGACGTGTCGTTCTCGTACGACGGGAGCACGCCGGTGCTGCGCGAGGTGAACCTCACGCTGGCGCCCGGCACCGTGACCGCGCTGGTCGGGCCGTCGGGCTCGGGCAAGTCCACGCTGGCCAAGCTGCTGCCCCGCTTCTACGACCCCGGCTCGGGCCAGGTGACGGTGGGCGGCGTGGACGTGCGCGACATCGGCTCCGCCGAGCTGTACCACCACGTCGGCTTCGTCCTGCAGGACGTGCAGCTCCTGCGCGCGTCCGTCGCGGACAACATCGCGCTCGGCCGCCCCGGCGCGGGGCGCGAGGAGGTCGAGCGGATGGCCCGCGCGGCCCAGATCCACGAGCGGATCACGGAGCTGCCGCGCGGCTACGACTCGGTGATCGGCGAGGACGCCCACCTGTCGGGCGGCGAGGCGCAGCGCGTGTCGATCGCCCGCGCGCTGCTGGCCGACGCGCCGATCCTGGTGCTGGACGAGGCCACCGCGTTCGCCGACCCGGAGTCGGAGTCGGCCATCCAGGACGCGCTGTCCACGCTGGTGGCCGGGCGCACGCTGCTGGTCATCGCCCACCGGCTGGGCACGATCACCGGCGCCGACCAGATCGCGGTGCTCGACGGCGGCCGGATAGTCGAGCGCGGCACCCATGACGAGCTCCGCGCGGCCGGCGGGCTCTACACCCGGCTGTGGGCGGCCCACGTACGCGACGACGATCGGGATTGGACCCGGGCATGATCGGAGAACTGGGCGCCGTACTCGGCCCCGAGCACGGGGCGCGCCTGCGCCGCAGCCTGCTCGCGATGATCGTGTACGGCGTGCTGCAGGGCGCGTCGTTCGCGATGCTCGTGCCGGTGCTGCGCGCGCTGCTGTCCGGCGAGGCGGCCGGGCCGTGGCTGATTTCCTTCGCCGTCGTGGTCGCGGCCACCGCCGTCGCCTCCTACCTGCAGTCGCAGTACGGCTACGCGGTCGGCCTGGCCGCCCTGCGCACGCTCTACCACCGGATGGGCGACCACGTGGCCGGACTGCCGGTCGGCTGGTTCAGCGCCGACCGGGTGGGGCGGCTCGGACAGCTCGCGGGCAAGGGCGTCATGGACGTGATGAGCGTGCCCGCCCACCTGCTCCAGGTCGTGGTGACCTCGGTGACCGCGCCGGCGACCGTGCTGGTGTGCATGTTCGTGTTCGACTGGCGGCTGGGGCTGGCGGCCCTGGTCACGGCGCCGTTCCTGTGGCTGGCCTTCCGCTGGACGCAGGCCCTGGTGCAGCGCAGCGACACCGCGATGGACGACGCGGGGGCCGAGGGGGCCGACCGCGTGGTGGAGTTCGCCCGGCAGCAGGCGTCCCTGCGGGCGTTCGGGCGCACGGCGGACGGCTACGACCTGCTCGACGGCGCGCTGGTGCGGCAGCGGTCGGCGCTGCGGCGCCTGCTGCGGACCACGCTGCCCGGCCTCGGCACGGTCGCGCTGACCGTGCAGCTCGCCTTCACCGCGATCCTGCTGGTGGGCTGCTCGCTGGCGCTCGGCGGCGCGGTGGACGTGCCGGAGCTGGTCGGGGTGCTGGTGCTGGCCGTGCGGTTCACCGAACCGCTGCTCGCCGCCGCCGACGTGGGCGGCGAGCTGCGCATGGCCCGCGGCGCGCTGCGGCGCATCCGCGACGTCCTGACCACGCCGCCGCTGCCTTCGGGCGGGACGGCACGGGCCGGTGAGCCGTCGATCGAGCTGGACGGAGTGAGCTTCGCCTACGACGAGCGGCCGCTGCTGCGGGACGTGAGCTTCACCGTCGCGCCCCGCACGGTGACCGCGCTGGTCGGGCCCTCCGGGTCAGGCAAGACCACGCTCACCCGTCTCATCGCCCGCTTCTGGGACGCCTCCGCCGGCGCGGTCCGGGTGTCCGGGAACGACGTGCGCGACTACACGCCCGAGGACCTGATGGCCCAGCTGTCGATCGTGTTCCAGGACGTGTACCTGTTCGAGGGCACGCTGGAGGACAACATCCGGCTGGGGCGGCCGGACGCCACGGACGAGGAGGTCCGCGAGGCGGGCCGGCTGGCGCGGGTCGAGGAGATCGCCGAGCGGCTGCCGGGCGGCTGGCAGGCGAGGATCGGCGAGGCCGGGGCGACCCTCTCCGGCGGGGAGCGCCAGCGGGTGTCCATCGCCCGCGCGATCCTCAAGGACGCGCCGATCGTGCTGCTGGACGAGGCCACCGCCGCGCTGGACCCGGAGAACGAGTCCGCCCTGATGGACGCGCTGGCCACGCTCGCCCGCGACCGGACGCTGCTGGTGATCGCGCACCGGCTGACCACGATCGCCGCCGCCGACCAGATCGTCATGCTGGAGGGCGGCGTGATCGCCGAGCGCGGCACCCACCAGGAGCTGCTGGACGCGGGCGGCCGGTACGCTGCGTTCTGGAAGGAACGCGCGCGGGCCCGCGGCTGGCGCCTCGTACGCGCCTGACCGGTGGGCGGCCCGGCGCGACGCGATCGACGGCGGTAGGGGGCTCGATGGGTGAGGAGACGACGGCGCGGGAGTGGCGCGTGCGCGGCCGCCCGCGCGGCCGCCCGCCGCGCATCACCCGGCCCGCCATCGCCGACGCCGCGCTGGCCGTCGGGTTCGACAACCTGACCTTGGCCACCGTGGCCGACCGCCTCAAGGTCGCCCACTCGGCCCTCTACCGCCACGTGGCCGACCGCGAGGAGCTGGTCATCGTGGCCATCAACCGCGCGATCGGCCAGGCGGACTGGCCGGAGCCGACCGGCGAGTGGCGCTCGGACCTGGAGGCGCAGGCCGGGGCGCTGTGGACGCTGCTGGAGGCGCATCCCGGCCTGATCAAGGAATTCCTCAGGCTCAAGCGCTTCCCCGACGAGGTGATGCACCGCTTCGGCGCGGCCGTCCAGCGCCTGATCGGCTACGGCTTCACGGTGGAGGACGCGTTCCTCGCCGTCGACACCGTCTTCGACCTGGCGATCGACGTCTTCGGCAGGGGCCAGCAGCTGGACGCGCCCGCGGGCGCGGTCAAGGTCCGCGACGGCTCGGCCGACGCCTGGGCCGAGGCGGTCGGCCCCGAGGTGGCGCCCGTCATGCGGCGGGCGCTGTCGGAGCCGGCCTCCGTGTGGTTCGACCGCAAGCTCGGCCTCGTCCTGGACGGCATCGCGACCAGCCTGGCCCCCTAGAAGCCGGTCCTCGTCCTCACAACCAGCTGGCACGGACGCTGGTGGGCGACGCGTCGTCCGGCGGGGCGGCGAGGGCGCCGGAGTGGACGCCGTCGAGCAGGCGGGCGACGGTCTCGACGATCTCCTGGGCGCGCTCGCGCAGCCCCGCCACGTCCGCCGGGCTCACCTCGTCGCGGTCCACCCCGACCTCGTCGAGCACGCCCTCCAGGTCGGCCAGCCGCCCGCTCAGCCACTTCAGCGGCTCGCCGGAGAGCTCCTTGTCGAACACCCGCCGCCCCGGCTCCCACCCGTCGATGCCGGGGTGATGGTGCGTGCGGTCGAAGCTGCCGGGCGTGCCGTTGACCGACTCCAGCAGGTCCACCCGCCAGAGGGGGCGTTCGACGATGATGGGCCGGGCCGAGTAGATCGACCCCTTCAGCTCGCCGGGATCCAGCTTCCGCAGCTCCAGGCGCACGCCCCGCTCGGCGCCCTCCTGTCCCTTGATCGGGTCGGGGTCGACGAAGTAGATGTCGCTCACCGCCACGCCGATCCGTTCGAAGCCGAAGACGTAGAGCATGGGGAACCACTCCTTCACGAAAGCCGGGAGTCGGGGCCTTCATGGACGTACCCACTTGAAGCTCGGGCGATCGCTCAGTGGAGCCGGTAGCCCACCTGCCCCGCCGGTTCGGCCGGGCCCCGGCTCAGCAGCAGCGTGCCCAGCCAGATGAGCGCCATGCCGACCGGCGTCAGGGCCGGCTCCAACAACCCCCCGATCAGCACCGCCACGCCCGTGGCCGTGACGCCCGCGCTCAGCACCGTGACCCGCCGCAGCGCCGCGAGCACGGACGCCAGCGCGACCAGGGCGGCGAAGGCGGCCCCGTAGACGAACGGCTCCCACGCCGCGACGCGCGGGCTCTCGAACCTGTTGTAGAGGTCGACGGCGAGACCGACGACGTTGGCGGCCGTGCTGAGCAGCGCCACCCCCGTGGCGACGTCCACCGTCGCCCGCCACCCGCCCGTCACGGGCCCCGCCATATGGCGCAGCGCCAGGAGCATGACGCCGAACATCAGGAACCCGGCCAGCAGGACCGCGTGCGCGGCCGCCCACCACGGCCCGCCCACGGCGTCGGCGTCCGGGAGGCGCGCGAGGAGACTGCCGGCGAGCAGCGCGGCGGGCGCCGCGGTGAAGGAGATCTGGGTGAGGCGGTTCATGAGGCCCACGATGCCCCTTCGGGTCAGGGGCGCTCATCGGTGATCGCCCCTGACTTTCCCCTGATCTGCCCGGTCAGGCGAAGTAGCGCAGCCAGACGTACGCCCAGGCCATCAGCGTGCTGATGACGGTCACGACGATGCCGTACCGGGTGAACTGCCAGAAGGTGATCTTGTGCCCGGAACGCGCGGCGATGCCCAGGGCCACCACGTTCGCGCTGGCCGCCACCGCGGTGCCGTTGCCGCCGAAGTCCGCGCCCAGCGCGAACGCCCACCACAGCGCCTGCCCGGTGCTCGGGTCGGGGATCTCGGCGACCACGCCCTCCACGATCGGGGCGGTGGTGGCGACGTACGGGATGTTGTCGAAGAACGCGCCCAGCACGCCCGAGCCGAACAGCAGCGCCGTCGCGGCGACGAAGTAGTCGTCGCCCAGCGCGTCCAGGGCCCACGTGCCGATCGCCGCGATGACACCCGTGTGGACCAGGCCCGCGACCATGACGAACAGGCCCATGAAGAAGACCAGCGTGGACCACTCGACCTCGCGCAGCACCTCGTGGACGTCCGCCCGCGACACCATCAGCATCAATCCGGCCCCGACGAGGGCCACGATCGACGGGTCGACGTGAGCCACCGCGTGCAGCGCGAACCCGGCGATCACCATGCCCAGCACCACCAGGCAGCGGGTCAGCAGCCGCGGGTCGGTGATGGCCCGCCGCTCGTCCAGCGCCATCACCGCCATGGCGTGCTCGGCGTCGTAGTGGAACGACCCGCGGAACAGCAACCGCGTGAGCAGCACGAACACGGCGAAGACGACCACCACGATCGGCGCCATGTGGACCAGGAAGTCGTTGAACGTCAGCCCCGCGCGGCTGCCGATGATGATGTTGGGCGGGTCACCGATGAGGGTCGCGGCGCCGCCGATGTTGGAGGCCAGCACCTCCGCGATGAGGTACGGCTGGGCGGGGATGCGCAGCCGGTCGCACACCATCACGGTGACCGGCGCGACCAGCATGATCGTGGTGACGTTGTCGAGGAAGGGCGAGGCCACGGCGGTGATCGCCATCAGCATGACCATCAGCCGGTACGGCCTGCCCTGTGACCGCTTGGCGGCCCAGATGGCGAGGTAGTCGAAGACCCCGGTCTGCTTGATGATCCCCACGATGATCATCATGCCGAGCAGCAGGAAGATGACGTTCCAGTCGACGCCCTCGTGCTCGGAGAAGAACACCTCCGCGCCGGGGACGAGGCCCAGGACGGCCATCAGCCCGGCGGCGACGAGCACCACCTTGACCTTGTCGGCCTTCTCGGTGGCGATGAAGAAGAACGCGACCAGGAAGATCGCGAGGGCTACGAGTGCGCTCATCCGTCACGCCCCGGCGGCCCGGACCGGGCGGCGGGGCATGACGGTACAAGGTGGGATTGGCGGCACACGACTATCGACCTCCGGAGTCGGAACGGTTTCGGGCTTGGTGAGCCGCCGCTCCAGGATGATCGTCTCGTCGCGCGCGCCGCATCGAGGTCATCCTTCGTGGGCGGCGGCTCCGCCCCAGTCTCGTCGTCCGGGCGGGCCCGGCACCATCGGGTCCAGCACCCATCTGGGGAGGGACGGAGCATGTAGGGACGTCCCGCAGGATGGGGGTCAGGCCGGATCGACAACCGGACCGGGGGACAAAGAGGCTGGTGAAATGACCGACGGGGCGAAGAGGACGACCAGGAGCCCGGCGCAGGCGCTGTTCCGGCGGCTGTTCATGATCAACGGGCTGGTGTTCGCGGTGGCCACGCTCGTCCTCGCGATCTCACCGGCCACCGTGTCCGCGCCCCTCGTGCTGGCCGAGGTGCCGGTGCTGATCGTGGGCCTGGCGCTGATGCTGGCCGCCAACGCGCTGCTCCTGCGCCGCAGCCTGGCCCCGCTGGACGCGCTGACCACGCTCATGCAGCGCGTGGACCTGCTGCGGACCGGTGACCGGCTGCCCGACGGCGGCAACAGCGACCTCACCCACGTGATCGGCACGTTCAACGCGATGCTCGACCGCCTGGAGGCAGAGCGCAGCGCCAGCAGCGGCCACGCCCTGGCCGCCCAGGAAGGCGAGCGGCGGCGCATCGCCCGCGAGCTGCACGACGAGATCGGCCAGAGCCTGACCGTGGTGCTCCTCGGCCTGAAGCGGGTGGTCGACCGCGCGCCCGGCGACCTGCGCGAGGAGCTGCACGGCGTGCAGGAGACCGTACGCGCCAGCCTCGACGAGGTGCGGCAGGTCGCCCGCCGGCTGCGTCCCGGCGTGCTGGAGGACCTCGGGCTGCACGCCGCCCTGAGCGCCCTGTGCAGTGACGTCTCGCATATGAGCGGGGTCCAGGTGGCCCGCGCCGTCCAGCACGACCTGCCCGAGCTGGGCGCGGACGTCGAGCTCGTGCTGTACCGGATCGCCCAGGAGAGCCTCACGAACATCGCCAGGCACGCCCGCGCCACGCGTGCCGAGCTGTCGCTGGCCACGCGGGACGGGCGGCTGGCCCTGCGCGTCGCCGACGACGGGCAGGGCGGCGCGCGCCAGGACGGGGCCGGGATCCGGGGCATGCGCGAGCGCGCCCTGCTGATCGGCGCGCGCCTGACCGTCGACTCCCCGCCGGGGGAAGGCACCCGCGTCCACCTGACCATCCCGAACGATCGGAGCCCAACGCGGTGAGCACTGCCAAGACCAGGATCCTGCTGGCCGACGACCACGCGCTGGTCCGCCGGGGACTGAAGATGATCCTCGACGCGGAGCCCGACCTGGAGGTCGTCGCCGAGGCCGCCGACGGCGCGGAGGCCGTCGCGGCCGCGTCGGAGGACGCGGTGGACCTGGCCATCCTGGACATCGCGATGCCGCGCATGACCGGGCTCCAGGCGGCCCGCGAGATCTCCCGCCGCGCGCCCGCCATCCGCATCCTGATCCTGTCCATGTACGACAATGAGCAGTACTTCTTCGAGTCCCTCAAGGTCGGCGCCTCGGGATACGTGCTCAAGTCGGTCGCCGACCAGGACCTGCTGGAGGCGTGCCGGGCGACGATGCGCGGCGAGCCGTTCCTCTATCCGGGGGCGGTCACCGCGCTCATCCGCGACTACCTGCAACGTTCGCGCGAGGGCGAGCGCATGCCCGAGAGCATCCTGACGCCCCGGGAGGAGGAGATCGTCAAGCTGATCGCGGAGGGCAACTCGGCCAAGGAGATCGCGGAGACGCTCGTCATCAGCGTGAAGACCGTGGACCGGCACCGGGCGAACATCCTGCAGAAGCTCGGCATGCGCGACCGCCTCGACCTGACCCGCTACGCCATCCGCGCGGGCCTCGTCGAACCCTGATCAGGGGGCCTGGAACCGGCTCATCCTCCGGAGTCCACGCGGCGGCCGTTGATCCACACGTGGCGCAGCACGAACCCCGTCACCTCGCGCACCACGTCGTCCTCGGCCATCTCCTCGAACACGCTGTCGGCCACCCGCACGCCCTTGATCGGGTTGCCCGGGTTGCCGATCAGGTTGAACGCCCTGGGCGCCCGCCCGGCCCGCAGGCGGCGCACGTCGATGGCGCCCACGTCGGGGAAGTACGGGCCGGTGTCCTTGTTCTCGTAGTTCAGGGCCACCTCGATCACCGCGTCGGCCGCCTGCCCCACCGTGATGTCCCTGAAGTAGACGTCCCTGACGTAGCCGCCGCGGTCGGGGTTGGTCTTGATACGGACCGCGCGCTCCAGGCGGGGGCTGCTCATCGTGCAGTTCCAGGCGTAGACCCAGCGCACGCCGCCGGTGGTCTCGCTGCCGATCGTCACGCCGCCGTTGCCGTCGCGCATCACGCAGGAGTCCACGAGCACGTTCATGGAGGGCGCGTTCACCCGGCGGCCGTCGGCGTTCTTGCCCGCCTTGATCGCCACGCAGTCGTCGCCCGTGTTGAACTCGCACCGCTCGATGAGCACGTCCACGCAGGACTCGGGGTCGCAGCCGTCGTTGTTGGGGCCGTTCGGGCTGTCCACGGTGACCTCGCGGATGGTCACGTTGGCGCACAGGACCGGGTGGATGTTCCACATGGGGGAGTCCTTGACCGTCACGCCCTCGATCAGGACGTTGCGGCAGCGGTAGAGCTGGATGAGGTTGGGGCGCAGGTAGTGGCCCTCGCCGAACACCCGCTCGGCCACCGGCACGCCCTGCTCGGCCAGGGCGGCCAGCAGGTTCTTGTCGGGACGCTCCGACGGCGGCGGGTCGCCCGACCAGTCCCACCAGTGCGTGGCGTCGGCCTGGCCGTCGATGGTGCCGCTGCCGGTGATCGCGACGTTCTCCCGCTCGTAGGCGTAGATGAACGGCGAGTAGTTCATCAGCTCGACGCCCTCGTAGCGGGTGTGGACGACCGGCAGGTAGTCGGCGGGGTCGCGGCTGAACCGGATCGTGGCGCCCGCCTCCAGGTGCAGCTCGACGTTGTCGGCCAGGTGGATCGCGCCGGTGAGGTACGTCCCCGCGGGCACGAGCACGCGTCCGCCGCCCGCCGCCGCGCAGGCCGCGATCGCCTGCCTGAAGGCGTCGGTGCACATCGCGGTCCCGTCGCCGACCGCCCCGTGGCGCGTGACAGGGAAGGCGCGGCGGGGAAAGCGGGGCGGCCTGATCCGCCGCCGGATCCGCGGCACCCTGGCCCAGCCGTCCAGGTCGGGGGCCGCTTCGGCCCGGCCGGCCAGCTGGGGCGCCAGCACGGCGCCGGCTGCCACGGCCAGGAAGCTCCTGCGGGACTTCATCATGATCTCCTATCCGTGGGCCAGGGAGATGCCGCGCCGCTCGACCAGGGTGTGCTCGCCGACCTGGTACGGCTCGACCCGCCGTACCGCCGTGTAGAAGTGGTGGAGCCGCCCGCCGTGGGAGACGAGCGCGGGCTTGTGCGCGTACGTGTCGTCGGCCGAGCCCGGCGGGCCCACGTCGATGAGGATCTCGCCGCTCTTGCGCCAGGTACGCAGGTCGCGGGAGACCGCGAAGCTCTCCCGGGCGTGCCCGTCGAACGAGAGCCCGAAGTAGAACATCACCCACCAGTCGCCGTCGCGCAGCACGCACGGGTCGGAGGCGAAGCGCTCGTCGAACTCGCCAGGACCGCCGTGCGGGACGACCGGGCCGGGGTCCGGGCGCTCCCAGCGTTCGAGGTCGGGGGAGACGGCGTAGCCGATCTGCTCGCGCCAGCCGTCGTAGGTGCGGTTCTTGGCGTTGTAGAAGCAGTAGTAGAGGCCGTCGTGGCGGAGCAGCCACGACTTGTACAGGCCGCCGCGCTCCCACGCGCCGCCGTCCTGCGGGCGCAGCACCGACCCGACGTCCACCCAGGTACGCAGGTCGTCACTGGTCACGAACCCGATGACCGCCGCGCCCATCTCCATACCCGCCTCGGGATAGGCGTGGTACGTGCCGACCGCCCGGCCGTCCAGCCAGGTCACCTGGCCTGGGGAGTCGAGGCGGTTGTCGCGGACGATCGACGTGAGCGCCGCGTTGTAGCCCCGGTACGGGTGCGCCGGGTCGCGCGGCAGGATCACCTCGCCCGGGGTCCACGACACCAGGTCCGTCGATCGGCTCAGCGCGCTCTGGTAGCCGGTCCCGTCGAAGCCGACGTACGTCATCAGGTACTCGCCGCCGTCGGAGCACACGAACGGGCAGTCCACGAAGAGGCTGTCGAACCTGCCCGGCTCCCGCGACCCCTCGACCAGCAGCCTGCCGGCCTTGTGCGGCGTCCTGACGCGGGCGGCGTCGTACGTGCCGATCACCGGCTTGCCCCGAACGTCCACCGCCCGGCCGGCACTTCGTAGGCGTGGGCCCCGAGCTTGACCGCCGCGTCCGGCACGGCGTGCCGAGCGAGCCCGAGATCGGGCAGCCGCACCTCGGCCGACGAGCCCGGCGGGACCTCCACGTCGAGCGTGAACTCCCCGTCCGCGCGGGTCCAGGACACCTCGACCCCGCCGTACGGCGTCACGGTGCTCGCCCGCACCGACTCCAGGTCGCCGGGCGCGGCGGGCTCGATCAGCAGCCTGCGGAAGCCGTTCGAGCCGGGGGCCTGGCCGATGCCGCCGAGGCCGCGGTAGAACCAGGCGTCGATGGCGCCCAGCATGTAGTGGTTCTGCGACAGGCCCCTCGTCGGCCCGTCCCACGCCTCGGTGAGCGCGGTGGCGCCATGCCGTACCTGGTAGCCGTAGCTGGGGTGGCTCGTAGAGGTGGCGAACGCCCACAGGGCGTCGTGCCGTCCCGCCCGGCCGAGCACCCGGTACAGGGCGGGCAGCGCGATCTCCCCGACCGTGATGCCGCCGCCCGCGACCGCCTCGGAGATCCGGTCCAGCACCCGCTCGTCCGTGACGACCCCCATGTCGAGCGCCAGGATCTCCGACGCCTGGCTGCGGGCCCCGGAGAAGGTGCCGGCGAACGTACGCGAGAACGCGGCGGTGATCTGCTCGGACAGGGCCCGGTAGCGTTTGGCGTCGTCGTCGCGGCCCAGCACCCCGGCGGCGCGGGCCATCGTGCGCGCGGCCCGCCAGTAGCCCCAGGTCGAGACCAGCGGGACGGGTGTCGAGTCGTCCAGGCCGATCCAGTCGCCCAGACCGTGGCTGAGGACGCCGTCCTGGGCCTTGGACGTGAGGTAGTCGACGTAGCGGCGCATCGCGTCGTAGTGCGTCCGGATCGCCGACGGGTCGCCGTACCAGCGGTAGAGCTGCCACGGGATGCGGACGATCGCGCCGCCCCAGTTGGGGTCGTCCCTGAAGGGGGCGTCGAACACCAGGAACTCCGGCGCGATGTCCGGCACCAGCCCGTCCCCGGTCTGCGCCTCGGCGATGGTGACCAGCAGCTCGCGGTAGTAGGCGGCCACGTCGTAGTTGTAGGCGACGACGTCGAACAGCAGGTGGGTCTGTTCCAGCCAGCCCAGCTTCTCCCGGTGCGGGCAGTCGGTGAGGACGCTGTACATGTTGCCCCGCACCGCGCGGTCGATGATCGTGTGGATGTCGTTGACCAGGGCGTCGGAGGTCTCGAACGTGCCGGTGGGGGTGTTGTCCGCGCGCAGCACGAGCGCGGTCACGGCCTCCGGGCCGACATGCTCGGGCAGGCCCTGGACCTCGACGTAGCGGAAGCCGTCGTAGCGGAAGCTCGGGTGCCAGGTTTGCGGGCCGTCCTTGGTGACGTACGTGTTGAAGATCGGCGCGCCGGTGGTGGGCTTCGACTGGATGACGCGGCCGTAGTCGTCGAGCTGGTCGCCGGGCACGAGCCGCAGGTAGCGGCCGGCCGGGAGGTCCAGGCTCAGCTCGGCCCAGCCCGCGACGACCGTGCCGACGTCGAAGACCGGCGTGCCGTCGGTGGCGGCGAGCCTGGCGGTGGCGGGCAGCCGTTCGGTGACCCTGATGGGCGGGCAGGCGCGCGACCTGAGCACGTCCTTCGGGCCGGGGACGACGGTGGCCGGGCGCCATTCGGAGGCGGTGCGGCGGGCGTCGTGGTCCTCGCCGCCGTACCAGTGGGAGCGCACGGTCGGGCCCTCGGCGGCCCGCCAGTCGGGGCCCGTGACGAACCGGCCGAACGAGCCGTCGGCGTAGTCCAGTTCGAGCTGCGCGATGGCCCGCGGGGCGGCCTTGGAGCCGAAGAACTTCATGTACCGGTCCTGGTGCGGGAAGACGTGCGCGATCCCCGGACCCAGCTCGACGCCGAGCGCGTTGCGACCCTCGCGCAGCAGCTGCGTCACGTCGTGGGTGGCGTACACGACGCGCCTGGTGAAGTCCGTGTACGGCGGCTCCAGCACGGCGTCGGTCACCGGCGCGCCGTTCACCGTGGCGACGTAGACGCCGAGGCCCGCGACGTGCAGCCGGGCGCGGGCGACCGGCTGGGCCAGGACGAACTCGCCTTTCAGCAGCGGGAGCGGCCTGCCCTCGCCCGCGCGCGGGTTGCCCTCGTCGTGCCAGTCGGGGTGGGTGATCCACGAGGCCGTCCAGTCGTCCGGGCTCAGCAGGCCCAGCTCGAAGCGGGCGGGCGGGCTCCAGCCGGACCAGCGGCCGTCCGCGTCGCGGATGCGCACCCGCCAGAGGGCCGCCGTGCGGGAGGTCAGGGGCCGCCCGCCGTACACCACTCTCTGCTCCGGACCGCTGACCTCGCCGGTGTCCCAGAAGCCGGGCTCGACCTGTATGTGGTAGCCGGTCTGCGTCGTGGTGCCGGTCAGCTGCCAGCTCAGTGCCGGCCGGGTGATCTCGATGCCGAGGGGGTCGATCAGGTCGCACGTTCGCAGGTTCGTCACCATGACAGGGACTCCGGGGTGCTAGGAGATTTTGAGCATGTACGCGGCTTTCGTGGGTGGCTTCGAGGGCAGGTCGGCGTGGAGGGCGTCCTCGGCCAGCCGCCAGGCGACGGGGCCGTGGCCCAGGAGCTCGACCCGGGTGGGGCGGCTGTTCAGCAGCCCTTCGCCGGTGCCCAGGCTGGTGATCGCGGCGGTCCCGTCCTCCGGCCAGGCGAGCAGCGTGGCGTACACCGCGTCGCCGCGCCGGGTGAAGCGGATGTCGCCCGGTAGGTAGGCGCGGTCGGCCTCGTTGTAGCCCTCGTAGCCCTTGGTCCCGCCCAGGCCCGTGGCGCCCTCGGCGGCGCGCTTCCACGGCGTCGTGCCGTACACGCCCTCGCCGCACACCCGCAGCCAGTCGCCCACCTCGCCCAGCAGGGTGCGGGCGCGGGCGTCCACGGTGCCGTCGGCGCGTTGGGGGACGTTGAGCAGCAGGGTGCCGTTCTTGCTGACCACGTCGATCAGCGTGTGGACGACCTGCTGGGACGTCTTGCGCGGGTGGAACATCGGGTCGTCGTCCGAGCAGTCGAACCACTCGCCGTCGCTGGTGTCGAACTGCCAGGGGTACGGCTGCGCCGCGTCGAGCTGGCGGCGTTCGCAGTCGAGGACGACGGCGGTGCGGTCGGCGTCGGGGACGTCCTTGACGGTCACCAGGCCGCCGGTCGGGCAGGTGTTGTAGTAGTGGGCGAGCAGGTCGAGACCGCGCGTGCTGACCGGCTCCGACTCGACCACGCTGCCCGCGTCGAACGGCAGCCGGCCGTCGTCGAGATAGACCAGGTCGGGGCGGTAGCGGTCGATCGCCTCGCGCACGCGGGCGTAGAAGCGGTCCGCCACGTGGGGCGGAGGCTTGGCGCCCGGGGCGTGCCTGGCCGGGTAGAGCTCGGCCGGGTCGAGGCCCTCCCACCAGGTGCCGGTGCCGTCGGCCTTGGTGAGCCCGCCGTCGTGCGGCTCGCCGGTGGCCGGGTCGACGCCGTGCGCGACGTCGAGCCAGCGCCAGGTCCAGTTGTTGTGGAAGCTGAGCCCGAACGGCAGCCCGGCCGCGCGGGCCGCCCGCTCCCAGGCGCCGACGATGTCGCGTCGCGGGCCGATGCGGGTGGCGTTCCACGCGTGCTGCCCGGAGTCCCACAGGTCGAAGTTGTCGCAGTGGGCGGCCAGGGCGACGAAGTAGCGGGCGCCGCTGGAGGCGTACAGGTCGATCAGCTCGTCGGGGTCGAACCGCTCGGCGCGCCAGCGATGGAAGAGATCCTTCGCGCCGCCACCCGGGCCGAAGCGGGCGCGGTGGTGGGCGTGCTGGCGGTCGGCGCGGCGGCGTTCCCAGGGCTCGGAGGCGGGTTGCATGCCGTAGAGGTGGCGGGCGTACCAGTCGCCCGAGCTCGCCACGGACTGCGGGCCCCAGTGCGACCAGATGCCGAACTTGGCCTCACCGAACCACGGGGGGACGGGGTGACGGCGAAGCGACTCCCAGTCCGGCAGAAACCCGCGCATGGCCCACCCATCTTATTGAAACGATTTACGCATTGTATATTTATTCAATCTTGGATGTCAATGCATGATGGGCTGGCAGGCGGGGATCTTCGCGTATAGGGTTAAAACGTTTTGTCGCGGAGGGACGTGCGGATGGTTGACTTCCACGAAGATCCCGGGCCGGGCTCCGGGCGGCGGGCGGCACGCGCGGACTTCCTCTCCGACGCGCCGCGCCTGTCGCTCAACGGCCGGTGGCGCTTCCGGCTCTCTGACACGGCCGAGGGCACGGGCCCCTCGCTGCCCGACCCGGCGCTCGACGACACCGGCTGGGCGACGATCCGGGTGCCGTCGCACTGGGTGCTGGAGGGGCACGACCGCCCGCTCTACACCAACACCGCCTACCCGTTCCCCATCGACCCGCCGCACCTGCCCGACGGCAACCCCACGGGCGACTACCGCCTCCGCTTCGACCTGCCCGAAGACTGGCCCGAAGACTGCCCGGGCGGCCGGGCCGTGCTGCGCTTCCAGGGGGTGGACTCCTGCGGCACGGTGTGGCTGAACGGCTCGTTGCTCGGTCACTCGAAGGGGAGCAGGCTGCCGTTCGAGTTCGAGGTCACCGGGCTCGTCCGGCCGCGCGGCAACCTGCTCGCCGTACGCGTGCACCGCTGGTCGTCGGGCAGCTACCTCGAGGACCAGGACATGTGGTGGCTGCCGGGCATCTTCCGCGACGTGGAGCTGCTGGCCCGCCCCTCCGGCGGCATCGACGACTTCACCGTCCACGCCTCCTACGACGCCGCCGACGGCTCCGGCACCCTCCTCGTCGCCGCCGACGCCCCCGGCCTGGTCGAGATCCCCGGGCTGGGCCTCGCGGTCGCGACCGGGGAGCAGGTCACCCTCCCCGCCGTCGAACCGTGGAGCGCCGAGCGCCCGCGCCTCTACCGCGGCACCCTCAGCGCGGCCGGGGAGACGATCGACCTCCCGATCGGGTTCAGGACCGTCGAGATCGCCGGCGGGCGGCTGCTGATCAACGGGGCGCCGGTCCTCTTCCGCGGCGTCAACCGGCACGAGCACCACCCGGAACGCGGCCGCGCCCTCGACCGCGACACCATGATCCGCGACATCGTGCTGATGAAGCAGCACAACGTCAACGCCGTCCGCACCGCCCATTACCCGCCGCACCCGGAGTTCCTGCGGCTGTGCGACGAGTACGGGCTGTGGGTGGTGGACGAGTGCGACATCGAGACCCACGGGTTCATCTACGCGGGCTGGGAGGGCAATCCGCCGGCCGAGCCGATGTGGCGCGACGCCCTGCTCGACCGGGCCCGGCGCATGGTCGAACGCGACAAGAACCACCCCAGCGTGGTCGTCTGGTCGCTGGGGAACGAGAGCGGGAGCGGGCCGGCGTTCGGCGACATCGAGCGGTGGATCCGGGCCCGCGACCCCGGCCGGCCGCTGCACTACGAGCGCGACCCGAGCTACCGGCACTCCGACTTCTACAGCCTCATGTATCCGTCGCTGGACGACCTGGAGCGCATCGGGCAACGGAAGGAGGACCCGCCGGACGGGGTGGCGCCGGAGTCGGCCGACGACGTGCGCCGTCGCGGGCTGCCGTTCCTGCTGTGCGAGTACGCCCACGCCATGGGGAACGGGCCCGGCTCGCTGGCCGACTACCAGGCGATCCTGGAGTCGTACGAGCGGTTCTGCGGGGCGTTCGTGTGGGAGTGGATCGACCACGGGCTGACGGGGCACGACGAGCTGGGCCGCCCTTACTTCCGGCACGGCGGCGACATCGACCATCAGCCGAACGGAGGTCGGTACTGCCTGGACGGGCTGCTGTTCCCCGACCGCACGCCGTCCCCGGGCCTGGCGGAGCTGCGCAAGGCGATCGAGCCGGTCGGGATCGCGGTGGACGTGGTGGCGGGGGAGGTGGTGGTGGCCAACAAGCACGACCTGATCGACCTCGGGCACCTGGAGTTCCGCTGGTGGGCGGAGGTGGACGGCGCCCCTTCCGAGGGAGGCGGGGTGCTCCGGGTGCCGGGGTGCGGGCCGCGCGAGACGGTGCGGGTGCCGTTGCCTGAGGGCGCGGTCCGCACCCTGGAGGGCGAGACGTGGATCACGATCGAAGCCGCGCTCGCCACCGCGACCGGCTGGGCGCCGGCGGGGCACGTGGTCGCCTGGGGCCAGGCCCGCCTCGGCCCCGCGACCCTCGCCGACCCCCCGCTGGATGGCGCAGGGGGCGGTGCGGCGACCGGCCTCGAAGGGGACGCGCCGAGCGCGACGGGCAGCGCGCCGCGTGGCGTGCCGGGCGGCGTCGCGCGGGACGTCACGCCGGATGGTGCTGCGGGTGGCACCTCGCCGGGCGGCACCGCGAGTGATGCGGCAGGCGTCGTGGGCCGTGCGTCAGGTGGCGGTGGGGGGGTGCGGTTGGGTGGAGCGGTGTTCGATCGGCGGAGCGGGCGGTTGGTCCGGCTGCACGGGGTCGAGTTGGACGGGCCCGTGCTGGATGTGTGGCGGGCTCCGACCGAGAACGACCGTGGCCAGGGTCCCAGGAACGCGCTCGCCGCCGACTGGGAGGCCGTGGGGCTCGACCGCTTCCTGCACCGGACCGCCGCCCTCGAAAGGCCGGACGACCGCACCCTCGTCGTCCGCGGCCGGAGCGGTCCGGCCACCCGGACCCTCGGGTTCCTCACCACGTACACCTGGCAGTGGCGCGACGGAGGCCTGCACCTGCGGATCGAGGCGGAGCCCGTCGGCGACTGGCACGACACCGCGTACGGCCACCTCAACGTGAGCCCGCCGCGCATGGGCGCCAGGTTCGCCCTGCCCGGCGGCTACACCGACGTCACGTGGTTCGGGCGGGGCCCGGGCGAGTCGTACGCGGACAGCCGGGACGCCGCCCGGGTGGGCCGGTTCGCGCTGGCGATCGACGCGCTCCAGACCCCGTACGTCGTGCCGCAGGAGAACGGCAACCACGTCGAGACCCGCTGGCTGGAGCTGTCCGGCCCGGGGCTGCCGACCCTGCGCGTGGACGGCGAGCCGCACCTGGACTTCACCGCCCGCCGCTGGACCAGCGAGGCGCTGCAGGCCGCCGGCAGGCCGCACGACCTGCGCGACTCCGGGCGCGTCTGGCTGAACCTGGACCACGGGCAGCAGGGCCTCGGCAGCGCCTCCTGCGGCCCCGCCCTGCCCGAGCGGTACCGGGTGCCGGTCCGGCGCTGCTCCTGGTCGATGACGTTGACCGCCTGAGAGGATGTTGATCGCATGTCGGGACCGACCAAGTTCGACTACTGCCCGTGGCTGTTCTGGGACCACGCGACCGAGGAGGACCGCCGCGCCCAGGAGAGCCACCTGGAGGAGCTGCGGGCCAGGTTCGAGCTGGAGGCGGCGGGCAAAGTGTTCGTCTCGCCGCTGGCGGCCGTGTACGCCGACCGCCTGCGCATGGGCGACCACTGCTACATCGCGGCCCACGCGTACGTCACCGACGACGTCGTCATGGGCGACGACTGCACCGTCAACCCGTACGCCGTGGTGCGCGGGAACATCGTGCTCGGGAACGCCGTGCGGATCGGCGCGCACACGTCCCTGCTCGGCTTCAACCACGGCACCGCGCCCGACCGCCTGGTCTTCCGCCAGGCGATCACCTCGAAGGGCATCCGGATCGGCGACGACGTGTGGATCGGCTCGAACGTGGTCGTGCTCGACGGGGTGACGATCGGCGACCACGCCGTCGTCGGCGCGGGCGCGGTCGTCACCAAGGACGTGCCCGCCTGGGCCATGGTCGCGGGCAATCCGGCCCGCCGCATCCGCGACCGCCGCGCCACCGGCTCGGGGGACGATCTGGAACGGCTGCTCTCGGAGTTCGCCGACCGCGCCAGGGAGCAGGCGGAGGACGTGCTGGGGCGCTGCTGGACGGGGGAGCGGTACGTGGACCGCCCGGCCGCCCCGCCCACCGTCCGCGCCTGGTGCGACGCGGTGGAGATCGCCGACCTCCTCCTGGACGGCCCGCCCCCGACCCCGGCGCGGGAGGAGATCGTCGCGTTCCTGCGCGACCGCCAGGACCCGGCCACGGGCCTGGTCCCGGAGGTCGGCGCCTCCGAAGCGCCGGAGCTGGACGGGGTCACCGCCTATCACGTGCTCTGCGTCGGCTACGCCCTCGACCTCCTCGGCACCCGGTTCCGGCACCCGGTCCACGCCGTCGCGAACGTCAGCTCGCAGCAGTTGATCGCCTCCCTCGACGCCCTCGACTGGGAGCGCAACGCCTGGACGGCGGGCTCGTGGGTGGACGCGTTCGGCACCGGCCTCTACCGCAACCTCGCCGACTTCGGCGTGCGCGGCGAGAGCGAGACCCTGTACGGGTGGCTGCTCACCCGCTGCAGCCAGGCCCACGGGATGTGGGGCGAGCCGGACCCGGACGCGGGCTGGCTGCAGGTGGTCAACGGGTTCTACCGGCTCACGCGCGGGACGTTCGCGCAGTTCGGGGTGCCGGTGCCGTACCCGGAGCGGGCTGTCGACACCGTGCTCGCCCAGGCCCGCGACCCGCGTTACTTCGGCCCGGACACCGGCAACGCCTGCAACGTGCTCGACGTCATCCACCCGCTGTGGCTGCTGGGCAGGCAGACCCGGCACCGCCGCGAGGAGGGCGCGGCGTGGGCGAGGGAGCACCTCGTACGGGCGGTCGGCGGCTGGCACGACGGGGCGGGCTTCAGCTTCGCCCTGACCCGGGGGAGCGGCGCGGCCCGCACGCCGGGGCTGCAGGGCACGGAGATGTGGCTGGCCATCATCTGGCTGCTCGCCGACTACCTCGGCATTTCCGACGCGCTCGGCTACCGCCCCCGGGGCATCCACCGCCCGGAACCGGCGACGCGCCTGCCCGGCCCCGGCCGCTGACCGGCCGCGTCGAGCAATACGCGCGGTTCGAGCACGGCGGCCATCGCCCGGTGGCCCGCCGCGCTCGGGTGCAGGTGGTCGCCGCAGTCGTAGCGGGGCAGCAGGCGGCGGGGGTCGGCGGGGTCACGCAGCGCCGCGTCGAAGTCGGCGAGCCCGTCGAACACGCCGCCGTCCCGTACGAACGCGTTCACCTCCTCCCGAGCCCGCTCGCCCGCGGCCGTGTGGTACTCCGCGCCCGCGAAGGGCGGGAGCGTGCCGCCGATCACGCGTACCCCGGCGGCGTGCGCCCGCTCGACGATGCGCCGGTAGGCGGCGACGAGCGGCCGCGCCCGCGCGCCCGCCCCGAGGTCGTTGATCCCCGCCAGCAGGATCACGGCGCCGATCCCCGGCTTGGCCAGCACCTCGGCGGCCAGCCGCTCCTCGGCGTGGCGTCCCGTCCCGGCGGCCAGCACCCGGCCGCCGGACACGCCCTCGTTCACCACGGCGAGCGGCCACGACTCCAGCAGGGCCCGGTCGGCGAGGAGGTCCGGCCAGCCGTGGCCGGTCTCGGAGCCGACCCCGGTCGTGATCGAGTCCCCGAGCACCGCCACGGCCGACACCGGCTCGGGCGCGGTGACGACCAGCGCGTCCAGCCAGTGCCAGACCGCCACCCCCTCGACGTACGCGGCCCCGTCCTCGTCGGCGGCGTGGTCACCGGGGAGCGACCGGTAGGCCGCGTCGTCCGGCGGGGCCGTGGCCCGGTTGCGGCCGGTCAGGACGCCGCCGTCGCCCCGGAGGTGCAGGCTGACGGCGAGCCGCTGCCGGGGCGCCACCGGGCCGGGCAGCGGGTCCCCGAGCGCGGTCGCGCCCGGGGCCAGCGTCACCTCCGGCCGCCCGCCGAACGTCACCATCCGGTTCGACCCCGGCACCAGCGCCGCCCCGGAGCGCGGGACGCCCACACAGACGTGCCCGAACGTCACCGGCCGGTCCCCGAGCGCGTTGGTCAGCCGTACCCGCAGGCCGGTCCCGCCCGCGCCGGTCCGCACCAGGTTGCGCACGGTGAGATCCCGCAGCCCGGCCCCCGCCCGCTCGGCGGCGGCCGCCCACGTGGTCACCGGACGGCCTCCCGTCATCGCTCCCACGCCCACGTGGTCAAAGGGCGGCCTCCCGTCATCGCTCCCACGCCGCGGTGAACTCGTAGCGGCCGGACGCGACCCGGCACACCAGCGCCCCGCCGACGACCTCACCGGGCACGGGCGTGCCGGACTCGCGGACCGACGCCGGATCGGTGGTCGGCACGTGCACCGTGGCCTCGGCCCCCGGCGGGATCCGGACCTCCAGCCGCAGCGTGTTCCCGTCCACCTCCCACCGGCTGCCCAGCCGACCCAGCGGCGTGTCGTACGAGGCCGCAGCCCACTGGAGCCGCCCGCCGGGCAGCGGCCGGATGAGCGGGCGGCGGAATCCGACGGACCCCTCCTCCTGCCCGATCCCCGCGACCCCGCCGTACAGCCACGCCCCCACGGACCCCAGCGCGTAGTGGTTGAAGGAGTTCATGGCGACGGGCCCGAAGCCGCCCTCCTCCGTCCACCCGTCCCACCGCTCCCAGATCGTGGTCGCGCCCCGCTTGATCGAGTAGCCCCACGACGGGTAGCGGTCGTCGTGCAGCAGGGAGTACGCCAGGTCGTGGTGGCCGTGCGCGGACAGGACGGGGCCGAGCAGCCCCACCCCGGCGAAGCCGGTGGTCAGGCGTCGCCCACGCCGTTCCAGGTCGGCGACCAGGTGCCCGACGGCCGCGGGGACGAGGGGCTCGGGGACCAGTCCGTGCGCGAGGGCCAGCAGGTAGCCCGTCTGCGTGTCGCCCGTGACGTGGCCGTCCGCCGACACGAACGCCCGGACGAAGGCGTCCCCGATCCTCGAACGCAGCTCGGCGTAGTGGGCGGAAGCAGCCCCGTCGCCCACCACGGCGGCGGCCTTCGAGGTCAGCTCCGCGCTCAGCGCGAAGTACGCGGTGGCCATCACCTCGCGCGAGGTCCGCACGCCCGCCTGCAACCAGTCGCCGTAGTGGCTGCCGACCCGGTTGCGCCAGATCAGGTCGGGGTTGTGGCGTTCGACGTGGTCCACCCAGCGCCGCATGCTGGGCAGGCTGTCGCGCAGCACCCGCTCGTCCCCGTACACCCGGTACAGGTGCCACGGGACGACGGTGGCGGCGTCGCCCCAGCCGGGCGTGCCGTGCCGCTCGGTCATGACGTGCGGGACCACGTCCGGCACCGCGCCCTCGGCGGTCTGCGCGCACCGCAGGTCCGCCAGCCAGCCGGTGAAGAACGCGGCCACGTCGGCGTTGTAGCAGGCCGTCGGCAGGAACACCTGCGCGTCGGCGGTCCATCCGAGGCGTTCGTCGCGTTGCGGGCAGTCGGTCGGCACGGAGACGAAGTTGCCGCGCTGGCTCCACCGGATGTTGCTCATCAGCCGCCGCACCATGTCGTCGGAGCACGAGAACTCGCCCGCGACCGGCGTGTCGGAGTGCAGCACCCGCCCTGTGACCTCGACGTCCGCGTGGCCGCTGACCTCGACGTACCGGAAGCCGTGCACGGTGAAGCGCGGCTCGAACGTCTCCACCGGCGCCCCGGCCGCCACGTAGTGGTCGGTCGCCTCGGCCGAGCGCAGGTTGGCGGTGTAGAGGCCGCCGTCGTCGTCCAGCGCCTCGCCGTGGCGCAGCGTGACCCGGGCGCCCTCGGGGGCGCCGCGCAGCACCAGGCGGACCCGGCCCGCGATGTTCTGGCCCAGGTCCACGATGGTACGGCCGTCGCCCGGACGGCGGACGTCCACCGGCACGAGGTCCTGGGTGACGCGGACGGGCTCGGCGGCGGACGGGACGAGGACGTCGTGCGCGGTGTCCACGACTCCCGCGGGGGCCCAGGCGGTGTCGTCGAATCCGGGCAGGTCCCAGCCGGGCTGTTCGAGGCGCGCGTCGTACCACTCGCCCATGAGCAGGTCGGCGTGGCGCAGCGGCCCGGTGCTCTCCCGCCACCGCCCGTCGGTGCCGACGACCGTACGGGAGCCGTTCTCGTGCTCGGCGACGATCTGGACCAGCAATTGGGGGCGCCGGCCGTACCGCTGCGCCTGCTGGCGCATGTCCCAGCCGAGGCTGCCGGACCACCAGCCGTCCGCGAGGATCGCCCCCACGCAGACGGGTCCGTCGCCGGCCAGGTCCGTGACGTCGTACACCTGGTACGGCACCCGCTGCCGGTAGTCGGTCCAGCCCGGCGTCAGCTCGCCGTCGCCGACCCGGTGGCCGTTGACGCGCAGCTCGTACAGCCCTCTGGCGCTGCACGCGATCCGCACGGCGGTCGCCGGGGGCAGGTCGAGCACGCGCCGGAAGTACCGGGGCGCGGGCAGGCCCGCGGTGCGGGCGGAACGCGGCTCGCGGTCGTCGGTGGGCGGCTCGAACGGCGGCTCGGTCTCGGGATCGTGGGTGATCCACGCCGCCACCCACTCGTCCTGGTGCATCACCCCGGTCTCGAACCACGACTCCGCCGCCCCGCCGGGCCCTGTCTCGACCCGGGTCTCGACCTGCCAGGTGTAGCGGGTGAACGATGACAGCGGCGCGCCCCCGTAGTCGGCGCTGACGTCCTGGCCCTCGACCCAGCCGCTGTCCCAGACCAGGGCGCCGCGCGCGTGGACCCGGATCCGGTACGCGTCCTGCGCGTCGCCACGCCGGTCCGAGGCCAGCCGCCAGCTCAGCCGGGGCACCGGCGTGCCGATGCCGAGCGGGGTGCCGCGGTGCTCGCAGCGCAGGTCGTACGGCCGCAGCGCCTCGCCCGCGGGCACCTCGGGAAGAGACCGGTTCACCATGCCCACTCCTTCGCCGGCCGGGCCAGCGTGTAGTCGCGCCGGGGCGCGGTCGGATGGATCTTGCGCCCGCTGTACATCGGCCGGGCGGTCCCCTCCGGGCTGATGCCGATCACGTCGTCCCCGCGCCATCGCACGCGGTACTCCCGCCCCGCCGCCACCTCGGTGGTCGCCGTCTCGGGCATGGGGAACGTGACCGTGACGCGCTCGCCCCGCCGCGGCGCCGGGATCGACAGGTAGCCGTCCGGCGCCCACGCCCCGGCCTGTGTCCCGTCGAAGCCCCCGCTCTCGCGGGCGACGCGCACCTTGGCGTACCCGGCCCAGTCGGGCACCCGCACCCGCAGCTCGGGCAGGTCCTCGTGGACGTCCAGGTCGACGCGGCCCTCGTGGGGGAGGTGGCTGAGCACGGTGACCTGGCGGGTGGCCCGGGTGAGGAGCAGGTTGACCCGGACGGCGCGGGGATCGGCGGTGACGATCGAGTTCCAGCCCCAGAACAGGCCGCGCAGCCCCGAGCCCACGCAGCACGCCTGCACGTCGGCCGTGTGCCCGCGGCCCAGCTCCACGTCGCAGACGAAGTCGTTGGGCGCGCCGTACCCGGCGAAGGCCCCGCGTACCCGCTCGCCCACCCGCACGTGCGTGACCCAGCCCGGCTCGTCCCCCGAGGTGTCGGGCGCGGATTCCACCCAGCTCAGGTCCAGGAGCTGCGACTCCACGAGGTGGTTGCGCAGGAACCGCTCCACCACGCCCCAGTACGCGGTGTGGCCCGACCCGGCCAGCGTGGTTCCGGTGCCGATCAGGTCGACCAGGGAGCAGCTCTCGTGCTCGTAGCGCTGGTCGGCCAGGTCGCCGGGCGTCCAGCCGAACGCGGTGGCCTGCCCGAGGGCCCAGTCGTAGGCGCGGCGGACGTACGCGGTCAGCTCGTGGTCGCCGACGTGGCGGGCGTAGCGGGCGAGCCCTTCGAGCGTGCCGAGGCGGGTGTGGAAGTGGGCGCTGCGGTAGGCGCGGGCGGGGTTGAAGGAGCCGTCCTCGTGGAAGACGCCGCTCTTGTGCACGATCAGCCGGGCGAACCATCCGCACAGCTCCAGCGCGTCCTCGTTGCCCGTCGCCTGGTGGTAGCGCAGCAGCGGCATGATGAGCCGGCCGCTGAACGAGGCCGGGTCGGGGGCGAGGTGGAGCGCGATCGCGTTCGGCGAGGGCCAGCCGCCGGGGGTGTACTCGGAGGCGGGGTAGAACCACACGTCCCGCTCCTTGATCGCGATCCGCTTGAGCGCGGCCACATGGCGGTCGGCCAGTCGTCTGGCCTCGGGGTCGCCGTCGGAGACGTACCAGGTGGTGAGCGACAGGAGGACCGCCCGCTGGTCGATGAGGTTGGCGTTCGGGGGCCAGCCCACCTCGGGGCGCGCCAGGCGGTAGCTCAGCCCGTCGTCGCCGAAGAAGCCGATCAGCCGCCGCCTGAACCCCTCCTCCACCTCTCGCCAGGTGTCCTTGCCGGTCATGTGCCGGGCGAGCACGCAGGCGTCCAGGAGCCGTCCGTGGCTGGAGCCGTAGTCCCAGTCGCCGTGCCGCAGCGCCGCGGGGCGGGCCAGGAGGTCGGCGCTGAAGTACGGGATGCCGTCCATGTCCTGGTCGGGCAGTCCGGCCACCGCGTTCATCGCCAGCTCGGCCCGTTCTTCCAGCAGCACCGTGTCGGGGATTTCGGGCATGGGCGTCCCTTCGCATAAATATTCACACATGCATAGACGTCCCGTTAAGCGTGCGTCGTCCCTTCCGCCCCGTCAAGGTCGGCGGTGGGGCGGCATAAATATTCGACTCTTGTTGGATATATAACCCTGAGGCAGGATGTGCAGCATGAGCGATGATCGGATGTCTTCGGTCGTACGGCCCGGCCCCGACGCGGCGGTAACCCTGCGCCCCGTGGCGGGCGGGCGGGTCGAGGGCGGGTTCTGGGGGGCGCGGCAGCGGGTCAACCGCGAGGTCACGATCCCGCTGGGCGGCGAGCGGGTACGCGAGTCCGGCGCGTTCGACAACCTCAGGCTGGCGGGCCCGCATCGCGGCAAGGTGTTCGCCGACTCCGACGTCTACAAGTGGCTGGAGGCGCTCGCCTGGGAGCGCGGCCGGGCGGACGACGACGAGCTCGCGCGGCCGTACAAGGAGGCGTCCGAGCTGGTGGCGGAAGCCCAGGGCGCCGACGGCTACCTGCACACCCACACCCAGCTCACCGGCACCGAGCGCTACTCCGACCTGGCCTCCAGCCACGAGCTCTACTGCGCGGGCCACCTCATGCAGGCGGCGGTGGCGGGCAGCCGGGCGGTCGGCGACCGTACGCTGCTGGGGGTCGCCACCCGGTTCGCCGACCACCTGGCTGCGGCGCTGCCCCCGGACGCGCTAGACGGCCACCCCGAGGTCGAGACGGGCCTGGCCGAGCTGCACCGGGAGACCGGCACGCGCGCGTACCTGGACCTCGCCGCGCGCCTGGTCGCCACCCGCGGCCACGCGCTCATCCCGCTCAAGGGCCACCACGGGCCCGGCTACCGGCAGGACCGGGTGCCGGTGCGCGAGGCCGCCACGGTCGAGGGGCACGCCGTACGCGCCATGTACCTGGCCGCCGGAGCGGCCGACGTCGCCGTGGAGACCTCCGATCTCGACCTGCTCGCCGCCCTGGAGCGGCAGTGGCACGACATGGTGGCGACCAAGACGTACCTGACCGGCGGCCTCGGCTCGAACTGGTACGGCGAGGCGTTCGGCGGCCACCACGAGCTGGCCCCGGACACCGCCTACTGCGAGACCTGCGCGGCCATCGGCAGCATTCAGTGGTCGTGGCGGATGCTGCTGGCCACCGGCGCGCCCGGGTTCGCGGACCTGATCGAGCGCACGCTCTACAACGCCGTCCTGCCGGGCGTCTCGCTCGGCGGCGACCGCTTCTTCTACGTCAACGCGCTGCGCGTGCGCGCCGGCGCGGACCCCGACGACCTGCGCTCGCCGGCGCGCGGCCGCCAGGACTGGTACGGCACCGCCTGCTGCCCGCCCAACGTGATGCGCCTGCTCTCCTCCCTCGACCACTACCTCGCCACCCGGGACGACGACGGCGTCCAGCTCCACCTGTATGCGCCCGGCACCGTGCGGGCGGGCTCCGTGGTGCTGGAGGTGGCGACCGGCTACCCGTGGAGCGGCCGGATCGAGATCACCGTCAGGGAGACCCCCGACCGGCCGTGGACGCTCTCGGCCCGCGTCCCCGCCTGGGCCGACGCCGCCGGCGTGGACGACCGCCCGGCCGAGCCCGGCACCTACCACCGCGTCCGCAGGACCTGGCGGCCCGGCGACCGGATCGTCCTCGACCTCGGGATCCGGCCCCGGCTGACGGTGGCCGTGCCCCGGCTGGACGTGGCCCGCGGCCAGGTCGCCGTCGAGCGCGGCCCGCTGGTCTACTGCCTGGAGCAGGCCGACCACCCCGGCGTCATCGTCGACGACCTGTGCGTGGCGGGTGCGGACCTGCGCGACGGGACCGCCGTCACCGGCCTGCCCGACGAGGTGGTGCCGGTCATCGCGCGCGGCCGGGCCCACGTGCACCGCGAGGAGGACGGCGGCTTCCCGTACCGCACCGCCGCCGCCCCCCGGGAACCGGAGCACACGGGCCCGGTCGACCTCACGTTCGTGCCGTACTACGCGTGGGCCAACCGGGGGGCGGGCCCGATGACGGTCTGGGCGCCGATGCACGGCTGACATATGATCTCCGGGCGCGCGTGGCTTGACCGGTTCATGCTCGCGCGCCCGGCCGTACCCCCCGACGCTTGGAGGCGCCCACGCCGTGAGGACGCTGCTGGCCGAACGAGAGCGCCTGTTACGCCTGTCCCTCCAAGATCGCAAAGCCGCCGCCGGCCTGGTGCTCGTGCACGCCGGGGCGGCACTCGCACCCGCCGCCACCGCCCTGTCCACCGGCTGGCTGGTCGCCGCCCTCACCGGATCCGCGAGCGGGCGGGAGCCCGGCACCGCGATCGTGTGGCCGCTGGTGACGATGGCGGCCCTGCTGGCGGCCACCGAGGTGCTCGGGGCCTTGAGCGGCGCGCTCGAACAGTTCGTGGCCGGCCGCGTGGACGCCCGCGTGATGCGCGAGGTCCGCCGGCTCGCGCTCGCCCCCGCCGACATGGCGCACCTGGAGGAGCCGGCGTTCGCCGACGACGCCTCCCGCGCCTCGGACTCGGGAGGCGGCCGGGTCCGCTCGCCGGGCACGGCCGCCGTCGGACAGCTCCGGCTGGTCTTCAGGATGCTGGGCGCGCTGGGCTCCGCGGCCGTGGTGGCGGTGCTGTTCTCGCCGCCGCTGGCCGTCTTCCTGCTGGCCGCGGCCCTCGTCCAGCGTGCGCTGATCCGCCGCTGGTGGGTGGGCCTGGCGGCGGTGGCGGACGCCCGCGAGGACCTGCGGCGCCGGGCCGAACACTGGGCGGACGTCGCCTCGACCGCTCCCGCCGCGAAGGAGATCCGCCTGTTCGGGCTGCAGGACTGGGTGGTGCGCCGCCGTACCCGGGAGGTGCTGGCCTGGGCGGGGGCCATCTGGGAGCGCAGGCGCGACATCCTGCGGCAGCAGTGGCTGACCGCCCTGCTGGCGGCGGCGTCGGCCGGAGCGGCCCTGCTGTTCCCCGGCCTGGCCGCCGTCCACGGCACGCTCCCCGCCTCCGACCTGGTGACCGTGCTGGTCTCGGCGTTCGCCCTCTTCTCGATCAGCTCCATGGGGTACGAGGCGTTCGACATCGAGTACGGGCTCGGCGCCGTCCGCGCGCTCGACCGGCTGGGCGCCCGCCCCGTGCCGCCGCCCGGCGAGCCGCGCGAGATGTCCGCTCCCGCGGAGATCCGCCTGGACGGCCTGGCCTTCCGCTACCCCGGCACGGACCGCGACGTCGTCGCCGGGGTGGACCTGACCATCCACCCCGGCGAGGTGCTGGCGCTGGTCGGGCGCAACGGCGCCGGCAAGACCACGCTGATCAGGATCCTCGCCGGCCTGTCCCTGCCCACCGCCGGCCGGGTGCTGGTGGACGGCGCGCCGCTCGGCCCCGGCGACCTGCCGGCCTGGCGCCGTCGCATGGCCGTGGTGTTCCAGGACTTCAACCGCTACCCGCTCTCCGCCGCCGACAACATCGCCATGGCCGCGCCCGAACACCGCGCCGACCTCGACGGGATCCGCGCCGCCGCCCGCCGCGCCGACATCGACGGCGTGATCGAGGCGCTGCCGGACGGGTACGACACCCCGCTCGCGCGCGACCGCACCGACGGCACCGACCTGTCCGGCGGGCAGTGGCAGCGCATCGCCATCGCCAGGGCCATCTTCGCCGTCGAGCACGGCCGCGACGTCCTGATCCTGGACGAGCCGACGGCGCACCTGGACGTCGAGGCCGAGGCCGGCTTCTACCGGCAGGTCGTCGCCGAGGTGCCGGGGACCACCGTGCTGCTGATCTCGCACCGGCTGTCCACCGTGCGCAACGCCGACCGGATCGTGCTGCTGGAGGGCGGCCGGGTGGCCGAACAGGGCAGCCACGCGAGCCTGCTGGCGGAAGGGGGCGCCTACGCCCGGCTCTTCCGCCTGCAGGCGGCCCGGTTCACCGACATGGAGGCGACGAGCGGATGACCACCTCGGAACAGGGAAGGCTCCGCCTGGTCCGCCACATGTTCGCCCTCGCCTGGCGGGCCGACCGGCGCGTCTTCACCGTGATCACCCTGCTGTCCGTCGCCCAGTCCGCCACGACCGCCCTGACCGCCCTCGGCCTGCGCTGGCTCGTGGACGCCGCCGGCGGGCACGCCGTGGGGGCTCTCGTCGTGGCCGTCGTCGTCGGCATCGTCGGCCACGCCGTAGCGGCCGCGGGAAACCGTACGCGCTACAACTACCAGGACGACCTGATCAACCGGGTGGACATCGAGGTCTCCCGCGAGATCCTCGAGGCCACCGCCGCCATCCCCACCCTCGAGCACCTCGAACGCACCGACTACCTCGACCGGCTGAGCCTGCTGCGCCGCCAGACCCGCGCCCTGGCCGGCTCCTGCTGGGCGCTGTCCGACACGGCCATCGCGGTGGTCAGCGTCGGGCTGTCGCTGTGGCTGCTGGCCTCGGTGCACCCGGCGCTGTCCGCGCTGGCCGTGCTGGCCCTCCCGCCGCTGTGGGCGGCCGGGCGCGCCGCGCGGCGGCTGGCCGCCGCGCACGCCGCCACCGCCGAGCAGTCCCGCCTGGAGCAGCGCCTGCACCGGATGTGCATCGAGCCGGACACCGGCAAGGAGGTCTACGTCTCCGGCGCCGGCCCCGTCCTGGACGCCGCGGCCGACGCCGCCCGCCACCGCGTGATCGACGCCGTCCTGCGGGCCCGCATCGGCGCGATCGGCTGGGAGCTGGCGGGCTGGCTCTGCTACGCCGCCGGGTTCGTCGCCGCGCTGGTGCTCATGACCGGGATGGTCGGCCGCGGCGAGGCCACGCTCGGCGAGCTGATGATGGTGATCAGCCTCGGCGCCCAGCTCCGCTTCCAGGTGTACGGCACCGTGGAGGGCTTCTCCCGGATCGCCGACGCCGGCCACTCCACCCGCCACTACCTCTGGCTGCTCGACTACGCGAGCCGCCGGCGGCCCACCGGCACCCGGCCCGCGCCGGACGCGCTCCGGCACGGCATCGAGCTCCACGGCGTCGGCTTCACCTACCCCGGCTCGGCCGAGCCGGTGCTGTCCGGCGTGGACCTGACCCTGCGCGCCGGCTCCACGGTCGCCCTGGTGGGCAGCAACGGAGCCGGCAAGACCACCCTGGTCAAGCTGCTCAGCGGCATGTACGCGCCCACCGAGGGGCACATCGCCGCCGACCGCGTACCGCTCGCCGAGCTGGACCTGGAGGCCTGGCGGCAGCGGCTGACCGGCGTCTTCCAGGACTTCGTGAAGTTCCAGCTCCCGCTGCGGCAGGCGGTCGGTGCCGGCTGGCTGCCGTCGATCGACGACACCGCCGCGGTGACGCGGGCCCTGGACAAGGCCGGCGCCGTTCCCGTAGCCGAGCAGCTCCCCGACGGCGTCGACACCCAGCTCGGCCGGCTCTACGCGGGCGCCGAGCTGTCGCACGGCCAGTGGCAGCGGCTGGCCCTGGCCCGCGCGCTGATGCGGCCGCACCCGCTGCTGCTGGTGCTGGACGAGCCCACCGCCGCCCTCGACCCGCAGGCCGAGCACGAGCTGTACGAGCACTTCCTGCGCCACGCGGCCACCGGCCACGGCCGGATCACGCTGCTGGTCTCGCACCGCTTCTCCACCGTCCGCAGCGCCGACCACATCATCGTCCTGGAGGAGGGCCGGGTCACCGAGCAGGGCTCCCACGAGGAGCTGATGGCACTGTCCGGCCGGTACGCCACCCTTTACAGCGCCCAGGCCGAGGCCTACTCATGAGACGCGGCGGCCACGGTGACGCCGCTGATCGACAGGCCCTCGACGTCCTGTGCCACGTCGGCCCTGAGCACCCCGGTGAACGAACTGTCCCTGATCGTGATGTCCCGTAGCGGCTGCTCGGGGTAGCCCCGCAGCAGGTACGCGCTGCGCGTCCGGTCGCTGCGCACCCCCGCGACGTTGATGTTGCGGATGAGCGGGGCCTCGTCGCCGTTGTGGCCGTCGCCGTGGTAGAGATCGATCGAGACCGCCTCCTTGGTCAGCTCGCTGATCTCGATGTCCTTGACGAAGACGTTCTCCACGAAGCCGCCGCGCACCGAGTTCGTCTTGATGTAGAGCCCGAAGTACAGGCCGGGCCCGCCCCAGCGGCAGCGGCGGACGAACACGTTGCGGATCCCGCCGGTCGTGTCCGTGCCGATCGCGACCGAGCCGTACCGGTAACGCATGTCGCAGTCCTCGATCAGCACGTCCTCGCACGGCACCCCCACCCGCCGCCCGTCGGGGCCGCGCCCCGCCTTGATCGCGATGCAGTCGTCGCCCACGTCGAACACGCACCCCGAGATCACCACCGAGCGGCACGACTCGGGGTCGCAGCCGTCGTTGTTGGGGCCGCGCGAGTGGATCGTCACGTTCCTGACCAGGACGTTCTCGCAGCGTACGGGGTGAATCTCCCACATGGGGGAGCGGACGACGCGCACGCCCTCGACCAGCACGTTGCGGCACAGGTACGGCTGGATCAGGTTGGGCCGCAGGTAGTGGCCCGCGCCGAACACCCGCTCCTCGACGGGCACGTTCCGCGCGGCCATCAGCTGCAGCGCGGCCCAGTCCGCGGCCTCGTGCGGGGTGCCCGGCCGCCAGCCGAACTCCGGCGTGCCCACCCACGGCCACCAGTGCTCGGGCCCCGCCCCGCCGTCGAGCGTCCCTGCGCCGGTGATCGCGATGTTCTCCTGGCCATAGGCGTAGATGAAGGGGGAGTAGTTGTAGCACTCGATGGCCGAGAAGCGGGTGTAGACGGCGGGCAGGTAGTCGGCCGGGTCGGTGCTGAACAGGATCGTCGCGCCCGCCTCCACGTGCAGGTCCACGTTGCTGAGCAGGTGGATCGCGCCGGTGGGGTACGTCCCCGGGGGCACCCGCACGTGGCCGCCGCCCGCCTTGTGGCACGCCTCGATCGCGGCGTGGAACGCCCCCGTCCACGGGCTCCCCGAGCCGCCGAACTCGGTGAGGTCGAACCACCGGTCGGGGAACTGCGGCGGCCGCACGCGCTCGCGCAGCTCGTCGGCGTACCGCCACGCCTCTTCCTCGTTCATGCCACCTTCCTCATGCGCAGCGCGTGGTAGAGGGGCAGCGCGATCACCCAGGACGGGTTCCACGTGTTCGCCTCGCCCTTGCGCTGCCAGTTGGTCTGGAAGAAACCCTCGCCCTGCTCGCCGGGGGTCTCGAAGCCCCAGTCGCCGGGCTCGCGGCAGATGCCCTGGCCCATGGCGTGCAGGATCGTCTCGGCCCTGGCCGCGTACCGGGACCTGCCGGTCATCAGGCCGAACTCCCTCAGCTCGGAGGTCGGGAAGAACACGTCGAGGTGGTGGTTCTGCACGCTGACCGACGGCCAGCCGCACGCCTTGAACCCGCGCCGCTCGAACGTGCTGCCCGCGTCGAACTCCGGCGACCAGACGTAGACGAACGTCAGCAGCCAGTCCGCCGCCGCCTCCGCCCACCGCGCGTAGAGCTCGCGGCCGGTGAGCCGGTAGAGCTCGAAGGCGGCCAGGAAGTAGTACATCCCGGCCTCCTTGTCCTCGCCGGAGGCGTCCAGCGTGGCGTGCGCGAACGGCCGCTCGAACGTGGCCGCGTGCAGCCGGTGGTAGCGGCCCAGCACCTCCTCGGCCCGCCGCAGCCACACCCGCTCGCCGCTCAGCCGGTACGCGCCCAGCATGGCCTGGACGCAGGCGATGCCGGCCGCGCTGACCATGGCCGAGAACGGCCGCCCGTCCGGCGTCCAGCCGATCGGGACGATGCCCTCCTGGAGCCTGGTCCGCCAGAAGAAGGCGGCGGCGTCCTCCACGGCCTCCTCCCACGCGGGCGGGACCGGCAGCCCCGCCTCACGGAAGTGCAGCGCGATCGCGGCCAGGTCGGCGACCGTCTCGCCGTGGGCGCGGCTGGAGACGAAGTCCGCGCCGTCCTTGCGGAACATCTCCCACCTGCCGCCGTCGAGCAGGTACCGGCCGTGCCGCAGCCCCGGGGTCGGCGTCCGGCTGCCCTCGACGTAGAAGTCCGCCGCCCGGCGGGTCCGCTCCGGGCGGCCGAGCAGGGCGTCGCACAACGCGAGCTTGAGGCACTGGCCGGTCCAGCCGTACAGGTACGACCGGGGCCGTCCGTGGCGGGTGCCCTCGTAGGCGAGGTAGCCGTGGCCGGCCCAGCGCGCGTCCATGGCGCCGGCCTTGAGCTGGACGATGTCCTCCCGGGCGAGCGGACGGGCACCCTCGTCGTCCTGGTAGAGCCGGGTGTGCACGAGCTTCCTGAAGCCGTGGCCGCGCGGCTCGACCGGGCCCCAGTCGAGGGTGTGCCTGGTGCTGATCGTCTCGCCCGGGGCCAGGGTCCGGTAGCCGACCGGGTCGTCGGCCACCTCGGCCTTGCTGACGTAGCAGACGTCGGGCCTGCCGTCGAACATGATCACGCCGGTCATGGCCGCCACCGTCAGGCCCGGCGACCTGATGACGCCCAGGGAGTCGTAGGTGACCTTGCCCTCCGCGTCGCGGCGGGGGGCCGGGTGGGCGAAGAGGCTGACGTACCGGCCGGACCAGGCGGCGTTGACGGCGGGGACGGGCAGGCGGTCCTGCTCGCACACGAACCCGCCGCCCGGCTCGACGCGGGGGACCCTGCGGCGGGGATCGGAGGAGGGGTTGCCGTTGTAGAGGACGCCGGGCATGGTGACGTTGGCGTCGGCGGTGGGGAGGGGGAGCAGGAGGCCCGCCGCCACGTCGGTCACCTCGTGCTCGGAGTCGTTGGACCAGGTGGCGGTGAGGGTGAGCAGGCCGTCAGGGGTGAAGGCCAGCTCCAGTCGGGCACCGAGCGGCCCCGTCCGCGCCGTCACCACCATGGCCTCGCCCCGGGGCTCGAGGTGGACGGAGCCCGGGTGCTCGACGTGCCAGGGGCGGCCGGTGGAGGCGGTGAGCAGGCCGCGCAGCGGCGCCCGCAGGTGCGGGCCGTCCGCGTCGCGGTGGCGCAGCCGCACCTCGGGACCGCCCTCGCCGGGCACCACCTCGACGACCTTCCCGCCCGGCTCGGCGAGGGCGGCGACGACACCGGGCGCCGGTGCCGTCATGGGCGCCGCCTGAGGCGGACGGCCTGGGCCCCGATGGCCGGCAGCGGGACCGTCAGCGTCTCGCCCTCCTGGATCCCCAGCGAGGCGACCGTCATCTCCCACGTGTCGATCACCTCGACCTCGTACCGCCCGGCCGGCACCTCGTACACCCGCTCCGGGAACCGGTGCTCCCCGCAGTACTCCAGGTAGAACTCGCCGGGCACCTCCAGCATCGGCGCGTCCCGATCCCGGTAACGCGCCTGCGCGGGCGTCCCGGCGATCACCTCCCGCAGCAGCCCCAGCCGCGCCACGGCCGAGCCCGCCAGCGTGCCGCCGGCCTCCGACCAGGTCAGCCCCTCGTCGTCGAGGTACGACTCCCCGTGCGTGACGTACCGGCGCCGCACCGACCCGTCCCAAGCCTGGGCGACGACCTCCTCGGGGGTCAGGCTGTGCCATGGATCGTCCGAGTCCCCCTCGTACCCGCACATGTCCATGAGCACCGGCTTGTAGTGGTCGCGCGTCCGCACCCAGGCGTCGCGCGGGCTGCGCGCGGCCACGCTCCCGTGCGTGAACGCGCGCCGCCACAGCAGCGGCGACCCCGCCTCGGCGGTGATCGACAGCGGGTGGTGCCCGGGGTCCTCCTCGGCGACCAGGTCCGCGAGACGTACCCAATCGTGTTCCGAAATTTCGGGGAAAAGGGTGGGGTCGGCCGCCAGCGACCACCACACGTTCGCGTGCCCGGCCAGCCGTGGCACCACCTCCGCCACCAGGCGCGCGGCCGCGTCCACGTCGCCGATGCCGTCGGAGGGGTGCAGCAGGACGAGCTCGGCCGTCACGCCGATCGCCCCCAGCTCCGCCACCCGCTCCTCCAGCGAGTCCAGCGAGCACCGGGTCGCGAACGCCGCCATCCGCACCCGGTCGAACGGCGACGACTCCAGCGTGGCCAGCGTCCGCGCCCGCCGCTTGTCGCCCTGCAGGTGCCAGCCGAGCGCGGTGGTGGCCATCGGACCGATGTTCATCGGCATCACACCCTCGTCATCCGCAGTGTCATCCGCAGGGCCAGGTACGGCCGGCCCGGCAGCCCGACGCACACCCGGTCCCGGTGCACGCCGTCCACCGGGGTGACGGTCATGTTCCAGGTGTCGATCAGTTCCACCTCGTACTCCCCGCCGGGCAGCTCGACCGTGACCTCGCGGGGCCGGCGCCGCCCGAGGTAGCGCAGGTGCACGCCGTCGCGGCGGGTCTCCATGACCTCGCGCAGGAACGCGATCCTGGCCGGGCTCTCCCCGCGCAGCGTGCCGCCGTTGCCGACCCACGGCCGGCCCGGCCCGCCGGTCACCACCTCGCCGTGCCCGACGTACCCGCCGCGCACCATGCCCTCCCAGAACCGGTCCACCAGCTCGGGCCCGCTGATGTTGCCCCAGCGTTTGCCGGCGTCCCCCTCGTAGGAGATCTCGTCGATCACCACTGGCTTGGGGCACGTACGCAGCCACCCGTCCGTCAGCGTGGCGTCCCAGTGCTGCACGCTCTGGTGCGTCACCCACGGCTTGGTGAAGTCGTACAGGGACGCGACCTCGTACATCCGCGTCCCGTTGTGGATCGACCGCAGATGCTCGTACGGGTCCAGCCGCACGATCGCCCGCAGCAGGTCGTCCCAGTCGGCGACGGACTTGGCGTGGTTGAAGTCGTACTCGTTGGCGACCGACCACCACACGTTGCGGTAGGCCGCCAGGCGGGCGACGACGTACCGCAGGTACGCGTGGTCGACCTCGCGCCCCATGTCCTCCACCCCGCGCAGACCCTCGTCGTACGGGTGGAAGAGGATCACGTCGGCCTCGACCCCGATGTCCCGCAGGTCCCGGATCCGGGCCTCCAGGTGCCGGAAGAACACCGGGTTGAAGCGCGTCTTGTCCAGCCCGCCGGGGTCGTCCCCGGCGAAGGGCACCTCGGGCGGCGACATCCGCCCGGTCGGCAGCACGCACATGCGGAGCTTGTTGAACGGCGAGGCCGCCAGCGTCCGCAGCGTCTCGCGCTCGCGGTCCTCCTCCATGTCGTGCGTCCAGTGGTAGCAGGTCGTCCCGAACGGCAGGTACGGCGTCCCGTCGGCGTACGCGAAGCCCGTCCCCACGGCCCGCACGGGCCCGTGGTTGCCGGCGGAGGCGGGCGTCACCTCGAAGCCGCCCGCGTGCCCGTCCAGTTCGCTCACGTTGCTGACGGTCGTGAACCGCCACGGACCCACCGCGTCCGGCATGAACCGGACGCGGTAGACACCGTCGCCGTCGTAGAAGCCCTCGGCCTCCACGACGCGGTTGCGGTAGCGGTACCGGGCCGACAGGCGAACCTCCGCGAAGGGGTTGCCGCCTGCCGGTCCGGCCAGCTCGATCTCGTGGACGTCCCAGCGCTCCACGGTCGCGGGAAAGGTCACCAGTCCTTCCCAGCGGCGGCCTGCGCCTTGATGTAGGCGGGGATGCCGTCCTGCTCGGTGACGGTCAGCGACTGCTCGGGCGTCATGCCGTCGCGCAGGACGTGCTGGCGGAAGACCTGCCACAGGGGCAGGTCCCAGTACTCGGTGTTCTGGTAGTTCTGCACGGTGGCGTTCTCACCCCAGTAGACGGCCGAGGTGTCGAGGGCCGCCAGCTCGGGGACGCTCTTGCCGAAGTTCGACACGACGGCGTCGGTCTGCAGCACCGCCTTGATGCCCTGCTTCGACAGCTCCGTCTGGGCCTCCTCCGACACCAGCCACTTCACGATCTGCAGCGCCTGGTCCTTGTGCGGCGCCGCCGGCGGGATGAACGCGGCCCGGGTGTTGGGCTGGTAGACCGCCTTCGAGCCCGCCTTGAGCACCGGCACCGTGGAGACGCCGATGGAGACGCTCTTCGCGTCCTCCTTGAACTGCTCCTCGTCCCCGTCCTCGATGAACAGCTCCCGGCCGGCGTACATGTTCAGCCGGGACAGCGTCTCCACCGCCATCGCCAGGTGGCCCGGCTTGGCCATGTCGCCCTTCAGGAAGTCGTTCACGGTGGTGAACTCGTTGCGCGGGATCATCAGGAACCGGTACAGGCTCTCCACCTGCTGCTTCCACCCGGCGCCGGTGATGCTCACCTTGACGTCCTCGGGCTTGGGCTCCTCGCTCCTCGTCGGCAGGAACGGGTAGAGCCCGAGCTGGTTGAACTCGAGGTACTGGTCGGGGTGCTGCATGTAGCCCTTGTAGTGGTCGAGCCCGTCGTCCCGGGTGAGCTTCTTGGCCAGCCGGTACGCCTCGTCGTACGTCTGGCCCGCCTTGGGGTACGGCACCCGGAACTTGTCGAAGATCTTCTTGTTGTAGAGCAGCACGTGCTCGTCGATGAACAGCGGCACCCCGTACACGCCGCCGTCGGAGCGCGACTTGACCAGCTCGACCGTCGCCTTGTTCAGCTTGCTCAGGTCGATGCCGGCCTGCTGCAGCGACGGGGTCAGGTCGCCGACCCAGCCCAGCGGCTCCAGGTCGCGGTCGATGCGGGTTCGCGGGTCGTCGATGACGATGTCGGGCGTGACGCCGGCCTTCTTGAGGTCCTCGTAGCGGACCGGGTAGTCCCAGGTCGCGTACTTGATCTTGACGTCGGGGAAGGCGGCGCGCAGCTTGTTGCCGATGACCTCGTCGAAGACCTTGCTCGCCTGCCGGCTCTCGTCGGCGGTGGCCTCGAACGGCTTGTAGTTGGCCGCGAAGACGAACAGCTCGTCGTCGCAGACGCTGAACGGCTTGTTGTACTTGTTCGGCACGTCCTTGCAAGCTGCCGCCGAGGCGTTGGCGGGGGCGGCGACGACGGTCATGGCGAGGGCGAGCAGCGCGAGCCCGCGGGCCTTGTTGTTCATTCAGACTCCCCGTTGGAAGGCGTGTAGCTGCACTGGCGCACGACATTCCGCCGGACGCCGTTCTTGAATTCGGTGATCGTGTGCTCGGGCCAGTTCGACAGCAGGCCCACGGCGTCACGGAGGTAGGACTCGTTGAAGACGACGTGCCGGATGTTGTTGCGGTTGTAGGAATAGACCATGTGGATGAAGCCGTCGCTGCTCTGCGTCATCACCGGATAGGTGAACTGCGGCCCCGACTGCGCCTCCACGTCGACGGAGTTCTCCCAGGTGCGGCCCTTGTCGGGAGACAGCGACACCCGCATGGGGGAGCGGTGCTCGACCCAGGGGTTGTAGGCCAGCACCAGCTTGCCGTTGTCCAGCTTGAGCGCGGCGATCCGCGAGTTCGGGTTGCCGATGGGCTCGGCCACGGGCGCGCTCCAGGTGCGGGCGAAGTCGGTCGACACGCTCTTGTAGATCGCGCCGTCGCCGGTGCGCATGTAGGCGACCAGCTTGCCCGGCTCCACCTCGACGACCGTCGGCTGGATCGAGCTCTTCGCCGTCTTGATCCAGCTCGTGTGCTCCTCCGGATACGCCTTCCACGAGCTCATGTCCTGGCTGAAGACGTAGAAGCCGGAGCTGGACTCCGCCTCGTCGTAGATCGGCAGCAGCACCTCGCCGTTGGACATCCGGATCGGGTTGGTGCCGACCATCCATCCCCACTCCTTGCGGATGTAGGTCGGCTGGCTCCAGGTGTGGCCGCCGTCGTCCGAGGTGATCAGCCGGATCGGCGCCTGCTCCCAGCCGTGCCCCTCGATCGTCACGAAGAACAGGTAGAGGCGCTTGCCGTCCGACCACAGGACCGGGTTGCCGTCGGCCTTGCCCGCCTCGTCGAACACCACCTCGGGCTTGGACCAGGTCTTCTTGCCCACCGCCAGGCGCGACAGGTAGAGCGCCTGGTTGGGCGCGCCCTCCGAGGTGCCGCCGTAGTAGACGGTCAGGATGTCGCCCGTCGGCGCCTGCGCGATCGCGGCCGCGTGCACCTTGGGCACGTTCGGGTCGGGGGCGGCCACGTCCTGGCGGCAGGCGTACGAGCCGGTCGGCTCCACCCGCACCACGCCGCCGCCGTCATCGGTGAGGTACGACGGGACGGCCACGGCCGCCGCCAACGCGCCGTACAAGATGCTCTGCCTGAATCTCATGGCTGGCCAATCTCCAGGTATTTGATGGTCTTCCGCAGGTAGGAAAAGGCGACGTGGAGGCGTCCGCCGCCGCCGTCGATGACGCTCGGGTAGGAGTAGCCGAGCTCGTTCTGCCAGTACTCGGAGTCGGCGTCCTGCAGCACCCGCCGGTGCGGCCAGCGGTCGCCGCCGTCCTCCGACACCGCGAGGACCAGCGGGGTGCGCAGCGCCTTCCTGCGCCGCTCCCCGTTCTTGGTCACCCATCTGAACTGGTCGCGCTCCAGGTTCGCGTCGTTGTAGACGAGCGCGAGCCGGCCATCCACCCTCGTGAGCTGGACGGAGGAGTCGTTGTTCGGCAGGTCGGTCCGTTCGGGAGCCGACCACGTACGGCCGTCGGCGGAGGCCGAGGCGTGGATGCGGCCCGCCCTCCGGTCCCTGAACAGCGCGAGCAGCCGGCCGTCCGGCCGCCGCGCGATCGTCATCTGCACCAGGTCGCGGCTGCCGGGGACCGGGTGCTCGGCCCACGTGCGCCCGCCGTCAGCGCTGACCTCGACGACGCTGCGGTCGCCGGAGGCCCCGCAGTGGTAGGCGGGCAGCAGCCAGGTGCCGTCGTCCTGGATCAGCGGCGGGTGCCGCACGAAGATCCCGGGCTCGGCGAGCAGCACCCGGGGCTCGCTCCACGTACGTCCGGCGTCCGCCGAGGTCCTGGCCACGACGTGCGCGCTCTTCTGGTCGTACGGCTCGCTGGAGGTGTGCAGCAGCCAGAGCAGCCCGTCCGCCTCGAACAGCACCGGGTTCTGCTCGCTGCGCTCCGGGTCGGCGGCGATCACCTGGGGCGGTTCCCAGCGGTCGCCGGTCAGCCGCGACAGCACGACGTCCGTGCCGGGGTGGCCTTCCTCGGGGCCGCTGAACCAGGTGCACAGCAGGTCGCCGGCCCGGGTGCGCAGCAGGTTGGCCGCGTGGTTGTCGGGGCCGTGCGGCGCGGGCAGCAGCGCCTCGCGCACGCCCGGAAGGTCTGTCGATGGCCGGATGATGCCGTCGAAGCGGGGATCCGTCATGCCTTCACCTCCCGCACGTCCGGGTCCGGCACGCCGCGCAGCTCCAGCTCCTCGGCCAGGTGGCAGGCCACCCGGCGGCCGCCGACCTCGCGCAGCGGCGGCGGCTCCGTACGGCAGGTGTCCCTGGCGTACACGCAGCGCGGGTGGAACGGGCAGCCCGGCGGCACGTGCGCCGGGTCGGCGATGTCGCCCAGCAGCTTGATCCGCTCCCGGTGCCGCTTGGCCGCCGGGTCCGGGTCGGGCACCGCCGACAGCAGCGCCTCGGTGTACGGGTGCAGCGGCCGCGTGTACAGCTCCTCGGTGGGGCCCTGCTCGACGACCTTGCCGAGATACATGACCGCGACCACGTCCGAGACGTGCTCGACGATGCCCAGGTCATGGCTGACGAACAGATAGGCCAGGCCCGAGTCCTCCCGCAGGTCCGTCAGCAGGTTCAGGATCTGGGCGCGGACCGAGACGTCCAGCGCGCTCACGGCCTCGTCGGCCACCACCAGCCGGGGCGACAGGGCCAGCGCCCGCGCGATCCCGACCCGCTGCCGCTCGCCGCCGCTGAAGGCGTGCGGGTAGCGGTTGGCGTACTCGGGGCGCAGGCCCACCCGGTCGAGCAGCTCGCCGACGCGCTCGTCGATCTCCTCCTTGGAGCCGCACCTGTGCGCCCGCATCGGCTCGCCGATGATCTCGCGCAGGGTCTTGCGCGGGTTGAGCGAGGAGTGCGGGTCCTGGAAGATCATCCGCACCTGCGCCCGGTACGGCTTGAGCTCCTTCTCCTTCAGCCCCGCCACGTCGATGACCGAGCCGTCCGGCTGCCGGTAGAGCATGCGCCCGCCGGTCGGGTCGTGCGCCCGCACGATGCACCGGCCGAGCGTGGTCTTGCCGCAGCCGGACTCGCCGACCAGGCCGAGCGTGCTGCCCGGCTCGATGGTCAGGTCGACCTTGTCCACCGCCTTCACCGCGCCCACCTGGCGGCCCAGCAGCCCGCTGCGGATCGGGAAGTGCTTGGTCAGCCCCTCGATGCTGAGCAGGGGTTCCGTGCTCACGCTTCCTCCTCGTAGAGCAGGCAGGAGACCTCGCGGTCGGCCATGGGGACCCGGCGCGGCAGCACGACGTCGCACTTCCCGGCCACGACGGAGTCGCAGCGCGGGTGGAACGCGCAGCCGTCAGGGCGCGCGTACGGCGGGGGCACCATGCCCTTGATCGCCGTCAGCCGGGTCCGCGAGGCCCGCCCGAGCCGGGGCATCGAGCGCAGCAGCGCCCGCGTGTACGGGTGCCGGGGCGCGGCCAGCACCTGCTCGGCCGCCCCGTACTCCACGACCCGGCCCAGGTACATGACCGCCATGCTGTCGGCCACCTGCGCGGCCACCCCCAGGTCGTGGGTGATCAGCATGATCGCCATGCCGAAGTCCGCCTGCAGGTCCCGCAGCAGCTCCAGGATCTGCGCCTGGGTGGTCACGTCCAGCGCCGTCGTCGGCTCGTCGGCGATGAGCAGGCTCGGCCGGCACGACAGCGCCATCGCGATCATCGCCCGCTGCCGCATCCCGCCGCTCAGCTCGAACGGGTACGCGTCCACCCGGCGCTGCGGCATGGGGATGCCGACCCGGTCGAGCATCTCGATCGCGCGCTGCCGGGCGGCGGCCTTGCCGACGTTCTCGTGCAGCCGGACCGCCTCGACGATCTGGCTGCCGATCGTGTGCACCAGGCTCAGCGAGGCCATCGGCTCCTGGAACACCATCGCGACGTCCCGCCACCTGACCTGCCGCAGCAGCCTGCGGTTCGCGCCGACCAGCTCGACGGGGCCGCCCTCGCGGTGCAGCGTGATCCGCCCGCCCTCGATGTGGCCCGGCGGGTCCACCAGGCGCAGGATCGAGCGGGCCATGACGCTCTTGCCGCAGCCGGACTCGCCGACGATGGCCAGCGTCTCGCCCCTGCGCACCCGCAGGTCCACGCCGTCCACCGCGCACACCACGCCGTCGTCGAGCAGGAAGTGGGTACGCAGGTCCTCGATCTCAAGCAGCACGTCGTCTGCGGCCACGCCGAGCCCTCCTGTTGCTGTGCCGATGGTCGCGCTCACTGTCGCCCTCCGCGGTTACGCCAGAAGGGCTTCCTTCTCCGGGCTCGGCTCGCCGCTCCGTGCCGATGGTCGCGCTCACTGTCGCCCTCCGCGGTTACGCCAGAAGGGCTTCCTTCTCCGGGCTCGGCTCGCCGCTCCGTACGGATCGGCGGCGTCCCGGAGCCCGTCACCGAAGAAGTTCATGGCCACCACGACCACCACCACCGCGACGCCCGGCGCCAGCAGCCAGGGGGCGTTCGCGACCACGCGGACGTTCTGGGCGCCCTCCAGCAGCACGCCCCAGCTCACCGCCGGCGCCTGCAGGCCCAGCCCGAGGAAGCTCAGGCTCGTCTCGCCGAGGATCATGCTCGGGATGGCCAGCGACAGCGACGCGATGATGTGGCTGGCGAACGACGGGATCATGTGCCGGAAGATGATCGACAGCCGGCCCACGCCGTCCAGCCGGGCGGCCATGACGAAGTCCTCCTCGCGCAGCGACAGGAAGCGCCCGCGCACGTCCCTCGCCAGCCCGGTCCACCCGATCAGCGACAGGATCACCGTGATGGCGAAATACCTGGTCAGCGGCCCCCAGTCGGTCGGGAGCGCGGCCGAGAGCGCCATCCAGAGCGGCAGCGTCGGGATCGCGATCAGGAACTCGATGACCCGCTGCACGGCGTTGTCCACGCCGCCCCCGAAATATCCGGATATGCCGCCTATGAGCATGCCGAGTAAGAAGCTGACCGCCACCCCCACCAGGCCGATCGACAGCGACACCCGGGCCCCGTGGATGAGCCGGGACAGCAGGTCGCGCCCGTTCTGGTCGGAGCCCAGCAGGAAGACCGGCTCGCCCTTGGTGACCGGGCCGATCAGGTGGAGGTCCGACGGGATCAGGCCCAGCAGCTCGTACTCGTCGCCGTGCACGAACAGCCCGACGTCGATCCGCCTGCCGGGGTCCTCGGTGTAGCGCTGCTCGTACGTCTTCGGGTCGCGCTCGGTGCGGTAACCGTTCACGTACAGGCCGAGGTCGCCCGAGAAGCGCAGCACCTGCGGCGGCGCGTACGTCATCGACGTGTTCGCGGTCGCGCTGGACATCGGCGCGAAGAACTCCGCGAAGATCGCCACGAAATACACCGGCGCCAGGATGGCCATCCCGGCCAGCGCGAGCCGGTGCCTGCGGAACTGCCGCCACATCAGCCGCCACTGCGGCAGCGTTCCCACTTCCTTGGTCGGTCGCCTGAGGAACATGCGGCGCTACTCTCTCTTGTACCGTTTGCGGATTCGCGGGTCCCACCACGCCAGCGCCAGGTCGCTCACCACGGTTCCGATCACGGTCAGCGTGCTGAGGATCATGATGAAGCTGCCGACCAGGTACATGTCCTGGTTCATGACGCCGTTGAGCAGCAGCGGGCCGCCGGTCGGCAGGCTCATGACCACCGACACGATCGTCTCCCCGCCGATCAGGCCGGGCAGCAGCCAGCCGACCGTGCTGAAGAACGGGCTGAGCGACATCCGCACCGGGTACTTCAGCAGCAGCTTCCACTCCGGCAGGCCCTTGGCGCGGCCAGTGTGCACGTACGGGCGGTAGAGCTCGTCCAGCAGGTTCGCCCGGGTGATCCGGATCATGCCGGCGGTGCCCGACACGCCGATCACCACGATCGGCACCCACAGGTGGCCGAGCAGGTCGAGGACCTTGCCCAGGTTCCAGGCGGCGTCCTGGAACTCGGGGGAGAACAGGCCGCCGACGCTCTGGCCGAAGAAGCGGAAGCCGACGTACATCAGGACCAGCGCCAGCATGAACTCCGGCACCGCCATGCCGATGAACCCGAGGAACGAAAAGCCGTAGTCGCCCCACGAGTACTGCTTGACCGCGCTGTAGATGCCGATCGGGAACGCGATCGCCCAGACCATGAGTAGCGAGCTGATCGACAGCACCGCCGACAGCGCCACCCGCTCGCCGATGAGCGTGGAGACCGCCTGGTTCCAGGCAAACGATTGACCAAAATCGCCGTGCAGGAGGATCGCCGTGATCCAGCGCCAGTACTGCAGCAGGAGCGGGTCGTCGAGGCCGTACCGGTGCCTGAGGTTGGCGATCTCCGCCGGGGTGATGCCCTCGCCGCCCGCCTGCGCGTTGGCCACGAGCGTCGAGACGTAGTCGCCCGGCGGCAGGTTGATGATGACGAACGTGACGATCGAGATCGCCCAGAGCGTCACCACCACGTACACCAGGCGGCGGCCGAAGTAGCCCAGCACGTCGGCCCCTCAGAGGGAGTACTGCTCGGGCTGGGTCGGCCCGGGGTTGGTGGGGGCGGCGGCCATCGAGTCGGGCACGTTCTTGAAGCTGTTCGACACGATGCCGTACTCGTCCGGGTACGTGCTGATCCCGATCGCGTAGAACTGCTGCGCCGCGATCTCCACGACCTTCTTGGCGGACTCGATCGCCTTGGCGGGGTCGTACTCGGTGCGCATCTTGGTGAACGCGTCCAGCTGGTCGCGCACCTCCTTGGGCGGCTCGTCGCCGGTCTTGCCCTTGCTGCCGTACCACTGCGCCCAGCGGATGGCGTAGCGGGCGCTGCCGGAGTTGCTCGGCACGTAGTAGTGGTCGCCGCCGGTGCCCGTGATGATGTCGAAGTCGCTGCAGGTGTACGCCGAGGCCTGCGGCTGGTTCGCCATCGTGCGCTCGGTGAACAGCGTGCCCGCGACCGGGTCCACCCGGAGCCCGACCCCGACCGCCTCCCAGCCCTTCTTCACGAACTCCAGCGCCTCGGTGTGGTGCGGGAAGTCGGTGCTGGCCATGACCGTGACGACCAGCGGCTTGCCGTCGGGGCCGAGGCGCTTGCCGTCGGCGTCCTTCTTGGTCAGCCCGGCCTTGTCGAGGTGCTCGTTCGCCTTCGCCGCGTCGAACTCGGTGTACTGCTTGGCGAACGCCTCGTCGTAGACCACGTTCCGCTTGGACGGGGCGGCCTGCCACGGCTCGCCCTGGCCCGCGTACACGCCGTCGATGATCTCCTTGCGGTTGATCGCGTACGACAGCCCGATCCTGAAGTCCTTGTCCTGGAACAGCTTGCGCAGGCCCTCGTCCGCGATGGTCTGGTTGAACTGGATGATCATCGTGTTGCTGAGCCGGCTCGGCACGTCGAACAGCCGGTACTTGCCCTTGGCGGCGTTCTGGGAGACCAGCGGCTTGTTCTCCGGCGTGTTGAAGTTGCGCAGCTGCATGCCGATCTCGCCGTTCATGATCTTCAGCAGCTCGACCTCGACGTCGCCCAGCACCTCCGCCCGGTAGCGGTCGATGTACGGGAGCTGGCGCCCCTGCTGGTCGACCTTCCAGTAGTACGGGTTGCGCTCGGCCACCAGCGCCGTGCCCTTGCCGACCGGGTTGCTCACCTTCCAGGCGTGCAGCGTGGGCTGGTCGGCGTTGTGCCACGGGTCCTGCTTCAGCATGAACAGCTGCGTCCAGTCCTCGAGCTGCTCGTCCTTGGCGAGCTGGTCGACGTCCGGGTTGTACTTCTTGTGGAACTGCTTGAGGTAATGCTTGGGCAGCAGGAACCCGATCGGGCCGGGCCGCTCGAACGTCGCGACCGCGATCTGGAACAGGAAGCCCGCCTTCGGCTCCTTGTAGACGTAGCGGACGGTCCGGTCGTCCACCTTCTCGACCTTCACCCGCTCGGTGGTGCTGCCGTTCTCCAGGTAGAGGTCGTAGATGCCGGTGGTGTGCAGGTCGTGGTACGTGGCCACGTCCTCGAAGGCGAACATCAGGTCGTCGGCGGTGCACGGCTGGCCGTCCGACCACTTGAGGCCCTCGCGGAGGCGGAAGACGTATTCCCGGCCGTCGTCCTTGACCTCGAACTCCGCCACGTTGGCCACGATGTCGTCGGGACCCTTCTGGCCGCTCGTGCCGGGCTTGAGCCTGACCAGCGGCTCGTAGCCGAGGGTGTTGGTCAGCCAGTCGATGTCGTCCTCGCCGACGATGGCCGAGGCCCAGGTGCCGCCGTACTTGCCCGGCTCCTTCAGCGGCGTGACGACGAGCGGGTTCTTCGGCAGGCGCTGCTCCAGCGGCGGCAGCTTGCCGCTCTTGACCAGCTGCGCCAGCGCCGGGGACTCCTTGGCGGACATGTCGGCGGCCTGGGCGGCGCCGCCCGTGTCGGGGCTGGTGTCGAAGAAGCTGCAGCCGGAGGCGGTCGTCAGCAGGAGGAGACCGCCGCCGCGGAGGAGGTTTCTCCTCGTCAACGGGTGCTGGGTCATAGGGGGTGCTCCGTTCTAACGATTGACCTTCACCAGGCTGAAGGTCGCCGTGGTGTAGGGGTGTACGCCGTTCGCCTCCTGGTTGCCGTCCACGGCCAGGCCGACGTAGAACCGGCTGGTTCGCATGACGATGCGCTCGTAGCCGATGCGCGTCCAGTTCAGCGAGTTGTCCGAGAGGAAGGCCTCGAACTCGTTGTCGCCGCCGGTCGGCAGGCTCCGGCAGACCAGGCGCAGCCAGTACGGCTTCTTCGACAGCGGATCCTCGCTGAGCGCCGGGTAGACGCCGACGCTGGGCTCCTTGCCGGTCGAGGCGACCCTGATGGCCTTGGCGCGCATGCCGCCGCCCACGTCACCGTTCGCCGCGTAAGCGATGCCGGCCATCATGAACGGCGAGTTCGGGGCGAGGTCCTGGCGCACCATGATCCCCGCCACGGCCTCGACGTGCGCCGCGCTCACGCTGTCGACCCGCGCGGTGATCTCGATGACCTCGCCGCGCTTGCTGAACCCGACCGCCTGGTAGGCGAAGTGGAAGGAGTCGTTCCAGCCTGCGATCTTCCCGGACCCCTTGAGCGTGAACACGTCGTCCTTGAGCGCCGTGCTGCCCGGGATCGGCACCCTGCCGACGTCCTGGACCTTCCATCCCGTGTGCGTCCTGGTGCGGGTGACGTGGATCGGCACGAGCGAGGAGGTGGTGGCGGTCCCCGTGCTGTCGGTGGCCCTGGCCGTGAGGCAGTGGTCGCCGTCGGTGGCGTCCGCCCAGGTCGCCTGGTACGGCGCCGTCGTCGCTTCGCCGATCTTCTCGTCACCGTGGAAGAACTCGACCTTGGCGATGGACGCGCCGTCCAAGGCCTTGGCGGCGGCCTGGACGACGACGGACTGCTTGTCCTGCGCCGCCGCGAACACCTGGTCGACCTTGGGGGAGGTGATCGCCACCTCGGGGTTGCGGGCCCCGGCTCGCTGGACGGAGTTCAGGTAGCGTTCCAGGTTCGTGTACCCGCTGCCGTCCACGGCCTTGGCGTCCTCGGCGTTCTCCGGGTTCAGCCCCTGGGCGGTCTCCCACTCGTCCGGGATGCCGTCGTGGTCGCTGTCGGCCGGAGCGGGCACCTCGGTCGGCAACGGCAGCCAGCCGCCCACGTCCTTCTGCGAGTTGATGTGCCGCCCGGTGCCGGTGCGCACCTCGTTGACCAGCCGCGCGTCGATGGCGTCCCGCCGCGGCAGGATGGCCCCGGCCTGCTCCAGCAGGGTCGCGAACGCCTGCTGCGGAGTCTGCTCGGTGATCCCGTTCTCGAACTCCACCGGCTTCGGCAGCAACGTGATCCCGCCGATCGGGTACGTGATGCCCTTGGTGTTGTCGGCCGTGATGTCCGGGTGGCCCTCGACCTCGTTGCCGCTGACGTGCCACTGGCCGAACCGGCCGGGCGCCACGATCTCCCTGGCGATCGCGGGCAGCGTGTTGGGGCCCGGCTTGTAGTAGTTCCCCACCATGTTGACGCCGTTCGACCACTCGCCGCCGTAGCAGGACGTGATCCCGTGGTTGTAGATCACGTTGTTGCGGTGGTCCACCACCATGGACATGCCCTCGGTGAAGCTGAAGCGCGGGTTGCGGGCGTTCTGGTGGACGAGCAGATTGTGGTGGTACGTGACGTTGTCGCCGCCCCATAAGCCGCCCATGCCGTGGCGGCCCTTCGGGTGCACCGAGTTCGTCAGACCCTCGGAGATGATGCACCACTGGACGGTCACGTTCGTGACGCCGTACACGGAGAAGCACTCGTCCACGCCCCAGCTGAAGGAGCAGTGGTCGATGATGATGTCCTTGACGCCCCGGGCGCCGAAGGTGTCGATGGGGGTGCCGAGCTCGTCGCCGCCCCGGAAGCGCAGGTAGCGGACGATGACGTTGTTGCCGCGGATCTTCGTCTCGTTGCCGGTGACGCAGATGCCGTGGCCCGGGGCGGTCTGGCCGGCGATGGTGAGGTTGGAGCCGGTGATGTCGAGCCCGCCCTTGAGCTTGATGTTGCCGGACACCCTGAAGACGACCGTCCCGTCGGACTTCGCCACGGCCTCCCGCAGCGACCCCGGCCCGGAGTCGTCGAGCGACGTCACCTCATAGACCGCGCCGCCACGACCGCCGGTGGTGTACTTCCCGGCCCCTTCGGCCCCGGGGAAGGCGGGCACCTTCGCCGCGCCCCCAGCGCTCGGGCTCGGCTCCGGGGCGGCCGCTTGGGCCACACCGGCCGTTCCACCCCATGCCACAGCGGGGGTGACCAGCGCGGCCGAGCGCACGAAATTGCGGCGACTTAATTCTGATTGCTGGAGATCGAAGCCGTCGGCCTCGGTCATGGGAAACGCTCTCTTTCCGCCCCGAATAGACAGGGCTGTGCCGTCTTTCGGCACGACTCCGGACCGCGCTGTCGGTAGGTGAGAATTTTTATTCAGCCATGAATGGAGTGGATTCATCACATCGTGAACGACACCGTTGTGACTGTCAAGAGCGCTTTCCAACCCAGCCAGGACCCGGCGTCAACTCCCCGCCACCCACCTCACGCGAGCCTTCAGCCGCCTCCATCCGGGGCCACAGGCTCAACGCCCCCCGCCACACGGGATGGCCGCCCCCGTCGCGCAAGCCCGGCGACCACCGCCGCGCAAGACCGACGGCTTCCGGCACGCGGGATCGCCGCCCCCGCCCGCAAGCCCCGCGACCCCCGCCACACGAGCTGGACGCCCTCCGCCCACGCGGGATCGCCGCCCCCGCCACGCGAGCCCAGTGACTTCCGCCCACGTGGGATCGCCGCCTCTCCGCCACGCGAGCCCGGCGACCTCCGCCCACCAAGCCCGGCGGATCCCCGCCGCCCAAGACCGACGGCCTCCAGCAGGCGAGCACGGCTCAGCGCACGATGCACGGCGCGCCCAGCCGCCGCGCCCTACGGTGCCCCTGCACTCACTGGCCCTCAGCACGCCATGGGCCCTCAGTACCTCATGGGCCCCAAGAAGGCTGTACACCCTCAGGACCCTGCCGGCCCGCTGCACTCCATGGGCGGCCCTCAGCCCTCATCGGACCTCGGCTCCTCATCGGCCTTCAGCCGGGCCCAGCTGACCCCCTGCTAGACCGCCCCCGACCAGGCGTAAGTCAATCCTTCAGGAGCTGCTCGGCCACACCCACATCCGTGATGAGCGTGTTCACCCACCCCCCACGAAGCGCCGCCCGAATGGCCGCCGTCTTCCGGCGACCCCCCGCGATGGCGATCCGCCGTGGCACCCGGAGCAGGTCAGCGGCCGAGATGCCAAGGATGCGCTCCTCGAGCGGCGAGGCGATCAGCCGTCCCTCGGCGTCGAAGAAGCGCAGGCACACGTCCCCCACCGCCCCCATCTCCCGCAGCGTCTCGAAGTCCTCCTCCGAGATGGCGTTGCCGCTGTCACGCAGCAGCGGCGACGGATCCAGGCTCCCGATCCCCACCAGCACCGTGGTCAGCCGCGACCACGCGTCCACGACCTGCCGTACGACGTGATCGTCCGAAAGCGCCTGCCGGGCGGCCTCCGACCCGACCAGGCCGGGCGCGGGCAGGAAGACGGGCTCGGCGCCCGTGAGGTCGGCCAGGTGGGCGGCCAGGCGGGTGGCCTGGACCTGCGCGGACCCCTTGCCCACCCCGCCGATGAGCTGGACGACCTCCTCCGCCACCTGCACCGGGCGGCGCTGCATGGCCTCCACCGTGGCCAGCAGGCTGGCGCTCCAGGACGAGATGCCGAGGTGCTCGCCGCCGATCAGGGTGGCGTCCAGGTGCGTGGCGCCGGCCGACCCCAGCGCGGCCACCACGTCGTGGTTGTCGCCGGTGGCGTCCACGACGATGATCTGCTCCACGCCGTACTTGCGCTCGAGATCCTCCTCCAGTAACGCGTGCACGCCGCTGGGCACCACGACCACCGTGCGTACGATGCCGATCTCCGCGGCCTCCTTGAGCAGCCGCGACACCCGCGGCTGCGAAATGCGCAGCTGCGCCGCGATCTGCGGCTGGCGCACCCCGTGCTCGTGGTAGAGGCGGGCGACCCGCACCAGGAGCCGCATGCGTTCCGACTCCTGGCTGAGCCGGCGACCGCTGAACCTCATGGGCTCGCCGCCGGAGCGGCCCTTCTCGAACTGACTGTCAGCTCCCACGATCGCTGGCCTCCGCTTCGGCTCCGCCGCTCATGCTGGTCCGGTGGCGAGCCCGGGCCACTGCCGAGTGCCATTCTGCTAGCCCGCGGCGACGCTCGCACCACGATGGCCTGTGTACGTGGCACAGGCCACGGCCCGGCATGGGGGACAGCACCCGCCAGGACCGCACACCGCCCGCGGCCCCCCCTGACCCCACCAGCCCCACCCGACGGCCCACCCGCCGCCGACCCAGCCCCCTCGACCCGCTGCCCGGCTGCCGTGGTCGGCCCAGCACCATCCGCCCGTGGCCCGCTCGCCGTAGTCCGGCCAGTCTCGTCGGCTCGCTGCCCGGTCGCCGTGGTGGGTCCTGCACCGTCGTCCCGCAGTCCGTTCGACGTGGTCGGCGGCGCCGCGCCGAGGTCGCCGAACGACCCCGGCACGCAACTCCTGCGGCCCCAGATCGCGAGCCCGGCGAGCTTGGCCCGAGCCGCAGACCGCCGACGGGGTGCCCGGCAGCCCCGCTCCCGTCCCCGAACGTCAGCGAGCCCACGTCGCACCCCTCCCTCCCGCCATCGCGCCCAGCTAACGCCGGGCGAAGGCCTGCAACTTCGCGAAAAAGTCCTCGAAGATGAACCGTGCGTCGATCGAGTCGTACACACGGATCGCCCGGTTCTCGAGGGAGAAGTCGTACGTTCCGTCGTGGCGGAAGTTCGGGGCAGGCCGCTCCACCCACGTCCCGCAGTCGGGGTGAAGCATCAGGCCGATCGCGGGGGAGTCGCCAAGCGCACGGAACTCGATCGACCCGCTGTGCTGCTCATTCCACTCGACGAGCTGTCGCACGAGGTACTCGCCGATCTCGCCGTACGGCGCCACCTTCGCGTCGAGCTCGGCGTATCCGACGGCCGTCATCCGGTACGTCGGCGCCGGGACCTGCCAGACCTTGACCGCCGAGGAGAACACGACATTGGCCGCCACGATGTCGTTGGACAGGTTGAACTCCGGCCGGGCGGGCCGGCCGCCGCGCCCGTCGTACCCGTTGCCGCCGATCCAGATCACGGTCACGTCCCGCTCGGCGATGCGCGGCTCCAGGAGCAGGGCCGAGGCCATGTCGGTCAGCGGGCCGAGGAAGGCCACGTACAGCGGCTCCGGGACGTCCCGCATGGCCTCCTCGATGATCAGGTCCGCGCCGGGCGACGGGACCGGGGTGACCACGTCGTGCAGCGCGTACGGGGCGCCGTCCTCGACCCTGACCGTGTCGTCGAGCTTCATCAACCGCAGCAACAGGTCGATTTCGGCGCGGCTTTCCTCCATGCTCGACCGGGTGCGGCGGTTGCCGAAATGTGCGGCGATCAGGCCGCGAATATCGAGGCTCGGTGAGAGCAGGGCGTGCACGATCGCGAATTGGTCGTCCGCCTCGTTTTTGGCGTCGGTGTTGACGATCACTCTGCGCCGGTGGGAAAAGGTACGACCCGCCATGCACGCCCTTCCATCTGTCTTGAATATCTATTCAAGTGAGTATCTATATTCTGATATTATGTTGTGACATTTGTGGTGTCAAGGTCCCAGAGGATGACGGACAGCGCGAACGGCGAGATGGTGTGGTCGTCGTGCGTGGCGTCCTCGAGGAGATCCCACCGTCCGTGCTCGGGCCGGCCACCGGCGAGCAGCGCCACCCGGTCGCGTACCGCGGCTTGGTAGACGCGGTGCCCGACCCCGTTGAAGCAGCACTCGTCGAACCGGTTGAGGATCTGCACCTGCCCGCGCCCCGGACCGACGGACGCCAGCACGTACATGTCGAGGAAGTCGTCGGAGGCGGCGGCGTAGAAGCCGGGCAGCGCCTCCTTGGTCTGCTCCCAGTCGCCGGTCGTGGGGCGGGGCTTGGGCGAGGCGGGACGCAGGAAGAACGGCAGTGACCCGGCCGTGGGATAGCTGCGGGTGACGCGCGGGTCGAGCGCCGCGAACACCGTCGTCGTCCAGCCGCCGCCCGACAGGCCGATCATCTCGACGGAGGTGGGCCGGTACGTGGCCTGCGCGTGGTTGAGGGTGACCGTGAGCGGTTCGAGGAAGAAGGTCAGGGCGGAGAACTCGGCGCTCTCCCAGGGCGGGAGTTCGCGGTGGGAGGGGTTCGGCAGCAGCTTCGCCGGGTCCTTGGGGTCGGCGATCTGCTGCTGGTTCCAGTGCTGGAACGGCATCGCGTACGCCATCACCCGGTAACCGCGGTCGAGCAGGGCCTGGACGGTGCGGAGCATGGTGTCGAACGGCTCGCCGTGGCCGTTGTGGTAGAGCGCGAGGCGCCGGTTCCACGCGCGGCGCGGGACGATGTCGTACACCTTGGCCGAAACCTGGTACCGCAGCGGGACCGTCAGCCGGTCGATCCGGCGAACACCCGTCAGGGAGGCGAAGTCTGGAGCCGACACGTCGGTCTCGACGGTGGGGAGCGTCTTCGGCTGGCCCGCGCCCTTCCAGATGTAGTCGATCATGCCCTTGCGCTTGGCGGCGATGTCGGCGGCCGACGCGATCCCGATCAGCGGCTCGATGTCGACGCCTGCGACGGCGGCCGGCAGCGTCTTGTACTCGGGCCCGAACCTGGCCGCCACCTCCTGATTAACCGGCGCCACCGGCCGCGCCGCCCCCTTCCCCCCGCGCACCCCCTCCTCCGGCCCACCCTTCTCCACAGCACTCCCGACCCCGGCCGCACTCCCGCTCCCGGCCGCACTCCCGACCCCGGCGCGGCCCACGGCCCCGGACCCCGCACCGCTACGACTCACCGCCTCTGCCGGACCCGCGACCACGGCCGTACCGATACCACCCAGCACCCCACCCAGCAGGGCACGCCTACTCGCCAACCTGTCCATTTCATCCATTCCTTCCACTAGGTAAAACCCGTGATCTCAGCACCCACCCGCCACCCCGACCCGCCGGGATGCGCACCGCCTTGGTCCGATGATCGGGAGGTTTATCGCTCTGGTCCGGTCGCCGGAATGTGGCCCGGTCGCTGGGGGCGCACCGTCCTGGCTTGGTGGCCAAGGGGCGCACGGCCCTGTTCCGGTGGCTGGGATGCGCACGGCCCTGGCTCGATGGCCTGGGATGTGCACCGCACCGGTCTGGTGGCCGGGATGCGCACGGCCCTGGCTCGACGGCCGGGAGGTGTGTCGCCCTGGTCTGGTGATCGGGATGCGCCGTGCCGGTCTGGTGGCCAGGAGGTGCGCTGCTCCGGGCTCGGTCGCCGGGGGCGTATTGCCCTGGCTCGGTCGCTGGGAGGCAGATCGCCTGGTCCGGGGCCGGGATGTGCGCCACCCCCCCTCTCAGCGTGACCGGGGATTCCAGCCGCTCAGGACGAACGAGGGGTCGCTCCACTTCTCCGCCTCCGCGGTCGTCAGTTGGCGGGAGCAGGGCAGCCGTTGCGTCGTGTCGATGGCGCGGCCGGTGGTGAGGTCGGTGCTCCCGTACTCCCAGAAGGAGAGCGTCTGTGCCTGCGCGCAGTCGTTCGGGTCGATGGCCCAGCCGACGGGGGCGATGTGGCCGTCCATCTTGGTGTCGATGAACACCGCCTGGCTGTGCGTGAACCGCCACACAGCGCTGCGGCTCAGCACCACCGAGCCGTCCGGTACGCCGGGAGCGCGCGTCAGCCTGGTGCGGACGAACACCGCGCCCGGCCGGGTCGCGTCGTTACGGCTCTGCGAGATGTAGCCGGCGTCCGTCGACTCCAGCACCGAGTCCTGGATGAACACCGTGCCGGTGCCCCACACGAAGTCGGTGTCGCCGCTGATCCGGCTGTCGGTGACGAACCCCTTGCCCTGCAGGCGCAGGGTGTCCTGGTGGCTGCGCAGGTCCACGCGTTCGAGGGCGATCCGCTCGTTGTTGCCCCGGAATGCCTCCGCCTGCGAGCCGCCGTCGGGGGTCGTGTTGTGAAGTGTGAGGTTCTGAATCCGGAAGTCCGCCGCGTCCACCCCGAACATGGCCCGCCAGCAGTTGTGCAGGTCCGAGGTTTCCAGCACGCGGCGCGGGCACACGTCGGCGGGGCCGCCCTGGCGCAGCGCGGCGTCGCCGTTGCGCAGGTCGTTGTTGGCGTACTGGATCACGGTCCGGCCCGCGCCCGCTCCGCGCACGGTGATGTACGGCCGGTCCTCGCGAACGTAGACGATCTCGGTGTAGACACCCGGCCGGACGTCGATCGTCACGGGCGACTGATTGCCGGTCGGCACGGCATCGATGGCGCCCTGCACGGTGCAGAAGTCCCCGGTCCCGGCCCCGGAAACCGTCAGATGCCGGCTCTGAACCCCCCGCTTCCGGGTTTTGAACCCCCACCTTCCAGCTTCCCGCACGCCCCCGAACCCCGCGAACACCTCGGGGTCGACGGTGACGTAGTACTCCTGCCCGTACTCGAGCTGCCGGTGCAGGTACACGTTGGCCGTGTTGCCGTCGATCATGATCGATTCGTACGAGAAGTCGTGCGGCAGGCCCGTGTCGGAGACGGCGGCGCCGATGTTCTTCTTGTCGGCTTTGGCCGCGGCTGCTTCGACCCGATCGAACAGCGTGCCGTCGACCCGCCGCACCTCGATCGCGCCAGAGGAGCCCAGCGTCGGGGCTGTCGGGAAGCTGATCCTCAACGGCGCGTCCACGCAGGTCCCCCTCGCCCGCACCGGCACCGAGAACCGCACCCCAGCTCCATCGGCCACGCCCGACCCGCCGAAGCCCCCCGCCCCATTGGTCGCGCTCGGTTCGTCGAAGTTCGCGGACCAACTGGCCGCTGTGGCTCCGCCGAAGCTCCCTGCCCTGCTGGCCACCCCGGCCCTGCTGATGGCCGTCGTCCGGTTGATGGTGGATGCGGTGGTGCTGATGGGTGCGTTGTCGCTGGTCATTGCTGGCTGGGTGCTGGTCCACGCCGCTTCGGTGGTGGTCCAGGCGGCTTTGGTGGTGGTTGGGGGTGCTGTGGCGAAGGGCGGTGTGTTTGTCCTGGTGGTGGCTTGAGGGGGCGGGCCTGGGGAGGTGAAGGGTGGGGGAGGGGTGGGGGATAAGGCGAGCGCTGTGGTGAGGAGCGCGGTGATCGGGGCCTTCACATTCACCTCTCTAGGAGCGAATGGATAGTTGGCTTTGAATATATATGTAGACGCCTTGACAAGATCGGTCAAGGGTGGGAGGTCTTGTCGGCTTGTGGGGGTTCGTGGCATGCTGGGCGGCCATCGTGGATGTGACACGTGTAGACTCGGCGCTTGACCTGGTCAGCGGCCGGAAGGCTTGAAGGAGCAAAGCCATGAAGAAGAGCCTGGCCCTGGTGAGCCTCCTGGCCGTTCTGGCGGCCGGGTGCGGATCCGGCGGGGGCGGTGGCGGGGGAGATTCGGCGTCGAAGACGCTGCGGTTCGTCGGGCCCGAGGATCCCAAGACGTTCCAGCCGGTCATCGACGGGTTCCAGGCCAAGAACCCCGGCGTGAAAGTCGCGTACACGCAGATCCCCTTCGACCAGCTCAACAGCACGCTGCAGCAGCGGCTGGCCGCCAAGGACGACACGATCGACGTCTACACCGTCGACCAGCCGCGCGTCGCGGCGCTGGCGACCCGGGGGTTCCTGGTCGACCTGAGCGACTGGAAGGACCGGGTCAAGCAGGCGGCCCTGCCCGCCCAGTACGAGGTCAACGAGCACAACGGCAAGCTCTGGTCCGTCCCCATCTGGACCTCCGACCAGTTCCTCTTCTACAACAAGACCCTGCTGAAGAAGGCCGGGATCACCCCGCCGCCGAGCGACCCCGCCAAGCGCTGGACGTGGGAGCAGACGATCGAGGCGGGCAAGAAGGCCCAGGCCGAGGGCGGCGCCCAGTGGGCGTTCATCCCCGAGCAGATCGAGCAGTACTACCAGTTGCAGAGCCTGGCCGAGTCGCTCGACGGCGGCTCCGGGATCACCGGGCCCGACATGCTGACGCCCGACCTGACCACCGACGGCTGGGTGAAGGCGATGACCTGGTACCGCGACCTGTTCGCGAACAAGCTGGCGCCGCGCGGGGTCGGCTCGTTCCAGACCTCGCCGCTGTTCAGCGAGGGCAAGGTGGCCTTCTTCGCGGGCGGCCCGTGGGACGTGGGCGTCTTCTCGGCGGCCAAGGACCTCGACTGGGGCGTGGCGCCGTACCCCTACTTCAAGGGCGGCAAGCAGGTGACGCCGACCGGCTCGTGGTCCTGGGGCATCAACCCGGCCTCGGAGAACCAGCAGCTCGCGCGCAAGTTCCTCGAGTACGCCTCGCTCGACCCCGAGGGCAACCTGCTGACCACCAAGGCCACCACGATCATCCCCTCGAACCGGGCCGCCTTCGAGAAGTACGTCCCCACCCTCGACGCGCTGGGTGGTGACAAGAGCAAGGGGGTCGGCGAGATCCTCACGTACGACGCCGAGCACACGGCGGTTGCGCGGCCCACGTCGGTGGGGTACATCCAGTTCGAGGACATCATGACCAAGGCGTTCGCCGACATCCGGAACGGCGCCGATCCCAAGACCCGGCTCGAACAGGCCACGCAGGAGATCAAGACGGCCTGGGCCCAGCTGCGATGACGGGCGCGTCGGATGGGCGCCTGCCGTCCGAGGGCGTGTCGGGCGCGTCGGATGGGCGCCTGTCGTCCGAAGGCGTGTCGGATGGGCGGCCGTTGTCGGCAGGCGTGTCGGATGGGCGGCCGTTGTCGGCAGGCGTGTCGGGCGCGTCAGCCGGGCGCCTGTCGTCTGGAGGCGTGTCGGACGGGCGCCTGTCGTCTCGAGGCAAGTCAAACGGGCGCGTGGTCGGGCGGCCGGTGCTGGTGTCGCTGGCGTTCCTGGCGCCCGCCCTGGTCGCCCTCCTCGTCCTCCGGCTGATTCCGGCCGCCATGGCCTTCGCCAGCAGCCTGAGCCACACCAGCCTGGTCACCGGCGAGACCACGTTCGTCGGCCTGGGCAACTACGCCACGCTCTTCGCCGACCCGACGTTCCTCCAGAGCGTACGCGTCACGCTCGTGTTCAGCCTGATCGTCAACCCGCTGCAGATCGCCGCCGCCCTCGCCCTCGCGGTCCTGTTCACCCGCCGCTTCGCGGGCGTCCGGTTCCTGCGGGTGCTGGTGATCCTGCCGATCGCGGTGCCTCCGGCGGTCTCGGCGGCCATCTGGAGCGTCGCGTACCGGCCGGACGGCCTGCTCAACTCGGTGCTGAGCGTGCTGGGCATCCCGCCGCAGCCGTTCCTCACCTCGCCGGGCCAGGCCCTGTGGTCGCTGATCGTGCTGCTGTCGTGGATCGGCGTCGGCTACTGGATGATGTTCCTCATCGCCGGGCTCCAGGACATCCCCACCTCCCTGTACGAGGCCGCCGCGATCGACGGGGCCTCGGCCTGGGCGCGCTTCTGGCACGTCACGCTGCCGCTGCTGCGCAGGCCGCTCGCGTTCGTGCTGGTGGCGGACACGGTCTCGAACTTCCTCGTCTTCGCCCCCGTACAGATGCTGACCAACGGCGGCCCGCAGGGCTCCACCAACGTCACCATGTTCGACATCTTCACCCGCGCCTACTCCGTGGGCGACCTGAGCCTCGCCCAGGCCGAGGTGATGCTGCTGGTGCTGCTCGTCCTGGCCGTGGTGATCGTGCAGTTCCGGCTGCTGCGGGGGAGTGACTGACCGTGTCCAGACGTCTGTACGCCCTGCTGGCCACGATCATCGGCCTGGCCTTCGCGCTGCCCCTGCTCTGGGCCCTGTCCAGCTCGTTGCGCGGCGGCTCGGAGGTCTTCCGGCACATCTCGCGCCTGTCGTGGGAGACGCTCGTGCCGGCCGATCCCACCCTCGGCAACTACGCGAGCCTGGTCACCGGCGACTTCGGCCGCGCGATACTCAACTCCCTGCTCGTGGCGCTGGTCACCGTGGCCGTGGGTCTGCTGATCTCAGCGGCGGCGGCGTTCGGGCTGTCGGCGGTGCGGTTCAGGGGCCAGGGGGCGCTGTTCGCGATCGTGGTGCTCAGCTTCCTCATCCCCTTCGACGCGATCGCGATCCCGCTCGCCACGCTGTTCCGCGACTGGGACCTGACGAACACCTACGCCGGGCTCATCCTCCCGGGCCTGGGCCACGGCCTGGCCATCTTCCTGCTGCGCCAGTTCTTCCTGGCCATCCCGAAGGATCTGGTGGAGGCGGCGCGCATCGACGGGCTCGGCTGGTTCGGCGTGTTCGCCAGGATCTACCTGCCGCTCTCGCGTCCCGCCCTGGTGAGCGCGGGCCTGACACTGTTCATCTTCCAGTGGCAGTCGTACGTCTGGCCGCTGCTCATCGGCACCGACGCCGCGCACCAGCTCGGCCCGATCGCCTTGGCGAACATGCGCGGCCAGTTCACCATCGACTACGGGCAGCTGTTCGCGGGCTCGATCGTGCTGACGGTCATCCCGCTGCTGATCATCCTGCGCTTCCAGCGTCACTTCACGCAGTCCATCGCCACCACGGGTCTCAAATAACCTCCGAGAAGGGTCTTCATGAGTTCTTCGACCATGCGCGTCATCTTCGACACCGACATCGGCTCCGACGTGGACGACGCGCTGGCGCTCGCCGTCCTGCTCGGCTCGCCGGAGGTGGACCTGGTCGGCTGCACGACCGTCTACGGTGACACGCTGCTGCGGGCGCGCCTGGCCAAGCGGCTGGTACGGCTCGCGGACCGGTCCCTGACCGTCATCCCGGGGGCGGCCAAGACCCTGACGGACCGGCCCGTGTGGTGGGCGGGCCACGAGGGCAGGCTCTTCACCGACCTGGAGACCGAGGCGGTCGACCCCGGGGACGCGGCGGCGTACCTGGTGGACCAGGTGAGCCGCGCGCCCGGCCAGGTGGACGTCGTGGCGGTCGGCCCTCTCACCAACATCGCCAACGCCCTGACGGCGTCGCCGTCGTTCGCCCGGGACGTCCGGCACCTGTGGATCATGGGCGGCCGCTTCGACGGCCCCGACCCGGAGCACAACCTGCGCTGCGATCCGGAGGCGGCGGCCATCGTCTTCGGCTCGGGCGCGCCGATCACGGTGACCGGCCTGGAGGTCACCACGACGGTCCGGATGGACGCCGCCGACGTGGCCGCCGTCGCGGGGGCCGGGGCGCTCGGGGAGGCGCTGAAGGCCGAGATCGAGCAGTGGTGGCGGTTCTGGAACGAGGAGTGGAACAGCCCCCACGACCCGATCACGGTGCTGAGCATGCTGGTGCCCGACCTGTTCGCGTTCAGCCCGGAGGGGCGGGTGGAGGTGGGGGCGGACGGCTCCAGCACGTTCGTGCCCGGGGACGGCCGGACCCGGGTCACCGTCTCGGGCTCGCCGGAGCCCATCACCCGGGAGATCGTCGGCCGCATCGTGGCCGCCGCCGCGAAGGCATGATCCTGAGGCTGTGCCTTATGACAACCGGCAGGTTGTCTCCTGCGAATACGCGAACTGGGGCTGCTCGGCGACCGCGTCGCGGCCCTGGTACTTCCACTGGCACACCGCCGTCGCGGTGATGGCCTTGTTCGTCATGCCGAAGCACGAGAGGGAGTCCCAGTTGCCGGCGGCCATGCTGTAGCCCTGCGTTTTGCAGTATTCATGGGCGTCGTTGAAGGTGATCGAGCCCTGGGAGGGCGCCGGCGGGTTGCTTGTGGGCGGCCTCGTCCTGGTCGGGCTGGTCGTGGGCTTGCGGGTCGGCTTCTTGGTCGGCTTCTGGGTGGGCTCGACGACCGGGGCTTTCGTGCGCGTCGGTTTCCGGCTCGGGCTCGGCGTGCCGCGCGGGACGGCGCTCGTGCTGGGCACGACCTCGGCTGACAGTGACCGTTTGGTGGCGGCCGGGGCGGGTGTGTCCTGCGTGACCGGCGTTTCAGGTGGGCTGGAGGAAGGCACAGCCACCGGCAGCGACGCCACGGGCATCGACGCCGCCGCCGTCGCCCCGGCCGCCTTGTCGCCGGGCACGCCGGGCGCGCCGGGTGCGAGCGCGAAGTAGCCGGCCGCCGCGGCGGCGACGAGGACGACCGCGCCCGCCGTACCCATGATCAGGCCGCGCCGCCGGCTGTCCGCTGCCTGAACGGCGACGGCGGGGCGTCCCGGCCGGGTCACCGGAACGGTGTGCCAGACGGGGGACGGAAGAGCGCGCAGGCGTTCGATCACCTGGGCGGCGGTGGGCCGCTGGGCCGGAACCTTGGACAGGCACTCCTCCAGCAGCGCCCGCAGCGCCCCGTCCAGCCCGCCGAGGTCCGGCTCGCCCTGCAGGATCGCGTGCAGGACGCCGGGGATGGACTCGCCGGTGAAGGCGTGCTGCCCGGTGGCCGCGTAGACCATGGTCGCCCCCCAGGCGAACAGGTCGCCCGCGGGCCCGACGGCGCCGCCGGAGATCTGCTCGGGCGCCATGTACGCGGGGCTGCCGATGGCCTGGCTGCTGACGACCGACTGGCTGAGGTCCAGCGCCCGGGCGATGCCGAAGTCGATGACGACCGGTCCCTCGGGCCCGAGCAGCACGTTGCCGGGCTTGAAGTCGCGGTGCACCACGCCCGCCTCGTGGATGGCCATCAGGGCGGTCGCGGTGTTGATCGCCAGCCGCTGCAGGGCGGCCGCCCCGCGCGGCCCGTTGTCGCGCACGGCAGCATGCAGCGACGGCCCGTCGACGAACTCGCTGACGATGTACGGCCGGCCCCCGAGAAACCCGCAGTCGAGGATCTGGGCCGTGCAGAAGGGCGCCACCCGCCTGGCGGTCTCCACCTCGAGCAGGAACCGTTTCTGCTCCCGCTGATCGGCCATCAGGTGCGGGTGCAGGAGCTTGACCGCCACCGGAACGCCGTCGCCGCCTCGCCCCACGTAGACGGTGCCCTGCCCGCCCACCCCGAGCCGCCCTTCCAGGCGGTAGGGCCCCACCGTTTTGGGGTCCTCGGCCAACAGGGCCAACGCTTCGGCCACCAAGCCTCCAGCCGGTCAAGTGGGCCAAGATCGTATCAGAGCGCCGCCATGGTCAGTTAAGTGACGAGTCAGACACTCAGCGACAAAATTTGTTCCATGCGCGAGGCCGAGGTTGCCCATGATTCGGTACGCGATCCTGATATAGGCGTTGACCAGGCATACTGTGCGGGGGGTCAGCACCCGTTATGGGCATATGTTGGTTATATCGGCTCTTGGCGGCGTATGGTGACCCACTCGCCTGAGCCGATGCGAGGCATCGATGACCATTGCCACGTTGCGCACCTCGGCGCAGACGTACGCCGGCGGGCTGCCCGCGGAGGTGACCAGTTTCATCGGGCGCCGGCACGAAGTAGCGGCGATCAAGCGGCTGCTGTGCGAGGCCCGCATGGTCACCCTCACCGGTCCGGGCGGCGTCGGCAAGACCCGGCTGGCCCTGCGGGTCGCCACCGACCTGCGACGGGCCTTCCCCGACGGTGTCTGGCTGGTCGAACTCGCCGAACTGGACAACCCGGCACTGCTGGCCCAGGCCACGGTCGCCGCACTGAAGATCCAGAGTCACTCCGCCCGGCCGCCCCTCCAGGTGCTCACCGAGCACCTGCGCGAGCGGCGGACGCTGGTCGTCCTGGACAACTGCGAGCATGTCCTCGACGAGTCCACCAGGATGGCCCAGCTGCTGCTGCGTTCCGCCCCTGACCTGCGCATCCTGGCCACCAGCCGGCAGCCGCTGGGAGCCGTCGGCGAGCAGGCGTTCCCCGTGCCGACGTTGCCGCTGCCGGGCGGCGATCCCCAGCGCGACACGGCGCTCCCCATGTCCGACGCGGTACAGCTCTTCGCCGAGCGGGCCGCGGCCGTGCTGCCCGGGTTCACCGTCACGAGCGAGAACCAGGAGCTGATCGAGCAGATCTGCCGCCGCCTGGACGGTCTGCCGCTCGGCATCGAGCTCGCCGTCGTACGGCTGCGCGTTCTCTCGGTCCACCAGCTGCTCGACCGGTTGGACGATCTGTTCGGGCTGCTCAGCGCGGGATCGAGCGCCACCGTGTCCCGCCACCGGACGCTGCGCGCCCTGATCGACTGGAGTCACGGGCTCTGCACCGAGGACGAGCGCCGGCTGTGGGCGAGCCTGTCGGTGTTCACCGGCAGCCTGGATCTGGAGGCGGTCGAAGCCGTCTGCGCCGGGGCCGGCATCGCCCGGGACGAGATCCTCGATCTGATGATCGGCCTGGTGGAGAAGTCCGTCCTGATCCGCGAGGAACATCCGTACGGAGTGCGATTCCGCCTCCTCGACACGATCCGGCAGTACGGGCGCGAGCACCTCGTGGCCTCCGGGCAGGAGCAGGAGCTGAAACGCCGGTACCGCGACTACTACCGCCGGCTCTCGCGTGAGGCGCAGGCACAGTTGTTCGGCCCCGCGCAGGTCAAGCTGCTGACCCGGCTGCGCGTCGAGCACCCCAACCTGCGCACCGCCCTGGAGTACTGCCAGGCCGAGCGCGCCGGGCTCTGCATCGACATGGCGAGCGACCTGCTCGACCACTGGATCACCAGCAGCCACCTGGGCGAAGGCCGCGACTGGCTCGAACAGGGACTCGCGCACGCCGCCGGCCGGTCCGAGGTCAGGGCCCGGGCGCTGTGGGCATGCGGCTCGCTCGCGATCATCCAGGGCGATCAGGCCTCGGCCGTCGGGCTGCTGGCCAAGAGCAGGACGCTCGGCGAGAAGCTCGGACTGGAGCCGGTGCTCGGCTACGTCGCGCTCTACTCCGGAATGGTGGCCATGCACGCGGGGGACACCGAATCGGCCATCAAGTCCTTCGAGGAGGCGGTGACCCATCATCGCGCCGGCGGCGACCCCGCGGGCGAGGTCCAGGCACTGACCTGGCTCTGCCTCGCGCACTCGTTCCTCGGCGGCTCGGAAAGCGCCGTCGCCGCCGCGGAGGAGGGCATCGCCATCTGCGACGCCCATGGCGAGAGCTGGCACCGGGCGTACACGATGACGGCGCTCGGCATCGAACTCTGGCGCCAGGGCGACGTGCGGCGCGCGACCGCCCTGGAGCACGAAAGCCTGCGCGCCTTCCACACCCTGGGCGACTCGGTCGGCGTCGGGCTCACGATCGAGGTGCTGGCCTGGATCGCCGCCTCACAAGGGGAGTACGCGCGGGCCGGCACGTTGCTGGGCGTTCTGCGCAACGTCTGGGAGGCGATCGGCGCGCCCCTGCTGGGATTCGGCCACCTCATCCGGTACCACGACGAATGCGAGGCCCGTACCCGTCATGCCCTCGGCGAACAGGCCTTCCAGACGGCCGTCAAGCGAGGAGCCAAGCGCTCCCCTGACCAGGCGCTCGCGTACGCCCTCATGGAGGAGGCGCCCTCTCCCGGCCCATCCGGTGAGGCGAACCAGTACACCCCGCTCACCCCACGGGAGACGGAGATCGCCCAGCTCATCGCCCGTGGAATGAGGAACAAGGAGATCGCGGCGGCGCTGGTGATCGCCCAGCGCACCGTCGAGGGCCACATTGAGCACATTCTGTGCAAACTCGGCTTCAACTCCAGGACCCAGATCGTCGGCTGGGTCGCCGAGCAGGCCCGCCTCGGCGGCGAGGGGCCACCCGGCGGCGAGTGATCATGCCCGTGGAAGACACGATCTGGAACGCCCCGGACGCCGACGAGCCGGCGGCGGACTGGCGGCAGGCCGACATTCCCGGCTTCGTCGGACGGCGGCACGAGATCGCCGAGGTCAGGCGGCTCCTGACCAAGACCCGCTTGCTGACCCTGACCGGCGTGGGCGGGGTCGGCAAGACCCGGCTGGCGCGACGGATCAGCGAGATCCTGCCCCAGAGGTACCGGGAGGGTGTCCGGCTGGTGGAGCTGGCCACCATCGACGACGAGGACCTGCTGGCCCCGGCCGTGGCCGCCGCGCTGGGAATCCACGACCGCACGCCGGACCTCGTGGCCCTGCTGATCGAGCATCTGGCGGACAAGCAGCTGCTGCTGGTGCTGGACAACTGCGAGCATCTGCTCGGCTCGTGCGCCCGGCTGGTGCAGCAGCTCCTGCGCGGCACCTCGCGGCTGCAGATCCTGGCCACCAGCCGGCAGTCGCTCGGGGTGTACGGCGAGCGGGTGCTGCCGGTGCCGTCCTTGCCGATCCCGCGGCCCGGCGACAGGACCCGCGACATCGCCCGGAGTGAGGCGGTGCGCCTCTTCACGGAGCGGGCGGCGACGATCCGGCCGGGCTTCCGCGTCGACGCGGCCAACGCCCGCGCGGTCGCCCGGCTGGCCCGGCGCCTGGACGGGATTCCGCTGGCCATCGAGCTGGCGGCGGTACGGCTGCGGACGACATCGGTGGAAGACCTCGTGAACGAGCTCGACCAGCGCCTGGAAGTGCCGGCCGAGGTCGGCCCCGGCACGCTCGCCCGCCACCAGACCCTGCGGGCGACCATGGAGTGGAGTTTCGAGCTGTGCTCGCCCGGCGAGCGGCGGCTGTGGGCGCGGCTGTCGATGTTCGCGGGGGGTGTGGATGTGGAGACCGCCGAAGCGGTCTGCCCCGGGCAGGGGCTCGACTGCGAGGACGTGCTGGACCTGATGATGGGGCTGGTGGACAAGTCCATCCTGGGCGTCGCGGAGCCGCACGGCGCCGGGGGCCGCCACCGCATGCTGGAGACCATCCGCGCGTACGGCCGCGAACAACTGCCCGCCGCGGAGGCGGAGGCGCTGCGCGAGCGCTACATCGGCCACTATCGCCGGCTGGCGGAGCGAGTGCGCGTGGACCGGGTGGAGCCGGACCAGATCGATCGCATGCGTGTGCTCCAGCCAGAGCTGCCCAACGTGCGCGTCGCCCTCGACCTCTGCTTCGCCCGGCCCGGCGACGCCCCCGCCGGTCTGGAGATCGCCTCTGAGCTGTGGGCCAACTGGCTCGTCGCCGGTGCTCTCAGCGAAGGCCGGCACTGGCTGAAGCGCGGCCTCGCGCTCGTGCCCGGATCGAGCGTCGCCCGGGCGATGGGCCTGTGGGCCGACGGGCTGCTCGCCCACTACCAGGGCGACGCGGCGGCGGCCGACGCGCGGGAGTGCCTGGCGCTCGCGCGGCAGCTGAGGGACGAGGCGGCGCTCGCGTTCGCCGTGCAGCTCTCCGGCGTCGCGGCGTTGTCCGAGGGCGACGTCGAGGGCGGGCTCGCGTTCCTGGAGGAGGCCCGCACCCGGCACTGGGCGAGGGGCGACGTCCACGCCGTGGGGGTCACCCTGTATCTCGCCGCCCTCTTCGCGGCCACGATGCGCCCGGACCGGGCCGCCGAGTACGGCGAGGAGCTCGTGACATTGTGCGAGAAGCGCAACGCGACCCTGTTCCGCGCTTACGCGCTCTACGCGGTCGGCATGGCCCGGTGGGAGCAGGGCGATTGGCGGCAGACCGAGGCCAGGATGCGGGAGGTGACCGCGTGCTGGAGCGCCGCGGACGACCGGTGGGGCCTTCCGCAGTGCCTGGAGGCGCTGGCCTGGACGGCCGGGGCGCGTGGCCGGTACGAGCGGGCCGCCCGGCTGCTGGGCGCCGCCCACCTCCTGTGGGAGGCGGTGGCCTCCTCTCCGACGCGGCTGCCGTACCAGGCGAGATCGCACCAGGAGTGCGCCGAGCGGGCACGCCGCGCGTTGGGGGCTCAGGCGTTCACGGCGGCTTTCCGGGACGGCACGCGGCTCGAGCTCTCCCGGGCGGTCGCGTACGCGCTGGAAGAGCCGTGACGCCGCATGCGCAGTCGGGCGATCAGCGGTGCAGGCGGGGCTCGGGGCAGCCGCAGGAGCCGCGGGTGACCAGGGTGGCGGAGAAGATCTTGGTGACCGGCTCCACGCCCTCCGACTCGATGGCGCCGACCAGCGTCTCCGTCGCGTGGCGGGCCATCTCGTCGATGGGCTGGCTGATCGTCGAAAGCCCGGGCACCGTGTACGCGGCCTCCCGCGCCCCGTCGAACCCCACCACCGCCACGTCCCCGGGCACCCGCAGCCCGAGATCGGCGGCGGCGCGCATCGCGCCGATGGCCTGGCCGTCGATCGAGGCGAACAGGGCCGTCGGACGCGAGGGCGATGACAGCAGCCGGAGCGCGGCCTCGTAGCCGCCCTCCAGGCTCAGCTCGCCCACCTCGACCAGCTCGCCCTCCTCGGCAAGGTCCGCCGTCAGCCCGGCACCGGCCTCCTGGAGCGCGCGGCGCCAGCCCGCGGCCCTGAGCCGCACGGGGGTGATGTCCAGCGGGCCGCCGACGAAGCCGATGCGGCGGTGGCCGTGCTCCAGGAGGTGCCTGGTGGCCTGGTAGCCGCCCTCCTCGTCGTCCACCGCGAGCCGGGAGAAGAACGGCGGCGCCGCGTGGTCGATGGTGACCACCGGAACGCGTCCCCGCATCTCCTCGGCCTGATCGGCAGAGACCGGCACCCGCATCAGCACGAGCCCGTCGACCTGCCGCTCCAGGAACCGCATGACATAGCCCTCCGCCCGCGCCGGATCCTCGGCGGAGTTGCCGAACAGCACCGAGTAGCCCCGCTGCCAGGCCACCTCCTCGCAGGCCCGGGTGAACTGGCCGAAGAAGGGACTCTTCCCGCCGGCGCTGTCGGAGGCGATCACCCCGATGGTCCACGAGCGCCGCGAGCGCAGCGACCTGGCCACCGCGTTGGGGCGGTAGCCGAGCTGCTTGATGGCGTCCAGCACACGCTGCCGGGCCGACTCCGAGACCGGCCGGGGCCCGTTGTTGATCACGTAGCTGACCACGGCGGGCGAGGTGCCCGCCAGCCGCGCCACGTCGTTGCGCGTCACCACTCGCGTCTCACTCCGGCATTCACGAAACCAGCTTATGGGCCGGAGCACCCCATACAGGTCCGCGGGTGGGCGGCGCCCGGCCACTCAGCGCTCACAGCCGATAACGGCTGGTTATGGCGTGCCGCCGTACGGTGAGGGCTGTGTCACCGTACGAGGTTGTGGCAGGTGACACCGCAGGGTTGGAGGAGGCCCTGGCCCGGGTGGTGCGACTGGCCGGCGATCACGTCGGCGCGCTCGACTCCGGCATGCGTTACATGGCGGCACACGCCTGGGTCGGCGGCGGCGCGGGCCCGTTCACGCAGGCCATGGGTGACCAGCGGGCCCGGTTGCAGCGTGCTTTCGAGAGCGCGGCCGCGCAGATCGCCGACCGTATCCGCGCCCTCGGCGGGCACGCCGCCCCGCCGTCGCTGTCCACCCCGCTCGCCGCCGCCCCGTCCGCGCGCGGCGGCCACGCCGGGATGGACGTGGAGGCGATGACCCGCCTGGTGGCGGACCTGGAGCGCGCCGGGCACGAACTCCCCGCCGCAGGCGGCCTGCTCTCGGCGGCGCTGGGTTCAGCGGGTGGCACCGCCGCGCCCGCCGAGCAGGTCGGGAACGTGGGCGCCTGGGCCGCCGGACAGGTCGTCGACCTGCGCAGACGGCTGACCGTGCTCCAGCGTCGCCCCGGCGGAGAGGCTGCCACCGCGGCCGTGCTCGGCTTCGGGCTGTTCGGCGGGTCCGCCCCCGCCCCGGGGCCCATCGGCGACGTCCTGTCCGCCGCCGCGGCCGGCGACACCTCGGCGCTGGAGAAGCTGGTGGCGACGCAGAACACCGGCAAGGACCCGACCCTCGCCGCCCGGGTCAGCGCCTGGTGGCAGCTGCTCGACCCGGCCGCCCGCCGACGGATCGTCGACGCCGCGCCGCAACTGGTCGGCTCGCTCAACGGCGTGCCCGCCGCCACCCGCGACCACGCGAACCGCGCCTACCTGGCCATGCGGAAGGACGCCGTCGCCAAGCGGCTGGCGGAGCTCCGGGCCCTGGACGAGTCCCTGGCGAAGGGGATCATCGTGGCGGACGCGTGGCGGCGGATGACCACGCGCCGCGAGATCGAAGAGCTGGACAAGCAGCAGCGGCAGATCGAAGCCGTCACCAAGAGCCTGGCCCTGGGCGGGGTCAACGGCCGCCCGCCCGCCTTCCTGCTCGCCCTCGAACTGGGCGGGCTCGGCAAGACCGCCATCTCCTTCGGCGACCCCGACAAGGCCGACTCGGTGGTCACCTCCGTGCCGGGCACGGGCAGCACTCTGGAGGGGATCGGCGCAGACGTGGCCCGCGCCGGAACCCTCTGGGACCAGGCGAGCCGTTCGGCCCCCCGTACGAAGACCGCCTCGATCCTCTGGCTCGGCTACACGGCCCCCCAACTCGACGCCGGGATTCTCCGGGCGGACACCTCCGTGGCCTCATCCCATCTCGCCCAGGCGGGAGCCGGCCCGCTGGCCAGTTTCCTGGACGGCCTGCACGCCACGCACCAGGCGGCCGGCACCCCACGGTTCACCGTTCTCGGCCACAGCTACGGCAGCGTGGTAACCGGCATCGCCGCCCAGACGCGGAAGGGGGCGTTCGCCGATCAGCTCATCCTCGTGGGCAGTCCGGGGACGATGGCGATGCAGGCGAGCGATCTGGGGGTCAAGCAGGTGTGGGTGGGGGAGTCGCCACAGGACCCGGTGGCCGACCTGGGGCATCTTCCGGTGAGCGGCGGGCGGGACCCGGTCTCGGGCGCCCTGCAACCCGCCTTCCCGAACGGCCCCGGCCCCTTCGGCACCGACCCCAGCAACATCGCCTTCGGCGCCAACCGCTTTGTTGTCAGCCCCACGCCGGTTTCGGGCTTCCTGAGTTTCACCGGGTACGACATCGGGACACACTCCGATTACTGGAACGATGAGTCGGTCTCGCTGAGGAACATGGGATTCATCATCGCTGGTCGGTATGACCAAGTGACGAAGCTGCCGACGCCGAAGCAGGTGCCGACTCCGACGCCCTTGCCGACGCCGTCGCCACCTCCGGCCCGCCCTTCTCCGGAACCCGTGTCCCCACCGTCGCCCGCTCCGCAGCCCTCGCCTACCCCGCCAGGAGACTAGATGTTCCGCTCCGTCAGGTTGGTCATCGCAGCCGCGGTTCTCGTCGCCGGGTGCGCGCCCGGCGGAGCTCTAGGAGGAGCGATGAACGCATCGGCCGACAAGCCGACGATCACCAAGGCTCAGGCACTGGCTCGCATTGAGCAGCTCATCAACGGGACCGTCGCCATCATGCGTCCCAAGCCCGAACTGGAGCTGCACCAGCCCAGCCTCAACGACAGCCTCTGCTTGGACCCGCTCGACGGAGGCTCCGAAGATCGGCTCATCATCAACCGCACTTACTATCTGCGCGGCCTGCCCAAGGACTCGCTCAAGGAGGTGATCGCCCAGGTGAAGGCGTACTGGCAAAGCCAAGGCCACTCCATCGAGGCCCAGTCCGACAACGGCCTGCAACTCTATGGGCGCTCCCGGCCCGACGACTTCTTCATCACCATCGGTTGGACGGAGGGTGATGTGCTCACGCTGGGCTCCACCTCCACCTGCCTGTGGCCCGACGGCACCCCCGAGCCCTCGTCTACCCCCTGATCCGAAGGCGGGCCTCGCCGTAAGGGATGAGGCGGGCCGGGCCGAGGAGGCCGTAGGGCTGGCGGGTCAGGCCGCCGTAGATCGGCGGGTCCGTCACTCTGAGGCGGTTGCCGAGGGGGGTGGCCACTTCCACCTGCAGGGTGCGGACGCCCCGGCCGAGGTCCATGACCGGGTTGAGCTGGTTCACGGGGTCCAGGGGGCGGCCGTCGGCGAGTACGCGGCAGGTGTCGGTGACCGCGCCGAGTTCCAGGTAGGCCCCGCCCTCCAGCTGTACGTCGGTGGTGTAGAGGCCGATGCCGGATGTGTCGGCCAGGTCGGGGATGTCCGACCAGGGGGTCAGGTGGTCGAGGGTCAGCCGGTGCGTGGTCGTGCCGTCCGGGCGCCAGTCGGCGACCTCCAGCCGCCATGACGACAGGGCCACCGGCTCGGGGACCGGGCCGATCACGGTGGTGACGGTGCGGCCGTCGGACAGGGTGGTCGTGTAGGTGCCGGCGCGGGAGGCGCGCACCACCAGCGTGCCCTTGTCGTACCTCACCAGGTCGGCGTCCGTCGACACGGCGTGAGGTCCCTTGACCGGTTCGGTGCCGAAGAGGCCGGGGCGGCCGATGGCCAGCACCTTCGACTCGCCCGGCCGTAGCTTCACCCGCAGCCGGATCCCGTCGGCGTCCGCCGCATAGAGCGCCAGCCGTTCGGCGCGGCCGGTCCACGGGTCCAGGAGGTACGGGACGCCGTCCCGCGCCGTGCGTGCCAGCGTGACGTCGTGGTCGATGGGCGCGACCGGTGGCTTCGGGTTCTCGGTGTGCTTGCCGTTGCACAGGTAGTAGTAGTCCACCTCGCCGGCCACCCGGCGGGCCGCCAGCAGTGTGGACGCGGTGGCGTACCGGATGTCGGGCCGCACGCCGAGGGCGGCGAGCGCGCCCGGGACCTCCGCCTGGTCGGCGATGAGCCGGACGGACGGCTCGGCCAGCAGGTCGGTCAGAACCGCTCGAAGCCGCTCGTTCTCCCCCTCCTGGGCCACCCCCGGCACCGAGGCCGACCGCCACGCGCCGAGGAGCACGACGGGCAGCCCGGCCCGCGCGTACGACAGCAGCCGCCGCGCCACCGCGACCGTCATCGTGCACTCGGAGGCGTAGAAGCGGTCGCCCTCCACGAAAAGCGCCTTGTAGGCAGGCCCGGAAGGCGCCAGCCGGCGGCCCGAGACGCGGGCGGACGGCAGGTCGAGCAGGGGTGCGCTGACGAACTGGTGGGTCCACCCGGTGGGGACGCCGCTCGCGGTGAACCAGCCGGCGCCGATGCCGGTCTTGGTGTAGCCGGTCTGCCGCAGCACCGCCACGTCCGCGCGCGGAACGCCCTCCCGCAGGACCAGGTGAACGCGAGCGAAATATCCGGAAATATCGGTGATGTGCCGCCACGTAGGCTGGCGGGGCCCCCAGGACTCGGCGTAGCCGGCCGTCCCTGAGTAGGGGGTGAAGGCGGCGAACCCGGGCCAGGCCGCGCCCGGCGCCGTGGCGTAGGAGAAGCCGTGCAGAACGGTCTGGTTGAGCCCCGCCGCGTACGCGCCCCCCATCGTACGCAGCAGCTTCGTCCAGGTCGTGGTGTACGCCCCGCCCGCGTACGCCCCCGCCTCGCACGACAGCACCTCGCGCCCCGCCAGGTCCCTGCCAGCGGCCAGGCAGCGGTAGTCGTCGAGGTTCTTGAAACCGAGCGACTCACCTTCGGCCACGTCGAGGATTGCCGCGGCGGCGATGGCATCGGTCTGCAGCCCGTACGGCTGCGCCCGCAGCTCGAGGCCGATCGAATGCGCCCAGTCGCGCAGCATCCCGAAGTGGTGCTCGTTGAACAGCTCGGACACCGTGTCCCAGTAGTCCTTACGGGCATGCCTGGTCAGCACGGCGTCGTACGCGAAGACCGGATCCTCCTCCGCCAGCACCACCACCGGCAGGAACGGCGCCAGGGAGTACCCCCGCCGCCGCTCGAACTCCGCGAGCAGCCCCGGCGTCCACGGCAGCGCGTCGCTCTCGATCTCGATGGAGTCCTCGAACAGCGCACCGCCCGCCCGCTTCAGCAGCCTGCGCACGGTGGGCGTGAGCAGCGTGGACTCCCAGTAGTCGATCAGCGCCCTGGTGCCCGCCCGGCTGAAGTGGTCCACCACGTACGCCTCGGGCACGGTGTGCGGGCCGGACTCGGGGCGCTGGCCCGAGCCCCGCTCCCAGTACGCGATCAGCACCCACTCGCCCCCGGCGGGCGCCGTCCAGTCGACGCGCCCGTCGCTCACGGGCACCCGTACCACCGAGCCGGGATCGAGGCCGGTCTCCTTGCGGGTGGAGTTCGCGGGGTCGAGCCGGGCCGCCTGGACCAGCAGCAGCGTGTGCGCGGGATGCCCGGCGACGGCGGGCGGCGGCACCTCGCCCGCGTACGTGGCGCCCCCGGCCACGGTGACCGAGCCGTGCGCCAGCTCCTTGACCGCGGCCGGGTGCTCGGGCGTGATCGTGGGGACGGCGGCCGGCCACGAGGGGCCGATGGTGAGGTCGATGGTCAGCCCGCGCCGGGCCGCCTGGTCGAGCGCGGCCTCGACGGCGGCGTTCCAGGCGGGGGTGCCCCAGCCGTGCCCGGCCGGGTCCAGCAGGGACTTGTCGCGGATGCTGTGGTGCACCGCCGCGATCTCCGCCCCGCCGAACCCGGCGTCCGCGAGCTCGTCCACCTCCCGCCGGATCTCGGCGGGATCGACGTGGGCGTCGGGCCACCACCAGCGCACCATCGGCCGCACGGCCCGGCGCGGCCGCGCGAACCACCCGGCCCCCGGGGGACCGGCGGCGGAGACGGGCGAGCCGGAGGGGAGGGTGACGGCGAGGGTCGCGGTGAAGAGGAAGCCACGGCGGGAGAGGTCGTCCATGATGCGTGCGCTCCAGGGGGTGCGACGCCCGCGCGACGGCACGCGGGACACAGGCTGCTCGGAGGCCCGGGGCGAGGGCCCGGCCGGGCCGGACCCTCGCGACCGCGTCTAGCTGGGGATCGGGTACGGGAACGCGCTCGTCACACCGATCTTGTCGTACTCCATCTTCGAGGTGTCGAAGCCGTCCGCCCAGTTGGCGTTCTTGACGTCGTTGCACTTGTAGGCCTGGTACTTGTCGTCGCTGACCTTGCCCACCTCGACGTTCTCGATCGAGAACCCGCAGCCGCCCGCGTCCATGTGGACGCCGCGCGTGCCGGAGTCCGGCATCTGCCCGGCCGGGTCGTTGAGGACGTCGCCGATCACCATCTGCGAGACGTGGTTGTCGATCGGGTGCGGTTCGACGTTGTGCACGCCGTAGGTGTAGAAGGCGCCCATGTCGCCGCTGTCGAGGCCGGTCTCCTCCAGGCGGATGTAGGAGAACCTGTTGTTGCGGGCGTAGTTGTCCTCGTTCTTGATCTCGGGGCGGACCTCCAGGCTGATGCCGTAGCGGGCGCTGTGCTTGACCACGATGTTGCTGACCTGGTTGTTGCCGGTGTTCATCAGCTCGATGCCGGCCGCGTCGCCGGGCACCAGCTCACCGACGTGGTAGATGTAGTTGTTGGCGAACGTGTGGTGCCCGGTGATGTCGCCCTCGCCGGGATAGCCGCCCTCCACCTTGATGCCGTCGCCGCCGATGTTGTCCAGCAGGCTGTCCGTCACCTTGACGCGCTCGTTGGCGAAGAGCAGGAAGACGCCCGTGTAGCCGCTGTCGGACAGGTGCAGCCTGGTCAGGTCGATGTCGCGGGAGTTCGTCACGGTGATCATGCCGAACCGGTTGCGCGGCATCTCGATCTGCCGGTCGTAGATCGGGTACTTGTGCTCGTAGCCCGAGTCGCCGGGGCCGTTCCACCCGTAGCGGTACCAGTCGACGAAGTCGGAGTACTGCAGCGCCAGCCCGTCGAAGACGAGGTTCTGCACCCGCCGCTCGGGCGAGGACCCGGCCAGCGAGATGAGCGTCTTGACGGTGGGCGCCACGACCTTGTCGATCGAGCCCTTCGGCCAGTAGTAGACCTCGCTGTTGGCGAAGTCGAAGTAGTACTCGCCCGGCTGGTCGAGGAAGCGCAGCGTGTTCTGCAGGAAGTAGCGCGAGCCGCTGCGGCTGTTGACGAGGCTGAAGCGGGCGTCGTAGTTGAGCGTGAAGAAGTTCTTGCGGAAGTCGGCCCCGCCGAGCGGCACGGTGTCGGTGAACCAGCTCCACGACCCGCCCGACCAGACGACCATCTGGGAGTTCTTGTCGAAGTCGGCGTCCCACTCCTTCGGGACGTCCTTGGCGTCGAAGAAGAGCCAGTTGTGCACGGCCTGGTACTCCGCCTCGGGCAGCACCGAGAACAGGTACGGCGACCAGAGGTCGTCGCTGGTCCTGTTGGGGAAGCGGGCGGTGGTGGCGCGCTTGCCGTCCTCGAAGAGCGTGTAGAAGTTCCGGTCGACCTTGGTCTTGTAGATGTTGTCGTCGTACTTCTGCCAGCCGGTCAGCGGCCTGGCCCCGAGCAGCCTGGCCTTGCCCGGGCCATCGGCGCTGCGGTAGATGATCTTGTGGCCGTTCTCGCCGGAGTCGGCCTCGGTGAAGGTGATCGTCTTGTCGACCACGTAGTCACCGGTCTTGAGGTTGACCACGATGTCGCAGTTCTGGTGGTACTTCTTCTTGGCCCGGAGCTGGTCGCGGGCCTGTTCGATGGACTTCCACGGGCGCTGGGCGCTGCCGTCGCCGCGGTCGCCGCCTGAGGGGGAGACGAAATAGTCGCACGTCTTGGCGGCAGCCGCCGGGGTCGGGGTCGTCAGCCCGCCCAGGAGTAAGACGACCGCGCCCAGGGACCTGAGGATCACTGGCTCTCCTTAACTTCCCGCCACCGCTCGTACTCGGCGCGGGTCTCGGGGGTGAGTGGGTAGTAGTCAGAAAGCGCCCCGCCCTCCTCGATGCGGGCGCGGCTGTAGCGCTCCCACTGCTCGTGGTCGGCGGCGGCCTCGAGCACCGACGCGGCGCGCCTGCGCGGCACGACCACGGCGCCGTCGTCGTCGGCCACGCACAGGTCGCCGGGCAGCGCGAGCGCCCCGCCCACGGCGATCGGCACGTCGTAGGCCCACGGGAACAGCTCCGCCTGCGAGGCGTAATGAGGGGTCGCGCCCGTCGTCCAGAGCGGCAGCCCGATGCCGCTCACCCGGGGCAGGTCCCGGATCCGGCCGTCCACGACGATGCCCGCGCCGCCCTTGCGCTTGAAGTAGCGCACCAGCATGTCGCCGAAGCAACCGGTGTAGGCGCTGCCGTACGCCTGCACGAGCAGCACGTCGCCGGGCTCGATCGTCTCCAGCACGGCCCACAGCGCGGTGTGCCGCTCGACGTACTCCTGGCCGAGCCCGGAGGCGATGTCCTCGCGCTGCGGCATGAACTGCAGCGTGCGGACCCGCCCGGCGATCTTCAGCCCCTGGGCGATGGGACGCGGTCCCTCGATGAAGGTCCGCCGGATGCCCTGGGCGTGCAGCTTGGCGCAGGCGGTGGCCGAGCTGATCCGCTTCAACCCTTCCACGAGGACGGGATCGGGTCCGGCGGGCAGCTGCCCGCGAACAGGCAGATCCCAGATGGCGTCGTCCATGTAACTCCTCAGTAGTGCTGGTGTGACGGCGTGCGGACGCGCGCGGTCGTGTGCAGGTCGAGCCGGATGCGGCGGCCGGGCGGCAGCTCGACGAGGAGGCGCGGCCCGTCCACCGTCACCTCCCGCTCGGTCTCGGTGATCGGGGGAGTGGTGTAGGCGCGCGGGTCACCCGGGTAGCCCTCGTCCGTCCGGGTGACGACCGCGCGGTCGATGCGGTGCTCGCCGAACGCGCCCGCCTGGACCACGACCCTGCGGGTGTGGGTGAGGCCGAGGTTGACCAGCTCGACGCGGGTGCCGTCAGGGCGTACCGAGTCGACCAGCGCGGCCACGTCCCGGGGCAGCCCCGGCCGGTGGCGGTCGGCGTCGAAGTAGGCCAGCCGGGTGGGCAGCAGCCCGCCGTTGTAGAGCACCTGCGGGGTGCCGGTGACGAGCTGCAGCAGCGCCTCGGTGAGCACGGGGTTGAGCCGCTGCCAGTGGTGCACGTGGATGGCGGACAGGTCCGCGCGGTCGGCGTCGATGAGCGCCATGCGGCGCTGCACCTGCCCCAGCGCGGTGGACAGCATGGCCTCGGGGAAGCCGGGGTTGGCGCCGCGCAGGAACTCCAGCCAGGGCGCCTCGTGCCCGGCCTCCTCCTTGTTCCTGAACGGGCGCACCGTGGCCCAGTCGTAGCCGGAGGCGGCTCTCAGCCGGTCGAGCCGCTCGGTATCGCCTCCTGCGAGGGAGGCGTGCCAGAGCCAGACGGGCAGGCCGAGCTGCGGCGGCTGGAAGTCGAACCAGCCCCGGTCGTCGTGCCGGTTCGGCACCAGCATGGTGGGCTTGCCGGCCTCGTCGCCCAGCTCGGCCAGCCAGCGGTCGCTGATGCTCATCTCCGTCTCGGTCACGCCGGCCTGGACGGCCTTGTCGTACACGATCTCCAGGGGGTCGCGGCCGATGGCGAGCGCCGCCTCGTCGCCGGTCAGCAGGTGGGCGTTGACGGCGGCGATCGCGGCGGCGGCGCCGACGCTGTAGAGGCCGTGCGGCCACTGCCAGCCGTAGTTGCCGCCGTACCAGCGGCCGCCGTGCAGCTCGCCGACCTCGCCGGACGGGCCCACGTTGTCGGGCAGGATCCCGCCGTTGGCCGCGGCCCGGCGCTCCCAGGCGCCGATGTAGCGCAGGGCCCAGTCGCGGTAGCGGTCGTCGCCGTCGTACAGCCAGGCGTTGACGGCCAGGCTGGTCGCGGCCAGGTTGACGGCCACGTCGCCGCGGCCGAGGCGCTCGTTCATGGCGGCGCCCATGCGGGCGGCGTTGCTCGGGTCGCCCAGGTCCTCCCACTCGGCGATGCCCGGCAGGTCACGCAGCGGCAGGCCGTACGGCCGCATGCTGACCAGGTCCGTGTGGTAGGAGGCCCACTCCCACTGCAGGCCGTAGCGGGGGCCGCCGGCGCCGTTGTGCGGGGCGCGGATGATGTCGTGCTCGGCGTCGTAGTTGGCCGAGCCGGGCAGGTAGAGGTCGGCGAAGCGGCGGGCGCGCTCGCGGAAGCGCTCGTCGCGCGGGTCGGCGGCGCAGATGCCGTAGAACAGCAGCAGCGACTCGCCCTGGTGGAACCAGTCATAGCCGCGCTCGAACTCGTCCACCAGGTAGCCCAGCTCCGTGAGCTGCGCGGTCACGCCCTCCCAGTGGTGCTTGGAGGCGTCCAGCAGGTCGTCGGCCCCGCCCAGCTGGTAGAGCGTGGGCCAGTTGAAGAACGCCTCGTAGAAGTCGTCGGCGCCGTCCCGGTCCGCGGCCGGCCCGTGGTAGACGAGCCGCCCATCGGGGCCGCAATAGCGGGCGGCGAAGGCCCGCCAGGCCTCGTCGAGGGCGTCGAACAGCCTGCGCTCGAGCACCGCCCAGACCGGTGGCACGCCGAGCGGGACGGTCGCCGTGACAGAGGGACCGTTCGCGGGTCCCGGAGATACTGTCCGCATCTTCACCCTTTCGTTGCTCCGGCGGTCAGGCCGCTGATGATGTGCCGTTGCATGAAGACGAAGAAGACCAGCAGCGGGGCTATGGCCAGCAGCAGCGTCGGGAAGACCACCGTGTAGTCGGTGGAGTACTGGCTGACGGCCGCGTAGACGCCGGTGGTCACGGTGTAGAGGCCGCTGCCGGGGCCCAGGATGATCTGCGGGTTCACGAAGTCGTTCCACACCGAGAAGGTGTTGAGGATGACCATCGTGGCGACCGCGGGCCTCATCAGCGGGAAGACGATCTGCCAGAACGTACGCAGCCTGCTCGCCCCGTCCACGGCCGCCGCCTGGTCGAGGACGGCCGGGATGGTGGCGATGTAGCCGGCGTACAGGAAGATCGAGAACGGTAGCGTTAACACGGTCTCGAACAGCACGAACCCCCGGATGGTGCCCATCAGGCCGAGGGTCTTGAGCACGTACACGACGGGGATGACCAGCACCTGGCCCGGGATGAACGTCCCGGCCAGGAAGAACAGCATCAGCACCCGGAAGCGGCGCTTCGGGCTGCGCGCGATCACGTAGGCGGCGGGCGCGGCCAGCACCACCGACAGCACGTTGACCGCCACCACGAACAGCAGCGTGACCGCGTACCCCTTGAACACGTTGAACTGCGGGTTCGTCAGTGCCCTGCCCAGCGGCTCCAGCGTGAGGCTCCCCAGGCCGAACGGGTCGGCCAGGATGTCCTGCTGGCCCTTGAACGCGTTGACGGTCAGCACGTACAGGGGGATGAGCATGAAGGCGACGGTCGCCCAGAGGAAGGTCCTTCTCACTGGTGCACCGCCAGTTCGCCGCGCCTGCGCAGCCTGGTCACGACGAACGCCAGCGCCGCCGTCACCAGCATGAGCAGCACCGACTGCGCGGAGCCGAAGCCGAGGCGGGCGTCGTGGAAGGAGTTCCACAGGATGAGGTAGGCGACGGTCTGCGTCTGCCCGGCCGGGCCGCCCGCCGTCAGCGACACCACCAGGTCGTACGTCTTGAGCAGCGTCACCAGCGACAGCACGATGTTGACCGTCACGGACGGGCCGAGCGCCGGGAACGTCACGTTCCTGAACACCTGCCAGCGCGTCGCGCCGTCGATGCGCGCCGCCTCGATCAGGGAGTGCGGCACGGCCTGCAGCCCCGCCAGGTAGAGCACCACGTTGACCCCGAACCCGGCCCACACCAGCACCCCGATCATGGTGACCGTGGCCCACGCCGGGTCCGACAGGAACGGCAGCACCTCGCCGCCCCACTTCGTCACCAGGTTGTTGACCGCGCCGTTGGTGCCGAGGATCGCCGACCAGAGGAAGCCGACCACGAGGGCGCTGAGCACGTGCGGATAGAACAGGACGATCCGGAAGAACGTGTTCGCCTTCGAGGCCCCGTTCACCAGGAGGGCGAAGCCGAGGCCGAGCAGGTTGAGCCCGGCCGTGCCCGCGGCGGCGACCAGCAGGGTGACGAGTGCGGCGCGGCGCAGCTCGGGGTCGTCGAGGAGGTCGAGGTAGTTGGCGGCGCCGACGAAGGCGGGGTCGGCGCTGAAGCCGTCCCAGTCAGTGAGGCTCAGGTAGAGCGCCAGGCCGACCGGGACGATCAGCATCACGGTGTAGAGGACGGTGGCGGGGGCGACCATGATCGTGTTGGCCCACCCGTCGCCGCGCCTTCTTTTCGGAAGGGCGGGAGCTTCGGGGATGGCTGGGGGCGCTTCCCGGGTGAGCGTCATTTGCGGCCGGCCAGCCACCGGTCCACGCCCTCGGCCACTTCCTTGGGTGACTTGCCCACGTACAGGCCCTGCACCTCGGTGTTCCACGCGGCGTTGAAGCCCTTGGGGAGGGTCGCGTCGCCGTACCCCTCGCCCTGCGGGACGCCGGAGGGGGCGCCGTCGAGGATCTCCTGCACCTGCTTCTCCAGCGGGGTGAACTCGCGCTCCACGCCGGCGCGGAAGTTGCCGTCCTGCTTGAGCTGGCTCTTGACCGCCGCCTGGTCGGTGACGAGCCACTGCACGAGCTTGAGCGCCGCGTCCTTGCTCGGGGTGGACTTGAGGATCATGTACGGGGCCGCCATCGTGGCGCCCTGCGGGCCCGGGTACGCCTGGCCCTTGTCGACCGGGGCGGGGAAGACGCCGACCTCGAAGTCCTTCTTGGACTTGGCCTCGGCGGCGGTGAACCAGCTGCCCATCACGTACATGGCGGCCTTGCCGGACAGGAACGCGGTCTCGGCGTCGGCGTACTTCGTGCCCAGGGCGTTCTTGTCGACGTACCCCTTGTCGATCCAGGTGCGGTAGCGCTCCAGGTAGGGCAGCAGCGACTCGCCGGCCTTGAGCTTGCCCGCCTTGACGTCCTGCTGCCAGGTGGGGTGGAGCTGGGCGCGCGACGGGCCGGAGAACTGCAGCAGCTGGAGCCCGGTGAGGAACTCGCCACCGGTCTGCAGCGGCAGCCACCCGGCCGACTTGAGCTTGCCCATCGCGGCGTCGAACTCGTCGAGCGTGGTCGGCGGCTTGTCGATCCCGGCCTTGTCGAACGCGCTCTTGTTGTAGAAGACCAGCGACTGCGCCTGCACGCCGACGCCGACCGTGTAGATCTTGCCGCCCAGGCTCGCCTCCTTGGCCAGCGGCGTGTCCTTCGCCCACGGCTGGTCGGTCAGGTCGAGCATCTGCTTGGAGAGCGTCTCGTCCACCGTCAGCGTCTCGACCACGTCGGGCGCGTTGCCCGCCGCGAGCTGCTGCGGCAGCGTGTCGGCCACGCCCTTGCCGGTCGGTGCCTCGACCTTGACGTCGATGCCGGGGTTGGCCTGCTCGAACGGCTTGACCAGGCCGTCCCAGTACGCCTGGGTGAGGTTGGGTGTGATGTTGACCAGCATTCGCACCGTGATCTGGCCGCCCTCGCCCTGCTTGGCCTGCGAGTCGCCGGCGAAGCCGCCCCCGCCACAGCCGGTGAGCAGGAGCAGGCAGCTGAGGGCTGTGGGGGCGAGGAATGGATGGGGGGAACGCATCGCACCTCCAAGGGGGCGAGATCTGCGACGCCTTTTAATGGGTCGATACTCGATTAGCGATTATTTAATACGTTGGTCACATGGCCTCGTCAAGGGGCTATGTGGAGCTACAAATAAGTTTCCAGTGAGTGACTGAGTCATAAATACGTTAAGGTGGGGCCGTGGCTGGACGCGATGACGACAAGCGGCTGGTGCTGGGCGAGGAAGAGCGCACCGCTCTGCGCGAGTGGGCCGAAGGGGCCTCCGGGGGGCTGGGGTTGCGCAGCCGGATCGTGCTCGCCTGCGCGGACGGGCTGCCGCGCAAGGAGATCGCCGACCGGCTCGATGTGAGCACGGCGACGGTGGCCAAATGGCGGGCCCGCTTCGTGGAGCGCGGGCTCGACGGACTGGCGGACGCGCCGCGGCCCGGCCGCCCGCGCAGCGCGGAGCGGCAGGAGGCCGAGCGCGTGATCGCCGCCGCGGCCGACGGGCCGGCCGTGCCCTCGACCCGTACGATGGCGCGCCAGCTCGGGCTGTCGCAGTCGACGGTGGCCCGCATCTGGCAGGAGCAGCAGATCGCGCCGCCCGCCGCCCGGCTGCTGCCCAGGGAGCTCCTGTCCGACCGCGTCTACGCGCTGCTGCGCGGGTGGATCGTCTCGGGGGAGCTGGTGGCGGGGCAGCGGCTGGTGGAGGCGGAGATCGCCCGCCGGGTCGGCACCAGCCAGGCCCCGGCCCGGGAGGCGATCAAGCGGTTGGCGCACGAGGGGCTGGTCATCTCCTATCCCAACCGGGGGAGCTACGTCGCGGAGATCTCGGACGAGCAGGCCCGGGAGGTCCGCGACATCAGGGTGCTGCTGGAGGAGTATGCCGCACGGGGCGCCGCCGTCCGCATCCAGGCCGACACGCTCAGGGAGCTCTCGGCCGACGTGCTGGCCATGCGGCAGGCGGCCCAGGACGGGGACATCGGCGCCTTCCGCGACGCCGACCTGGTCTTCCACCGGCGGGTCTGTGCGGCGTGCGGCAACTCGTTCCTGCTGCGGTTGTGGCGGACCATCGAGTCGAACCTGTGGAGCCTGCACGTGGTGGGCAACCCGCTGTACGACGGGGACTGGACGGCGATGGCGGGCCACCACGACGACCTGGTGGCGGCCCTGGCGTCGGGCGACCCGGACGAGGCGGCCCGCCTCTTCGCCGCCCACGCCCGCGGCGAAGCCTCCCGCACCCGCCCCCGGGCCCGCACATCCCTGACCACCCCAATGGACACCATCTGAGCGACGCCGCGTCGGTGGGATGTGGCGCGGTGGAGCCCGGCGCCCGGCTGAGCGCGCCGCGTGCGTGTCATGGGCGCGCCCGGGCGCAGACGCCCCGCCGGAGGGGGCGCGGACGGGGGCGGGGGCTCAGGGGGATGGGGTGAGGTCGTAGGTGGTGTTCCGGCGGGTGTCGAGGACGACGACGTTCGGCTCGGGGCGGGAAACGGTGACCGGGCGTCCGTGGGAGGTGACCGTCACCGGCGCCGCCGTCCGGAGGGTGAGTTTGCGGCCCAGGTCCGAGCGGATCCGCCCCCGGGTCAGCGCACCCGCGCTCCACGACAGGTCCACCTCGAAGCCGCCCCGCGCCCGGAAGCCCCGGACCGACCCGGCCGGCCAGGCGGCGGGCAGGGCGGGCAACAGGTGCACCTGGTCCCCGTGGCTCTGCAGCAGCATCTCCGTGATCCCCGACGTCCCGCCGAAGTTGCCGTCGATCTGGAACGGCGGATGCAGGTCGAACATGTTCGGCGCCGTACGGGCAGGCAGCAGCAGGTTCGACAGCCGCTTGTACGCCTCGGGAGCATCCAGCAGCCGCGCCCAGAAGTTGATCTTCCAGGCGAGCGACCACCCGGCCCCCGCCTCGCCGCGCAGCTCCAGGGTGCGCCGGGCGGCGGCGGCCAGGTCGGGCGACAGGCGGGGGTCGATCTGGTGACCGGGGAAGAGCCCCCACAGGTGCGAGATGTGGCGGCTGCGCGAGAGCGCCGCGTCCCCCCGGTAGTCCTCCTGCCACTCCTGGATCTGCCCCAGGTGGCCGATCTGGTTGGGCACGAGCCGCGACCGGGCGTCCGCGGCCTTGGCCCGCATCTCCGCCTCGACCCCCAGGACCTCCGACGCCTCCGAGAAGGCCCCGAACAGGTCACGCAGGATCTGCATGTCCATCGTGGGCCCCGCGCAGATGCTGACGTTCTCCCCGCCGTCCTCGTGGTGCCCGACCTCAGGGGAGTGCGACGGGTTCGTCACCAGGTAGCCGCTCCGGGGATCGGTCTGCAGCGTGTCCAGGAAGAACTCCACCGAGCCCTTGATCAGCGGGAAGTGCTCGCGCAGGCGCCGCTCGTCCCCCGTGTAGAGGTAGTGCTCCCAGAGCATCAGGCACAGCCACGCCCCGCCGCTGGGCCACACGCCGTAGAACGCGAAGTCCACGGGCGCCGTGCCGCGCCAGCCGTCGGTGTTGTGGTGCGCCACCCAGCCCTTCGCGCCGTAGTGCGTCGCGGCGGTCCTGGCCCCCGTCTCCGCCAGATCCTTGATCAGGTCGAACAGCGGGTCCATGCACTCGACCAGGTTCGCGGGCGCGGCGGGCCAGTAGTTCATCTCGCAGTTGATGTTGATCGTGTACTTCGACTCCCACGCGGGCGTGAGCGAGTCGTTCCAGATGCCCTGCAGGTTGGCGGCGTAGCCGGGCGAGCGGGAGGAGGAGATCAGCAGGTAGCGGCCGAACTGGTAGTACAGGGCGGCCAGCCCGGGGTCGGTGTCGAGCTGCTTGCGCGCGATCCGCTGGTCGGTGGGGAGCGCGGCGGCCTCCGAGGTGCCCAGGTCGATCTCGAGCCGCCCGAAGAGCCGCTGGTAGTCCCGTACGTGCTTGCGCTTCAGCACCTCGTACGGCTGCCCGCACGCACGCGTGAGATGCCGGCCCGCCACCTCGGCGGGGTCGCCGCCGACGTCCTTGTAGCTGCGGTAGCTGGAGCCCATTGAGATCAGCAGCGTGACCTCGTCCGCCCCCTCGACGATCAGCGTGCCGCCGTCGGTGCGGACCGCGCCGCCGTGGGCCTGCGCCCTGGCCAGGGCGCGGAAGCGGACCTCGCCCTTGAGGCCCTGCGTGTCGGTGCTGACCCCGTCCAGGGCGATGGAGTCGCGGCCGGCGGAGGAGCTGGAGGACGCCTGCGGGCTGGTGAAGGCCGCCTGGAACGTCACCGCGCCAGGCTTGTCGGCCGTGTGGCGTACGACGATGACCTGGTCGGGGTTGCTGGCGAAGACCTCGCGCGTGTGGCGCACGCCGTCGCGCACGTACGTGACCGTGGTGACGGCCCGGGTCAGGTCCAGCTCGCGGCGGTACTCCGTGAACTCCGCGGCGCCGGGGAACGTCAGCGTGAGGTCGCCCAGCACCTGGTACGGCGCCTGCTCGCTGGGCTTGCCGAGGAACTTCTTGTCCGCCAGGTTCTGGGCGGCCTGCCACTTGTCCTCCCAGACCAGCCGCCTGATCTCGGGGAGCGCGGCCAGGGCCTCGGGGTTGTCGTAGTCGTGCGGCCCGCCGGCCCAGATGCTGTCCTCGTTGAGCTGCAGGCGCTCGGTGGCCACGCCGCCGAAGACCATGGCGCCGAGCCTGCCGCACCCGACGGGCAGCGCCTCCAGCCAGGCCGCCGCCGGGCGGTCGTACCAGAGCGCGAGCGGGCCGGCGGCCGTGGAGGCGTGCGCGGGGGTGGTCACGAGCAGGGATCCGGCCGCGGCGCCTAAGCCGGTCTTGAATACGCCTCGTCGTGTGTAGCCGTCGTTGGACACCGTCACTCCTGTTCCAGAACACGGTGGAGGAAAGAGCGCATGGATGCGTACGACCCGTCCGGCTCAGCAGCCGCTCACAGGGACGCCACAAGCGCGGTGAACGTAGGATGTATCTTTACGCGAAAAAGTCATCTGATGTCCATACCTCCCGTAGATCTAGCCGAAAGATGGGAGCTCTGCTAGGTTGCCGATCATGGAGAAGCTCGGGCGCAGCGGCGTTGGCGTTTCCCGGATCGGTCTCGGCACCGCGCCCCTGGCCGGGCTCTACACCGCGGTCGGTGACGAGCAGGCCGCCGCCACGCTCGACGCCGCCTGGTCCGCGGGCGTCCGCTACTTCGACACCGCCCCGCGCTACGGCTCCGGCCTGGCCGAGCGGAGGCTGGGAAGCTTCCTCGCGGGCGTCGACCGCGCCGAGGCGACGGTGTCCAGCAAGGTCGGCGCGCTGCTCGACCCCGCCAGGCGCGACTACACCGTGGAGGGCGTCTACGCCTCGCTCGCCGGAAGCCTCGAGCGCTCCGGGCTCGACGCGTTCGACATCCTGCTCATCCACGACCCCGACGACCACTGGGAGGAGGCCGTGCGGCACGCCTACCCGGCGCTCGCGCGGCTGCGCGAGCAGGGCGGGGTGCGGGCGATCGGCGTCGGCATGACGCAGGCCGAGATGCTGGTCAAGTTCGTGCGGGAGACCGACGTCGACTGCGTGATGGTGGCCGGCCGCTACAGCCTGCTCGACCGCACGGCGGCCGACGAGCTGCTCCCGCTGTGCGCCGAGCGCGGCACCGGGGTGCTGGTGGCGGGGGTGTTCAACGGCGGCATCCTGGCCGACCCGGGGCCCGGCGCGTACTACGACTACGCCCCGGCGCCCGAGCCCGTGCTGAAGCGGGCCCGCGGCCTGGCCGAGCGCTGCGCCGCCCACGACGTGCCGCTCGCGGCGGCCGCGCTGCAGTTCCCGTTGCGCCACCCGGCCGTGACCGGCATCGTGGTCGGCGCCCGCAGCCCCGAGGAGGTGGCCGAGGACCTCGCCCTGGCCGCCACCCCGATCCCTGACGCCCTCTGGACCGAGTTGGACTGAGCCATGACCCGCATCGACGCCCACCACCACATCTGGGACCTCGCCGCCCGCCCGCACGGCTGGCTCGACGCCGAGCCGATGGCGCCCGTCCGGCGCACGTTCACCCTCGACGACCTCGCCGGGCCCGCGGCGGCGGCCGGGGTGAGCGCGACCGTGCTGGTGCAGGTACTGCCCGATCTGGCCGAGACGCGCGAGTTCCTGGCGCTGGCCGCGGAGTCCGACCTGGTCGCGGGCGTCGTGGGCTGGATCGACCTGACCGCGCCCGACGCCGCCGACATCCTGGCGGGCCTGCCTGCCGGGCTGGTGGGCGTGCGGCACGGCGTCCAGTCCGAGCCGGACCCCGACTGGCTCACCCGGCCCGACGTGCGCCGCGGTCTTGCCGCGGTGGCCGCCGCCGGGCTGGCGTACGACCTGCTCACGCTGCCGCACCAGCTCCCCGCCGCCGTCGACACCGTGACGGCCATGCCCGAGCTCACGTTCGTGCTCGACCACCTGTCCAAGCCGCCGATCGCCGCCGGCGAGCTGGAGCCGTGGCGCAGCCGGATCCTGGAGCTGGCCGCCCGCCCCAACGTCTACTGCAAGCTGTCCGGCATGGTCACCGAGGCCGACTGGGCGTCCTGGCAGGTGGCCGACCTGCGGCCGTACGCCGAGACCGTCCTGGAGGCGTTCGGGCCCGAGCGGGTGATGTTCGGCTCCGACTGGCCGGTCTGCCTGCTCGCGGCCGGGTACGACCAGGTCGCACAGGCCGCGGACGACCTGTGCGCCGGGTTGTCGGAAGGCGAGCGGGCCGAGGTCTTCGCCGGTACGGCCCGCCGCGCTTACCGGCTCCACTAGGAGACGCGGAAGGTCGTCCGGTACGTCCGCGACTCCTGCGGGCCCAGCCAGATCATGCTGCCGTCCTCCCGCGCCGCCGCGTCGCCCGACACGTGGTGGGTGGACGGCTCCAGGCCGACCGCGTAGTTGCCCGAGCGCAGGTTCAGCCACTCGAAGAAGTACGGGAACTCCTCCGCCCGCCACTCCACGGTGACCTTCATCCCGAGCCGCTCGTTGGCCACCGCGACCCGGTGCAGCCCGTCCGCGCCGGGGTTGAGCGCGTGCTCGTACACCTGCTCCACGAACCCCGGCACCGGCCCGGGGAAGGTCACGTGGTCGGCCTTCTGCTCGGCCACGCTGTCGCTCTGCCAGAGCGTCTCGCGGATGTCGGCCTCCAGCCTGGCACCCTCGTCGAGCAGCGGCCAGCCCAGGTTGATGTGGTAGAGGAACATGTGCGGCGCCGGCTCGAACCCGGCGTTGGTGACGGTGTCGACGAGCCTGATCTCGTCGCCGCCCAGATCGGCCTCGATCCGGCGGACCAGGCGCAGGTTCTCGGCGAACACCGCGGCCTGGCGCACCTCTCCCTCGGCCCACAGCACGCAGCGCTCGCCGTCCCAGCGCTCGCCGTACCCGGTGAGCCGGGCCGGGATGTTGCCCGCGCGGCCGTGCAGCCCGTGCCGCACGGACTGCCGGGGCGGGTAGTGGTAGGTGTCCGCGGCCACCTCGCCCCCGAACAGGGTGTGGTCGAGCCCGGCCGTGACGATGAGCCCGGAGAACGAACGCAGCCAGGACAGCCCGTCCTCGTCGGCGTTCTCGTGCAGGCCGGGGTGGCGGAAGCCGGTGGGGGAGCGCCAGCCGAACGAGCGCCCGGCGTGCTCGGCGTGCCCGATGTCCATGCACCTGTCCACCAGCACGTCGAACGCCAGCCCCGAGCCGGTGCGGAACTCCAGCGTCCTGATGCCCCGCTCGACCCCGTCCCCGAGCGTCACCAGCCGGACGCCGCCGGCCGCGCTCAGGTCCCCGGTCAGCTCGGCCAGCCGCCTGCGGTCCGGCGTCATGCCATCACCCACCCTCCGTTGACTTCGATGGTCTGGCCCGTGACGAACGACGCGTCCGGGCCCGCGAGGAACGACACCACGGCCGCCAGCTCGTCGGGCGTGCCGCGCCGCTGGAGCGACTGCCGCTCCAGGACGAACCGGTTGTACGCCTCGGGGTCCTCGTGGATCTCCTCGGCCGCCGTCGGGAACGCGCCCGGCGAGACGCAGTTGACCCGGATCTCCCGCGGCCCCAGCTCGCGGGCCAGCGCCCTGGTCAGCGCCGCCGCCGCGCCCTTGGTGGCCACGTACGCGGCCAGGTCGGACCAGCCGCCGTGCATGGTGATCGAGGCGATGTTGACGATCGCGCCGCCCGAGGTCATCTGCCCGGCCGCGTGCTGGGCCGCCAGCCAGTAGGCGCGCTGGTTGATCGCGTGCACGTCCTCGTACTCGGCCAGCGGCACCTCAAGGAACGGCCTGGCCGGATAGATCGCCGCGTTGTTGACGAGGATGCCGACCGGGCCGAGCCGCGCGGCCGTCTCGGCGAACGCCGACTCGATCGCGGCCGGGTCGCGCAGGTCCACCTTCAGGTTGAGCGCGCCTTCGAGGGAGCCGGCGTCGAGGTCGAGCGCCGCCACTTGGTGGCCGTCGGCTGCCAGTCGGCGGACGATCGCCCTGCCGAGCGCTCCGGCGGCGCCTGTCACGAGCGCCGTGGTCATGTCTGCCTCCATGTCTTGTGCAGGTCCGTGAGCAGGTCGCGGGGCCGGACGCGGGCGAGCAGCCCGTCGCGGATCAGCGCGGACGAGCGCTCCTGCAGGGCGATGTAGCCGGGGAAGCGCGGCCTGATCCAGGCGGCCTCCAGGGTGGCGAGCGTGGGGCTGCCCTGCCAGGCGGAGCGGGCCGCGGGCTGTCCGCCGGTGGCCGGGAACAGCTTCGTCTGCACGGGCTCCGACACCAGGCGGCGCAGGTGGGCTCGGACGGCCTCGCGGATCGAGCCGATGCGCCGCCTGGAGACCACGAGCCCGGTGCCGCCGAGCACGCTCCCGGGCGGCTCGCCCGGCCAGGCGGGGGCGTCGGAGAAGGTCAGGGGGTAGGTCACGTAGCCGTACAGCAGGGGACAGCAGTCCACGCCGCCGGCCGTCATGGTGTCGAGCACGCTGATCGGGTTGAGCAGCGACACGTCGCGGTCGGACAGCGCGAGCAGCTCCGACATGAGCTCCAGCGCCCGCGCCCCGGCCGCCTCGTCGAGGAAGTCACCCGAGCACAGCGCGCAGAACATGAGGAACGCGTGCGGCCCGCCCAGGCACAACGCCATCCGCGCGTCCCGCGCGAAGTCCGTCATCTCCGGCCACGTCCTCGGGACCCCGACGCCGGGCCTGGCCGCGCTCACCTGGGTGGCGGCGTCGAGCGGCAGCGCCCACTGGCGGCCCTCCAGGTGGTAGCTCTCGTAGCTCCTGCCGACGAACCGCGTCTCCACCGGCTCGTCGAACAGCTCGTCCATCGGCACCAGCGCGTCCATGGCCGCGCCCAGCCCGGGATGGTCGATCACGAGCACGTCGTACGTCTCGCACAGCTTCGCGATCGGCTCCGACTCGAACCCCTCCAGGGGCTGCCGGTCCCACTCGATCGGCTCCGGCACGTCCCCGTAAGGATTGTCCCCGGACAGGTCGAGCCGCGTCAGCTCGTCCAGCGGCGCGTACCCCCGGGGATGGTCCCAGGTCAGTCCTCGCATGCCAGCACGCCCTCCGCCACCAGCGCGGCCGTGCGCTCCGGCGGGTAGCCGAGCTCCTCCAGCAGCTCCCTCGTGTGCTCGCCGACCAGCGGCGCGCCCCGGCGCACCCGCGGCGGGGTGGCGCTGAAGCCGTAGGGGAAGCCGGGCGTGGTGACCGTGCCCTCGGTGCGGTGCTCGTACGTGACGAACGAGCCGTTGTGCTCGACCTGCGGGTCCGCCACCAGCTCCGCGTACCCGTACACCGGGCCCGCCCACAGGTCGTGGCGGGCGCAGATCTCCAGCCACTCGGCCGTCGTCCGCTCCGGCAGCCGCCCGGCGACCATCGCGGTGATCTCGTCGCGCCTGGTGTGGCCGTCGGCGTCGCCGTCCATGGCGGCCAGCTCCGGCAGGTCGAGGGCGACCGCGAGCGCGTCCAGCCTGGGCATGCCGAGCGCGAGGTAGCCGTCCTTGGTGGCGAACACCCCGTACGGCGCGCGGATGTAGGTGTGGCCGTGCGGCTCGTGCCCGCGCCGCTGGGGCACGCCGCCGACCGTGAAGATCGACAGCTCCTGCATCTGCACGGCAACGGCCGCGTCCAGCATGTTGACGCTCACCCGCTGGCCCTCGCCGGTCCGCTCGCGGTGCAGCAGCGCGGCCAGCGCGCCCTCGAAGGCGCTGTAGGCGGTGATCGCGTCTATGGCGTACGTGCCCGCGGGCGCGGGCGGGTCGCCGTCGCGGCCGGTGCTCAGCATGGCGCCGCTCATGGCCTGCAGGAGCAGGTCCTGGCCGGGTCTCGACACGTACGGGCCCGTCTCGCCGTACCCGGACATGGAGACGTACACGATGCCCGGGTTGATGGCGCGGATCGTCTCGTAGTCCATGCCGAGCCGCTCGGCCACGCCGGCGCGGTAGTTCTGCAGGAACACGTCCGCCGTCGCGGCGAGCTTGTGCACGATGGCGCGGCCCTCGTCGGACTTGAGGTTGACGGCGAGGCTGCGCTTGTTGCGGTTGAGGGACAGGAACGAGGCGTTGACCTTGTTGCCCGTGGCCCCGCCCGCCGGGGCGTGCCGCTGCCACTCGCCGGACACCGGCTCCACCTTGACCACGTCCGCGCCCAGGTCGCCCAGCCGCATGGCGGCCAGCGGGCCCGCCATGGCGATGGACAGGTCGACCACGCGGTAGCCGTCCAGGACGCCCATCAGCGCCCCTCGAAGACGGGCTCACGGCGCTCGGCGAAGGCGGCCCGGCCCTCGGCCGCGTCCTCCGTGGCGAAGCAGACGGTCTGCAGGTCGCGCTCGTACTGGATGGCCTGGTCGAGCGGCATCGAGTAGGCCGCCTTGAGGTTGGCCTTGGCGGTCTGCGCGGCGATCGGCGGTCGCTTGGCGATCGTCCCGGCCAGTTCGAGAGCCGCCGGCAGCAGCTTCTCCTGCGCAAACACGTCGGTGACCAGCCCCCAGCTCTGAGCGCGGGCGGCGTCGACGGGGTCGCCGGTGAGCAGCATCGTGGCGGCGTTGCCGGGTCCGACGGAGTGGGCCAGCAGCGCGGACTGGCCGCTGCCGCCGATCCAGCCGAGCTTGATCTCCGGCGCGGCGAACGTCGCCGTCTCGGCCGCCAGGCGGATGTCGCAGGCCATGGCCAGCTCCAGGCCGCCGCCGTAGGCGTAGCCGTTGACGGCCGCGATGATCGGCTTGCGCAGGGCGCGGACCGCGTCGCCGTAGTCGCCGCGGTTGCGGAACTCCCACGGCGTGGCGTACTCGTCCAGCTCGCGGATGTCGCTGCCGACGCAGAACGAGCGCTCGCCCGCGCCCGTGAGCACCGCGACCCGGATGGCGGGGTCGGCGTCCACCCGGCCCAGGCAGGCCCGCAGCGCGGCGGCCATGTCAGGGGTGATCGCGTTGAGCTTGGCGGGTCTGTTGAGGGTGACGACGGCCACGGGGCCGTCCACGTCGATGAGGACGTCCAAAGTCAGCTCTTTCTTGCTGGAGATAGCTAGCAGCAGAGGCGTACGTGCTGCTCGGCGTCGGCGCGGGCGACCTCGACCACCTCGCGCATGGCCTCCTCGGCCTTGCGGTGGTGCCGTCGCCTGATCGCCAGCGCCACGCGCTCGTGGCCGGGCAGCGTTTCCTTGTTGTGCGCGACCGAACGGGTGTGCACCTGCCGTACGGAGCGCAGGGCGATGCTGATCATGTCGTAGATGTAGAGCAGCAGGTCGTTGTCCGCCGCGGCGAACACCGCCTTGTGGAAGGCCAGGTCGGCCTCGATGAAGGGTTCGGGGTCGTCGGCTGTGGCGTACAGCGCGGCCAGGGCCTCGTCGATGCGCTGGACCGCGACCGCGTCCGCCCGCTCGGCCGCCACCCTGGCCGCGCCCGGCTCCAGCGCGACCCGCAGGTCGGCCAGCATCTGGATGTCCCGGGGGCGCGGCTCGGGCTCGAACCGCCAGCTCAGGACGTCGGGGTCGAGCAGGTTCCAGGACTCGCGCGGGCGCACCCTGGTGCCCGCGCTCCGCCTGGTCTCCAGCAGGCCCTTGCCGGCCAGGACCTTCACGCCCTCCCGGACCGCGGAGCGGCCGATGCCCAGCTCGCCCACCAGGTCCTCCTCGATGGGGATGGACGTGCCGGGAGCGAGCTCGCCCGTGACGATGCGGGGGCCGAGGGCCTGGACCACCTGGGCGTGCCTGTCCCGCTTGGGATCGATTGCCACGCTCCGGACGCTACCGCTCCCGCCCGATTTTTCATAGCATTTCATCCGATGAAGATGACATTTCATCGGATGAAGTGAGGCTCATGACGAAGAGGCTGGGACTGATCCACACCTCCGCGACCCTGGTTGATGTGTTCGCCAAGCTGTGCGCCGAGCACCTGCCGGGAGTCGAGACCTTCAACATCGTCGACGACAGCCTGATCAAGAACACCATCGCCGCCGGCCACCTCACCCCGCAGACCGCCCGCCGCGTGGCCGGCCACATCGGCTCCGCGGAGGCGGCCGGGGCCGACCACATCCTCGTGACGTGCTCGTCGATCGGCGCCGCCGTGGAGGCCGCCGAGCCGCTGACGGGCGTGCCGGTGACCCGGGTGGACCGCCCGATGGCCGACCGCGCCGTCGCCCTCGGCCGCCGGATCGGCGTGCTCGCCACCCTGTCCACCACCCTCGACCCCACCGCCGACCTGGTACGCCGTCGCGCGGCCGCCCTGGACAAGGAGGTCTCGCTGACGGCCAGGGTGTGCGAGGGGGCGTTCGAGGCCCTGATGGGCGGGGACGCCGCCACGCACGACGCGCGGGTGGCCGAGGCGCTGGCCGCGCTGGGCGCGGAGGTGGACGTGATCGTGCTGGCCCAGGCGTCGATGGCCCGCGTGGCCGGTACGGTCGAGGCCCCGGTCCCGATCCTCGCCAGCCCGCCGCTCGCCATGGAGCACCTGGCGGCCGTGCTGTGAGCGGTGACCGCGACCTCACGGTCGCGACGTACCGGGTACTCACCCGCCTTCCGCTGGAGCAGGCCGTGAGCGCGATCGCGGGGGAGCAGAGCACCGGCACCTTCGTCAGCGTGCGCGGCGAGACCGACGAGTTACGCGCCCGCCACAGCGCCGTGGTGCTGTCCATCGCGGAGACCCCGCCCGGCCCGGAGCCCCTGCCGGGGGCGATCGGGGACGGGCCTCTGACGGCGGCCCTGGTCAAGATCGGCTTCCCGCTGGCGAACACCGGGCCCTCGCTCACGAACCTGCTCCCGGTGGTCGCCGGCAACCTCTACGAGCTGCGCGAGCTGGCCGGGCTCAAGCTGGTCGACCTGGAGCTGCCCGCGGCCTTCGGGGAGGCGTACCTGCCGGCGGGGTTCGCCGTCGAGGGCACCCGGCGGCTGGTCGGCCGTCCCGAAGGCGTGCTCATCGGCACCATCGTCAAGCCGAACGTCGGGCTGCGCCCCGCCGACTACGTGGACCTGGTGCGCGAGCTCGGCCTGGCCGGCGCCGACTTCATCAAGGACGACGAGGTGAACGCCGACTGCCCGCCCGCCCCGCTCCCCGATCGGATCCGCGCGGTGACGGCCGCCCTCGACGAGGTGGAGCGGCGCACCGGGCGGCGGCCGATGTACGCGTTCAACATCAGCGACGAGCCCGACCGCATGCTGCGCAACCACGACCTGGTGGTGGCCGCCGGCGGCACCTGCGTGATGGTCAACCTCAACGTCGTCGGCTTCCCGGCCGTCGCCATGCTGCGCCGCCACGCCAGGGTGCCGATCCACGGCCACGTCACCGGCATCGGGGCGCTGGCCCGCCACCCGGGGCTCGGGATCGGGCACGTGGCGTACCAGAAGCTGGCCCGGCTGGCCGGGGTCGACCAGCTGCACTGCGGCGGGTTCCACAGCAAGTTCTACGTCACGGACGACGAGGTCGCCGCCACGGTGGCCGCGGTCCGGGAGCCGCTGCTCGGCGGCTTCCCCTGCCTGCCGGTGCTGTCGTCCGCCCAGTGGGCCGGCACCGCCCCCGTCGCCCTGGACCGTACGGGGACCACCGACCTGCTGGTGCTGGCCGGGGGCGGCGTGCTCGGCCACCCGGACGGTCCGGCCGCGGGGATCACCAGCATGCGCCAGGCCTGGGCGGCCTCCGTGGCGGGCGTGCCGCTGGACGAGGTGGACGAGCCGGAGCTGCGCGCGGCACTGAAGCACTTCGGCGGGGTGATCCGCAAGTGACGCGGGCCGGGGTGGTGCGGCCGTGACGCTGTTCGCCTTCGTCGCGGACGACTTCACGGGGGCGACCGACGCGTTGTGGCAGTTCAGGCGGTTCGGGCTGACCGGCTCGCTGGTCACGGACGCGGCCCGCCTGCACGGCGCGGACGACGTCATCGGCGTCGCCACCACCGCCCGGGCATCCGCGGACCCCGTGTCGGTGGTGCTGCCCGTGATCGAGGCCGTGGCGGCGCTGGAGCCGCTGGTCATCCAGTACAAGGTCTGCTCGACGTTCGACTCCTCGCCCGCGCACGGGAGCATCGGGGCGGTCATCGCGGCCCTGCACCGTGAAAGGCTGGCGCGGGGCCCGGTCCCGGTGCTCGCCGCCCAGCCGGAGCTGGGGCGCTACACGTGGTTCGCGAACCACTTCGTACGCTCGGGCCCCGACGTCCACCGGCTCGACCGTTACCCGCCCATGCGCGACCACCCGATCACCCCCGCCTCGGAGGCCGACCTCCGGATCCGCCTGGCCGAGCAGGGCGCGGGACGCGTCGGCTGGCTGCCCGCGTCGCCCCCGCCGTCGGGGGAGACGTACCGGGCGCTGGGGGAGAACGCGGCTTTCGTGGCGGACGCCCAGAGCGAGGACCACGTCCGGGCGCTCGGCCGCCTCCTGCTCGCCGACGCGACGAGCCGCGGTGGCCCGCTTTACTGCGTCGGCTCCGGCGGCCTGAGCTACGCCTTCGCCTCCGCCCACGTAGCGGCGGGCGGCGCGGCTCGGGGGCCGGGCGGCGCAGGAGAGCCGGGCGGTGCCGGGGAGTCGAGCGGCTCTCGGGAGCGCCGGGGGCCCGATCTGCTCGGCCCGGCAGCGCCCGTGCTGGTCGTGTCGGGCAGCCGCTCTCCGATCACCGCCCGCCAGATCGACACGGCCGAGCGAGCGGGGTGGCGCGTGCTGGACGCCTCCGGCGGCCTGCGAGGCTCGACCCGCGGTGGCTCCTTCGCGGGGCTCCTCGCCGAGGTGGCGGAGAGCCTGGGGGAGGGGCGCCACACGATCGTCCAGTCGACCCTTGGCCCCGCCCGGGACCCTGCGGCCATCGGGGATCTCCTCGGGCGGATCGCCTCGGTGGCCGTCCGGGCCGGGCTGGTCGGGCGGCTGGTGGTGGCGGGTGGCGACACCTCGGGCCAGGTCGTGGCCGCCCTCGGCGCCCGCTCCCTGGACGTGGTCGCCTCGCTGGCGGCCGGTGGCCCCGTGTGCGTGCTGTCCTCCGACGACCCGGTCTGCGACGGGCTCGAGGTCGCGCTGAAGGGCGGCCAGGTGGGCGGGGACGACTACTTCCTCCGCGCCGCCGCCGGAACGCCACCACCTTGACCGTCGGGTGTGCCGTCGTGTCGGTCGTCTCCGGCGTACGACTTCGGGAGTATGGACGGCGTACGCGGTGCACTCCTCGCGGCGCAGTCCGGGACGAGCCGCGCACCTGATGCCCTGAACCCCCCGCGCAGGGCACCGTGGAGTTCCGAGAGACGGCCGCGCGTTGGCGAGGGAGTGGAAGTCATGATGTATCCGGATCTGCAGGGCAAGGTAGCGCTGGTCACCGGCGGTTCCGGCGGGATCGGACGGGAGACCGCCCGGGTGCTGGCCGAGCAGGGCATGCGGGTCGTCGTGAACGGGCGCGACCCCGGGGCGATCGAGGCGGCCGTGAAGAGCATCGGCGGCGGGGCGCTCGGCGTCGCCGCCGACACCACCGACTTCGCCGCCGTCGATGAGATGCGGGCGGAGGTCGAGCGCAGGCTCGGACCCGTCGACGTGCTGGCGATCTTCGCCGGTGGTGGGACAGGGATACCGCGGCCGATCGACCAGACGAGCGAGGAGGACTGGCACGCCACCATGCACGCCAACCTCACCTCGACGTTCCTGGTGATCAAGGGCTTCCTGCCGCGCATGAGAGAGCGGCGCGGCGGCTCCATCATCACGATGTCGTCGCTGGCCGCCCGCACCCCGACCTCGGCCTCCGTGGCGTACACGGCGGCCAAGGCCGGGATCATCGCGTTGACCAGACAACTGGCGCACGAGCTCGGACCCACCGGCATCCGGGTCAACTCGGTCGCGCCTTCGACGATCATGACGGACCGGCTGGCGGAGCGCATGCCGCGGGAGTACCAGGAGCGCATGCTGGCCGAGCACCCGCTCGGGCGGCTCGGCACCCCGCTCGACGTCGCGAACGTGACGGCCTTCCTCGCCTCCGACGCCTCGTCCTGGCTCACCGGGCTCACGATCGACGTCGCGGGCGGCAAGTGGATGCCGTGACTATGCCGATGGCCGGGCGGACAGGACGGCGGTGAGCGCGGCGAGCAGTTCCGCGGTGGGGTCCGCGGCCGGTCGCGGGCTTCGCCAGGCCACGAACCCGTCCGGTCGCACCAGCACCGCGCCCCTCGGGCCGATGCCGTGCCGAGCCGCCGCGCCGTCGATCTCCAGCCGCCGGGCGGTCACCGGCATCGGCATCTTGCCCGCCGCCGTCACCCAGTCCTGGCCGTCGTGGCCGGTCAGCAGGACGAAGCGGGCGCCGTACAGGTCGATGGTGGATCGCTCGCCAGCACCGGCGAGCGGGAGGTGCGGAGCCCTGGTGCCGGGCTCTCCGCACAGGCCGGAGACCTCCACCGGCGTGGTCACCTCGCTCGCGCCGCCGATCACCGCCGTCGACCGGTAGCGGTGTCCCATCATCACGGTCGAGCGGTCCACCGGCACCTCATCGGTCGCAGGTTGGTGTGCCAGGCGGGACCGGTATCGCGCGAGGGCCTGCCGCAGGGCGAACTCCGCGACCGGGCGGCGCTCGTCCTCGTACGTGTCGAGCAGCCGCTCCCCGGCGTGACCATGGACGACGGCGGCCAGCTTCCAGGCCAGGTTGTGCGCGTCCTCCACGCCCACGACACCGCCGAATCCCCCGGTCGGCGGCATCAGATGTGCCGCGTCGCCGATCAGGAACACCCGCCCCTTCCGATAGGCGGCCGCCACGGCCGCGCCGACCTCGAAGCGCAGGACGGTCCTGGCGGTGCCGGGTATCTGCGGCCGGAGCGTCACCCGCGCCTCCGGCAGGCCGGCCGCGGCTCGTACGAGCTCGACGCATTCGTCCTCGTCCGGCTCGGCGCCGTCCGGATCGTCCGTGGTGCCGAAGACCCAGCGCTGACCGGTCCGGTCCAGCGCCATCAGGTACGTCCTAGGCCGGGGGCGTTCGAGGAAGGCCATGTGCACGGTACGGCCGGCCAGCGCCGGACGGAGGTCGGCGTCGACCATGAGCGTCAGCAGGCGGAAGAAGTCGACCGGCCCTTCCATCGGGATGCCGAGCCAGTGCCGGACCGAGCTGTGCCCGCCGTCGGCCGCGACGACGTACCGGGCCAGGAGCCGGTGCCCGGTGCCGTCGAGATCGCGCAGGTGCGCCTCCACCCCGCCCTCGTGCTGGGAGAGGCCGCTTACCTCAGTGCCGAACCGGATCCGCGCGCCGAGCTCGCGCGCCCTGATCCGCAGCAGATCCTCCACCCGGTTCTGATCGATGGGCGTGCCCGTGCAGGGGCTGAAGGCGGCGGTCCGCGCGGCGTCGTCCTGCTGATCAACGGGGAGGTGCCGAGCGCCGGCCAGCGTCTCCGCGCGGATGGCCACATATTCCGCGGAGCTCGCGAAATCCACCCGGTTCTCCCGGATCCGGGACTCCAGCCCGACCTGCCGGTAGATCTCCATGAGGCGGGGGACCAGACTGCGCTGCCTGGGGTGGCTCAGCAGGTCGGGGTGGCGCTCCACGAGCGTGCACCGTACGCCGTGATGGGCCAGGAACAGCGCGCAGGACAACCCGGTCAGGCCGCCCCCGACGACCAGCACCTCGGTGTCGTGGAGCATGGGATGACCCCCGTTCGTGTCGTCGCCTGGGCCAGGCCGTGGCCTGATCGCGCAGGATCAGGCCACGGTGTGAATTGTCAGTACCAGTACCGCATGGCGCACCTCCTTGACTCGCCGCTGCCGCCCATCGAGGTCCGATGGACGGTTTCCGAGGCCCGAACGGCGCCCGGCAACCTGGCAGGTGGCCGCGGGACGTCCACGGGGGGCCTCGAGCTCAAAGCCGGCCGGCGTGCCGGGCGATCAGCGTTCCCTTGTCGTCGGGCGGGGTCGCCTCGCCGGCGACGGCCGAGCCGCCCACGGCGGTCAGGCCGGCCGCGCGCAGGTCGGCGAGCACGTCGGCGGGCCGATGGAGGTGGTAGTCGCATTCCACGGTCTCGGTGGCCACCAGCGTGTCGCGGTGGTAGGTGCGGTAGACGCGCCGCACCCCGGCCAGGTCGGGGCCGAGCGGCCGGACGGCCGACGACAGCGTGTAGCGGCACTCTCCCTGGTGCGCGCTGCGCACCTCACGCTCGGGATGGTCGGGTACGGCCTCGTCGGTCACCATGTCCATGGCCAGCACGCCGCCCGGCGCGAGGTGTCCGGCCAGGCCGGCGAAGAGCGGCCGGCGCGCCTCCGGCGGCACGTCCTGCAGCACGGCGGCCAGGTAGACGTAGTCGAAACGCCGGTCGAGACGGAGGTCCGGCGCGGCGTCGCCGAGCACCGTCACCCGGTGCCGCAGGTCCGGCCGCCCGGCGAGCTTGGTCATGAGCACCGTCCGCATCCCGGGGGAGGGCTCCAGGCAGTGCACGCTCGCCACGCGCTCGGCCACCGCCAGGGTCATCCGGCCGGTGCCCGGTCCGATCTCCAACGCGTGCCCGCCGGGCGGGGCGAGGTCGGTGAAGAAGGAGACCAGCGCGGCTGATCGCGGTCCTATGTGCAGGTGGTCCCAATGCGCTGCCACCACTCCGTACGGGTCGGCGGTGGATGAAACGGTGAGCGCCACTTACCTGTCCTCTCTCACCGTGGCGGGAGCACCCCGGCCCGCTCGGCGCGGCGCAGATACTCGTCAGTGGTGTTCGCCAAGGGGAAGGGCAGGTCAGGCACGTCGACGCCCAGGGCCGCGCAGAGCGGCTCCCAGCCGTGCGACGGCTCGACCTCGACGAGCCGGCCGGACGGCACGGCCTCGCGCACCTCGTCCAGATGGGCCCGGTAGACGCCCATGGCGTGGTCGCGGTCCTCGAACCGCCCGGAGAACGTCCCCTGCCAGACGATCTTCTCGATGACCTGGTCCCGGACGGCCGTCTCCTGCGCGGTGTCCGCGGGTCTGGTGCGGTACAGGGTGCGGCTCATGCTGGCGTACCACGAAGCCGGATCCCGCACGATCAGCAGGACCTTCGACTCGGGGAAGGCGGCGGCCAGCTCCCGCCAGTAGAAGGCCGCCGGCCAGGCGATTGTCGAGGTGAAACCATCGAGCAGCCGTTTCCAGTCGGGTTTTCCGCCGTCGGCGACCCGCAGCCATTCCCGGGCATGCGCGGGGGCGGCGAAAAGCTCTTTCATGTAATGGCAGGGGCCGAATCCGAGGGTCTCCAGCGCTAATCGGACCGAAGAGGTCCCGGTACGCCCGAACGATGCTCCGACGACCTTCAGCACGTAAACCTCCTTCACCGAAGGGCAACGTCGAAACGCTCAATGCTGCGGGCGGTCAGGTTCGGGAAATACGTCGGCGCGCCGAGCGCCCTGATGCCGGGACAACGCTCGGCGATGACGCGGAGCACCACCCGGGTGAAGATGGCTGTAAAGGGGGAGCCGAGGCAGGACTTCGGGCCCCGGCCGAAGCCGAGGTGCGGGTTGGGATGCCGGTCCAGCCGTACCGTGTCCGGGTCGGGGAAGCGCGCGGGGTCCCGGTTCGCCGCGCCCAGGAGCAGCGTGACGGCCTGCCCCGCGCGCACCGTGGTCGCGCCCACCTCGGTGTCGCGCACGCACGCGCGGGCGACCGCCTGGATCGGGGAGGCGTAGCGGACCATCTCGTCCACGGCGCGCGCGGTGTCGGCCGCGCGGAACCGCTCCAGCTCGGTGGCCCGCTGGTGGAGCAGGGCGATCGCCACCAGCCCGAGCAGCTTGCTGCCGGAGCTGTAGCCGCTGAACAGCAGCCCCCGCACGGTGTTGGCGACGATGTCCGGTGCCACGCCGCTGCCGGCCGCCCGCTGCGCGATGACGCCGACGACGCCGGAGGGCGGCGGATCGGCGAGCCAGCCGTCGACCAGCACGGCCAGCTCTTCCTGCGCGGCCAGTACGGGTCGCCCCCGCTCGGGCCACAGCCCGGCGTCCATCCCCGCGACGATGTCGCGGGCGGCCTGGCTGGCCCAGGCCGGATCCGGCATCGGCACACCCAGATACGCGGAGGTCGTCGACAGCGCCAGCGGTTCGGCAAATTCCGTGAGGAACTCGAACGACGGGCGGCGCGCGAGAGTGGCCAGCAGTTCGGTCGTGTGCTGAGCGATCATGTGCTCCAGGGCCGCGTGGTCCTGCGCGCGTAATGCCTCCATGAACAACCGGCGGACCACGGTGTGCTCCGGCGGGTCCAGGGTCAGCATGTTGATCGCCCGTGGCGGCATCGCCTCACCGACCCGGCGCCAGTCGGCGGCGAAGTTCGCACTGTCCTTCAGCACGGCGACGCAATCGTCGTACCGGCTGAAAACCCATGAGTTAAGTCGGTCGTAGAAAAACGCGGGTTTTTCCCGGCGGAGGTTTCCGTACCAGGGATAGGGGTCGACAAGGAGTTCGGGAGAGGCGAGGGAGATAATGGGGTCGTGGTCAACAATTTCCGACAAGAGGCCCCTCTTACCGGCTGTCCAGCCTAATCAGACTCAAGCTCTCTAGAGAGATGATCCCTCGCGACCGGTGTGCTGTAAAGGGTGTCAACTCGAGACAGCACTGTGAATTCTCTCGGTGAGTAAACCGGTGCTCACAGTAAGGACGGCCGGCCCTTTTCGCGCGCACGGGGCTGGTTTTCGCGCGCCGTGGAACGGTGGTGCCACCGAGCTGACCGGCCGCGACTTGCCTGGTCCTCGACGGGTGTCGGCCGCGGAGGGGCGGGGATCGCCCGTCGCTCGGCCCGCGGGCGTGCGGTGGACGTCGCCAAGGCGCTGTCCGAACTCACTTGACGATGAGATCAACGTGAAGTGGATCACTTTGCGTAGTCGCCAATTAATGTCCGGGTTTCGTGACACAACCCCCCTGAGAGGCTCGGAAAAGTCCCCTCAAAGAGGGACGTTTCCGCAGGTCAGAGGGGGTGTGGTAAGCAATCGTTCCGGTCTTGTCGATCTATTGCGAGTGACCTTACCGTTATGTCGGACGGTTTCTGACTGTTACATCTTTGCTTATATTCTGCGCGTTGATCGCCATCTCGTTGCAAGTGGTTTTTGGTGCCGCGAGATGGGTTTTCGTTGCGGGGACGCCGCTCCGGCCCGGACGTGCGCGCCCCCCGTCAGCGCGAACGGAGAGTAATGGGCAAGTACCTGCTCCGCAGGTTGGCAATAAATGTGGTCCTGGTCGCCATCGCGGCGAGTCTCGCGTACATGCTCGCGGCCACCACCATGAACCCGCGAGCCGCGTATCAGGCCCGCCAGCCTCCCATCGCCGAGTCGGTGATCGACTCCACGCTGGACGCCTACAACCTGAACGACAAGGTCCCGGTGCTCGTGCGGTACGGGACCTGGGCGAAGGGCGTCATCACGGGCGACTTCGGCAAGACCTGGAACGGCGGCTCGGTCAATCAGGAGATGGGGCGCCGGATCTTCGTCAGCCTCCGGCTGATGCTCATCGGCACGGTCCTCGGCTTCATCATCGGCGTGGCGCTCGGGGCGTTCTCCGCGGTGAAGCAGTACAGGTTCAGCGACCGGCTGATCGGCGTCAGCTCCTTCGTGATCATGGCGCTGCCGGTCTTCCTCCTGGCCACCCTGCTGGCGATGGCGACGTACAACTTGAACGACGGGCTGGGGTTCACGCTGATCGAGTACACCGGCGAGTACAACCCGAAGCTGGCAGGCTGGGACCAGTTCCTCAACCGGTTGAACCACCTGATCCTGCCGACCATCTCGCTCAGTCTCGGCTCGGTTGCCTTCTACAGCCGCATCCAGCGCAACATGATGCTCGACGTGCTGGGTCAGGACTTCGTCCGCACGGCGATGGCGAAGGGCCTGCGGCGCAGGACCGCGCTGATCAAGCACGCGCTGCGCACCGCGCTGATCCCGTCCGCCACATACTTCGCCTTCGCGTTCGGAACGATGTTCACCGGAGCCATCTTCACCGAGAAGATCTTCGCCTGGCACGGCATGGGAGCCTGGCTGGTCGAGTCGATCAACTCCAACGACATCAACTCCGTCGCCGCGGTGACCTTCTTCACCGCCGTGTGCGTCCTGTTGGCCGCGTTCCTGTCCGACGTGCTGGTCGCGGCCCTCGATCCTCGGGTGCGGGTGAGCTGAGATGCGTTCGAAAGTCGTCCTCAGACGCCTGTTCCGCAACAAGCAGGCGCGTTACGGCATAGCGGCCCTGCTCCTCCTGGTCCTGCTGGCGTACGTCGGCCCCTACTTCGGCTCGTACGACTGGACCGACAAGGACTTCATGGCCTTCATGTCGGCCCCCGACGCCGATCACTGGTGGGGCACCACCTCGATCGGCCAGGACATGTACGCGGTCACGCTCCGCGGCATGCAGAAGTCGATCATCATCGGCCTGCTGGTCGCGCTGATCGCCACCGGCCTCGCGGCGGTCGTGGGAGCGTTCGCCGGATATTTCGGCGGCTGGATCGACAGGGCGCTCATGTGGGGAGTCGACCTGCTGCTGGTCCTCCCGAGCTTCCTGATCATCGCGATCGTCTCGCCGAGGCTGAAGGACGCCTCCTGGCTGTGGTTCGTGCTGCTGCTCGCCGCGTTCTCCTGGATGATCACCTCCCGGGTGGTGCGGAGCATGACGCTCGCGCTCCGCGAGCGGGAGTACGTCCTGGCCGCCGTCTACATGGGCATCCCGCGCTGGAAGATCATCTTCCGGCACATCGTCCCCAACCTGTCCTCCTTGCTGATCATCGACGCCACGCTCAACGTCAGTGGCGCGATCATCGGCGAGGCGGCGCTGTCCTTCTTCGGCTTCGGCATCCAGCCGCCGGACGTCTCGCTCGGCACGCTGATCGCGGAGGGCTCGCGCAACGCCACCGGTTACCCCTGGCTGTTCGTCTTCCCGGCCGGCCTGCTGGTGGCCATGGTGCTCGCCGTGAACCTGATCGGCGACGGCCTGCGTGACGCACTCGACCCGGGGAGCAACTCGTGAGCATCTTGGAGGTCAAGGACCTCACCGTCACCTTCCCCGGCGGCATCGAGGCCGTGCGCGGCGTCAGCTACGAGGTCGAGCGCGGCGAGGTGCTCGGCATCGTCGGCGAGTCCGGCTCCGGCAAGTCCGTGACCTCGCTCGCCGTCATGGGCCTGCTGCCGCGCAACGCCGCGGTCAGCGGCTCGGTCAAGCTGCACGACCGCGAGTTGCTCGGCATGGACGAGGACGAGCTGATCAAGGTGCGCGGCAAGGCGATCAGCATGATCTTCCAGGATCCGCTGTCGGCGTTCACGCCCGTCTACACGATCGGCGACCAGATCGCCGAGGCCGTGCGCGTCCACCAGAAGGTGGCCAAGGACAAGGCGGCCAAGCAGGCCGTCGAGCTGCTCGACCTGGTCGGCATCCCGAACCCGGGCCTGCGGGCCAAGGCGTTCCCGCACGAGTTCTCGGGCGGCATGCGCCAGCGGGCGATGATCGCCATGGCCATCGCCAACGACCCCGACCTGCTGATCTGCGACGAGCCGACGACCGCGCTCGACGTGACCATCCAGGCGCAGGTGCTGGAGGTGCTCAAGACCGCGCAGCGGGAGACGGGCGCCGGCATCGTGATGATCACCCATGACCTGGGCGTCATCGCGGGCATGGCCGACCGGGTGCTGGTCATGTACGCCGGCCGGCCGGTCGAGCAGGGACCGGTGGACGACATCTACTACCGGCCGCGCATGCCGTACACGATGGGTCTGCTCGCCTCGATCCCCAGGATCGACGGCGAGGAGGGGCCGCTCGTCCCCATCGAGGGCAACCCGCCCTCGCCGTCGGCGCTGCCGCCCGGCTGTCCCTTCGCGCCGCGCTGCCCGATGAAGGTGGACATGTGCGACGACGAGGAGCCGCCGCTGACGCCGTTCGGCGGCGGTCGCCACGTGGCGTGCATCCGCTCGCACGAGATCGAGCACAAGGGCCTGACCGGGGCCGACGTGTTCCCCGTGCCGGTCATCCCGCCGAGCGACGTCGTACGCGTGCCGCGCGCCGAGCGCGACACGGTGCTCGAGCTCGACGACATGATCAGGCACTACCCGCTGATGAAGGGCGCGGTCTTCAAGCGCCGCGTCGGCACCGTGTTCGCGGTGGACGGCATCAGCTTCGACATCGCCGAGGGTGAGACGCTGGCCCTGGTCGGCGAGTCCGGCTGCGGCAAGACCACCACGCTCCAGCAGATCATGCAGCTCCAGCCGCCGCAGGGCGGGCGGGTCGTCGTGCTCGGCAAGGACAGCGCCAAGATCGACGCCGGGGCTCGTAAGGCGCTCAGGCGCGACCTGCAGATCGTCTTCCAGGACCCGATGGCCGCCCTCGATCCGCGCATGCCGGTCAGCGCGATCATCGCCGAGCCGCTGCGCGCGCACGGCCGGAAGGACGTGAACGCCCGGGTCGCCGAGCTGCTGCAACTGGTCGGGCTGTCGCCGGAGCACGCCGACCGCTATCCGCAGCAGTTCTCCGGCGGCCAGCGCCAGCGCATCGGCATCGCCCGGGCGCTCGCGCTGGAGCCGAAGCTGCTGGTGCTGGACGAGCCGGTGTCGGCGCTCGACGTCTCCATCCAGGCAGGTGTGATCAACCTGCTGGAGGAGCTGAAGAACCGGCTGGGGCTGTCGTACCTGTTCGTGGCCCACGACCTGGCCGTGGTCAGGCACCTGGCCGACCGGGTCGCCGTCATGTACCTCGGCAGGATCGCCGAGATCGGCACGGTCGAGAACGTCTACGACCACCCGGCCCACCCCTACACGCAGGCGCTGCTGTCGGCGATCCCGCTGCCGGACCCCGAAATGGAGCGAACCCGGAAGCGGATCCTGCTCGAAGGCGACCTGCCCAGCCCGGCCGACCCGCCATCGGGATGCCGGTTCCGTACTCGCTGCCCCAAGTTCGCCCTGCTCAGCGAGGCGGAGCGACGGCGGTGTGTGGACGAAGAGCCCTCGGTTGCTCGGCTCGCGAACGCCGTTGACCACGGCGCCGCCTGCCACTACGCGGAGGAGATCGAGGTCATCACGGCCTCGGACGATCAGGAGGAAAAGTGAAGGTTCGTTACCGTGCGGCTGCGGGCATCGCGGTCCTGGCCATGGCCGTCGCGGCCTGTGGCGGAGGTGGCGGTGCAGCCAAGAAGCCGAGCGCCGAGCAGTCGCAGCAGGCTCAGCAGCAGATGGCGGAGACCCCGTCGATCAGCATCAACCCGGTCGCCTACGACCAGGTCAAGGACGGCGGCACGCTGACCCTCCCCATCGGGCAGTGGCCCACCCAGTGGAACGTCAACCACGTCGACGGCAACCAGGCCGACACCGCGGACATGCTCGACCCGATCATGCCGCAGCTGATGGTGTCCGACGACAAGGCCAACTTCACGCCGAACCCGGACTACGTGACCGACGTGAAGAACGACATGTCGTCGGGCAAGCAGGTCGTGACCTACACGCTCAACGACAAGGCCAACTGGTCGGACGGCACGCCGATCACGTGGAAGGACCTCGAGGCCGCGTGGAAGATCAACAACGGTAAGGACAAGAAGTTCAAGCCGGCCTCCACGGACGGCTGGGACAAGATCGAGTCGGTCACCAAGGGTGACTCCGACAAGGTCGCCATCGTCACCTTCGCCAAGCTGTACCTGGAGTGGCAGGGTCTGTTCAACCGGACCACCAACCACCTTCTCCCCGCCTCGCACGTGCTCGACCCGGACAAGTACGAGAACGACTACAAGCAGAAGATCCCGGTCACCGCAGGTCCCTTCAAGGTGGAGAAGATCGACGAGGGCACCAAGACGCTCACCCTCGTGCGTGACGACAAGTGGTGGGGCAAGAAGGCCAAGCTCGACAAGGTCATCTTCCGGACGATCGACCCCACCGCCGCGGTGAACGCCTTCGCCAACGGCGAGCTCGACGCCACGGACATCCTGGCCGGCGCCCCCGCCGACCTGAAGCGCGTCAAGGAAGTCCCCAACTCGGACATCCGCAAGGCGCTCAGCCCCAACTGGCGGCACATCACGGTCAACAACCAGAGCGCGATCCTGAAGGACAAGTCCGTCCGCCAGGCCGTCGCGTACGCGATCAACCGTGACGTGATCACGCAGTCGGACCTGAAGGACATGGACTGGCCGCTGCAGACGCTCGGCAACCACGTCTTCATGAACAACCACAAGGCCTACGTCGACAACTCCGGCGACATCGGCAAGTACAACCTGGACAAGGCCAAGCAGCTGCTCGACGCGGCCGGCTGGAAGCAGGAAGGCGACTACCGCAAGAAGGACGGCAAGGAGTTCGACCTGACCTTCGTCATCCCGACGGACACCCCCGTCGCGAAGACGGAGGGCGAGCTCACGCAGGCCATGCTCAAGGAGGCCGGGATCAAGGTCACGGTCCGCCCGGTCCCCGTCGACAAGTTCTTCACCGACTACATCATCAAGGGCGACTTCGACCTGGTGCCGTTCACCTGGATCGGCACGCCGCTGCCGCTCGGCGGCCTGCCGCAGATCTACAAGACCGGCTCCGAGAGCAACTTCCCCAAGAGCAACGACCCTGAGCTCGACAAGGCCATCGAGGCCGTGGGGAACGAGACGGACCAGACCAAGGCGAACGAGCTGGCGAACGCCGCCGACAAGATGATCTGGGACCTGGTGCACACCATCCCGCTGTACCAGCGTCCGGAGATCTGGGCGACGAAGAAGACGCTCGCCAACTTCGGCGCGCGCGGCTACAAGTACTACGACTGGACGGCGGTCGGCTACACCGGCTGATCCTCGCCCGCACGGAACCCCCGGCCGCTCCTCGGCCGGGGGTTTCCCCGTTTATCCGGCGTACTCCCGCAGCGTCATGGGCGGGCGGCCGCCGTAGCGCTCGATGCTCTCGGTGACCCGGAAGAGCGGGTGGTCGCCGGAGCCGATGAGGCGGAAGATGGCCCACAGGTGCGTCAGGTGCTCGACCGTGTACGGATCGCCGTAGACGCCCATCGCCCGCGCCTCCCACTCCGCGGGCGGCAGATCGGCGTACGACAGCCCGAGCTCGTCCGCCGCCTCGCCGATCGTCGCCATCTGCCCGGTCACCAGGCACACCGGGTCGGCGGGCCCGGGGTCGAGCAGGAGCCCGGCGGCGACCCTGGCCACGTCCTCGCCCGCGACCAGCGGGATCCGCGTGTCGCGCGGCCCCAGCGGGAGTGCCAGCGTGCCGCCCGAGGCGGCGACGGACAGGTTCTCGAAGAAGACCGCGGCCCGCAGGTGCACCGCGCCCACCCCGGCCCAGTCGAACACCTGCTCCGCCACCCAGTGCCGGCGCATCCGCGGCGTGAGGGCCTCAGGGGACGCGTCGAGCTGCGACACCTCGACGACCCGCGCCACCCCCTCCTCCCTGGCCGCGGCGGCGAACACGCCGGTGGCGTCCAGCAGGCCCGCCGTCACCGGATACGTGAAGAACGCCCTGCTGATCCCGCGCATGGCGGGCCGCACCGACGTGATCTCCCTGAGGTCGCCGACCACCACCTCGGCCCCGAGCTTGCGCAGCTCCTCGGCCCGGTGGTCGTCGGAGTGCACGAAGGCGCGCACCGCCTCGCCGCGCTCCAGCAGCAGGTTCGTGACGTGCCGGCCGGTCGAGCCCTGCGGGCCGCCGGCCGCGCCCGTGACCAGGATCATCGTGCCCCCTTGTCCGGAAGGGTGAGGGTGAACAGGCCGAGCCGCTCCAGGTCGCGCAGGAACGGCTCCGCCGGGAACGCTTCGGCCGGGCCGTACACGCCGGGGCTCCCCGGGTCCGCGGCCAGGCGGACGGCGGCCTCCACCGAGGTCAGCGCGCTCATGCGCCACAGGTCACGCCCGCTGACCTGCCCGGCCCTGCCGCCGTCCGCGGTGATCACCTGCGCGGCGACCGTGAACGCGGAGCCCGCCCGGGTCTCGGCGTCCGCGTCCTCGCTGGTGAACACCTGCTCCTCCTGGAACGTGTCCGCCGTGAGCTGCGCCTCGACCCTTCGCGTGCGTACGTGCCTGGGGACGGTGACGACCTCGGAGAACGGCACGGGGGCGATCATCGTGCGCGGGCCGAGCGGCGGCGGGAACGGGAAGACGGCGTTGCGCGGCTCGACGTAGCCGACGTGCTGCTCGCCGTCGGTGTAGGTGATGCGCCGGGTGTCGGCGAACAGCAGCTCGGCGGTCGCCTTTGCCCCCGTGGTCAGCCGCCAGCCGGACACCGCGTAGGCGGTGATCACCCGTTCGGCGTCCGTCAGGCCGTCGGCCACGGCGGCGGCGAGCAGGTCGCCCGTCCCGCCGTAGAAGCTCATCGCCGTGACCATGGTGATGCCCGCTCTCCCCGCGGGCTCCTGCATGGCATCGAACATCCACTTCGTGTGGTGCTGTTCCAGGGCATGGTCCACGTAGTGGCAGCCGCCCTCGGCCGCCGCCGTGGCGACGGCCTTGCCGGTGTGCGTGAACGGGCCCGCGCAGTGGATCAGCACGGTCGCCTGCTCCGCGAGCGCGCGTAACGCGGCGGGGTCGTCCAGCGGGGCCTGGTGCACGGGAGCCCCGCCGAGCTCGTCGGACAGGGCCTTGAGCGCTCCGCTGTCGCGGCCGGCCAGGATGACCTCCTTGCCGCGGGCGCGGAGCTCCGCCGCGACCAGGCGCCCGGTATGGCCGGTGGCGCCGTAGACGGCGATGCGCGGTGAGGACGAAGGGGACACGACTCATCTCCATGTTTCATACTGGCGGTACGTAACTGTTCTTCGAAGTTACGTACCGCCAGTATGCAAGTCAATGGGAGCACGATGATCCGCCGTACCCAGGCAGAGCGATCGGACGAGACGACGGGGCGGCTGGTGCGGGCCGCGCGGGAGCTGTTCGGGGCCCATGGTTACGCGCTCACGTCGATCGACGCGGTGGCCGCCGCGGCCGGGGTGACCAAGGGGGCGGCCTATCACCACTTCGACGGAAAAGTCGCACTATTTCGGGCGGCGTTCGTGGGGGAACAAGAGGAGGTCGCCGCCGCGCTGGAGCAGGCGGCCCTGTCGGCGCCCGACCCCTGGGCGGCGCTGCGGCGCGGCTGCCGCACCTTCCTGGAACGCTGCCTCGATCCAGGGTTCCGGCAGATCGTCCTGCTCGACGGGCCGTCGGTGCTGGGGTGGGAGACGGTCCGCGAGATCGAGTACGCCCACGCGCTACGAGTCCTACTCGCCGGCCTCCACCTGGCAACAGCGGCCGAACAGCCGGCCAACGGCGACCTGGCCATGCGCGCGCAGCTCGTCTTCGGCGCGTTGTGTGAAGGCGGCATGCTGCTGGCCCGCTCCGCCGACCCGGCGGCCGACCTGCCGCGGCTCGCCGCGGAGGCCGACCGCTTCCTGGCGGCACTCAGGCCATGATCAGCCGTGCGAGTCGTTCTGTGCCGCCTTGACGGTCGCTCCCTCAGGGGGGAAGCACGACGGGCCGTTCGGGCCGTCGAAACGGACGGAGTTGAAGAAGTCGCGGAACGGGGTGTAGAAGTTGCCCTTCCCGCCGGCCGAGGTCACGGCCGAGCAACCGCCGTAGTTCGCCTCCGAGTAGAGGTGGATGGTCGAGCCCGTGCGGTTCCAGTCGGACTTGGCGCGGTCGGCCATGTTGAGTGCGGCCAGGTCCGGGGTGTTGCTCTGGATCTGGACGATGTCGCCGGTGCCGTCCAGGCCGGAGAACAGGCAGTAGTAGTTGGCGGGGCAGCGGTCATAGCCTTCGGCCGCCTGCGCGGGAACGGCCGTCAGCGCCAGGGCTGCGGCGGCGACCGGTAATGCCAGAATGTGAAGCTTCTTGCCCAACGTTCCTCCATGGGTGAAACTTTCTTTCGGGTCGAACATACAGGGCCGGATCTTGTCAGGAAAGAGGGTCGAACAACGCCGCCGCCGGGCTCGTGGTGGGCCCGGCGGCGGGAGCGGGAGCTAGAGGCGGGCGCCTACGTCGGTGCCGGTTTTGGGGCGGAGGAAGGTGGAGGAGGGGATGGAGCCGTCGGGGCGGCGGGGGCCGGTCAGGGTGGAGGGGTCGGTGCTGGCCAGGGCGCTGTCGTCCCAGGTGCCGCCGAGGTCCCAAGAGTTGCCGCTGCCCGACGACGACGAGCCCAGGTCGACCGCCTTGGCGTTGGTGGCGGCCAGGTTGCGGGTGAGGGTGCCGTCGGCGTCGGCGAGGTCGAAGCCGGTCCCGCCGTTGCGCCAGGCCGTGTTGCGGGTCAGCGACAGCGCCCCGGGATTGGCGTTGTCGATGAACCCGCCCACCGCGTTCCGGAAGGCCATGCTGTTGCTGACGACGTGCGCGGCCGGCAGGTCCTCGTCCCCGCCGCCCAGCTTGAAGCCGTTGCCGTCACCGGTGTAGTCGGGCAGGTTCCAGCGGTTGAAGCCGTTGCCGTACGTGACGCTGTTCTCGATGCGGATCGGCGACAGGAACTCCCACGCGTCGAACCCGTCGTCGGAGTTGTTCCACAGCCGGGCCCCGCGCACCACGTTCCCGGTGCCGCTGCCTTCCTTGATGGCCAGGCCGTCGGCGCTCTCGCCGTTCTTGCGCGGGTCGCGGTTGCCGTGGCTGTCCAGGTTCTGGATGAGGTTGTTGCCGGAGGCGGCCTGGATGTGCAGGCCGGACTCGTAGTTGTCGCGGGTGACGAGCCGGTCGAAGACGTTGTTGTTGCAGCCCCGGCAGAAGATCCCGTACGGGCCGTTGGCGATCTCCAGGCCGGTGATGCGCCAGTAGGAGGCCTCCATGTGGATGGCTCCGCGCTGCGCGTTGGGGATGCTGCCGCCGACCGGGGCCGGTGTGTTGGGTAGGGCCTCGCCGTCGATCAGGACCCGTTCCGTGCCGTACGCGGCCAGCGTGATGGGGCTGGTCGAGGTGCCGCTCTTCATGATCTGGATGTTGGACGTGAGCGCGTACGTGCCGCCGCGTACGGAGATGACCGTGCCGGGCTGGGCGAGGTCGACGGCCCGCTGGACGGTGGCGAGCGGGCGGTCGAGGGTGCCCGGGTTGGCGTCGTTCCCGTTGGTGGCGACGTAGAGCTGGGTCGCCGCGGCGGTCGCCGCCATGGGGGTGATCTTGCCGTAGCCCGCCCCGGCCCGGACCGCCACCGGGACGTTCTGCGGCGGGTCGACCGTGTAGCCGTAGTACGTGCCCGGCTCGACGACAGATCCGGCGGTCTCGGGTGCGCCGGAGTTCACGAAGACGTTGTTGCGCTGGACTGCCCTGCCGGGGCCGCTGTCGCCGTACCCGCTGGCCGAGTAGAGCGGGTGCGCCACGTTCTCGAAGTAGTTGCCCTCGACGACGGCCCCGGCGTTCTCGGTGGAGGCCACGCCGTACAGCTCGTTGCCCAGGAAGTAGTTGTTGTAGACGTGCACCGGCTCCCCGAACCTGATGCGCGGGTGCCGCTGGCGGCTGTGGTCGAAGAAGTTGTGGTGGATGGTCACCTTGAGGTGGCCGACGTCCGTGCCGGCGGCGCCGTCGGAGTGGCTGATCAGCATGGACTTGTCGGAATGGTCGAAGTGGTTCCAGGAGACGGTGACGTAGTCGGCGCCCCTGACGATGTCCACGGACCCGTCCACCGCGCCGGAGAACGTGTTGTGGTCGATCCAGATGTGGTGGGACTGCTGGCCGATGTTGACCGCGTCGTCCTCGGCGTTCGTGAAGCGCAGGTTGCGCACGATCACGTTGTACGAGCGGTAGAAGTCCAGGCCGCCGCCGGTGATGTGGCCGGCGCTGCCGACGCCGACGATGGTCTTGTTGGGCCGCACCCCCTGCTTGCTGGTGATCGAGATCGTGCCCGACACCTGGATGACCAGGGGTTCGAGGCTGTCGATGTACTCGAGGAACTGATCGGCGTTCGTGGCGGTGACGGTCCTGCCGCCGGCGCCGCCGGTGGTGCCGTTCTGGCCGAGGGCGTTGACGGCCGCGAAACCGGTCGGCCCGTCGGCGGCCACCGCCTGCGCGGGAACGGCCCGCATCGACGGTACGGCGATCGCGGCCGCCACGAGGACGGCCGTCCAGCGTGGGGCGCGTAACGAGGTGAAGGGCATGGTGCTCTCCGTCTGCCGGGTGCCTCCAAAGGTCGCTGGAAAGCGCTTTCCTTCGCGTATTATCTGCACAACCTCACAGGCGGTAAAGCCGCGATGAAAGTTTCACGCCGCCCCCATCGCCCGGAGGCCGTGGATGAACAGCTCCAGGTGGCGCCGGGCGAGCGCGCGCTCGGCCTCGTCCGGGAGCGGCCCGGGGAGGGGGCGGGCGATCCGTACGAGCATGGTCGTGATGTCCATGAACGTGACGCCCTCCGGCAGCGTGCCCGCCGCGTGGGCGTCGGAGATCATCCGGCGTATGGTGCGGGCGGACTCCTCGCGTACGGGTGCCAGCAGCGGGTCGTTGGCCGGGTCCACCGCGTCGAGCAGGGCCGGGAGCACGGCCGAGACGCGCAGTTCGAGCGCCGCGCGCAGGTAGCGTGCCAGCGCCTCGAACGGGTCGCGCTCCTCCTCGGCCGCAGCTTTGGCCGCCGCGGCCGTCCTGGTCAGGGCGTCGAGCGCGACCGCGCGGAGCAGGGCGTCGCGGTCGGGGAAGCGGCGGTAGAGCGTGGCGCTGCCGACCCCGGCGCGGCGGGCGATGTCGTCTAGCGGGACGTCGGGGCCGCGCTCGGCGACCATGTCGCGGGCGGCGAGCAGGATCTGCTCCAGGTTGCGCCGCGCGTCGGCCCGCATGGGCTTGGTCATCACACTTACCAGCATATGGGGGAAAACTCCCCGGTTGGGGTTGTGTCGATCGCCGGTCCCGTGCCAGATTTGTAAGTGGGGATTCTTTCCCCGGTTAAGAGAGGGGTAGGGCATGAGCAGCCAGGAGCAGGTTCTCGACCTCGTCCGCCGCTGGGCGCGGGCCGAGTTCGACGGTGACGCGGACGCGTTCGGCGACCTCCTCGGCGAGGACTTCGCGGGAATCGGTCCCGTGGGGTTCAAGCTGGACAAGCGGCAGTGGGCAGACCGGCACCGGGGTGACCTGAAGAACCACCACTTCGAGATCCTCGACCCGCAGGTGCGCCTTCACGGCGACACCGCGATCGTGGGTGGCGTGCAGGAGCAGCGCACTTCGGTCAGGGGGCACGAGGTCAACGACTCGTTCCGGCTGACCCTGGTCGCCGTCAAGCAGGGCGAGCGCTGGGTGATCGCCAACATCCAGCTCAGCGGCCCGCTCCAGGACCCGTCCGCGCCGCCGCCGTTCGCCCGTAAGCAGGGGTGAAACTTTCACCTCGTTTCCGCTGTTGAGGGTCGCGGGTGCGGGTTGGGCGCTGGGCGGCGGCGCCGGCGTGTCCTAGAGTTGTGGGAGCGCTCCCAACCACGGCTCCCACAACCTCTGGACGTGCCATGAGCAGCAGACAGTGGGCGATCAGGGCGGCCGTGCCGCTGCTCGTCGCCGCCGGACTGGTCGTTCCCCAGGCGCCCGCTGCGTCCTGGTATGGGGCCGCCCCCTACCAGGACCCGAGCCTGCCGGTGCCCACCCGGGTGGCCGACCTCATGTCCAGGATGTCGCTGGACGAGAAGCTCGGCCAGATGACCCAGGCCGAACGCGGCTCGGTCAGCAACTCCGACGTCACCACGTACCGGCTCGGCTCCGTGCTGTCAGGCGGCGGCTCGGCGCCGTCGCCCAACACGGCCGCGTCCTGGGCGGACATGTACGACGGGTTCCAGAACGCGGCCCTGGCCACGCCGCTCGGCGTCCCCATCCTCTACGGGGCGGACGCCGTGCACGGCCACAACAATGTCGTCGGCGCCACGATCTTCCCGCACAACATCGGCCTCGGCGCCACCCGGGACCCCGCCCTGGTGGAGCGCATCGGCCGGGCGGTGGCCGAGGAGGTGTCGGGCACCGGCGTCGACTGGGACTTCGCCCCCTGCCTGTGCGTGGCCCGCAACGACCGGTGGGGCCGCACGTACGAGTCGTTCGGCGAGACGCCGGAGCTGCCCTCGTCCATGGCCACGATCGTGACGGGCCTGCAGGGCGCCACGCTGAACGGCCCCGCCTCCGTGCTGGCCACCGCCAAGCACTACGTCGGCGACGGCGGCACCTCGGGCGGCGTGGACCAGGGCGACACCCAGCTGTCCGAGGCCGACCTGCGGGCGATCCACCTTCCGCCGTTCAGGGCGGCGGTGGAGCGCGGGGTCGGCTCGGTGATGATCTCGTTCAGCAGCTGGAACGGCGCCAGGCTGCACGGACACCAGTACCTGATCACCACGGTGCTCAAGGGCGAGCTGGGCTTCTCCGGGTTCGTGGTCTCCGACTGGAACGGCATCGACCAGATCGACGGCGCCCCGGGCACGTCCGCGCTCGACGTGCGCACCGCCGTGAACGCGGGCATCGACATGGTGATGGTCCCGACGGCCTGGCGCCAGTTCATCGACCTGCTGCGGGCCGAGGTCCAGGCCGGCCGGGTGACCACGGCCAGGGTCGACGACGCGGTACGGCGCATCCTCACCAAGAAGTTCGAGCTCGGGCTGTTCGAGAAGCCGCTGACGGACCGGTCGTACACCTCGACCGTGGGCAGCGCCGCGCACCGCGCGCTGGCCCGCGAGGCGGTCGCGAAGTCGCAGGTCGTGCTGAAGAACGCCGGGAACGTGCTGCCGCTCGCCCGCGGCGGCAAGATCTTCGTGGCGGGCAGGAGCGCGGACAACATCGGCCACCAGAGCGGCGGCTGGACGATCACCTGGCAGGGCTCGTCCGGCAACATCACTCCCGGCACCACCATCCTGCAGGGCATCAGGAACAGCGCGGGCTCCGGCACGACCGTCACCTACAGCCAGGACGGCACCGGCATCGACTCCTCCTACCGCGTCGCCGTCGCGGTGGTCGGCGAGACGCCGTACGCCGAGGGCCAGGGCGACCGGCCCGGCAGCCTGGGCCTGGACGCCGCGGACCTCAACACCATCGCGAACCTGCGCGCGTCCGGCGTCCCGGTCATCGTGGTGCTGGTCTCCGGTCGTCCCCTCGACATCGCCTCCCAGCTGTCCGGCTGGAACGCGCTGGTCGCCGCCTGGTTGCCGGGCACCGAGGGGCAGGGCGTGGCGGACGTGCTGTTCGGGACCGTCCAGCCGACCGGCAAGCTGCCGGTGACGTGGATGAGCAGCGCGTCCCAGCAGCCGATCAACTCCGGGGACGGGAAGACGCCGCTGTTCCCGTACGGGTTCGGTCTGGGATACGCGCAGGGAGACTCCACCCCGCCCACCGTGCCCGGCACGCCCGCGGCCTCCGCGGTCACCTCCTCGTCCGCGACCCTGACGTGGGCCGCCTCCAGCGACGACGTTGGGGTGACCGGTTACGACGTGGTCCGCGTACAGGGCTCGACGGAGACGACCGTGGCCACGAGCGCGACGGCCTCGGCCACCGTCACGGGGCTGGCGGCGGGCACGTCGTACACCTTCGCCGTGTACGCCAGGGACGCGGCGGGCAACCGCTCGCCGCGCTCGGGAACGGTGAGCGTGACGACGGGCGGCGGCGGTCAGACGGGCGGCTGCACGGCCACCGCGACCGTGCAGAGCCAGTGGAGCACCGGGTACGTCATCCAGGTCACGGTGACCAACACCGGCACCACGCCCCTGACCGGCTGGGGCGTCACCTTCACGCTGCCGCCCGGGCACGCGGTCACCGGGTCGTGGAACGTCACGATGACCATGTCCGGCCAGGCCGTCACCGCCCGCAACGCCGCGCACAACGGCTCGCTCGCACCGGGGGCGAGCACGTCGTTCGGCTTCCAGGGCAGCCGCCCGAACGGTGACACCCGCCTGCCGTCCGGCTACGCCTGCGGGTGACGGCGGCATTCGCCGTCACCCGGGAGTGGTCAGCGGTCGACGTGCAGCCGGTCGAACTCGACCTGCGGCGTGCTGCCGGCGAAGTTGCGGTCGACCTCGGCCCGCTCGGCGGCGCTCGGGTTCGCGTTGGTGCAGCTCACGGGCGCGCTCGACCCCGACATCAGGTCGGAACACAGCCCGGTGCGCCGGTCGGGCAGGCCCAGGATGTGGCCGATCTCGTGGGTGGAGATGCGCAGCGGGCTGTAGCCCTGCCTGGTGGCCTGCCTGCCGATCCAGACCGTGCCGCGGCCCAGGCTGGTGGGCAGCGCGCGCGGCCAGCCGTTGTCGGCGTACACGACGAAGTCGGCGGGCGTGCCCTGGACGAGCCGGACGTTGACGACGCTGGAGTTCCAGATCTGGGCCGCCTGGTTCACCACGGACACGAACTCGGCCGCCCTGCTCGCGTCGTACCTGACGACCCTGACCAGGGCCGCGGCCTGCGCGGGCGCGGTGACCAGGAGGAACGTGAGGCCGAGTAAGAGGGAGAGCGCGAGACGAAGGGGTCTTGGCACGGAGCCTCCTCCGGGAGTTGGGGGTGCCGCCACGGTATGCACGCCCTCCGCTCCCGGAAGAGGTGTCAGATTGCCCCTATCGCGGTGATATGGCGAAGCCTCGGTGGTGGCTTAGCGCAGCCGAAGCAAAACTGTCAGTGGTCGAACGCATACTCAGAGCATGCAGGATGAGCCTCTCGAACTCGGCGAGATCGCCACCCCCACCTGGAATGTTCACAACGACAAGATGGCGGAGGTCGGATTCCTGACCATCGCCAGGCGGCTGCCGTCGCTCGTGGCACAGGCGATGCGCATGTCCTGGGGCGCGAGCCGGCGCGACACCCTGGCCACGATCACGCTCAACCTCCTCGGCGGCGTCTTCACGGCCTTCGGCCTGCTGGCGACCACCGGTGTCCTCACCGCCCTCTTCAGCGAGGGCCCCACCCCCGACCGCGTGATGGCCGCGCTGCCCAGCCTCGCCCTGGTCGGCGGCGCGGCCGTGCTGCGCACGACCGTTCAGGCCGGCGCGGGCTGGGCGGAGTCGCGCCTCACCCCGCAGATCACCCGGCTCACGGAGGAGCGCCTTTACGGGCTGACCAGCCGGGTGGAGCTCGTGGCCTACGACGACCCCGAGTTCCACGACGCCCTCGAACGCGCCAGGGGCCGGGGCGCGGCCGTGGCCGACTTCGTGGTGTCGTCGGCCATCGACGTGGTCACCGCCGCCGTCGGCATCGCGGCCGCGGCCGGCGTGCTCGGCCTGCTCCACCCGGTGCTCCTGCCGCTGCTGCTGCTCGCCGTCCTGCCCGACGCCTGGGCGGCGGTCCGCAGCGCGCGCATGCGCTACTCGACCATGTACGGCCTGATCCCGGCCCGCCGCCGCAAGTGGATCATCGCTGAGCTGCTGGCCGAGCGCGAGGCCGCGGCCGAGGTGCGCTCGTTCACCATGCGCGGCTTCCTGCTGCGCATGTACGACGCCGTGGCCAAGGCCGAGCAGGACGTCCTGCTCCAACTGGCCAGACGCCAGACCGTCGCCCGGCTGGTCGGCGAGGCCCTCGGCGGCGTCGGCACCGCTCTGGTCTACGTCGCCCTCGGCGTGCTCCTGGCGGTGGCCGCGATCCCGCTGGCGGTGGCGGGCACCGCGGTCCTGGCGATCAGATCGGGCCAGAGCTCGCTGAGCAGTCTCCTGTACGCCACCAACCGCCTCTACGAGCAGGGCCTCTACTTCACCGACTTCCTGGAGTTCTGCGAGGACGCCGAGCGCCGCCTGACCCGCCCCCGCCCCGCCGAGGTCCCGGCCGGCTTCGACCACATCACGGCCAACGACATCACCTTCACCTACCCCGGCGCCGAGGAGCCCGCCCTGCGCGAGGTCTCCATCGAGATCAAACGCGGCGAGGTCATCGCCTTCGTCGGCG
>NZ_JBITHZ010000024.1:0-188748 GCF_044458585.1 Nonomuraea sp. NPDC050451
AACTCGGGAGGGTGAGGTGCGGGCATGAAGGACATCCTTCCTGATGATCAAGGGTGACCTCAGGTCAAGTGTCCGGAGAACTGGGGGAACCTCAGGAGGAGGTCAAGGCCGCACTCACGCAGCGAGAAGCCGAAAGACCCACGGCGTACGTGCCTGAGGCGGGCCGTACTCCGGTCCCGTGGTCGGCCCTGACCTTGGAGCGGCTATGGCGTGCCGAGCACCGTGAACGCTATCCGTGGTTCACCGAGGAGGGCCTGCCCTCGAGGGTGCCGAAAGAGGCGTGCCGCATCCGGGCTGCCTGGTTCAGCAACTTCTTCCAGTCCAGGTCGGGCAGACGTAAAGGGCGCAAGGTCGGCGTCCCCAGTTGGTGCAAGCGGAAGCACGGCTCGAGGTACCGCTACGACACCAACCGTGCTCAGCCTGAAGAGGCCCGATGGGTGCGACTGCTCGGCGTCGGCAAGGTTCGCGTGCTCGAGGGCATGGTGTGACTCACGAACCGCATCGCGAACGGGTGCGTCCGAGTGATCGGCTCCACGGTCGATGAGCAGGCCGGCCGCTGATGAGTGTCGTTCCAAATTGAGATCGCCGGACCGGACTCAACGGACAGCGCGCCGTACCCGACAATGCACCCGCATGTGGGATTGGTACGGACGTGAAGACGTTCGCCACGATCGTGGACGACGACGGCACTGTCACAGATCGACGCACCAGAGCCGCTGCAGGCAGCCCTGCGGAGGGCGAGCAAGGCCGTGTCGAAGAAGAGGCTGGGCTCGAGCAACCGGGTCATGGCAATGAGACAGCTCGCCACGTTTCGCCTCGACGTGGCCAGCCAGCGGGCTGATTTCCTACACAAGCCCACGACGAAGCAGGCGAGGTTCGGCCCTTGGTGATCAGCTAGTTCTGGAAATGTTGAAGCTGTGTCGTTGCTTCAGGGGATGATGATCGTGGAGGCCAGGCCGGCTATCACGGGGACGATTCCCAGCAGGACGAATGCCGGGAGGAAGCAGAGGCCGAGTGGGGCTACTGCTTTTACGCCGACGCTTCTGGCTGAGGCGACGGAATCGGCTCTGGCGGCTTCGCGGGCGTCGTCGGCCAGGCGGGTCAGGACGTCCGCTACCGGTGCGCCGCTTTGAGCCGCTCGGCTCATGGCTCGGGAGAGTTGGGCCGTGGCTGGGTCCTTGGCGAGGGTGGCCCAGGTGGGGTCGGGATCGGCGCCCAGGCGTAGTTGGGTACTGACCCATTTCAGTCGCCGGCCGAGGGGGCCGCCGATCGCGTTGGCAGTGATGTCCGTGGCGTCGCTCACCGGGCGGCCGGCGAGCAGGCATGCGGTCATCAAATCGGCGGCGAATGGGAGGTCTGCTGCGATTTGGCGCCGGTCGTGGTGGGTCTGCTGGGGTTGTTGTTTCTTGTGGAGGAAGGTTGCGGCGGCCGGGGTGATCAGGAGGCCGGCGATGGTTCCGGGGATGCCACCGATGAGGAGTGCGGTGAACAGGCCGGTGCAGGCGGCGATGGTGATCGTCTTACGGGTGATGCGGGTTTGGGGGGAATCTTGCCAGAGCGGCTCGTCACTGCGGGGTTGCGTTTGCTGGTTTGGATGTGGCTGTTGAGGGTGGGGATTGGGTGGCGGGCGTAGTCGGGATAGGCGTTCTGTGGGGGTTCGGGGGGAGAACCACAACCACGTGGCGAGGCCGGCGAGCAAGGCTGAGAGACATTCGAGCATCAGGCGGGGTCCGATCGGTTCGGTGTGGTGCACTTGGTAAGTGGCGGGCTCTGACGCTCTCCGTGGGTCGACGGGCTATCCGTGGCGGGCTCCGCGTGAGTTGGCAGGCTCCGCGTGAGTTGCGGTTCCGAATGGGCGATGGTGCTGTGCTGTGTCGCCTGTCCCGATAGGTGACGGCGCTGTATATGGCTGACGGTGCTATGTAGCTGATGGTGCTCTGTTGGGGGACAGTGCCGTGTGCGGGTGACGGTGCTATGTAGCTGGCGGTGCTGTATGAGTAGCGGTGCTATGTAGCTGGCGGCGCTGTGCGGTGGCGGTCATATGTAGCTGACGGCGGTATGCGGTGGCGTATGTAGCTGGTGGCGCTGTGCGGTGGCGGCCGTATGTAGCTAACGGCGGTATGCGGGTGGCGGTCTAGCTGACGGCGGTATGCAAGTGGCGGTCGTATGTAGCTGACGGCGGTATGCGGGTGACGGTCGTATGTAGCTGGCGGCGCTGTGTGGATGGGCTGCTCCGTGGGGGTGGGTAGGTGTTCGGGCCCCGTGTGTATGTAGGGCGCCCTCTTGGGCTGGGTCTGTGGTTGGGGCGTTGGTTAGGTTTGCGCTTGGGTGGCCATGCGGTTGGTCCACCACAGGCCGCAGGTGTCGAGGGCGATGCCTGCTACTAGGCACATGAGGCCTGGGAGGCTGCCGAGGAGGAAGTCGAGCGGGTGCATGTTGAGGGCTGCGGCCATGAGGAGGCCGAGGGCTGGGAGTACGGCCAGGAGGCGGGCTGTGGTGCGGGGGCCTGCGAGTTGGGCGGCGACGTCCTGGCGGTGGGCTTGGGCTGCGCGTAACGTGCTCGCGACTCGATCGACCAGTGCGGCCAGACCCGCACCTACCGCGACGCCTACTTCCCAGCAGGCTGCCAGTTGGCGGAGGCCCTCGCCGCCCTGGGGTGGGGCCGATGAGGTGAGGGCTGCGGAGACGTCGCCGCCGTCTCTTGCCGCGGCGACGACCGGGCGCAGGGTTTCTGCGGCGGGGAAGTCCACTGAGGCGATTGCCCTGGTGAGTGCCTCTCCGGGGGTGCGGCCGGCCGAGAGCTCTGCCGACAGGGACTGGCATAGCTCGATTGATGCGTGGCGCCAGAGCTGCGCGCGGCGGGCCGGGGTGGGACGGGTTAGGCGGGTGGTCAGGGAGGTCCAGTGGGGGTTGTTCCTGCCTGTGACGAGTCTGGTCAGGCGGGTGGTGGGGGTGTCTGGGGCCGTCCACAGCCAGACTGCGCAGGCTGTGGACAGTGTTGCTATGAGGGCGCCGGTCATATCGTGGCCTTCGTGCGGGGAATCATGGCTGGGCTCTTCGGGTGAGGGCTTCGTAGGCGGGGCCGGGTTGGGAGTTGCCCTTTGCGTCGAAGGTCAGGGCCGGGATCGACTCGACGAAGCCGGCTGACGTTCTGGAGAGCAGGCAGATCTCGGCGATGCGGCGTCGGCCGTCCGGGCGGCCGCGGGTCAGGTGAATGACCGCGTCGAGCGCGGCGGCCAGTTGGCTGTGTACGGCTTCCCTGGTCAGGCCTGCTGCGCAGCCCAGTGCTTCGAGGCGTGGGGGGACGTCGGCGGCGGTGTTGGCGTGGAGGGTGCCGCAGCCGCCTTCGTGGCCGGTGTTGAGGGCGGCCAGCAGGTCGACCACCTCGCTGCCTCTGACCTCACCTACCACCAAGCGGTCCGGGCGCATGCGCAGCGCTTGGCGTACCAGGTCGCGCAGGCTCACGCCGCCCGCGCCCTCGAGGTTCGCCGGGCGGGTTTCCAGGCGGACGACGTGGGGGTGGAGGGGGCGGAGCTCGGCTGAGTCCTCGACCAGGAGCAGGCGTTCTGCCGGGTCGGCGAGCGAGAGCAGGGCTGACAGGAGTGTCGTCTTGCCGGTGCCTGTGCCGCCCGTCACCAGGAAGGCCAGCCTGGCGGTCGCCATGGCGGTCAACACCGGGATGGCGGATGGGGTGATCGTGCCCGCCGACACCAGGTCGTCCAGGGTGAACGTACGGCGTGGCGGTAGGCGTAGCGAGACGCAGGTGCCGCCGGACGCCACGGGTGGAAGCACGGCGTGGAGGCGGACGCCGCCGGCGAGCCTGGCGTCCACGTACGGGGAGGCGTCGTCGAGTCGTCTGCCCGCGACGGACGCGAGGCGCTGGGCCAGTCGGCGGACTGCCCCGTCGTCTGTGAAGGTCACAGAGGTACGGCGCAGGCCGCTACCGTCGTCTATCCAGACCTCGCGTGGGCCGTTGACCAGGACGTCTGTTACGTCTGGCCGGGCCAGGAGCGGCTCCAGAGGGCCGGCACCCATGAGGTCGGCACAGAGGGCCCTGGCCACTGCGAGGATCTCCGCGTCGCCGTACACGGATTTCTCGGCCCGCAGGGCTACTGCCACCTGGGCGGCGCTGGGCTCGACGCCAGCTCTGGCCAGGCGTACGCGGACTGCTTCCACCAGCTCCTGGGATACGGCCCCTGCGGGGGTGGGTGATTTCGGGGTGGTCATGTCGGGAGGAGGTCTCGTAGGAGTGTGGTGCACAGGGCGCCCATCACGGTGCGGGGGCCCAGCTTGGGCAGCTCGCCCCGGTTGAGGGTCGCGGTGAGTCTGGGCTGGTCGGGCAGGGTGCCGGCGGACGGGATGCCCAGGGCGCCCGCGGCCATCTCGTCGTCCACCACACCTGGACGGAGGATCGCGCGGATGTCCGAGGTGTGCTTGCGGGTCTCGCCCAGCACCTGTACGGCCGAGAGGATGCCGCGTACGTCTGCCGTGGCGACCATCAGCGTGGTCTTCGCTCTGGTGAGGGCCTCGATCGCGGCTGGGTCGAGGTGGCGGGGGAGGTCGACGACTATCAGGTCGAAGCCTCGTTGGCCTGCCTCCAGGACGGAGCGCATGGCTTGGGCTGGGATCGCCGCCACCTCGCCTCTGTGGAAGGAGAGAACTGCCAGGTCGCCGAACGACGGCAGTGCGGCCTGAAGTGCGCTGGAGTTGATTCGGCCCTCCCTGGCGACCAGGTCTCCCCAGCGGGCGCCCGGGGCCTCCTCGTGGCCCAGCAGTGCGTCTATGCCGCCGCCCAGTGGGTCGGCGTCCACCAGCAAGGTACGGAGGTGGTCGCCCGAGGCGCGCAGGGACAGGCACGCCGACAGCACGCTCGCGCCTGCTCCGCCTCGGCCGCCGATCACGCAGATGACGGATCCTGAGCGGGGGTCGGGCTCCATGGCGTCCGCCAGCCGCTCCACCAGGTGGCGCTCGTCGTTGGGAAGGGTGACGACGGCCTGGGCGCCCACGGCCACGCATTTTCGCCATGTGTCCGGGTCGTCGGGGGCTCGGGTCACGAGGAGGACCTGGTCTCGGGTGGGGGGTGAGCTCGCGGCCACGGCGTCTGCTTGGTCGGCGCCTACTGCTATCAGCGGGGCCAGGTTCCAGAACGGGCGGGCGTGGGCGGGGATGTGGGCCACGTCGAGTTGGGCGCCGGCTGCGGCGGCTATGCGGACCAGGTCGTCGAGCAGGGCGTGGTCTTCGGTGATGACCAGGGGGCGGTGCATGTCGGCCTCTCGGGGGGCGGGGTGGTGTCGGGAGGCCAACGTTGCTGGAGGTGGGTGGGGTGGGGAGAGGGTGAACGGGGTTCTGGGGATTGTTGGGTGGGGGTTGGGTGGGGCCTGTGGATAAGCGGCGGCATGGCTTGGAGGGCAATGGGGATGTGTTGCTGCTGACGTCGTGGAGGTGGTGAAGGCCGCCGTGCTCGGGCGTGTGCGTGTTGGGGTCGGGGGTGGGGTGCGGGATCCCGGAGGCTCCGGCGGGGAAGGTGGATGCCGGCATGCTCAGGCGGGTGCGGTGGGCTCGGATTGCGGGTGCCGGGGGCCCAAATGGTGGCGTGGGGCGCGGGTGCAGGAATGCTCGGGCGCGGCCGTGGGGTGGGGCGTGAGTGCGGCATGGGAGGGCGCGCGAAGTGCGGTGGTTGGGTGCCGCTGCGGTGGAGGCATGCTGGCGGGAGGTGCTCGGTGAGCGGGCTCGGTGAGCGGGCGCGGTGAGCGGGCGCGGTGGTGGAGACGCCCCGCGGGAGGGTGCGGTGGGTGTGGGCCGCTCGGTAAGAGGCCATCCGCAGGAGGGCGGTGGCGGGGGGCTCGGTGGAGGGCGCCTGGGAAGGCGCCGTAGCGAAGAGCGCTCGGGGAGAAGCGCCGCCGTGGGAAGGCGCCGTAGCGCAGAGCGCGTGGTGAGAAGGCGATCCGGGGGAAGGCGCCGTAGTGGGGTGCCCGGGGAGGGCGTGATTGGGTGAGGGGGCTTGTGGAGGGCGCGGTGGTGGATCGCGGTGTGCGGAGCTTGGGGTGGAAAAGGGGCGACCCCCGCCGGGGGGGAGAGCGGGGGTCGCCTGATCGGTCCGGCTCCGGGGGGGTAGAGCCGGTCCCGTTTCAGAAGAAAGCTTTCATCACTTCACCAGAGCCTGGCAAGGGACTGGCAAAGCTACCCCGTGCACGGTCGCTCCAGTTTCGGGCGATACCCCCGTATGCTGCCCGATGGACTCGAGTTTCGTCGAGGAGCAATCTCGCATTTTCGCCAAGTTTTTTGTCTTTGGCATAACGATCACATAAAGGTGGTCACTCTCCGTAATCATCACAGGTTGGTAACCAGATCACGGAGGGTGGTCATGGCGATGTATGCCAGGACCCCGCTCATGGCCGGGTAAAGGTCTTGGTCCGAGGGCTTCCCATCAGGGCGGATCCGACGTAGAAAGGTGTCACGGACCACTTGTCCGGGCGCATCAGCCGGGTACCCACGCGCGACCAGCCGCGGGAGGCGCGTCGTGACGGGCTTGACCCGCTCCGACGAATAGAGGTGCACGCTTGGTAACCCGGTGTGATGCGCCGGCAGACGGCGTCTCTTGACTGAGACGCCGTCAGCTATGTCGGCGGCCCGGCCAAACGCTCCCACCTGCGCTTCCGCCGCCGCGGCCTCACCCTCGTTGCATCGCCTCGCAGATGGCGGTCGCCTCGCGCACTCCGAGACTTACTGCGGAGGCACACTGTTGTACCCACTGCGCGACGCCCTCCGGGGTCCCGCTCAGGTACGCCCTCAAGCCCTCGGTGTACGAGCTCTGCTCCAGGTGTCCCACCTCCACCGCCACAAGGGACTTCGGGTCCAGGCCGTACTCGACCAGGGTCAGCCGCTCGGCCGCGCGCGCCACGATCCCGTCCGCCGTACCGAAGGGACGCAGTACGGCCAGCTCGGCGTGTAGGACGGCGGCCAGCACGATCGCGGGCGCCTTCGTGGGCCGTTCGAGCAGCCCGAGCAGCCCCTCCATGCGCGTCGCCGTCTCCGAAGCGCCGGGGGCGGGCCCCAGCCCCAGCGGGTCCGGCGCCTCGTCCACCGCCCGCGGACGGCCCAGGGCGGGCTGCGGCGCCAGGCCGGCGGCCGCCACCGTGTGCAGGCGGGCGAGCACCTGCCTCGGCGCCGCCCTCCACGTCGAGCCCAGGCGGCCCAGCTCCGCCGACGTTCGCAGGGCTCCCTGGACCAGCGGGTCGTGGACCTCGTCTCTGCGCAGGGCGTCGAGGGACACGTCCATACCTTCCAGGGCGGCCGAGGCCCGGGCGCCGCGCAGCGACGACTCCGTGGAGACGGCCGGGCTGGCCCGGCGCAGGACTCGGTGGCGGTACAGCCGGTCGACGGCCTGCCTGGCGGAGTCGACCGCCTCGGGGACGCCGGGGAACTCCGCGATGACAGCCAGTGGGTCACTCACGGAAACCGACCTTACCCGCGGGTACGACCGTTCCCGCTCCACCGGGTGACGACCGTACCGGCGCCCCGGGCGGAGGCGGCGCGCGCCCAAAGGTGACGGTGGGTTGAGAAATCCCGGCGGCCGAATATGCCTAACCCTTTATGGGTCCCCACATGATTTCAGGATGACAACGTTTCAATAGCGGTTGTCATGCGACCTGATAAGCGACGCCCCTCGGTACAGACCTGTCTAGACCTCTTGTGTGTGGAGGCCGTGAGCTGGTGAAGTGGGACACGACCTATCCAATCTGGCCATAGAAGGAGCACGAGGTGGCCCCGGAGACCCCTGGCAACGAGACCCAGGCGCTGTCCAACCTGCTACAGGAGAATCGCCGGTTCGCACCGCCGGCCGACCTGGCGGCGGCCGCGAACGTGACCGCCGCCGCATATGACGAGGCCGCCGCCGACCGTCTCGCCTTCTGGGAGCGTGCAGCCGAGAGGCTGGCGTGGGCCAAACGGTGGGAGACGACCCTCGAGTGGAACGCCCCCTTCGCCAAGTGGTTCGTCGGCGGCGAGCTCAACGTCGCCTACAACTGCGTCGACCGCCACGTCGAGGAGGGCCGCGGCGACAAGGTCGCCTACTACTGGGAGGGCGAGCCCGAGGGCGACACCCGTACCCTCACCTACAGCGACCTCCAGCGCGAGGTCAGCAAGGCCGCCAACGCCCTTCAGGAGCTCGGCGTCGGCAAGGGCGACCGGGTGGCCGTCTACATGCCGATGATCCCCGAGCTGCCGATCGCGATGCTGGCCTGCGCCCGCATCGGGGCGATCCACTCGGTGGTGTTCGGCGGTTTCTCGGCCACGGCGCTGAAGAGCCGGATCGACGACGCCGACGCCAAGCTCGTCATCACCGCCGACGGCGGCTACCGCAGGGGCAACCCGTCGGCGCTCAAGCCCACGGTGGACGAGGCCGTCGCCGAGTGCCCGCAGGTCGAGAACGTCCTCGTCGTACGCCGTACCGGCCAGGACGTCGCCTTCGGCGAGAAGGACGTCTGGTGGCACGACCTGGTCGACCGGCAGAGCGACCAGCACACCGCCGAGCCCCACGACGCCGAGGACCCGCTGTACATCCTCTACACCAGCGGCACCACCGGCAGGCCCAAGGGCATCCTGCACACCACCGGCGGCTACCTCACCCAGACCGCCTGGACGCACCACGCGGTCTTCGACCTCAAGCCCGAGACCGACATCTACTGGTGCACGGCCGACATCGGCTGGGTGACCGGCCACTCCTACATCGTGTACGGCCCCCTCGCCAACGGCGCCACCAGCGTCATCTACGAGGGCACCCCCGACACCCCGCACCGCGGCCGGTTCTGGGAGATCGTGCAGAAGTACAAGATCACGATCCTCTACACGGCGCCCACGGCGATCCGGACGTTCATGAAGTGGGGCGACGACATCCCCGCGAAGTTCGACATGTCCAGCCTGCGCATCCTGGGCTCCGTCGGCGAGCCGATCAACCCCGAGGCGTACGTCTGGTACCGCGAGCACATCGGCGGTGAGCGCTGCCCCGTGGTCGACACCTGGTGGCAGACGGAGACCGGCGCCATCATGATCAGCCCGCTGCCCGGCGTCACCGCGGGCAAGCCGGGCGCCGCGATGCGCCCGCTGCCCGGCATCGCCGCCGACGTGGTGGACGACCAGGGCAACAGCGTCCCCGACGGGGGCGGCGGCTTCCTCGTCGTACGCGAGCCGTGGCCGTCGATGCTCCGCACGATCTGGGGCGACGACCAGCGCTACATCGACACGTACTGGAGCAGGTTCGAGGGGATGTACTTCCCCGGCGACGGCGCCAAGAAGGACGGCGACGGCGACCTGTGGCTGCTCGGCCGCGTGGACGACGTCATGCTCGTCTCCGGCCACAACATCTCCACCACGGAGGTGGAGAGCGCGCTGGTCAGCCACCCGAAGGTGGCCGAGGCGGCCGTGGTCGGCGCGACCGACCCGGTGACCGGCCAGGCGATCGTGTCGTTCGTGATCCTGCGCGGCTCGGCGGAGGAGAGCGACGACATCGCCTCCGACCTGCGCAACCACGTGGCCAAGACCCTGGGCCCGATCGCCAAGCCGCGCCAGATCCTGGTCGTGCCCGAGCTGCCCAAGACCCGCTCCGGCAAGATCATGCGCCGCCTCCTGCGCGACGTGGCGGAGAACCGCAGCATCGGCGACGTCACCACCCTGGCCGACAGCACGGTGATGAACCTGATCTCGGAGAAGCTCCCGTCCGCCAAGTCCGAGGACTGATTCCACATTCCAGGCGTATGTCCCAATAAAGAGGGACATACGCCTGGCTCCTGAGACCCTGGGGCGAAGCCCGGCGTACCCGACGCGGGCGCTATCTTGTTCGATCGGGTAGTTCTGGGATAGCGGGACTCGCGCTCGACAAGTTTCGGCGTGTTCGGGGCGCCTGGCTGTCAGCGCGGCTCGGCCTGGCGAAACTGTCGGAAGAGCTCCTGGCGGCGGTGCCGCTGCACACGGTACGAGAGCGTCGCATCGCGCTGGATGATGTTTGACACGGCCGCCAGGCCTCGATAGGAGACGTTCATGCCGCAGACTCCCGAGGAAGAATCCCTGGGCTCGCTGGTCGCCCAGGCGAGCAGTCAGATCTCGGACCTGGTCCGCTCGGAGATCGAGCTGGCCAAGGCCGAGTTCAGGTTCGACGCCAAGCGGGTCGGCACGGCGGGCGGCCTGTTCGCCGCCGCCGCCTTCATGGCGCACCTGTGCCTGATCCTCGCCTCGTTCACGATCGCGTTCGTGCTGGCGCAGTGGCTGCCCTACTGGCTGTCCTTCCTCATCGTGACCGTGTTCTACCTGCTGGTGGCGGGTCTGCTGGTGTTCGTCGGAGTCAGGCGGCTCAAGGGACTGGCCGGGATGAAGCGCACCGCCAGGTCGATCAAGGGGCTCAAAGAGATCGCCACGCCCGAGGACGAGACGCTTCCGGCGGTGCGTCCCGATCGTGAGCCGGTGACACGTGATGGCACCTGACGAGTCGGTCGTACAGATCGAGGGACCCTGGACGCACCGCGCGGTCCACGCGGGCGGCACCCGCTTCCACGTGGTCGAGGCGGGCGAAGGGCCGCTGGTGCTGCTGCTGCACGGGTTCCCGCAGTTCTGGTGGACGTGGCGCAACCAGCTCGTCTCGCTCCCCAAGGCGGGTTACCGGGCGGTCGCGGCCGATCTGCGCGGCTACGGCGGCAGCGACAAGCCGCCGCGCGGCTACGACCTGCCCACGCTGGCCGCCGACGCGACCGGCCTGATCAGGGCGCTGGGCGAGACCGGGGCGATCGTGGTGGGGCACGACTGGGGCGGGCTGCTGGCCTGGACGATGGCCGTGCTCGACCCCAAGTGCGTGCACCGGCTGATCGCCGTGTCCGCGCCCCATCCCCTGCGCCAGCGCAAGGCGCTGCTGACCGATCCGTTCGGCCAGCTCAGGGCCAGCCGGCAGTCGCTGGGCCACCAGCTGCCGCTGCTGCCCGAGCACCGGCTCAGGCGCCGCGACGCGGCCCTGGTGGGCAGGCTGCTCGACGACTGGTCGCGGCCCGGCTGGCCCGATCCCGAGACCGCGCGCACATACCGCGAGGCGTTCCGCATCCCCGCCGTGGCACACTGCGCGCTGGAGTACCACCGCTGGTTCGGCCGCTCCCAGCTGCGTCCCGACGGCCGCCGCTACGCCAGGGCCATGCGCACCGAGGTCGAGGCCCCCACGCTCCACCTGCACGGGGCACTCGACCCGCGCGCCCTGCCGCGTACGGCGCAGGGTTCGGGCCGCTACGTGGCGGCCCCGTACCGGTGGCGGCTGCTCGAAGGAGCCGGCCACTTCCCCCATGAGGAGATCCCCGACGTGTTCGACACCGAGTTGCTCGGCTGGCTGGCCGATCCGGAGCCCGAACGATGAGAGACCGCGATCCCGAGGGCAGGCCCCGTAACGCCAGGCCGCGCGACGCGTACGGCAGGCCGCTCCCCTACGGCGAACCCGGCGTCCCCCGGGTCCCCGACGACTACGCCCCCACCTCCGAGCAGGCCCTGGCCGACGCCCGCGGCTTCCTCGGCGAGGGACTGCCGTTCAACGCGCACGAGGTGTTCGAGGGCCGCTGGAAATGCGCGCCGGAGGACGAGCGCGAGCTGTGGCAGGGCCTCGCGCAGATCTGCGTCGGGCTGACGCACCTGCAGCGCGGCAACGGGCGCGGTGCGCTGACCCTCTTCAGCCGTGGCGCCGCCAGGGTCCAGGGGTACGGCGGCGCGTACGACGCGGTCGGCAAGGCGGCCTCGGGGTTCGGCCAGGACAGCGACCCCGACGAGGCCGTCGCCGCGATCCTGGACAAGCTGCCCGACTGAGAGCCGGGCGTCAGTCGCAGTTCTGGGTGCTGGCCGGGGTGGTGTCGTTGCGGCCCTGGGCCGCGTCGGGGGCGACCTCCTCGGCCGTCAGGACGTAGCCGGTCTCCTCTTCGTTGATCGCGGCGGCGAAGATCACGCCGTAGACCCGGCCGTCCACCGTGAGCAGCGGGCCGCCGGAGTTGCCGGGCAGCACCTTGCCGCGGATCGCGTAGACCTTGCGCCTGACCGTGGCGTCGCGGTAGATGTCGGGCCCCTCGGCGTCGAGCTGGCCGCCGATCCTGGCCGGCTCCGCGGTGAACCCCTTGCTCTTGGGGAACCCGGCGATGATGGCGCTGTCGCCGCGCGAGCCCTCGCCGTCGAAGGAGAGCTGCGGCAGGTCGAGGCCGGGCACGTAGAGGACGGCGATGTCGCGGCGCGGGTTGTAGCGCACGACGGTGGCCGCGTGCGGCGTGTTGTTGGAGTCGATGACCTGCAGGTCACGGGTCACGCCGGCGACCACGTGGGCGTTGGTCATGATGCGGCCGGGGGCGTAGACGAAGCCGGTGCCCTCGATGTGCTTGTTGCAGCTCTCCGCGTTGCCCTGCACCTTGACGATGGCCCGCCGGGCGCGGCTCAGCTTGGCGCCCTGCAGCACGCTCTGGTCGGGCGGCGGCACGTCGACGATCGTGCCCGCGCCGATGGCGTCGAAGACGGGCGGGAACTCCGACCGGTCGATGAACTTCTTGAACGGCTGCTGCCAGTTGCGCGCGGCCTGCGGGATCACGTCGTCGACGGTGGTCAGCAGCGCGGAGTTCTTCACCTGGTCGACGAGGGGGCTGAAGGCCGTGGAGACGATCAGCGAGCCGATCAGCCAGGCGATGACCAGCACGGACAGCGCGCTGGAGAACGTGCCGCCGACCGCGTCGGCCACCTTGGCCGGCTCCCACGTGACGTGGCTGCGTACGACGGCGCCGAGCGTCGAGGACGCGAACTGGCCGATGGTCGCGGCCAGGAAGACGATCACGATCGCCAGCAGCGCCTGCGGCGTGTCACCGCTGACCAGGGCCTTGGAGATCGGTGGCGCGATGAAGACGCCGAGCACGGCCCCGCCGACGAACCCCACGAAGCTCATCGCCCCGATGATGAAGCCCTGCCGGTAACCCGAGACGCCGAAGGCGATCACGAGGCCGATCAAGATGAGGTCAAGCAGATCACCGCGCACGTTTCAAAGGTAACCAGGGATACGGTCAAGTGTGCACGTCTTCCGCCAGGACGGCGTCACCGCGTGGCTACCTTGAGCGGTATGCCGTCGGCCGAGGGAACAGTGCGCGATCTCATCGAGGCTGCTCTGTGCGACACCGACCCCGACGGCCCCCTGCGCTGGCACGTGATCTCCGTGCTGCGCCAGCGAAGTGATCTGGAGTCCTTCATCGAGGCGCGCCGGCTGTGCGCCGCGAACACCGTGGCGGAGCGGCTGCTCGGCGTGGACATCATGGGGATGCTGCGGCCGTTCGTGGACCGTACGCTGCCGGTGCTGCGCTATCTGGCGGCCAGCGAGGACGACGCCGTGGTGCTCTACTCGGTGCTGATCGCGTTCGGGCACCTGGCCGATCCGCGGTCGCTGCCGTCGGTGATCGAGCTGGCCGGCCACGAGGACGCGCGGGTGCGCTACGGCGCCGCGTACGCGCTGCAGCACGTGCTGGGCGACCCCCCTGACCGGGCCGGCCTGGAGATGCTGCGCGCGCTGGCGGCCGACAGCGACAAGGACGTGGCGGACTGGGCCTCCCTGGGCGTGGCCCTGCGATCGCCCCGCTAACCCCTCGATGCCAGGTCGATCACTTCCTGCGGGAGGTCCTCCACCTGCGCGGGGTCCCACGGACGCTCCAGCCCGCCCTCGCGCAGCACGGTGTCGAGCACCATCGCGGTGAACCCCCACACCAGCATCCCCCGCACCCGGAACGCGGGCCCCGCCGTCCCTCTCGGATGCCGCAGCGTGACCCGGTTGGCGGGATCGACCAGCTCGGCGATCGGCACCCGCTCCACGGACTCCACCTCGCGCGGCGAGGCCGCGTGCACGGCCGACGGCTCGCGCCACCAGGCGATCACGGGCGTGACCCGGTTGTCGCTGTGGCCGAGGTACAGCTCGGGCATCGTGCACAGCACGTGGACGCCCGCGGGATCGACCCCGGTCTCCTCCTCGGCCTCGCGCAGCGCCGCCGCGACGGGCCCTCCGTCGTCGGGGTCGACGCCGCCGCCGGGGAAGGCCGGCTGGCCCGCGTGCCTGCGCCCGTGCGTGCTGCGCTGGATGAGCAGGACGTCGGGGCCGAGCGGCCCCTCACCGAACAGCATCAGCACCGCGGCGGCCCGCCCGCTGCCGTTGGGAGGCGTCCACCATCGCGGTACGTCGAAGCGCTGAGCCTGCGCCGCCAGTGTGTCGAGCCAGTCGGGCACTTGGGTCACGCATCCTCCAACACGCCGGGACACCGGGGACTTCCCGCGATCACGAGAAGGGGCCGGACCTGACGAGCTTCTCGGCCTCGGCGGCCGCCGTGGGGCCGGTGCCGTACGACGGGCAGAGCGCGGCCAGCGGGCACACGCCGCACGCGGGCCGCCGTGCGTGACAGATGCGGCGGCCGTGCCAGATCACCCGGTGGGAGAAGATGGTCCACTCGCGTTTGGGCAGCAGCTCCCCCACGACGTGCTCGATCTTGACGGGGTCGGTCTCCTCCGTCCAGCCGAAACGCCGTACCAGCCGCTGGAAGTGGGTGTCGACGGTCAGCCCCGGCACGTCGAACGCGTTGCCCAGCACCACGTTGGCGGTCTTGCGGCCCACGCCGGGCAGGGTGACCAGGTCCTTCAGCTTGCCGGGCACCTCGCCGCCGTACTTGTCGCACACCGCCTGCGCCATGCCGATGATGCTGTTGGTCTTCGCGCGGAAGAAGCCGGTCGAGCGGATGATCTCTTCCATCTCGGACCGGTCGGCGGCGGCATAGTCCTCCACTGTCGGATATTTCGCGAAGAGGACGGGGGTGACCATGTTGACCCGCTTGTCCGTGCACTGGGCGGAGAGGATGGTCGCGACCAGAAGTTCTAACGGGTTGCCGAAGTCGAGCTCGCAGTGGGCCTCTGGATAGGTGTCCGCGAGGATGCGGTTCATCTTGCGGGCCCGCCGTACCAATGCGAGCCGGGTCTCCGGCTTGCGCCCCGCCGCGTTCGTGGCCATGCCGCAAGACTAGAAGCTTCCGCGAAGTGTTGAACCCAGGACCGCCTTGCTCGCGTACAAGGGGGCGACACAGGAGGCGGTGGCCATGAGCGGTCAGGGTGCGGTGCTGTCGGACTTCGTGCGTACATCGGGGCCTTTGCGGGGGCAGGCGCTGCATCGCCTGGCCCTGACCTGCGCCTCCGCGGTGGCCAAGCTGCACGCCCGCGGCAACGTGGGGCTCCGGCTCAGCCACGAGAGCGTCGCGCTCGGCGCCCACGGCCAGGTGCTGATCGGCTGGCAGCCCGGCGTCACGCCGGGCTCGGCGGCCGACGACGTGCTGGCCTGGGCCGACCTGGTGGTCTTCGCGGCGACGGGCCGCACGGACGGCAACCTCGCCGTGCTGCCTCCCGCGCTGCACCTGGCGGTACGGCAGTGCCGCCAAGCGGACCCCACTTCCCGCCCACGCGCGGCCGACGTGCTCCGCGTGCTGCTCGGCCAGTCGGTGGCGGCCGCGGTGGCCTCCGTGGACGGTCTGCTCGCCTCCTGAGCCCCTTCTGCCGCACAGGGAGGGTCGATAGCCCCTGAAATCAGGGCATCCGGTACCTTTCCCCTGGATACGACTCATCCGAAAAGCGCAGAACACTCCAGCATTCCCATAACCTGTGTGTGCCACGCAGAGTGGGGTGAGTCACAATGGCAGCAGAGGAGGCAGAGTGAACACCGAAGATGTGCTGGGCAAGGCCCCCCTGTTCGCCGCGCTGGACCGCGAGAGCGCCGCGGCGCTGCGTACGAGCATCACGGAGGTCCAGCTCTCCAAGGGACAGACGCTCTTCCACGAGAACGAGACCGGCGACCGGCTCTACGTCGTGCTCGAAGGCAAGATCAAGCTGTCCCGCACCTCGCCCGACGGACGGGAAAACCTGCTGAGCGTGCTCGGGCCGAGCGAGATGTTCGGCGAGCTGTCGCTGTTCGACCCGCGGCCGCGTACGGCCTCGGCGACGGCGCTGACCGACGTGCGGCTGGCCGGGCTCGGCCACGACGACCTGCGCCCCTGGCTGACCGGCCGCCCCGAGGTGGCGCTCCACCTGCTGCGCGCGCTCGCCCAGCGGCTGCGCCGCACCAACGACGTGCTGGCCGACCTGGTCTTCACCGACGTGCCCGGGCGCGTGGCCAAGCAGCTGCTCGACCTGGCCGAGCGGTTCGGCACCAAGACGGACGACGGCCTGCGGGTGCACCACGACCTGACGCAGGAGGAGCTGGCGCAGCTCGTCGGCGCCTCGCGCGAGACGGTCAACAAGGCGCTGGCCGACTTCGCCCAGCGCGGCTGGCTGCGGATCGAGGCCAAGGCCGTGGTCATCCTCGACATGGACCGGCTCTACAACCGGTCCAGGTAGTCGAGCTGGGCCACGACCGACATCTCGGCGGCGGCCCAGAGTGAGCGGTCGACGTCGGCGTACACGATCTTGACGATCTCGCGCGGCGTGCGCGCGCCCTGGGCGCGCGCCGCCCTGATCTGGTCGAGGCGCTGCCGCCGGTGCGCGATGTATCCGTCGAGCGCGGCGATCGGGTCGGGCAGCACGGGGCCGTGGCCGGGCAGCAGCGCCCGCGCCTCCAGGCTCTCCGCGGCCGCCCTGAGCCGGTCGAGGCTGCGCAGGTAGTCGGCCAGGCCGCCGTCGCGGGCGATGATCGTGGTGCCCCTGCCGAGCACGGTGTCGCCGGTCAGCATCGCGTGGTCCTGCGGCAGCCAGAAGCAGAGCGAGTCGAACGAGTGGCCCGGCGTGCCGTACACGTGGATCTCCAGGCCCGCCACGGTCACCACGTCGCCGTCGGCCAGCCCTTCGTCGCCCAGCCGGTGCCGCGGATCGAGCGCGCGGACGGGCGCGCGCACCATCTCGGCGAAGCGCCTGGCACCGCCGCTGTGGTCGAAGTGCCCGTGGGTGAGCAGGATCTCGGTGACGCGCCGCTCCCCGAGGTGATCGCGTACGCGGAGCAGATGCGACTCGTCCTCCGGCCCGGGGTCGACGACCACGACCTCGTCCCCGCCGATGACCCAGGTGTTGGTGCCGTCGAGCGTCATGGCGGACGGGTTGGGCGCGAGCAGGTTCTCGGCGTGCTCGGTACGGGAGCCGTCGGGCGTCCCGATCGGGATGTGCAGCCCGCTCACCGGGTCACCAGCCGCATCTCGCCCTGGATCTCCACGGCCCTCGGCATGATCGGCACGATCTCCCTGTGCTCGGCCAGGATCCCCGCCACGCTGTCGTGGGCCGCCAGCTCGCTCAGCGTGTGATAGGTCGGCGGCATCAGGAAGATCTCCCCCTGGTGCGCCAGCTCGATCGCCTCCGCGGGGCGCTTCCAGGCCACCTGGTCGGCCTCACCGCCGACGTCACGGGTGCGCTGGCCCTCGGGGAGCACGGCGACGAAGAACCGCGTGTCGAAGCGCCTGTGCTCGATCTCCGGCGTGATCCAGTGGGCCCACGGCTTGAGCAGGTCGGACCGGAGCACCAGGCCGCGCCTGGCGAGGAAGTCGGCGAAGCCCAGGCTCCTGTCGATCAGCGCCAGCCGGTCGGACTCCCAGTCGTCGCCCGTCGTGTCGGCGACCACGGACTCGGGCCCGGGACCGGCCAGCAGCACGCCGGACTCCTCGAACGTCTCGCGTACGGCCGCGCACACCAGCCCGCGCGCGACCTGCTCGCTCGCGTTGAAGACCGTGCCCCACTCGGCCGGCGACGGGCCGGCCCAGGCCACGGCCTGGTCGGTGTCGCGGGCGTCCACCGAGCCGCCGGGGAAGACGTACGCGCCCGCCGCGAAGGCCATCGTGGCCTTGCGCCGCAGCAGATAGACCTCAGGTGTTGTGCTCCCGCGCAGAATCACCACTGTGGCGGCGTCGCGGGTCGGGACCGGCTCGACCCTCCCGGCGAGGAGGTCTCGCGCCCGCGCGGCGAGCTCGACTGGAAGCGGCAATCCGGTCACATCGGTCATAGTGCCTCAGGCTACTTCGGCGATCAGCTCCACTTCCACAGGTGCGTCCAGCGGGAGGACGGCCACGCCCACGGCGCTGCGGGCATGCCTGCCCGGCTCGCCCAGCACCTCGGCGAGCAGCTCGCTGGCGCCGTTGCCGACCTTGGGCTGCTCGGTGAAGGACGGATCGCTGGCCACGAACACCACGACCTTGACGATCCGCACGACCTTCTGCAGGTCGCCCACCTCGGCCTTGAGGGCGGCGAGCGCGTTGAGCGCGCAGATGCGGGCCTGCTCCGCGCCCTCCTCCGTGGTCAGGTCGGCCCCGAGCTTGCCGGTCCGCTGCAGCTTGCCGTCGACGAACGGCACCTGGCCGGAGGTGTAGACGAGGTTGCCCGTGCGCACGGCCGGCACGTAGGCGCCCGCCGGCGCCGCCACCTCGGGCAGCGTCAGGCCGAGATCCGCGATCTTCTGCTCGGGGGTCACTGCTTCTCCCTCTTGAAGTAGGCGACGAGCTGCTCGGGCGTGGCACCCTGGACGATCTGGACCAGCTCCCAGCCGTCGGAGCCGAAGTTGTCAAGGATCATCTTGGTGTTGTGGATCAGCACCGGAGCGGTGAGGTACTCCCATTTCTTCATGAAGGTCAGCTTCTCACAAGAAACCCGCCCGCCGGCCTGCCTTGTGCCTGCTCAAGACCGTGGTCCCGGCAAGTTCCCGGCCGGGGTGTGAGCAATCTCAAAGGGTGGTCGTCGGCTTCCGGCAAGTGACCCTTCGGTAGCCTCGAATGGTGGACTCTCCGGACACGGATTGGGCCGGTGTGCGACTGCACGTGGTCACCGGCAAGGGCGGCACCGGCAAGACGACCGTGGCCGCCGCTCTCGCGCTCGCGCTGGCCGCGGGCGGTCGCAAGGTGCTCCTCGTCGAGGTCGAGGGCAGGCAGGGCATCGCGCAGATCTTCGATCTGCCGCCGCTGCCGTACGAGGAGCGCAAGATCGCCGTGGCGCCCTCCGGCGGCGACGTGTACGCGCTGGCCATCGATCCCGAGGAGGCCATGCTCGAGTACATGGAGATGTTCTACGGGATGCGCCGGGCGGGCCGGGCGCTGACCAAGATGGGCGTCGTCGACTTCGCCACCACCGTGGCCCCCGGCTTCCGCGACGTACTCGTCACGGGCAAGACGACCGAGGCGGTGCGCAGGCGGGGCAAGAACGGCCGCAGGGTCTACGACGCGGTCGTGCTCGACGCGCCGCCCACGGGCCGCATCACGCGCTTCCTGAACGTCACCCAGGAGGTGGCGGGCCTGGCCAGGGTCGGCCCGATCAAGAACCACTCCGAGCTGGTCAACGGGGTCGTGAAATCTCCCGAGACGGCGGTGCACTTCGTGACACTGCTGGAGGAGATGCCCGTGCAGGAGACGCTCGACGGCATCTCCGAATCGCGTTCGGCAGGGCTTCCCACCGGCGGCATTTTCGTCAACATGGTGCGCGAATCACTGATCCCACAGGCCGCTCTTGACACAGCTGTCAAGGGCCGCTTCGACCCCGGTGAGCTCGTGCTCGGTCTGAAGGCCGCCGGGGTGGCCGACGGGGCGGAGGCCACGTCGATGGCCGAGGCGCTCGCGGAGGAGATCGCCGAGCACGCCCACCGCACCGAGCTGGAGCGCGCCGAGCGCGAGTCGCTGGGCGAGGCCGGGCTGAAGAGCTACGAGCTGCCGCTGCTGGCCGACGGCGTCGACCTGGCCGGCCTGTACGAGCTGGCAGAGAGCATGCGCACCCAAGGAGCAGCGTGAAGAAGCCCGCCGCACTCGACATCGACGCGATACTCGACGACCCCGGCACCAGGATCATCGTCTGCTGCGGAGCGGGCGGCGTGGGCAAGACCACGACCGCCGCGGCGCTCGGGCTGCGGGCCGCCGAACGCGGCAGGTGCGCCGTCGTGCTGACCGTGGACCCCGCGCGCCGGCTGGCCCAGTCGATGGGGTTGACCGAGCTCGACAACACCCCGCGCCTGGTCAGCTCGCCCGAGGGCGGCGGCCAGCTCTACGCCATGATGCTCGACATGAAGCGCACGTTCGACGAGATCATCGAGGCGCACGCCGATCCCGTGCGGGCCCGCCAGATCCTGTCGAACCCCTTCTACCAGTCCCTCTCCTCCAGCTTCTCCGGCACGCAGGAGTACATGGCCATGGAGAAGCTGGGCCAGCTGCGCCGGTCGGACGAGTGGGACCTGATCATCGTGGACACGCCGCCGTCGCGGTCCGCGCTCGACTTCCTCGACGCGCCCGAGCGGCTCGGACGCTTCCTCGACGGACGGTTCATCCGGCTGCTGACGGCACCGGCCAAGGCCGGAGGTCGCAGCGCCTTCCGGTTGCTCAACGCCGGGTTCGGGTTGATGGCCGGAGCGATGACCAAGCTACTCGGCGCGCAGGTGATCAAGGATCTGCAGACGTTCGTCTCCGCGCTCGACGCCGTCTTCGGCGGCTTCAGGCAGCGGGCCGAGATGACGTACAAACTGCTGCAGGCCCCCGGCACGGCCTTCCTCGTGGTGGCCGCGCCCGAGCGGGACGCCATGCGGGAGGCGTCCTACTTCGTCGAAAGGCTCGCCGAGGAGCGCATGCCACTGGCCGGCCTGGTGGTCAACCGTGTGCACATGTCACCCGCCTCGGTCCTGTCGGCCGCCCGTAGCGCCGCGGCCGCCGAAGACCTGGAGGCGCGGGGCGAGCATGAGCTGACCGCCGCCGTGCTGCGGCTGCACGCCGGGCGAATGCAGCTCACCGCTCGCGAGCATCGCGAGCAGGAGCATTTCGTCTCGGCCCACCCCACGGTGCCCGTGGTGCAGGTTCGCGCCATGTCCGAGGACGTCCACGATCTCACTGGTCTGCGGCAGATCGGGGCCTTGCTGGCGAGCGCATGAAAGTACGGCCGGCGGACGGCGCCGGCCGTACTACGGCTCGCCGGGCCTGGTTCAGCCCGCGATCAGCTCGTTGGTTCGTTCGTACTCTTCCTTGGCCGACTCGAGCAGGTCTCGCCACGAGTCCACGTCAGGCCGCCGTCGAAGCAGCGCACGCCGTTCGCGCTCGGTCATACCGCCCCACACCCCGAACTCGATGCGGTTGTCCAACGCATCGGCGAGGCACTCAGTACGGACCGGGCAGCCCCGGCAGATGAGCTTGGCCCTGTTCTGCGCGGCGCCCTGCACGAACAGGGCATCCGGATCCGCACCCTTACAGGCGGCACGGGAGGTCCAATCCGTGATCCACATTGTTCGACCCCACTCCCCTTAGGTGGTCAGTCGTCATTTGGGGCCGACGGGCGCGGGCGCCGAGCCTCCGTATTCAGTTGCCGCAGAGGAGAACGTACGCAACTACCCGTTCGGGCCGACAGACCCCAGAGGACCAATTTCTCGCCGCCATCTTGACCGGGAATGACTAGTCACCCCCGTCAGTCAAGGCGAAATGGTGTCGGGCTACCGATTAGGTCAGTCTTTCGACGTACTCTTGGTACCGTGCAAGCGCAGCGCAAAGATCGCTCCAACCCCATCCTCAGCATCCTGCGTCTGATCATCGCCGGATCGGTCGCGGGGGTGCTCGCCGCGGCCGTGGCCCTGCCTGCGATCGGAGGGGCGGGGATCTCCACGAAGAGCGCTGTGGAAAGCCTCAACCTCAAGCCCGAAGAGCTCGACGAACCCCCTCTTCCCGAGCGCACCATCCTGAAGGACGCCAACGGCAAGCAGTTCGCCCAGTTCTACTTTGAGAACCGGCAGTCTGTCCGCCTTGACCAGGTCGCCCCGATCATGCAGACCGCGCTGATCGCGATCGAGGACTTCCGTTTCTACCAGCATGGGCCGATCGATGTTGAGGGAACGGCCAGAGCGCTCGTCAAGAATTTGTCGGGCGGCGGCGTGATGCAGGGTGGTTCGTCGATCACCCAGCAGTACGTCAAGCAGGTGCTGGTCAACAAGGCCGAGACGCCCGAGCAGCAGGCGGCGGCCATTGCCCCGACGCTCTCCCGCAAGCTGTCCGAGCTGCGTAACGCGATGGCGATCGAGAAGAAGTACTCGAAAAACCAGATTCTCGAGAAATATCTGAACATCGCCTACTTCGGCGCGGGCGCCCACGGCATCCAGGCCGCGGCCCGGCGCTTCTTCGACAAGCCCGCCTCCGAGCTCAACCTCGTCGAGAGCGCCACGCTGGCCGGCGCCGTGCAGAACCCCGCGCGCACCGACCCGAGCGTCGGCCCCGAGTCGCGGGCGCGGCTGCTGCAGCGGCGCAACACCGTGCTCGACCGGATGGCCGAGATCGGCAAGATCTCGCGGCAGGAGGCCGACGAGGCCAAGGCGAAGAAGCTGGGCTGGAAGAACATCAAGGCGCCCGGCGGCTGCGAGGCCAGCAAATATCCGTACTTCTGCCTCTACGTCCAGTACGAGATCCTCAACAACGAGGACTTCGGCAAGAACCAGGACGAGCGCAAGAAGCTGCTCCAGCGGGGCGGTCTGACGATCAAGACCACGATCGACCCCAAGATGCAGGCCGCCGCCGACAAGGCGATCAAGAAGTTCGTCTCCAGGAAGGACAAGCCCGTGGCCTCGCAGGCCATGGTCGTTCCCGGCACCGGCGAGATCAAGGCCATGGCCGCCTCGCGGAAGTTCGGCGGGAGCAAGAAGAAGAACGAGATGAGCTACAACATCGTGGCCGACGCGGCGCACGGCGGCGGGCGCGGGTTCCAGCAGGGCTCGACGGCCAAGGTCTACACGCTGGCCACGGCGCTGGAGGAGGGCCTGAAGTACGCCGACGGCTTCCCGGCGCCCGCGGGCTACACGGCCGGCGGCTACAGCACGTTCAAGAACTGCAAGGGCGAGAACGTCGGCGACCCGTCCCACACCGTGCACAACTCCAGCGAGGGCGGCGGCGGCTTCAAGACGCTGCAGTCCGGCACCTGGGGCTCGGTCAACACGTTCTTCCTCAAGCTCGAGGAGAAGGTCGGGCTCTGCAGCGTGGTCAAGATGGCCAAGAAGCTCGGGGTCAAGCGGGCCGACGGGCAGAAGCTGTCGGAGGTGGAGACGTTCACGCTGGGGGTCAACGAGGTCGACCCCGTGACGATCGCCAGCTCGTACGCCGTGTTCGCCTCGCGCGGGCAATACTGCAAGCCGCTGGCGATCACGGAGATCAAGGACAGGAACGGCAAGGCGAAGCAGTACAAGCCGAAGTGCTCCCAGGTCCTGGAGGAGGAGGTCGCCGACGCGGTCAGCGGCATCCTGTCCGGCGTGTTCACCAAGGGCACGATGCAGGAGGTGGGCGGCATCGGGCGCGACGCGGCCGGCAAGACGGGCACGACCGACAACTACGCGTCGGCCTGGTTCGCCGGCTACACCCCCAACCTGTCGTCGGCCGTCAGCCTGGGCGACCCGCGTGGCACCAGGGGCAACGAGCTGATCGGGGTCACGATCGGGGGGCGCTACTACCCGTACGTGTACGGGGCCTCCATTTCCGGGCGGATCTGGAAAGACTCGATGCTGACCGCGCTGAAGGGGATCGAGGCCGCGGAGTTCACGCCGGTGGACACGTCGCGGTTCGGCGGGTGCACGGAGAACTGCGCGCCGAAGAAGCCCGAGAAGAAGGACAAGGACGAGGAAGGGCCGCCCTCCGGTGGGGACGGCGACCCGTTCGACATCTTCGACCCGCCGAACGGGGACCGGGGAGACGGGCGCGGCGGGGACGGCCCGGGCAACGGCCGCGGCCGCTGACCGACGGGCCCAAGGCCCACTTGGATTCCCGCCGCCTGACGGCCTGAGGCTCACTTCGGCCCCCGCCGCCTACCCCTGCGGCGGGGACCCGTCTCCCGGCCCGCTGAGACCGCCTCCAGGCCCTTCTGAGGGCCCGCCAGTACGATCCCGGCCACAGACCCCACGCAAGCCGCCAGCCCGGCTCCTGGACCGCCTGGGAGCCATGGGCCCGCAACACCCGGCAGCAAGCCTGGTAGCCAGGACCGGCACCCGGCACCCGGGGGATGAAACAGCGGGACAGCGGGACAGCCGGGCGGTGGAACAACCGGGGCTGGAACTATCCCGCCAGTCGGGCGCGGACGGCGGCGGCCACGCGGCCACCCTCGGCCCGCCCGGCGACCTTCGGGTTGACCGCCTTCATGACCTGCCCCATGGCCTGCGGCCCGGCGGCGCCCGTCTCCGCGATGGCGGCGTCGACGAGGGCGCCCAGCTCCTCGTCGCTGAGCTGCGCCGGCAGGTACTCCTCCAGCACCGCCTGCTCGTCCAGCTCGGCCTGCGCCTGCTCGGCCCGCCCGGCGTTCCCGAACGCCTCGGCGGCCTCCTTGCGCTTCTTGGCCTCCTTGGTCAGCACCTTGATGACCTCGTCGTCGGTCAGCTCCCTGGCTGCCTTGCCGGAGACCTCCTCGACGTTCACCGCGGCCAGTGCCATCCGAATCGTCCGGAGACGTACCTCGTCCCGGCTCTTAAGCGAGGCCGTCAGATCGGCCTTCAGCTTGTCCTTCAATGCGCTCATGCGCTCCATCTTGCCGTCTGCGCGGACTGTCCGGACGCCGCGCGCGCGATGTCGGGCATCATGAGTAGGTGAGGAAAGCCGTCGCAGTGCCATTGTCCATGCTCGGTCTCGGCCTGGCCGGGCTGGGTTACGCCTCTGTCGTGGAGCGCAACTGGTTCCGCCTGCGCCGCTTCGACGTGCCGGTGCTGGAGCGCGGTCAGCGTCCCGTACGCATCCTCCACCTGTCCGACCTGCACCTGACGCCGCGCCGTACGATGCTGATCAACTGGGTCCGCTCCCTGGGCCCGCTGAAGCCGGACCTGGTGGTCAACACCGGCGACTCGATCGCGCACCCGGACGCCGTCCCCTCACTCCTGCACGCCCTGGAGCCCCTGCTGTCCCGCCCGGGCCTGTTCGTCTACGGCTCCAACGACCTGTACGCCCCCAAGCCCAAAAACCCGGCCCGCTACCTCTGGCGCACCTCCAAGAACGACCGCCGCCAGCACGTGCCCTCCCTGCCCTGGGAGGAGCTGGGGGCCGGCATGGCGGCCGAGGGCTGGCTCGACATGAACAACACCACGGCCCGCATCAAGGTGGGCGACCTCGACGTGGCGGTGGCGGGCATCCACGACTCCCACATCAACCGCGACCGCTACGACCTCGTCGCCGGTCCGGCCCCCGCCGACGCCGACCTCCGGCTGGGCGTCATGCACTCCCCCGAGCCCCGCAACATGACCCGTTTCGCCGCGGACGGCTACCAATTCCTGCTGGCCGGCCACACGCACGGCGGCCAGCTCTGCATCCCGTTCTACGGCGCCCTGGTGACCAACTGCGGCATCGACCGGGCCCGCGTCAAGGGCCTGAGCCGCCACGACAGCGCCTGGCTCCACGTCTCGGCCGGCCTCGGCACCTCCCCGTACGCCCCCGCCCGCTTCGCCTGCTTCCCGGAGGCGTCACTGCTCACTCTCGTTCCCCGCCGTTGACACGGTCACAAGTACCTTGGGAGTCCGCTAGACTTTTCCAAGCACGCGCAAGACCGGCGTGCACCGGGGTGTAGCGCAGCTTGGCAGCGCGCTTCGTTCGGGACGAAGAGGTCGTGGGTTCAAATCCCGCCACCCCGACACAGTTAGACCAGGTAGAGGGCTTGATCCGCCAAGCGGGTCGGGCCCTTTTCCGTTTCTGGACGTCGATGGGAGCCATCTCGCCCGACTCAACCTGTCGACTGTCGCCGAAGAGCATGGCGAAGGGTCGTGCGGCACGACCCTTCAGGGTGGTCAAGCGCTCTCGGCTGCCTTCTTCAGATGGTTCAGCCACATGGTCAGCGACCCCTCCAGGGCTTGCCGCATGCCCTCCTCGTCGGCCACGATGGGCTCGCCGTCCCAGGACTCCTCGGTTCGCACCAGCGTACGAGTGCCGTGCCGCGTGAAGGTCCACTGGTGGACGCCGGTGATGCCGTGGGCAGGGCCGCCCCACAGGATGCGCGAGGCGGGCTCGACGGCGTAGACGGTGGAGGCGATGTCCAGGCCGAAGGTGCTCCAGTGGAAGACCGATCCAGGAACGAGCGGTCCGTCGGCCGACGCCGCGGTGATGTCGGGCTGCCAGGTGGTCCAGGAGTTCACGTCGGTGTGGAGGTCCCAGACCTTCTGGAGTGGCGCGTCAATCTCGATGTCGAGCCGTACGACGACGGGAGCCGCGTTGTCGATGGTGGTGATCACTTGTGGTCCTCGATCCAGTGTCCGTGGATGCCCGCCGGGACGCGGCGCGGCAGCTCGATGGTGGCGATGGGGTCGTTGGTCAGGTTGGAGGCGTCCAGGACGAGCAGCTGGGAGGCATCGGCCCTGAGGTCGCTGACGATGGTGAGCAGGTAGCCGTCGTCCTCGCGCGTGCCGTCGCCGGCCGGGACGAAGACGGCCTCACCGGGCAGGCGGCCCTCGCCGTGCGAGAAGAGCTGCCGCTCTCCGGTGGCGGTGTCGAACTTGATGGTGTGGTAGCCGCTCAGCCCGGCGCCGGGGAAGGCGATGGCGTAGCTGTAGCGGTTGGCCGAACCGGTGTGGTCGTCGTTCATGGAGGGGAACTCGGTGGTCAGGTTGTCCAGGGCCTCGTCGGTGGCCTTGCCGGTGGCCGGGTCGAGGATCCAGCGGTGGAAGGTGGAGCCGGCGTCGAAGGTGGAGCCGTACCCCGGCGCACCGACCCACCACTTCCAGGAGGTCTCCCACGCGGCGCGGTCGAAGCGGGGGCCTTCCAGGACCACGCGACCCCACTGGTCCACGTAGGAGTTGGTGACGTGCAGGATCGCCGCCTGGTCGTCGATCTCGAACCACGTGGCCTTCGCCGGTCCGGTCCGTGGCATGACGCCGATGCGGAAGGGAACGTCGTCGTGCCAGCGGTACGGGATGCCGGAGTGCTCGGCGTGGTCGAAGACCACCGGGGAGTTGATGAAGACGGCGTGCTCACGCGTGATCGCGAAGTCGTGCATCAGGGACGGCCCGGAGCCGTCCACGACCTGCGACCGGATGATCTCGCCGGTGGCGTCGGCGACGTAGTAGGTCAGGTAGGGCGGGAACGGGCTGTAGGAGAAGAAGTGCAGCTCGCCGGTTACCGGGTCCTCCTTCGGGTGCGCGGTCATCGCGCTGGTCAGCTTGCCGCCGAAGTCGTACACGCCGACCGTCTCGAGTTCGCTGGTGACCTCCCACGGCAGGTTGGCCTCCTGCAGGGCCAGGTAGCGGCCGCCGTGGAAGATGATGTTGGTTGCCGCCGCGCTGACGTCCAGCTCGGTCCCGGTGAACGGCACGCCGTCCAGGAACGGGGTCTTGACCCAGCGGTTGCGGTACCACTCGGCGCGCCCGTTCGCCAGGCGCACACCGTGGAGCATGCCCTCGCCGCGGAACCAATGGCTGGGCGTGACGCCGGGCTTCGGGTTGTGCCCGTTGCGGAAGTAGCGGCCGTTCAGCTCCGGCGGCAGGCTGCCGTGCACGGTCAGCTCGTGTGCCGTGATCTCGTCGGTGACCGGTCTGAAGTGATCGCTGATGTACGGCTTGGCCAGTTCTTTCATGACAGTTTTGCCTTTCCGATCATGAGGAGTGTGATGACGGCGCAGGCCAGGAAGGCTCCGCCGTACGTCGGAAGAAGGGTCAGGGCGGACAGGGCGACGGCGCCGCCGACCTGCCGCGCGGCGTTGACCAGGCCCCCGGCCAGCCCGCTGTCCTCGGCCGGCACCCCGGCGGACGACAGGGCGGTGATCCGCACGAAGGCCACGCCCAGGCCCGCGCCGATCAGGAGCGTCGGGCCGAGCATGTCGATGAGGAAGGTGCCGTGGGCGGGCGTGCGGGCCAGCCAGGCGAGGCCGGCGGCCAGCGCGAGCAGCCCGGCGGGCAGGATGGCGCGACCGCGCAGCCTGGCCGCCGCCCACGACGAGATGGTGATCATCAGGGCGAGGGGAAGCTGGGTGAGCCCGGCCTCCATCGGCGTGTACCCAAGGGTGCGCTGCTGGTAGAGGGGCAGGAAGTAGAACAGCCCCAGCCAGACCGCGCCCAGCATCGCCATCAACGTGTTGGGCAGCGCCACCCGGGCCATCCGGGACGGGAGGAGCGGGTCGCGGGAGCGGCGTTGCAGCACCGCGAACGCCGCCAGCAGCGCCACCCCCACGAGGGCCGCCGGCCAGGAGCTCGTCAGGCCGTAGGTGAGCGCGACCAGGCCGGCGGTGACGGTGACCGCGCCGGGCACGTCCAGTTGTCCGCCGCGGGGCGGGGTCGGCTCGACCAGGCGCCAGGTGGCGAGCAGGGCGGCCAGTGCGAAAGGGACCAGGACGGCGAACACCGAGCGCCAGCCGTACAGGTCCGTGAGCAGGCCACCCAGCAGTACGCCCGCCGCGCCGCCGGCGCCGGAGACCGCCCCCCACACTCCCAGTGCCCTGCCGCCGGGGTAGAGGGTGAGGACCAGTCCCAGCGCGGTCGGGGCCAGTAATGCGGCGCCCAACCCCTGCAGCGCCCTGGCGGTGATCAAAGTCGCATCGCCAGGGGCGATCGCCGCGGCCAGCGAGGCGATCGCGAACAGGCCGATGCCGATGAGGAAGACGCGGCGCAGGCCGTACACGTCGCCGGCGCGCCCGCCCAGAAGCAGCAGCGCGCCGAAGACCAGCACGTACGCGTTGATCACCCAGGACAGTCCGGCTGCGGAGAGCCCCAGGCCGGTGCGGATCGCCGGGAGGGCGACGTTCACGATCGAGGTGCTCAGCACCACGAGGAACTGGGCCGTGGCCAGGACAATCAACGGCATGTGCTTCATGCCACCAAGGTCGCAGCGGGCCGGGTTCGCTCGCGTCGGTAGGTTTCACCTACACGTGGTTCTAAGTGATTGGCTCTGGACATATGTTGATTGGGCGTGACCAGGAGGTCGCACAGCTGGAGGCGCTGCTCGCGGCGGCCAGGCAGGGCCGTGGCGGCGCGCTGGTGCTGCGCGGCGAGCCCGGCATCGGCAAGAGCGCACTGCTGAGGCATCTGACGCAGGCCGCCACGGGCTTCCAGGTCATGCAGGCGTCCGGCGCCGAGTTCGAGATGGAGCTGCCGTTCGCGGCACTGCACCAGCTGTGCGCGCCGGCGCTTGAACATGTGACGGCGTTGCCCGCGCGGCACCGCAAGGCTCTGGAGGTCGCCTTCGGCCTGGACGTCGGCACCGCCGACCCGTTCCTGGTGGGGGTGGCGACGCTGGGGCTCCTCGTCGAACGGGATGGGCCGCTGCTGTGCGTCATCGACGACGCCCAGTGGCTGGATCATGCCTCAGCCCAGGCGCTGGTCTTCCTGGCCAGGCGGGTGAGCGCGGAACGCGTGGCCGTGGTGTTCGCCGTACGGGAGCCGGTCGGGCCCGACGGCCTGCCGGAACTGGCCGGGCTGCCCGGCCTGTCCCTGGGCGCGCTCAGTGAGGCCGACGCCCGTACCCTGCTGATCCAAGCCATCCAGGCCCCACTGGACGAGCGGGTGCGCGACCGTATCCTGGCCGAGGCCCGCGGCAACCCGCTGGCCCTGCTGGAGCTGCCCAGGACCGCGGGACTGGCCGGCATGGCCGGCGGCTTCGACCTGCCGCCACCGGGCGTCGTCGAGCAGAGCTTCCGCGCCCGGCTGGAGATTCTGTCGCTGGAGGCCAGGCTGTTGCTGACGCTCGCCGCCGCCGATCCCGTGGGCGACCCGGGGCTGCTGTGGCGGGCGGCGTCGCTGCTGGGCCTCGAGGACAGGGCCACGGCCGAAGCCGCCGCACTGGTCGAGTTCGGCACCCGGATCCGCTTCAGCCACCCGCTGGCCCGCTCGGCGGTCTACCGGACCGCCTCAGCCGAGGACCGGCGGCGGGCGCACGCGGCGCTGGCGGCGGTGAGCGACCCGGTTGCCGATCCCGACCGGGTGGCCTGGCACCGCGCGCAGGCCAGCGCCGGGCCCGACGAGGAGGTCGCCGCCGAGCTGGCCCGCTCCGCGACGCGTGCCCAGGCTCGGGGAGGGGTGGCCGCCGCCGCCGCGTTCCTCGAACGTGCCGCGGCGCTCACCCTCGATCCGAACCTTCGCGCCGAACGGGTGCTGGCCGCCGCCGAGGCCAAGCTGTCGGTCGGCGCGTTCGACGTGACCGCCGAGCTGCTCTCGACCCTGGATCCCGGCGATCCCCGCGTCGACCTGCTGCGCGGCCGGCTCTCCTTCGTACGCAACCGGGGCGGCGACCGGCCGGCCGATTACCTGCTGCGTGCCGCAGGACGTCTGGCCGACACCGACCCGGCCTGGTCGCGTGCCTGCTATGTCGATGCGATCGAGATGGGCATCTTCGTCGGTGGCCTGGACGAGGTGATCGCCGCCGCGCGCCAGGCGCCGTCCGTTCCACGGGAACGCTCCAGCTCCGACGTGGTGCTGGACGGCCTGGTAGCGCTGACCGCCGAAGGTCACCTAGCCGCCGCGGACATCCTGCGCCCGATCGTACGGAACACCGACGACGACGTGTGGATCAGGAGGCCCTCGCTCGGCTTCATGCTCGCCGCCGAGCTGTGGGACTACGGAGCACTCCACGGCATAGCCGCCCGCGTCGCCGCGGCCGGCCGCGAATCCGGCTCCTTCCACATGTTGCCGATCGGGCTGGCCATGCTGGCCACCGCCACCGTGCACGCCGGAGACTTCGGCGCCGCCATGGAGATGATCTCCGAGGAGGAGGCGATCGCCGCGGCCACCGGCGCGGCCCCGCTGGTCTACCCGCGCATCCACCTGACCGCGCTGCGGGGCCGACGAGAGGAGGCAGCCGAGCTGTTCGCCGGGGTGGGCCGGCACATGACGCTCAGCGTGCAGTGGGCGACAGCCGTGCTCAACAACGGCCTGGCCGACTACGCGGCGGCGATGAAGGCCGCCGAGCAGGCCGCCGAGCACGGCGACCTCGGACTGGCCGGGCTGGCACTGCCCGAGCTGATCGAGGCGGCCGTGCGGTGCGGCGAGGTGGACAAGGCACGGTCGGCGCTCGTGACGTTGCGCGAGCGGACCCAGGCGGGCGGGCAGGTTTGGGGGCTCGGGGTCGAGGCCTACTCGCGGGCGCTGGTCCACGAGGACGAGGAGGCCTATCAGCTGGCGATATCCCTGCTGGAGCCAACCCCTCTGGGGATCTATCGGGCCCGTGCCCATCTGCTGTACGGGGAGTGGCTGCGGCGGCAGGGACGCCGCCGTGAGGCCCGCGCCGAACTGCGCACGGCCCACGAACTGCTGTCCGGATTCGGCGCCGAGGCCTTCGCAGAACGGGCGGTCGGCGAGCTGCGCGCGACCGGCGAGCAGGCGCGCAGCCGGTCGGCGCAGACCTCCGACCACCTGACCGTGCAGGAGGTGCACATCGCCCGGCTGGTCGCGGAGGGGGCCACGTCCAAGGAGATCGCGGCCAAGCTTTTCCTCAGCCCGCGAACCGTGGACGCGCACCTGCGCAACATCTTCCGCAAGCTCGGGCTCACCTCTCGCAGGCAGCTACGTGGCCTCCCGGAGATCCGTTAGCCGCATGGTGGTGGTGGCGACCTCCGGCCCGGTCATCGTCTCGATGGGGCCGGGCCAGCTCGGGCCGTACTTGGCGCGGTAGGCGGCGGAGACCCGGGCGATCAGCTCCTCGTCGTCCACCGGGTCGAGCCGGACGGGCAGCGTGATGCCGCCGACCTCGACCTCGGTCACCGGGTTCTTCCGGATCTGGCGGTACCAGGTGCTGCGCTCCCCGAAGGCGGAGCGCACGTAGGCCTCGCCGTCGACCGCCACCACCCAGATGGGCCGGGCCGACCAGCGGCCGTCCGCGCGCCGTACGCGCATCGTGATCTCAATGGCGTCCATGGGATCACGTTCGCGTGCCCCGGCGCCCGGCCGCGTCGGCGATGTTCACCTAGGTTGTCGGCGTCGCCAGGGGGATGATCTTCACCTAGGTCGTCGACGTCGGCCTATAGGCGGCTTTCGCCGACGCGAGCCCCCGGCGCCTCCCGCGAAGGTCAGTGACATGACGAACACCGACATCGTCGCGAAGCTCACCGACGAGACCACCACCTCCATCCCCCTCCAGGAAAACGCCACTGAAACCGTTGGCGTGCCCCCTGCCGGCGGTCCCGCCAAGAAGGGGGGCAAACGCAAGAACAAGCGCCGCGTCGCCAAGGGGCTGGCCTACCTCGCCCTGCTCGGCACCGCGGTCCTGATCCTGGCCGAACCGTGGCTGCTGATCCCGGCCATCGCCCTGCTCGCCGCCATCGCCCTGTGGGACTGACCGGTGTCCGAGCCGCTGTTCCTCACCGACTTGCTCCTGGCCTTGGCAGTCCTGGCCGCCGCCGCGGCCCTGGGCTGGAAGGCCGGCCGCCCCCGCTGGGTCCTGTACGGCACGGCCGCCCTCGTGGTGACCCGGCTCCTGGTCGCCCTCGCGCTCCTGATCACCGGCGGCCCGCCGCTGGCCGACACCCGCCTGCTGCTCCAGATCCCGCTGGCCCTGCTTCCCCTGGCCCTCGCCGTCGCACGCCCCGTTCTCCAACGCCCGGCGGCGGTCGGCATCGGCCTGTCCGCGGCATGGCAGTTCATCCCGTACGCCCAGCAGGAAGCCCTGATCGCCCTCGCCCTCTCGCTGACGGCGATGTGCCTGACCGCCATCCTGTCCCGCCGCCGCGGCCCCTGGGGCGCCCTCGGCTTCCTGCTCCCGCCCGCGATCCTGCTGGCCTTCGCCTACCAGGGCAACGTGGCCGACGTCCACCACACCCAGCCTGCTGCCCACCACGGCCATGGGTCGGAGCCGATCCATCACGAGAGCGTCAGCCTCGCCACGCTCACCGGCCCCCGCGACCGCGCCCCCGACGTACGCTTCACGCTGAGCGCCGCACACGGCAAGGTCACGCTCGCCTCCGGCCGCGAGATCGACGCGCTGACCTTCAACGGCCGGACGCCCGGTCCCGAACTGCGGGTCCAGCGGGGCACGCTTGTCGAGGTCACCCTGTCGAACATCGACGTCGCCGAGGGCGTGACGCTGCACTGGCACGGCGTGGACGTGCCCAACGCCGAAGACGGCGTGCCCGGCGTCACCCAGGAGGCGGTCATGCCCGGCGACCAGCACGTCTACAGGTTCGTCCCCGAACGGGCGGGCACCTTCTGGTACCACACTCACCGTGACGCAGCCCGAAACGTCGAGCGCGGCCTGTTCGGCGCCTTGATCGTCGAGGACGTCCCGGCCCCGCACGCAGCAGCCGCCGAGGGCGGCCCGGCCCCGCGAACGGCGGAACAGACGGTTTTCACCCATCTCTGGCCCGACGGCGACGATCCCATCGCGGCCTTCGACACCGCAGACCGCCCCACTGGCCGACGTGTCGCAGCCGGCCGGCCCGTCCTGCTCCGCCTGATCAACAGCTCCGAGGAGCCGCACCGCCTGCACCTCGGCGGCACGCAGTACCGGGTGACCGCCATCGACGGCAATCCGACCCACGGCGCCACGCCGCTCCCACGGGGCACCGACCTGCTCCTGGCCGCCGGCGGCCGGCTCGACGTAGCCTTCACCATGACGCCCAGCACGGTCAGCCTGTCGATCGACGTCAACGAGATCCCCGACACCGCGGCACTGGCCTTCAGCCCCGACGGCCATGCCGCACCCGCTCACCTCGGCACCGGTCCGCTCTTCGACCCTCTGCGGTACGGCACAGGCCGGCCTGCCGAAAGAGTGACCTATGACCGTGACTTCGAGATCCGCCTGGATGACGGCTTCGGTTTCACCCAGGGCTCCTTCACCTATGTCAGCAGTTCCATCAACGGCCGCCTCTACCCGGCCGTACCCACGCTGACGGTCACCGAAGGCGACCGCGTCAAGATCACGATCGTCAACCGCAGCATCATCGACCATCCCCTACATCTCCACGGTCACCGCGTCCGCGTGCTGTCCCGCAACGGCGTCGCCACCACCGGCGGCACCTGGTGGACCGACACCCTCAACGTCGCACCCGGCGAGATCTTCGAGATCGACTTCGTCGCCGACAACCCGGGGATCTGGATGGACCACTGCCACAACTTCCGGCATGGCGCCGACGGCATGATCATGCATCTGGGGTACACCGGGGTGACGTCCCCGTTCGCGGAGAACCACATCCCCGAGTGACGTGCCGTACGCCGGTCAGGTGGCGAGGGCGAGGGCTGGTGGAGAGCATGCCGACGCGGACGGCGCTCGGCCTGCGCGGGACGCGGCAAGCGAGCACGGATGAGCAACGAGTGGACTGGTGGGTGAGCAATCGTCGTTGCCATGGTGTGCCCAACAGATCAGGCCAGAGGACTTCCGTCACGGGCTTCGGGGCGGTTCATCGTTCCAACGCCTGCCACTGGGCCCGGACGCGTACCCGGATGGCCCTCCTTCGACAGAGCGGCATTCATGAGATCGGTTCGTAACGCATTTCGCCATATCGCCGGGTACAAGCGGGGCAACCTGGCCGTGGCGCTCAGCGGGTCCTACATCTTGCTCGTCATCGGTGTGAGGATCCTCGTGGAGATCTCGGTCCGGCTGCCGGACGACGACGGCCTGGCGGGCGTCTGGCTGTTCGTGGTGACCATGCCGCTGTCCTGGCTGGTAACGCTCATCGCGCCAGACCTCGCGCCCTCCACGTTCCTGTTTGTTCTGACGACAGCCGGCGTGTTCCAGGCATCCATGCTGTACCACGCGGTACGCGGAAAGAAGATCGCGAGCAAGCCGGAAAGCTGACCGCTGTTCATGAGCCGGCTCGACGGTCGGCCTGCCGAGGTCAGCGGGTTCGGCACAAGTTCCGCCGATCAGCGCATGCCGCCGCAGCACGTCACGCACGGCGGCGTCGAACTCAGGCCCTCGGGCGTGGGCTCGATGAGCCGGCCGCTCCATCTCGAACCCATGACGTCTGGCCGCCCAGTGCCTGAGGGTATGCGCGAATCCCCCGCGTCGGCCGGGCGTACGGATGGATCGGGTGTCCCGCTCTGATCAGTGGTGAGCGCGACTGAACACCCGTCTGAGCTGTGAAGTGATCAGCGCGCGGTGCGATCGTCTCCGTCTGGCGGTCACAGGCAGCGCATGGCGCTCCGACGACGCCCCATCGTCTCGTTCACACCCGGACACCCCATGGAGCCAAGAACCCTTATGACCGGACATATCCGCATGCGATTCGCGCGGCGTATCGCCACGACGGCCACAGTGGTCAGCGCCTCGATCTCAGCCACCGCCGGCCTCGCCGTCGCCGGGACCGGCAGCACGACCGGTACGGCCGTCACCTCCCGCTACGTCGCCCTCGGCGACTCGTACGCCTCCGGCAGCGGCCTCAGCGGCCAGCAGGACTCCCAGTGCGCACGCTCCAGCAGGAGCCACCCAGCCCTGCTGGCCCTGGTCTACAAGTCCTCGTTCAAGAACGCCACCTGCACCGGCGCCACCACCCGCAGCATCTGGAACCACCAGGGCAGCAAACCGCCGCAGGCCAACTCCCTGTCCGCGGACACGACACTGGTCACCCTGACCATCGGCGGCAACGACATCGGCTTCTCGGAGATCATCGCCACTTGCATGTCGGGCGCCGCGAAAGACCGCAACGGCAACCCCTGCGAGAAGTACTACGGCGACCAGCTAAGGCAGCGGATCGAGAAGCTGTCCCCCCGGATCGGGGCGGTCCTGCGGGACATCAAGCGCCGCAGTCCCCGCGCACGGGTCGTGCTGGTCGGCTACCCCTCGCTGCTACCCGCCAACGGCGCCGGCTGCAAGTGGGAGTCCGTACCCTTCGCCAAGGGCGACATCCCGTACCTCGACCGCACCGTCTTCCAGCTCAACGAGATGCTCAGGCAGCAGGCGGCGTGGAACAGCACGACCTACGTCGACCTGTACACGGCCACCAAGGGCGCGGACATGTGCCAGCCCGCGAACAAGCGGTTCATCGAGCCCGTGATGCCCCTCGGCACCAAGTCCGCCCACCCCAACTTGACGGGGCACGTCATGATGACTGCCTTCATCAAGAGGATCATCGGCTAGAAGACATGCTGGGGCCGGATTCCCTTTGCCGGGAGTCCGGCCCCGGCTGAAGCGGGAGAGCCTGATCGCAATGACAGCATCTCAGGTGCCCCGGCCGGAGACCTCGCGTCCCATCGCCGCCGCCATCGCGCCCCAGCCCGGCTTCCGGTGTGACCATTTCGCCGGCGGGTGGAGCCTGTCGCCGGCATGAGGGAGATCACGATGGTCATGACCCCCCATGCAGAGCCGCGCCCGCTACCAGCCGCCCTTGGCGAGCTGGCCGCGGACCGCGCCGTCGGGGAACTCGGCGGTGTGCAGGTTCGTGTACCAGTTCTTCGGGCTCCGCTTGATGCCCTTGATGATCGAGGACGACGCGTTCACGCTGCCCGCGACGCCGGTGACACCCGCCGGCAGCCCGCCGGACGCGGCGAAGAAGTCCACCGCCACAGGGCCGTTCTTGCCCTTCCTGCCCCGATGCAGGTGGCCGTTGGTGGGCGCTGCGATGCCCTGCCAGAGGGTGGCGAAGTGGACTTTGCCGCCCTTGGGCCAGACGAGCCAGACGGCCACGCCGTTCTTGTCCCCGACCTTCTTGCCCGGCTCGCGTACTTCCTGTTCGGCGTTGGCCACGGCGCTGAACGTGGTCTTCGCGCCCACGTCCAGGAGCGAGTCGAGGTCCACCTTCGCCACCCGCCTGAGCTGGGCGCGTACGGCGCCGTCGGGGAACTCGGCGGTGTGCAGGTTGGCGTACCAGCTCTTGGGGTTCTTCGCGATGCTCTTGAGCAGCCCGGAATCCGCACGGGCCACGCCTGCCACGGCGTTGAGCCGGCCGGGCAGCTGCTCGCCGAAGAAGGGCACGGCGACCTTGCCGTTCTTCCCCGCCTTGCCCTGGTGAAGATGGAACGCGGACGGGGCCTCGGTGCCACGCCACTGGACGGCGTACTCGATCTTGTCCCCGGTGATGTGGAACAGGGCGAGCGCCCCGCCGTCCTTGTCACCCGTCCCCACCTCGTTGTCCCCGAGCAGGGTGGCGGCGAGATAGACGTCCACGGCCGTCCCCGCGGTCGCCGGGGCCGCCATCAGGCAGCCACTGGCCATGACCGCGGTGGCCACCACGGCGATCGCGCTCGAACGGTTGAACTCGACCATCAGATCCTCCCTGACGTCACGCCTTGTGACGCCGCGCCAAAGCATCGGATGGCGAGTTGCTCACTTTCCAGGCCACTCGATGCCAACTTCTGCCCGTTCCGACCCTTCGAGGGGCGCGACCTGGACATCCGGCCCGGATCGCCGATCGCGGCGGCACGCGCCCGCGCACTGAGGTGCGCGGGCGCGTGCGGTCATTTCGCCGGGACCGCCGGGACGGCCGGTACGCACAGCGGGCCGTCGCCGGGCTCCCGCTTTCCTGCGTCGGCGGCCGGAGCGGAGTCCGACCCGACCGCCGACGTCAGCGGGCCGGGGACTCCGCAAGTGTTGCCGTCGCCCTCCCAGGCGTACGCCACCCCGGCGGTGGTGAACGCGCCCAGGACCAGGGCACCGATCAGTACCGCCGGCTTGAGCCCTATCTTCATCGCTTCTCCTGTTCGCCGATGTTCTCGCTCGTCGGTGTTCGAGCAAGCCCATTGAGCCAGCAGGCGCATTCGGCCAGGGTTTGGAAACCGGTCCATCGACGCGGTCGGCGAGCGAACGCCGGCCGAATACCGCGTCGGCCAGGATGGGGCACAGGAGTGATGGGCACGGTGAAGAGAGTGGGCCGGTGCGGGTTCTGATAGCCGAGGACGAACCACTGCTGGCGCGGACCCTGATGGCGGGTCTGCGCCGCGAGGCCATGGCGGTGGACCTGGCTCCTGACGGGGCCGCGGCGCTGGAGCGGCTCGCCGTCACCGCGTACGACGTGCTGATCCTGGACCGCGATCTGCCCCTCGTGCACGGTGACGAGGTGTGCAGGAGACTGGTCGAGAGCGGTTCGGCGTGCCGCATCCTGATGCTGACCGCGGCGCGGACGCTCGACGACACCGTCAGCGGGCTCGGCCTGGGCGCCGACGACTACCTGACCAAGCCGTTCCGGCTCCCTGAGCTGGTCGCGAGGGTACGGGCGCTGCACCGGCGCCCGGCCCAGACCCGCCCGCCGGTGCTGACCGGCGCCAGGATACGGCTCGACCCGCACACCCAGCGCGTCAGCCGTGACGGCCGTGACATCCGGCTGACCCGCAAGGAGTTCGCCGTGCTGGAGATCCTGCTCATCGCCCAGGGCGGCGTGGTCAGCGCCGAGCACCTGCTGGAGAAGGCATGGGACGAACACGCCGATCCCTTCACCAACGCGGTGCGGATCACCGTGCACTCGCTGCGGCGCAAACTCGGTGACCCGCCCGCGATCCACACCGAGATCGGCTCCGGCTACCGGCTGGTGCCGTGATGGGCCTGCGCCCCCGTCTGACCATCCGGGCCTGGCTCACCCTGCTGTACTGCGCCACCTTCACCGCCGGTACGGCCGCCGCGCTGGCCATCGTCTACCTGCTGATGTCCCGCCTGCTCACCCCTGCCGTCGCCCCCACGCCGGCCGTTTCTCCAAGCGGCACGGCTCCCGCGCCGACCGGCGCCGGAACGCAGGTGCTCGACACGCTGCTGCTCGCCTCCGGGGTGGCCCTGGCGGTGTGCGCACTGGGCGCGGCGGGCGTCGGCTGGCTCGTGGTCGGCCGCATGCTCGCCCCCATCCGCCGGATCACCGCCACCGCGGGCAGGATCGCCGACGGGAACCTGGACGAGCGGGTCTCGCTGCAGGGGCCGTACGACGAGCTCAGGGAGCTGGCCGACACCTTCGACGGCATGCTCTCCCGGCTCCAGGCCGCCTTCGAGGGGCACCGGCGCTTCGCCGCCAACGCCTCGCACGAACTGCTCACCCCGCTGGCCACCAGTCAGGCCCTCCTGGACCTCGCCGCGGCCGACCCGCCGGCCTGTGACCTGTCCACGCTGCTCGCCGAGCTGACTGAGGTCAACCAGCGCAGCGAGCGGATCGTCACCGCCCTGCTCGACCTCGCCCGTGCCGAGAACGGCGTCGCCACCACGGCACCCGCTGACCTGGCCGGCTTCGCCCGCGACGCCATCGCCATCACGGCAAGGGAGGCGGCCGAGCGCGGCGTTGCGGTGACCGCGCGGCTCGCCACCGCACTGGTGGACGGCGATCCGACCCTGCTGCGCCAGCTCGCCGTCAATCTCGTGGTCAACGCGATCCGGCACAACCACCCTGGCGGCCAGGCCACGGTCGAAGTCGGCACCGACCGCCGCCAGGCCGTCATCAGCGTCACCAACACCGGCCCGCGGGTCACCCCAGCGCAGGTGGAGGTGCTGTTCGAGCCCTTCACACGCGGCACCGGCCGGGCCCGCCACCGCGACGCCGGGCGGCCCGGCGGGCATGGCCTCGGCCTCGCGATCGTCCGCGCGGTCGCCACCGCGCACCGCGGCACGCTCACCGCGACCGCCAACCCCGCCGGCGGCCTCACCGTGCACGTACGCTTCGCCCGTTCCGTTCCGTGAGCGCTCCCGCGTTCGATACCGTCCACCGCCCGCACTGGCCTGCGACGATCGGCGGTTCACAGCTCAGTGATGCCCTGCATCCCGCTGATCGGCGCCTGCCCCGTATATCTCCTGGCGCCACAGCGCATCGCAGATTCGCTCCACCCCGCCGGCAAGATGCCTGCGATACGTGCTGAACGGCAGCCCCAGCCGCGCGGCGACCGACTCCTGGGTGGACACGCCGCGCAGGTAGGTGGCCGCGACCGCACGATGGTGCTTCTCGCCGCCCCGCTCCTTGCGCAGCGCTTCGATGGCCTGGGTCAGTACGTCATGCAGCGCCGCACCGTGCTCGACGATCAACCTGCTGCGGGCCAGCGGATTCATCGCGAGCTCCGCCGGCCGCTGCAGCTCGCGCAGCGCGTCGCGCACGGCTGCATCGAATTCCGGCCGGTCCAGGACCACGAGTTCGGTGCGCCGGCCCGTGGCGGGCGCCTCAGGAACACCCGGCAGGCCCGACAGGATGAGACGGGTCCTCTCCTCCGCCCACGTCCATACCGGCTGCGTCCGCCAGTCGTATCCGAACAGCGTGTAGGTCAGGTCGCCGACTCGTGGCCGGTCCGCGACGCTCTCGAGGCCGAGACTCGTCAGGTACGGAGCCCAGAACTCTCCGGCGCGGACCGCGAGGTACGACCAGGCCAGCCTGGGCCCGGCACGGGCGACCTCGGCCACCATTCGCCACTGATGGAGATCCTCGACCGGCGAGATGGGACTGTGGGGGGTTTTGCGATACTTCCGCGAGGTCACGGAGAAGCGCGCTACGCCGAGATGCTCGCCATGACGCAGCGAGGCGGAGCTTCGGGTGTGCGCCCAGACCGTCTCGATCACGGGGTCGGTGTCTTCGCCGTACGGCTCGGTCAGCCGCAGCCAGGCGGAGAAGCCCACGATCTCGTCGTTCCGCGTCGACCGGCACAGCCGGAACGCCTCCGGCTGCCGGCTCAGCCAGTAACGCGCCAGGACCGCTGATTCCGGGCCCTCGATCTCGGCCGTCATGTCGATCACCGTGGCGTGGTCGGCCGGTTCGCAGCGGCTCAGCCACAGCTCGCCCTCACCACGCCAGGTGGTGTAGTCGGAGGTGTACCGATCGGTTCGGTACAGATACATGAACGCTCCCACGGCGGGCAGCATCCCGCTTTCCGGGGCCGTCTGGATCCGTTCGAAGAAGTGGCGGCGGAGTTTGCCGTGCAGTTCCGCGTACCCCTCGGGATCGCGCCATAGCAGGTCGGCCTCCAGCGCCTCACGGACCACGTCGTGCGGGAACAGGCCCTGCTGGGCGGAATCGACAAACGGAAGACCACGCAACCAGGCGAACATCTGCACCGCCTCGTCGCCGAGCACGGCACGCAGGAGCGACTCCGTGGTGAGATAGGCGTGGGCGCACACTTCCAGAGCCCGGCGGTGCACCGGCGTGGGCACCTCGCCGATCAGCTGGGGCAGCAGCGTCTCGATCACATCCCGGCTGGGCCGCCAGTCCGCCCTCTCCCCTTCGTCCCCCTCGGCCACCGCCGCGGCGAGCGTCAGGGCGAGGGGGTGGCCGCCGGTGAAGGCCAGCAGCGCCGCGTGCATCCGCTCCGGCACGCCACGCAGGCGCAGGAAGTCCGTGGCCTCGTTGAGGGCGAGATTCCGCAGGGCCACGGTCCGCAGCAGCTCCGCCCAGCCTGGATCGGAGACCCACCGCACGTCCGGCGGCTGCCGTCCCGCGATGACGACGAGTGCCCCGGCCGGCAGCCGGGTCAGGAACCTGTCCCGCAGCCATACCTCGAGTCCCTGGCATCGTTCGAAGGTGTCGACGAGCAGGACGGCGCGTTCGTCGGTGAGCACCGTCTCGGCCTCTTTCGCGAACGCCTCCGGAGTAGGCTCGATGAGCCGGCCGTCGATTTCCAGCACATGACGTCCAGCCGCTCGCGCTTCGGCGGCGAAACGGCGTAGCAGCATGGACTTGCCCGTGCCTCCGGGCCCGTGCAGGTACACCACCGCGACAGGCTTCTCGCCACCGGACAGCGCGGCGCGGAAAATGCCCAGCTCGGCCACCCGCCCCACGAAGGCACGGTCTCGTGCCGCCTGCACTCGGCCCTCTAACACGCCCACCCCTCCACTGCTCACCAGTCCCTTTCCGGCCGCTGCCGCACGCTTCGCGACACGTGGGGATCGCTTCACGATCGAGCGCGTTTCCCCTGCGACGGCATCCGGCAGGATGACCGGAGGTGTGCTGGTATGAGCCTGAGGAGGGGCGCTGCTCATGCTCACGACGATCGCAGTGGGCCGCGCACGTTCGCGTCGGTGATTCTTGCCTATCCGGTGGGGTACGGATTGCGTCAGATGTGGGATGGCCCGGCGCCTCCGGCCGAAGAACGCCTGCTGGGCCTGGGGCGCGACATCGCGTCAGTGGTCTCGGTGCTGTCAGCCATCGACTTTCCTGATCCAGTGCTGACCGATGTCCTCCTTCCAGCACTTGGACACGTACGCCGCAACCGCGTTGGCATCGAGGCACGTATCGTCGATCGGCCATCTGATCATCGCCATACCGCCACCGAGCTCGACATGATTGATGATCGGGAGGCGATCACACCGGAACGCTTGGGGATTTGTTGAGTTCTTGAAGGCTGTCAGGCAGTGGCCAGTCTTTTCATGGACCCGAAGCTTCTACGCACTGTTCCACCACCTGCATTCAGGGCGCTGAAGGGCCGCTCTGCTCAGCCGCGGTGTCGAGGAGCGTGACATCGTACGGCGGGCGGGCGCTGGAAGGTCGCCGGCCGCCGGACCAGGCTACGCCCGCCCCACCCGGGCCAGTTGCCGGGACTGCGCAACCAGACGTCCTTCCGAGTCCCAGATCTCGGCGTCCTCTTCCATGTAGCCGCCGCCGACCAGAACCGTGGAATGCTTCAACCGTAGCCAGCCCGGGGCGGGCCTCGCCCGGATGTGCGCGGTGAGCTCCAGCGTCGGCGCCCAGCCCAAGACACCGAGGTCGAGGCTGACCGGCGGAAGGCAATCGACGGCCAAGAGGAGCATCAGTGGATCGGGCTCACGATCGTCCGGGAACCTCAGCCAGCCCTGCATCCAGCTCTGGCCGGAAGGCACCCCGAGCGCCCAGCCCACACACTGGGGGTCGAGGCGTAGGTCCAAACGCTCCAGGAATGGTGCCTCCTTGAGCAGCTCGGGTGGTGCCGCCTCCGTACCCACGCACTTCTCGGGGGAAGGCATCCTCGGCGGAGCCGTGAACACCCGCACAGGATCGGCAGAAGGCTGGTCGGCCATATTGCCGAACGTCGCGAGGATACGCATCCGTTCCCGCCCGTCCTGTGCGAGGCAAGCCATCGCGCTGGTGTGACTTCTCCCGCGGCGGAGGACTTGCGTGCTCACAACGGCCTTGCCGGACTGCGCGGGTGAGAGGAAGTACGCACTCAGGGAGATGGGATCGGCGTGCCCCGACTCCTCCCGCAGATCCAGCGAAAGCGCGTGTCCGCCGAGGGCCATCAGCAGCCCACCGTGGACCCTCGGGCCGAACCCCCAGGAGGCGGCGTCCAGTTCGGCGTGGTGGACGGCCGCACGTTCGGCGCGGGCAAGCGCGATGGCTTGGTCGAATGTGCTTGTGGCGCTCAAGGTCTCTCCATGTGGTCAATTTGGCGAGCGGGGCAACGTCGGCGGAGATGCGGCTGAAGGCGCGCAAAGCAACTCTTCAGCGCCAGTTCCTGAACGGACCACCGCAGCTCCGACAGCCGGTCCACCTCACGCTCTCGCGCGCGACATGCAAGGCGTAGCCACCCGAAATGTGCGTGAGCATGCCGGTGCCGCCTCCCCGGGGAACCGCCAGGGCGGAGCGGAGCCTGCTGTTGTGGGCGCGCAACGAGGACAGCGCCGCGTCATGGCTTCGCCTTCCTGGGCAGATCGTGGTCACCCACATGCTCCTGTCTCAACGTGATGCCGCGCCCGTCACGCTGCCGCAGAAGGCTGCCCACCTTGAAGTGCGTCCAGGTGCCCACTACTGCTCACTTCGGGCCCTCCGCGCCCCCAAGGAGAAGCCACGGGAGCCAATTTCGGGAGCCGACGCCTTAAGGCTCCATCAGACTTCCCGCGTCCTCCCCAATGTGTTCTCTGAAGTGAGAGGCACCCCGATCGACTCGGGTCGACATCACCAGACTCCCTGGCCTTCCTTCGGGACGAAGAGGTCGTGGGTTCAAATCCCGCCACCCCGACAGCCAGGTAAAGGGCTTGATCCGCAAAGCGGGTCAAGCCCTTTACCGTTTCGGAAGTCGATGGAGCCATCTCACTCGGACTCAACCCCTCGGCTTGTAGCCGAAGATTGTGGTTTCCCTGAGATCATCTCACTTGGTCGTGTACGTTCCCGCTACGCTCGCCGACCGGGCACTCGCCGGTCTTCTCGGCAACATCGCCACCGCAGCGGTGCAAGGGGCTTACGCATGTCGATCATCGCGCCGTGGTATGCCGGGGCAGCCGAGCACTACGCAAGGCGACGAACAGTTACAGAGAACATCTCACTGTCTTTGCTTCGCAGCTCGGCCCAGCAGCCTTGAGATTTGCAGACCGGGCGGAAGGAGTAGTGGCGTGTACAGCAGGATTGACGCGATGAGGGTGGTCCAGAAATGTAGCCGCAGCGGGCCTTGCGCCAAGCCATGAACCGACCATCTCAGCAGCTCGGCGAGGATCGGCACATAGAAAACGGCGAAATACAGCAAGGCGATGACCAGGCCCCCAAGGTACACCCAGCGAAACCAGCGGGCGGTTCTCGCGTCGTTGGGATGGGCGTTGCCGAGCTCGGACTTCTGCTTCTCCGACAACCGGCCGAACGCATGAAGGAGCGAGAGATCCTTTATGCGCCAGAGATTACGGCATCCCATGGCCGTGACCATCACTCCATAAAGATCGGTGCGCATGAAAATCATGCACTGCCAGAGGACGCTCGCCACGCCGGTGAAGATGAGCGCGCTGACGATTCTGAAGCCGACCGGTGGCAGCGTGTACCACCCACTGTTGTGGAGGAGCTTGACGACAAGGAGCAGCGCGATGACGGTCGAGTCAATGGCCAGCCCCGCGAGTTGGGGCCCGAAGCGGCGGCTCCGTGGCACGCTCCACAGCTGAGAGAGATCCGTTTCGAATACGAGAAAATACAGCCGGCGGTCCACGCCGAAGCGTGCGGTCAATCCGAGTGAGCGGGCGGCCAGCCAGTGCCAGACCTCGTGCAGTCCTGTGGTCAGATAGACGAAGGGAATCAACAGCAGCATGCTGAGGCCCTGGTCCGCAACGATGAAGACATCCGCAGGCTTTGGCCGCAGATCTGTTCTGAAAGCGAAGCAGATCAAACAGAAGAAGGCCGCCGCCGCGTAACAGCACCACGCGGCACGCGAGAACAGAGGCCGCACGAGTTGTGGCGCAGGGCCGGTCAACCAGCGCCGATGTTGAATGGGCGCGGTACGCGGAGGCTCGGCTTGCGCCGCAGTGTCCTCGGCCACGAAACCGATGTCACGGAGACCTGCCACGAAAGACGCCACATCGACCGGCTCGCCCGCATGCCGGGCCGCCTCCACCGCGGCTTCATCGATGGTCGCGCCCTGCTGCAGGGCTCTGATCACCACTCCACCGATCATCGGCACGGTGATGAACGTCCCTGTCTCCGGATCGCCGACCAAGACGTCATCGCCTTCGTCAACCAGCGTGAGGGGCCGCAGCCGGACCGATCCCGTCATGTGAATCGGGTCGGCGGAAGTCCCCTCATTCATGAGATCCGGCCTCGAGCCGCTTGCGCGCCAGATCACAAAGTACGCAGGCCGGGTCCGGTTTCCAGGCTTGACGACGCGGGTGAATCCCCTCGCTGATCTGTATCCTGACCTGAGCTCCGGAGGCGTGAGGGGGCTCATACCCGGTGAGATAGCGCAGTGCTTCGAAGGCCACCAGCGAGCCGATGAGCGCCGCCGCGGGCCCGATCCCTCGATTGAGCCTGGCCAAGCGACTCCCAAGCCTGCTGCCGATGAGGTCCTCGTCATCACCGGCGAGCAATTCTGCGTAGGAAGTGTCACGGCACGCCAGACATGGACTCCGGCCGGGATCAACAGAGAAGTATTGCAGTTCTGTGCCCAGCATTCCGCCTCGGACCCATGGCACGCCGGCTCTCACGCAGGCCTCGTTGACCCATTGGTCCACGGCGGCAGGCTGATCGACACCACTGACGACGAGGGAAACCTCCGGGAGCAGGTCCGCAATGTCGTCCGGGCCGCAGATCTTCCGCTCCACCGCAGCGACATCGATCCGTGAATCGTAGTCCTGGACCCAGGCCATGGCTCGTTTGACCTTGGAAGATCCGAGGTCGGACTCGCGATACAGAAACTGGCGCGCGAAATTGCGCGTCTCGACAATGTCATGGTCGAGTAGAGTCAACCGGCCCACGCCGAGCCCGGCCAGGCTTTGCAGCACGTTCGACCCCAGTCCGCCGGTGCCCAGTTGGAGCACGTGTGCGCGAGCCAAGCGGCGCTGCATCTCAGCGGCGCTCACGTCCAGCGTGGCGAAGGCCGAGAAGAACGCAAGATTGCTGTAGTAACGCTCACCGCCATCAGGCGACATCGGCGTGGCATCATCGTCGACGTCATAGAGGAGTCGGAGAGAGTCAAAGACGGATAATGCGGCTTGAAGCTGGTCAACGGTGGCGCGGACACCACGCCGAGTGAGATTTTCGTGAAGCTCCGGCAGAGTCTGAGGTCCGTGGGACAGCGCCACCAGCAGCTCCTCGGCCTGGCCGTCAGGATCATGCAGCGTTATCTGTCTGCTCGGGTCGCAGACGACGACAAGAGTGTCGGAGGACCGTTCCCACACGGTCTGCTTCAGGGAGATTCTCATACGGCCCAGCCATCCTCGCGAGCATCATTCAGCGAGCCCAGTTCAACCTGATTGTCGGAATGTTTCCGGTGGGAGTCGGATGACCCCACCGGAAACACATGGTATTAGCTGTCCGTCGGCTGGCTGGTCGCCTTCACCGGCTCCACCTTTCGAATGGTGATAGTCATATCGCACCTCCATTCCAATTGCTCAATTGCGCGCCACATGCTGCCACGGGCCAAAGAGAGCTGTCAATTCTGTGACGAATATGCGGGCTTGAGCTCACGGCGCCAAATCGAGTCATGCCGACAAGACGTACGGTGGGCGCTAATCGCGAAAGCCATTCGTACGCCATCGCTCAACAAGCGCCGCCGACCATGGCCCGACGTAGTGAGAAGTACTCAAGGCAGCGAGACGGCACAGTCCGCGCCGAGGCCATCATGCTTCCTACGCTCATTTTTGGTCTCACTCTATTTGAGAGTAACCCCAGGCAGATGATGGCGATATCCGAAAGGCGTCTGATTAATTGCGTTTCAGGGATAGCGGGAGGACGAGATTGCGCCGAGCCGCGGCGGCTGACACCCAACACATATGGCGTAGTTCGTCCTCGGCCTCGATGACTCAGGGGATAGTCGTCTCGGCTGACCTGTATGGCCGGCGGAGTTTCCGCGTAAGTACTGACGATCTCGCGGTGGGGGCAGGCGTTTACCCCCGTCTGCCTGGGAGATCGCCATGACCGAGCGGCTTCCGGTCGATCCCGCGCCCGGCCCGCTGGAGGAGTATCTGGCGCGGTTCGACGGCCTGCTCGTCTCGCGGGCCCCGCGGCGGACGATCCGTGACTACGTCACCGCGCTGCTGCCGTCGACGGCCAAGCCGCGCAGGTCGATGTCCATACAGCTCTGCCCTACCGCCGGTTCCGCCTGCGGGCACGCCTCTTGGCGCGCCCGCGAAGAAACCTTGAGCAAGCCAGGAACCCAGAGGCGGCCCGGCCGGAACAGGACGACGGCATCCCGCCCGCTCGGCAGCAGAAAATTGCCGGGCTCCTGGCAGTCTGATCGGTGGAGTTGTGCGGCGTGTCAGCTTCTTCGGTTCGTGTGCGTTTCGCTCCTTCTCCTACTGGGATGTTCCACGTGGGTGGGGCGCGGTCGGCTCTGTACGACTGGGCCGTGGCACGACAATCCGGGGGTAAGTTCGTGCTCCGCAGTGAAGACACCGACACAGCGCGTAACCGGCCGGAGTGAACCCAGGGCCTCATTGACGCCCTGGCGGCGATCGGGATCAGCACTGCCGATCCGTCCTTCGAGGGTCCATACTTCCAGTCCGACAACGCCACGCGACACCGGGAAGCGGCCGGGCGGGCGTACTACTGCGACTGCACCCTCGAACAGCTCAAAAGGCGGACCGGGTCCGAGGGGGTACGACGGGTTTCTGCCGTGAGCGCGGGCTGGACTTCGCTGAAGGGCGGGTGCCCGCCGGCGAACTGCTGGAGATTGCCGACGCCCTCCTCCCCGGCCACTCCCTCGACTCCGCCCGGGTCACCGAGGGCAATCGGACTCATCCCAGGAACAGCGGCTGTACGAGTGAGCAAGCGGCCGTCGTCGGCGGAGGCGATGCCGCGCCGCATGGAGGTGTTGCGGGAGATCGCCGACGCCGGGCTGCCCTTCGCGGTGCCGGAGCCGCTCACACCCGTGACCCGGTTCGCCGGTACGCGACGGTCGCCGTTTCGTGGATCGACGGGGAGGCGCAGCCCGAGGGGCAGGGCGACCCGGATCAGATCGGAAAGTTGCTACGTGCCGTGCGCGAGGTCCCCGTCACGCCGCGCCTGCGGCAACTGCTCAACGCACCCAGGGAGAAGGGCTGGGCCGAGGTTCTGGCCGGGCAGGTGGTGCCGCATCTGCCGGACAGGTGGCGGGATGAGTGCCGCCGGCGTCTGGAGGCCGCATCGGCCCTGGAAGCCGTATCGGATGCGGTGGTCCATGGCGACCTGGGCGGCACCAACGTGCACTGGGGCCGGGACGGCAAGTTGATCGGCGTCCTCGACTGGGACCAGGCCCACCTGTTCGACTCCGCCATCGACGCGGCCCTGATGGCCTGGCGCGGCTGGGACACCATCAGGATGGCCGTGGACGCCGAGACCTACCGGCGCGCCCGCGCCTACGACGCCCCATTCGGGGTCGGGCATCTCGTCGGGATCCTTGACGGCCGTCCGCTGACGAACGTCGAGGGGTACGTGCGCAGCATCGTCGCCTGGCTTGAGACATCCGCCTGAGAGGTGCTTTAGCTTTCAGCATCCCTACGCTCTGTCATTTTGCGGTCACCATAGGGTCTCTTGGTACGGTGAGTACGTACAAGTCGTCCAAGGAGAATTCAAGTGCCCGCCGGATCCGACCCTCGCGCGCTGTACGAACGCGTCGCGGACACCCTGCGCACGTCGATAGAGCGAGGCGAACTGGCACCAGGGGACACGGTGCCGCCAGAGCAGGAATTGGCAGAGAGACATGGCGTGTCGCGTCAGACGGTGCGACAGGCGTTGCAGCAGCTCACCAACGAGGGGCTGCTCAGCAGTGGGCGAGGCCGCGGCCGTACCGTGCGCTCACAGACGCGCCTGCGCTGGCGCCTCTCCCACTTCGAGCACCGGGCGAGCCACAGTGCCGACGCGGACGCGTGGGCGGCCGAGGTCCAGGACCAGGGCCGCGTCCCCCTGCAGGAAGTGAGCGTCGGCCTGGAGATCCCGCCGAAAACGGTGGCCGAACGCCTCAGGCTCGACGCCGAGAAGGACATCGTGGTGGTCCGGCGCAGGGTGCGGTACGTGGACGACGTTCCCTTCCAGGTGGCCGACAGCTACTTCCCGGAGGACCTTGCCAGAGGGACGGCGCTGATGCAGCCGAAGAACGTGAGCGCCCCCGGTGGCCTGCTCGCGTCCATCGGTCACCCTCAGCGACGGCTGGTGGACGAGATCCAGGTCCGGATGCCCACCAAGGACGAGTCCGCCCGACTCGGGCTACCTGCGGGCACGCCGGTGGCCGAGCACATGCGCACCGGCTACGACGCCGAAGGCAGGCCGGTGCGCGTGATGGTCACGGTCGCACCGGGAGACCGGCACACGCTCGTCTACGAACTCGATGCTTCATGACCGTGGCCGAGGCCGTGGACCTTTTCCACGGCGACCCCATGACGCAGCCGCTGACCTACCCGGGACGCACCCCTGCCACCTCCGGCATGCTGATGGACGGCGCGTACCTGCAGTTGCGCTTAGAGGAGTCCGCCCCGGCGGACGACTGGCAGGCCGGAGACGAGACGCTGGGCGAGCTCCTGGCGCGCCTCGGCCGCTCCCCTATGTCGGAGCGCCACCCGGTCGTCGCCGTGGGCTCCAACGCCTCGCCCGGTCAGCTGCGCCGCAAGTTCGCTGGCCGCGGGATCCCGCCGGTCGTCCCCATGACGCTCGCCGACGTGGACGGCCTCGCTCCGGGCGTCTCCGCGCACGTCAACCGGTGGGGCTACGTGCCGGCCGTGCCGGTGGAGGCCCCGGGCGAGACCTCGCGGCTCTTCGTGCTCTGGCTCGACGAACGCGAGCTGGCCGTGCTCGACCTCACCGAGCCGAACTACTGGCGTCGCCGCCTGCCCGCCGAGCGCCATCCCGTGACGCTCGACTCCGGAGGCCCGCTCCCGTCCTGCTTCGTCTATGTCGGCAGGCATGGGTGTCTGGTGGACGAGACCGGCGAGGCCAGACGGCTCGCGGATCAGCGGGCGCTGATCCAGTGCCTCCTGGACGAGTCGCCCGAGCTGCGCCGGCTGTGCGGGAGCACCCCCGAGGAGTTCATTGTCTCCGTACGGGACGAGGCGCTCCGTGACACGGTCTACCGGCTCTTCCCGGCAGAGCGACGCACGATGTCCCAGCCTGCCCTGGCGGACCTGCCGTCACATTAGCTCGCACCGGACTGCTGGGGGCGTCGTACGTCATCGGTTTCGGTCTGGGCAGCCATCAGCGGATTTATTGGCTGCTGGTGGGCTATGCACCCTACGGTGTCGCCGTGAAGACAACGCTGATCACCGGCGGCGCGAGTGGGATCGGGCTCGCGCTCGCCAAGCGGTTGGTCGCCGACGGCCAGGCGGTTGCCGTCACCGGCCGCGACGAGGCCAGGCTCGCCCAGGTGCCTGGCGTGTTACGCCTGCCGGGGGACGCCACCGACTACGACGCCGTACAGGATGCCGTGGCGGCGACCGTCAAGGAGTACGGCAGGCTCGACCACGTTGTCGCCAATGCCGGCTTCTCCACCCACGGCCCGCTCACCGAGACCGACCCGGACCGGCTGCGGGACATGGTCCTCACCAACGTGCTCGGCCCCGCCCTGCTCGTGAAGGCGGCGTTGCCCGCGCTGCGGGAGAGCCGCGGGCGGATCGTGCTGGTCGGCAGCGTCGCCGGGTTCATCCACTCGCCGGGCAACATGTACTCGGTGACGAAGTGGGCGGTGACCGCGCTCGCCGAGAACACCCGCATGCTCGTGACCGGCGACGGCGTCGGCGTGACGCTGGTCGCGCCCGGTCGCGTGGACACCTCGTTCTGGCCGGACGGCCGCCCCGCCGGGCCGCTGCTCACCGCTGACAACATCGCCGACGCCGTCGCCTGGGCGCTGGCCCAGCCCGAAGGCGTGGACGTGAACACGGTCGTCGTGCGCCCCACCGGCCAGCCCACGTGATGCCCGCCCTCCGCTCCCGCTTTTCCGGCGGCAGCCTGGGCGGGCCGACCGGAGTTCGCCGGCGGCCGCGGGCGTCATAGGTCGGGGAGGTCGTCGCCGAACGACATGTGCTCGGTGACGATGCCACAGACGTACAGCAGGGAGCGCAGGGCGTCATCGGCGAGGACGCGTTGGGTGGAGATGACCTTCCGGATTCGCTCTGGTGACACGACGTTGCCGGTGGCAGCCTTGATCCAGACAGCTATTTCCTGGTGAAGGTCGGCGTTCTGGGCACAGGCGACTTCGGGCAGCGGAGCGTCGTACGCCTCGGCGCAGTGCTCATTGAGATACAGCTCCCAGCGAGTCTCGCCATCGGCCGCCCCCATCACGTGCGCAAGGTCGCTGTCCAATACAAAGGCCAACAGCGCGGGCCCGCTCGTCCGCGCCAAGACGGCTTCAGGATCGCCGACCGCCAGAATCTCCGTCTCAGCGACCGACCATCCTGGGGCAACCGCTCCCTCCCATCGATCCGGACCCCAGGCATCGCCTGCGGGAAGGACTTTCACGGCGTCGCTCGATGCTTGACATGCGAGGTAAGCGGCCCATGTGCCCACGGAATCCTCCGACGTCGGGTGTGCATAAGTCAGCGACCTTACCGAGATCGCCCGGCCGGCCGTTCCGGCTGGCATGCTGTCGATGGGGAAGGACATCGAGAGCGGAAAGAGGAAATCATCCTTGGGCGACAAAACTCGACGCGCGGTGTACGCCTCTCTCTTGACACTTGCCGTGATCACCGTCGCTGTGACCGCAGGAATGCTGCTCTTCAACTCGGCCTTGGACAGAATGGTAGAACAGGGGAACAAGTCACGGGAGCACTGCGTCGCTGCGGCGAAGAAGGATAACGAGGCCTTGCTGAGAGCCACCCGCGACCTGTTTCCCAAGGGCAGTGTCAGCAACGTATACGCCTCCGACTCGTGCGACTCCGCAGAGGGTGGATCGGTCGATCTCGACGTATTCTCCGGGACCAAGAAAGAAGCTCTTGAAGGGTTTTACGCGGCAGGATGGTCCGAGGTTCCACCCGGCGACCAGGCGTGCAAAGGCTGGGACTGCTCCGGCGGGGCCATGAAGTCCATCGACGGACGAGTGATGTACGTCCTGCTGACCCGCCAGGGCGAGAGCAAGATCGAAGCTACCCTGGTCTACTGGTGAGCACGAACCCCGCCGTCGAGCAGCGCATCGCCCAGGCGCTGACGGAGAATGCCGAATCGTTGGATCTCACGAATCTCCGGCTCGAACGGGTTCCGGAGTCCGTGAGGGAGCTGACCGGCCTCACCCGGCTGCGCTTACCTTTCAACCGGCTCGCGGAAGTCCCGGCTTGGCTGGGAGAGCTGGGCTCCTTGCATGAGCTCAACCTGACCGGAAACCGGCTCCGTAGCCTTCCTGACCCGCTCGCGAGCCTCGTTTCCCTGCGAGAGCTCTATCTGGCCGGGAACGCCTTCAAATCCGTCCCGCCCTGCCTGCGGAGCTTCGGCTCGCTCAATGTGCTCGACCTGAGCGACAACCACATCACCGTGATTCCCGAATGGCTCTGCGAATATCCGTTCCTCACGCTTCTCGACCTCCACGGGAACCTCCTGGAAAGCCTCCCAGCCTCCCTCGGCGACCTGTCGGCGCTGACGCGCCTGGACGTCGCGGACAACGAGCTGTGGGACCTGCCGGAAAGCCTGGCGGGCCTGAGCGCGCTGGAGGAGCTGGACGCCTCCGGCAACAACCTGGACGAGGTCCCGGAATGGGCGCAGCACCTGATCGACGAAGAAGACGAAGACTGACCGCTAGGGGGCGGCGACTCGCCAGGCGAGGACGCGGCCGTAGTGGGACTGGCCGTACACGTGCGGGCTCCCCCGGATGGTCGTCGCGGCGACGGAGCGGACCGGGCGGGCGAACGCGCCCAAGACGGCGAGGCGGCGCTGGGAGGCGGCGTCCCAGAGGGTCACCGTGCCGTCCTCGGTCCCGGTCACCAGCAGGACCCGGTCTCCGTGCTCGATCAGGCTCAGGCAGGTGACGGTCGAGGTGTGCGGTATCCAATCGCGGCGTTCCCAGGCGGCGGTGTCCCACAGGTGCACGTACCTGCCGCTGCCGACGGCGAGCACGTCGCGATCGGCGATCCGGCCCATGGCCAGGCCCCCACCGGTGTCGTCCACGTCGAACACCTGGAGGTGGCGGCCGGTCAGCGGGTTCCAGAGATCCACTTCGTTGTCGCGCCGGGTGGCCGGGGGTCATGGCGCGGGCGAACCCGCGCGCTCCGGTGAGCGGGTCCCACGTACGGATCATGCCGTCGTGATCGCCGCCGGCCAGCACCGGGCGTCCGTCCACCACGCCGAACGCCAAGGCGCGGACGCTCGCCGTAAGGCCCTCCAGGTCCGGCCCCGACTGGTCGGACGCGTCGCGCAGCCGTACCACGTGGTCGTCGCCACCGCTGGCCACGAACGTACGGCCCCCGAACTCGCCCTCAGCCACCGCCCGGACCGGGCCGTCGTGCCGGGCCGGGCACACCTGGAAGGCCGTGGGCCGCTCGCCGGTCTCCCACGCCAGGGCCCATGTGCCCGGTGGCCATGACCCGCGGAGCGCGCCGCGCAGGAGCTCCGCCTCATGCAGCGCGGTGAGATCGAGCGGCATCGTCGCTGCTCCTCTCCCCGCGCTCGATCAGAACCTAGTGATCGTGATCGCTGAGGAACGGCGCGCTTCGCCAAATCGTGATCCCCTGGCCGGGAGTGGACGTTATTCTAAGATTCCTTAGAACATCAGAAGGAGTGGACATGTCTTATCCCGAGCCCCGGTACCTGGCAGAGGCCGGCGAGCACAGCGGCGTCCTGCGCACGGCGGACACCCCGCCTGACCTGTCGATGGCCAGCGGCACGCAGGTGCACTACCTCGGCACGGGCGGCTCGACGAATGGCGCGTTCGGGCTGTACCGGTGGGAGATGGGCCCGCGCCCGTCCGGTCCCGGCGCGCACTTCCACCGCACGATGACCGAATCGTTCTACGTGTTGTCCGGCACCATCAGGCTCTACAACGGCGAGAAGTGGGCCGAGGGGAAGCCCGGCGACTTCCTGTACGTGCCCGAGGGCGGCGTGCACGCCTTCCGCAACGAATCGGGCGAGCCTGCCTCGATGCTGATCCTCTTCACCCCGGGCGCGCCCCGCGAGGCGTACTTCGAGGAGCTCGCCGAGATCTCCAACACCGGGCGCCAGCTCAGTCCCGAGGAGTGGACGGAGCTGTTCCTGCGCCACGACCAGTACATGGTCTGATGTCCGAGTCCCCGGAGGAGCCGATCTACCAGCAGCTGGCCCGCATCGGCAAGGCCCTGGCCAGCCCGGTGCGGCTGCGCCTGCTGGACGTGCTCGGCCAGCGCGAGCACACGGTCGAGGAGCTGGCCCAGGCGGCGGGGGTGGCGCTCAAGAACACCTCCGCCCAGCTCCAGCAGTTGCGTGCCGTCCACCTGGTGACCAGCAGGAAGGAGGGCCAGCGGGTCTACTACCGGCTGGCGGACGAGCGGGTGTCGCGGTTCCTGGCGGAGTTGCGGGGGTTCGCAGAGGAGCGGCTGGCCGAGCTGCGCGACGCCGTACGGGCGCGGCTCGGACCCCTTGAGGGCGTGACCGCCGACGAGTTGGCCTCCCGCCTGGCCGATCCCGGCACGCTGATCGTGGACGTGCGCCCGGCCGCCGACTACGCGGCCGGGCACGTGCCGGGGGCGATCTCCCTGCCCATGGACGAGTTGCGCGAACGCCTGGACGAGCTGCCCGGCGAGATGGAGATCGTGGCGTACTGCGGCGGGCCGTACTGCGCGGTGTCCTCGGAGGCGGTACGCGTCCTGAGCGAGCACGGCTACGCGGCCCGCGCCCTCGACGGCGGCTACCTGGGCTGGCAACGCCGGTGAGACGCGGTGAGCGGGCGGTGAGTACGGGGTGAGGCGCTGCCACCAGGGTTGAGCCATCGCCGGATCCGCACCGAGGACCGGCCGCTGGCAAGGAGCTGAAGATGGGCGTTCTGGCAGGCAGGACGGCGCTGGTCACGGGTGGTTCGCGGGGCATCGGGCGGGCGGTGGCGCTGCGGCTGGCCGCCAAGGGCGCTCTGGTCGCCGTCCACTACGGCGGGAACGACGAGGCGGCCAAGGAGACCGTGGCGCGGATCGAGGAAGCGGGCGGTCAGGCGTTCACCGTCCGCGCCCGGTTCGGCGAGGCGGGCGCGGTGGACCAGCTGTTCGAGGGACTGACCGCCGGGCTCGCGGGGCGAGGGCTGGACGTCCTGGTCAACAACGCGGGCATCAGCTCGGCCAAGCCGATCTCGCAGGTCACCCCGGAGGAGCTGGACAGGGTGCTGGCGATCAACGTCAGCACGCCGTTCTTCGTGATCCAGCGCGCGCTGCCGCTGCTGAACGACGGCGGCCGCATCGTCAACATGGGCTCGACGGCCAGCCGGTTCGCGGTCACCACGCAGATCGCCTACACCATCAGCAAGGCGGCGCTCGAGTCGATGGCCCCGACCCTGGCCAACGAGCTCGGCGGGCGCGGGATCACGGTGAACACGGTCGCGCCCGGCGCGGTGCGTACCGACATGACCGCGGGCTACACCTCGATCCCCGAGGTGGTGGCCGCGCTGGAGTCGATCACCGCGCTCGGGCGGCTCGGCGAGCCGGAGGACGTCGCCGACGTCGTCGGCTTCCTGGCGGGGCCGCAGGGCCGGTGGGTGACCGGCCAGACCATCGACGTGTCCGGCGGCACGTACCTCGGCCCTCTCGTCTGAACGCCGTCCTGAAGGGCATCCAGGAGACGGTCGAGAAGGTGTGAACCTTCACTGCGCCTCGTGCGGCAGCTCCTCGGGGCGCCCGTGTAGTCGCCCGAGGATCACGGGAGTACGACGGGGGTCCGCCCGCATCAGGCGGTGGCGGCGGCGGGCGCCGCACACGTACCCCCAGGCGCAGCCCACGAGCGCCACGGCGGTGAACGAGGCCAGCCGGAGCAGGTCGTCGACCCCGAAGGCCAATTGGCCTTCGGAATGCGCCAGAAAGCCCGTCGCGAAACACCACGACATCGCGCCCGTCGCCAGTGCGGCGAAATAGCGCCGCACCCAGACGCCGAACACGCCGACCGCCACCGCCATGACGATGACGCGCGCCGTGGCCTCGGAGAAGGCCAGCGAGGCGACGACGCAAGCGCCGACCGCCCACACGAACCCGGCCGGAAGCAGCATCTCCACAGGACGCCCGCGCATCGACCATCCTTTCTGTGGGAGCAATTTCATAAAACCCGCCCGGGCCCGCGGGGGCGATATCTTCTACGGCATTACTACGCACTCGCTACAGCCGTTGACGCGTTATTCACGCACGGGAAGTCACAACCCCACGTCCCGGCGCACCGCTGGAAACCGCGATGGCCGGTGAGGTCGAGGGTGACCCGGCGGCCGGTCAGGCCACGCGCTTCGCAGGCCGCGTCATCGTGCGCGCCGGGTCGATGACGATGCCGATGATGTCGAGCCCGGCGATCATGGAGTGCAGAGCCGGGGCGGTGAGCAGCGCCCACGGCTGGTCCGCCCCGAGGACGTTGGCCGGCTTGAGCGCCGAGGAGAACGCGACCGCCGTCCGCTTGCCCGAGGCCGTGCGGAACAACCGCAGGGTCGAGGCGCACGTGCCCACCCTGACGGGGACGAACAATCAAGGCTCTGACATCCACGCCAGGACGCCGAATCACGGTTTGAAGCGGTAGCCCATTCCGGGCTCGGTGATCAGGTGGGCGGGGTGGGCCGGGTCGCGTTCGAGCTTGCGGCGCAGCTGGGCCATGTACTGGCGCAGGTAGTGCGTCTCCTTGACGAACTTGGCGCCCCACACCTCGGTGAGGATGTGCCGCTGGCTGATCAGCTTGCCGGGATGGCGCAGCAGCATCTCCAGGATCTGCCACTCGGTCGGGGTCAGGCGTACGTCGCCGGTGACGGTCTTGCCGGCCAGGTCGACCACGTGGTCGCCGAGCTGGATGCGGGCCGACTCCGCCTCCTGGATGGCCGTGCGCCGGGTGACGGCGCGCACCCTGGCCAGCAGCTCGTCGATGCCGAAGGGCTTGGTGACGTAGTCGTCGGCGCCCGCGTCCAGGGCCTCGATCTTGTCCTGGTTCCCGGCCCGCCCGGACAGCACGATGATCGGGATGGCGGTCCAGCCGCGCAGGCCGTGGATGACGTCGATGCCGTCCAGGTCGGGCAGGCCCAGGTCGAGGATGACCAGGTCCGGCGGCATGTCGACGGCCATGCGCAGGGCCGCGGCGCCGTCGGCGGCGACGTCCACGTCGTAGTGGCGGGCGACGAGGTTGATGCGGAGCGCGCGCAGGATCTGGGGCTCGTCGTCGACGACGAGGATGCGGGTCATGCCGGCACCGTCCTTGACGAGACGGGCATGGTCAGGATCATGGTGAGGCCTCCCCCTGGTGTCTCTTCCGGTACGAGGGTGCCGCCCATCGCCTCGGTCAGGCCGCGGGAGAGCGCCAGCCCGAGGCCGACGCCCGAGTGGTTGTCGCGGTCGCCGAGCCGCTGGAACGGCTGGAAGACGCGGTCGTGCGCCTCGGGCGGGATGCCGGGGCCGCGGTCGATGACGCGGATCTCGACGAGGTCCCCGTGCCGGCTCGCGGTGACCAGCACCGGCTCGTCCGGCGGGCTGTAGCGGACCGCGTTCGACATGAGGTTGACCAGGACGCGTTCCAGCAGGGCGGGGTCGGCGACGATCTCCGGCAGCTCGATGGAGACGTCCCCTTCGATGCGCTCGCGCACCGGCCCGAGGTCGTCGACCGCGCGGGGGACGACCTCCTCGAGCGCGACGGGCTCCGGGGTCAGGCCGAGCACGCCGGCCTGCAGGCGGCTCATGTCCAGGAGGTTCGCCACCAGGCGGCCCAGCTTGTCCAGCGACTCCTTCGCGGTGTCGACCAGCTCGGCGCGGTCGTGGTCGCTCCAGTCCACGTCGGTGTTGTCCAGGCTCTCCACCGCCGCCTTGGCCGAGGCGAGCGGCGTACGCAGGTCGTGGCTGACGGCGGCGAGCAGCGCCGTACGCATCCTGTCGGCCTCGGCCAGCGGGCGGGCCCGCTCCGCCGCCTCCTGGAGGCGCTCCTGCCGCAGCGCGACGGCGGCCTCCGCGGCGAACGACTCCAGCACCGTACGGTCGGCGGCGTCCATCGGCCCGCCCTTGGCGGCGAGGATCATGTCGTCGTCGATGACCACGTCGGTGTCGGACTGCCCCGGGCAGGTGGACGGGGCGCCGCCGGAGGTGGCCACGATCCGCCAGGCGTCCGGGTCCGACCGGTGGTCGGGGGTGCGGCCGGCCTCAGGCCGGCGTTCCAGCAGGGTCACCGAGGTGAAGCCGAACGTCTCGCGCATCCGCTCCATCAGGGACGGCACCGCGGCCTCGCCGCGCAGCACGTGCCCGGCCAGCGTGGACAGCAGCTCGGCGTCCGCGCTCGCGCGGGCGGCCTGCCTGGTACGGCGGGCGGCGATGTCCACGATCGTGCTGACCGCCGCCGCGACCAGCACGAACACCACCAGCGCGAACAGGTTCTCCGGATCGTTGATGGTGAACTCGCCGATCGGCGGCGTGAAGTACCAGTTGAGCAGCAGCGATCCCCCGATGGCCGCGGTGATGGCCGGCCACATGCCACCGGCCAGCGCGACCCCGACGGTCAGGCAGAGGAAGAACAGGATCTCGCTGGGCAGCGACAGCACGTCCCTGAAGGGCGAGAGCAGGAAGGTGAGCAGCGGCATCCCGGCCACCGCCAGCGCCCAGCCTGTCAGACGGCGCTTTCTGGTGAGCGCGGCCCGCGAGCGGGCCGGTCGGCGACGGCCCTTGTTGACCTCGTCGTGAGTGATCATGTGGACGTCGATGGAGCCCGACCGCGCCGTGGTCTCCACGCCGACGCCCCGGGAGAAGATCTGGGCGAACCGGCCTCTCCTCGACGCTCCGAGGACCAGCTGGGTGGCGTTGACGCCGCGGGCGAAGTCGAGCAGCGCCTGGGGGATGTCGTCGCCGACGACCTGGTGGTAGGTGCCGCCCATGCTCTCGACCAGCGTCCGCTGGCGGGCCAGGCCGGCCGGGTCGGCCCCGGTCAGCCCGTCGGCGCTGGTGACGTGGACGGCCAGCAGGTCGGCGCCCTTGGTGCGGGCGGCGATGCGGGCCGCCCGGCGTACCAGCGTGTCGCCCTCGGGGCCGCCGGTCAGGGCCACCACGACCCGCTCGCGTGCCTCCCAGGTGGTGGCGATGCCGTGCTCGGCGCGGTAGCGGTCGAGCTGGTCGTCGACCTTCCCTGCGACCCACAGCAGGGCGAGTTCGCGCAGCGCGGTGAGGTTGCCGACGCGGAAGTAGTTCGACAGCGCGGCGTCGACCTTGGCGGGGGCGTAGACGTTGCCGTGGGCCATGCGGCGGCGCAGCGCCTCCGGTGACATGTCGACCAGCTCGACCTGGTCGGCGCGGCGCACCACCTCGTCGGGGACGGTCTCGCGCTGCGGGACGCCGGTGATCTCCTGGACGACGTCGTTGACGGACTCCAGGTGCTGGATGTTCACCGTCGAGATGACGTCGATCCCGGCGTCCAGGATGTCGTCGATGTCCTGCCAGCGCTTGACGTTCCTGGAGCCGGGCACGTTGGTGTGGGCCAGCTCGTCGATCAGCGCCACCCTGGGGGCGCGGGCGATCACCGCGTCGGCGTCGAGCTCGGTGAACGTCGCGCCCCGATGCGTCATCGTCCTGCGCGGGATCACCTCCATGCCCTCCAGCAGGGCCGAGGTCCGGGGGCGGCCGTGGGTCTCGACGAAACCCACGACCACGTCCCGGCCGCGTTCCATGCCGCGACGGCCCTCGCCGAGCATCGCGTACGTCTTGCCAACCCCGGGCGCCGCCCCGAGGTAGACCCGCAGGCGGCCCCGGCTCATGACCGGTCCAGCGCCAGGTTGAGTTCGAGCACGTCGACGGCGGGTTCGCCCATGAAGCCGAGCGCCCGGCCGGTGGTGTTCCCGTCGATGAGCGCCCTGACCCTGTCGAGGGGCAGGCCGCGTTCCCTGGCCACGCGGGGGGCCTGGAGCTCGGCGTAGGCGAGCGAGATGTGCGGGTCGAGGCCGGAGCCGCTCGCGGTCACCGCGTCCGGGGGCACCGGCACCCGGCTCACCGCGCCGCGCACGGGCACGGTCCGGCCCGCGGCGTAGTCCTCGCCGGGCTTGGCGCACTCCACCTTCAGCCCCTGGTAGCTGGCGACGAAGGGGGCGGCGGGGCAGGCCTGGTTGACGCTGACCGCCCGGTCGGGGAAGACCTTCAGCACCGCGCCAACGCCGTCGGCGGTGCAGTACGGGCGGGCGCCGCTGACGCCCTCCAGCTCGCCGACCGCCCTGGACCGGGCGCACACCCGGGTCAGCAGCGACTGTTTCCCCTCGGCGCCGGGCACCGGCAGCACGTCGACGACGTCCTCGGGGCCGAGGTTGCTGGCTCCGGTCGAGGTCGGGTCGTAGCCGTCGCCGGCGGCCGACGGGCGGGACTGGAAGTACTTCTTCACCGCCTTGCCGTCGGCGTCGGTGAAGGACTGGCCGATGATCGCGCTGCCCACGTCCTTGCCGCCGGCCTGCACGATCGAGCCGTTCGCCTTGCCGTTGAACAGCGCCTGAGCGATCCCGGTGGTGGCCAGCGGATAGATCAGGCCGAGCAGCACGGTCAGGACGACGACCGCACGGATCGCGGCCAGATGCTGGCGGAGCCAGCTGGGTAGACGGTCCATTACGACATCCCCGGAAGGAACTGGATGAACAGGTCGATGATCTTGATGCCGGCGAACGGCGCGACGATGCCGCCCAGGCCGTAGACGTAGAGGTTGCGCGACAGCAGCTTGGAGGCGCTGGAAGGCCGGTACCGGACGCCGCGCAGCGCCAGCGGGATCAGCGCGATGATGATCAGGGCGTTGAACACGACCGCGGACAGGATCGCCGACTGCGGGCTGGCCAGGCGCATGACGTTCAGGGCGTCCAGGCCCGGGTAGACGGCCGCGAACATGGCCGGGATGATCGCGAAGTACTTCGCGATGTCGTTGGCGATGGAGAACGTGGTCAGCGCGCCGCGGGTGATGAGCAGTTGCTTGCCGATCTCGACGATCTCGATCAGCTTGGTCGGGTTGGAGTCGAGGTCCACCATGTTCCCGGCCTCCTTGGCGGCCGAGGTGCCGGTGTTCATCGCCACGCCGACGTCCGACTGGGCCAGGGCGGGGGCGTCGTTGGTGCCGTCGCCGGTCATCGCGACCAGGCGGCCGCCCTGCTGCTCCTTCCTGATCAGGGCGAGCTTGTCCTCGGGGGTGGCCTCGGCCAGGAAGTCGTCCACGCCGGCCTCGTCCGCGATGGCCTTGGCGGTCAGCGGGTTGTCGCCGGTGATCATGACGGTGCGGATGCCCATGCGGCGCATCTCGTCGAAGCGTTCGCGCATGCCCTGCTTGACCACGTCCTTGAGGTGGATGACCCCGAGCACGCGGCCCTTCTCCGCGACGACCAGCGGGGTGCCGCCGGAGCCGGAGATGCCGTCCACGATGTGCCCGACCTCGTCGGTGGGGTGGCCGCCCTGATCGCGGACCCACTTCATCACCGCGGTCGCCGCGCCCTTGCGGACCTGGCGCTCGCCCAGGTTGACCCCGGACATGCGGGTCTGGGCGGTGAACTGCACCCACTCGGCGCCGTGGATCTCCCGCTCGCGCAGGCCGTGGCGCTGCTTGGCGAAGACCACGATCGAGCGGCCCTCGGGGGTCTCGTCGGCCAGGCTGGACAGCTGCGCGGCCTCCGCCAGCTCGGCCTCGGTGACACCGGCGACGGGGACGAACTCCGACGCCTGCCGGTTGCCCAGGGTGATCGTGCCGGTCTTGTCCAGCAGCAGCGTGGACACATCCCCGGCGGCCTCCACCGCGCGCCCGCTCATCGCCAGCACGTTGCGCTGGACCAGGCGGTCCATGCCCGCGATGCCGATGGCCGACAGCAGCGCGCCGATGGTGGTCGGGATCAGGCACACCAGCAGCGAGACCAGCACCACGCCGGTGACGCCGTCGGCGTTCAAGGCGAGGGAGTCCGGCACGCCCGGGTTGGTGAGCTTGGAGTAGATGGCCAGCGGCTGCATGGTGACGGTGGCCACGAGGAAGATGACCGTCAGGGCCGCCAGCAGGATGTTGAGGGCGATCTCGTTCGGCGTCTTCTGCCGGTTCGCCCCCTCGACCAGGGCGATCATGCGGTCGATGAAGCTCTCGCCGGGCTTCTGGGTGATCTGGACGACGATCCGGTCGGACAGCACCCTGGTGCCGCCGGTGACCGCCGAGCGGTCGCCGCCGGACTCGCGGATCACCGGGGCGGACTCGCCGGTGATGGCCGACTCGTCCACCGAGGCGATGCCCTCGACCACGTCGCCGTCGCCGGGGATGGTCTCCCCGGCCTCGACGATCACGAAGTCGCCCTGCCGCAGCTCGGGCGCGCCGACCACGTCCCACTCCGTGGACGTGCGGCTCTTGAGGCGGCGGGCCTGGGTGTCGGTCTTGGCCTTGCGCAACGTGGCCGCCTGTGCCTTGCCGCGCCCCTCGGCGACGGCCTCGGCCAGGTTGGCGAAGACGGCGGTCAGCCAGAGCCAGACCACGATGGCCCAGGCGAAGAACGACGGGTCGAGGATCGCCAGGACGGTGGTGAACAGGGCGCCGATCTCGACGATGAGCATCACCGGGTTGCGCCACAGCGTGGCCGGGTTGAGCTTCTTCAACGCGTCCGGCAGCGACTTCAGCATCTGTTCCGGGTCGAGCAGACCGCCGCCCACGCGGCCGTTCCGCTGCGCTGCCTTGAGCGCGGGGGATGACATGTCAGGACAGTCCTTCTGCGATGGGGCCGAGCGCGAGCGCCGGGAGGAAGGTGAGGGCGACCAGGATGATCGTCACGCCGACGACCATGCCGACGAACTGCGGCCGGTGCGTCGGCAGCGTGCCGGCGCTCTCGGGGACCGGCGCCTGGGCGGCCAGCGAACCGGCCAGCGCCAGCACCAGGATGATCGGCAGGAACCGGCCGAAGGCCATGCACAGGCCGAGCGCCACGTCGTACCAGGGCGTGTTGACGGTGATCCCGGCGAAGGCGGACCCGTTGTTGTTGGAGGCGCTGGTGAACGCGTACAGCACCTCGGACAGGCCGTGCGGGCCCGAGTTCAGCATGCTCGCCCGCTGCTGGGCCGAGCCCATCGCGAACGCGGTGCCGACCAGTACCAGCACCGGCGTGACCAGGAAGTACAGCGAGGCCAGCTTGATCTCGCGCGAGCTGATCTTCTTGCCCAGGTATTCGGGGGTGCGGCCGACCATCAACCCGGCCACGAACACCGTGATCACGGCCAGGATCAGCATGCCGTACAGTCCCGAGCCGACGCCGCCGGGCGCGACCTCGCCCAGCATCATGTTGAACAGCGTCATCATGCCGCCGAACGGCGTGAAGGAGTCGTGGAAGGAGTTCACGGCGCCGGTGCTCGTCAGCGTGGTGGCGGCGGCGAAGGTGGCGGAGTTGGAGACGCCGAAGCGGACCTCCTTGCCCTCCATCGCCGCCCCGACGGCCTGCGGCACGGTCGCGTGCCCGCCCAGCTCGAAGACGTTGGTGAGCAGCACGCTGGCCAGCGCGATCACGCCCATCACGGCGAGGATCGCATACCCCTGCCTGACCTGCCCGACCATCTTGCCGAAGGTGCGCGTCAGCGTGAACGGGATCACCAGGATCAGGAAGATCTCGAACCAGTTCGTCCAGGTGGTGGCGTTCTCGAAGGGGTGGGCCGAGTTGGCGTTGTAGAAGCCGCCGCCGTTGGTGCCCAGCTCCTTGATGACCTCCTGCGAGGCGACCGGGCCGCCGGTGATCGACTGGGTGCCGCCGGTCAGCGTGGTGACCTCGTGCGGGCCGGAGAGGTTCTGGATCAGCCCGCCGGCCACCAGGACGAGGGCGCCGACGAAGGCGATCGGCAGCAGGATCCGGAGCGAACCGCGGACCAGGTCCACCCAGAAGTTGCCGATCGTGTCGGAGGTGCGCCGGGCGAACCCGCGCACCAGGGCGATGGCCACGGCCATGCCCACCGACGCCGACACGAAGTTCTGCACCGCCAGCGCGGCCATCTGGGTCAGGTGGCCCATCGTGGACTCGCCGGAATAGGCCTGCCAGTTGGTGTTGGTGACGAAGCTGACCGCCGTGTTCCAGGCGATGTGGTCGGTGACCGGCTTCATCCCGACGCTGAGCGGCAGCTTGTCCTGCAGCCGCTGCACGGCGTACACGAACAGGACCGAGATCAGCGAGAACGCCAGCAGGCTGCGCGCGTAGACGGCCCAGCTCTGCTCGGCGTCCGCGCGCACGCCGAGCAGCCGGTAGATCAGGCGCTCGACGGCGTTGTGCCTGGCGCTCGTGTAGACCCGGTGCATGTAGTCGCCCAGCGGCTTGTGCACCAGGGCCAGAGCGGCGATCAGGGAGACGATGAAGATCATCCCCGCGACGGTCGTGCTCATCAGAAGCGCTCCGGGAACAGCAGTGCCACGACCATGAAGATCACCAGCCCGGCGACCACGACGAGACCGGTGGCGTTGACGGCACTCACAGCCGTTCCACCGCCTTGACCACCAGCCCGAAGATCACGAAGATCGCGATCGTCAGGGCGACGAAGATGACGTCGGCCATCCCCACTCCTCAACTCCGGAACACGTTTCCTACCGCCCGAGATGAGCGGCTCTTGAGCAAGGAAAACCCGGAAATAAGCCCGTTTTGCCGTTCTTGACGGGTTTCATACGGCGGGGGGTTGATTCTTGACGGGATCCGTACACGACCCCGCGGGCAGCCACGGTGGTGGCCACGTTCACCGATCGGATCAGCGTGCCCGCCCCGTCCCTGCTGGTCCTTGCGGGCCTCCTGGTGGGCCTGACCCCGTACGCGTCGAACATCCACGTCAGCCCCGAGATCGTCAGCCTGGTGGTCCTGCCGCCGCTCATCTACGCCGCCGGCGAGGAGCTGTCCTGGCACGAGCTGAAGCGGGTCTGGAAACCGGTCACGCTGCTGACCGTGGGGCTCGTGGTCGTCTCGGCGGCCGCCGTCGGCTTCGTCACCGTCCTGCTGACCCCGCTGCCGCTCGCGCTGGGGTTCGTGCTGGGCGCGGTCGGGGGCGGCGATCGGGGCGGTGGTGGCGGCGGGGGTGGCGCTCGTCCGGCGGCGCACCGAGGACCCCGACGCGCGCATCCGGCTGCAGCTGGCCGCCGTCTACGGCACGGTGATCTTCCTGCTGGAGAGCGTGGTGTTCAGCCTCATCGGGCTGCAGCTGCCCAGCCAGATCCGGCGGCTGTCGGGGGAGGAGCAGTCGTGGCTGCCCGCCGCACCCGGCGACGCCTGCAACGTCACCTGGACCGCGAGGACCTGCGCTTCACCGACGACTGAGCGGTCAGCCCACGTGGACGCGCGGCCGGAGCTCCGGGTCCGGCTCGGCCTGGCGCAGCACCTCCCTGGTCAGCGGCGGCACGTCGCCGCCGCCGAAGACCAGGTACCGCAGCATCGCCACGACCGGATTGCCCTCGGTCCAGTGGAAGTAGATGTGCGGCACGGAGCCCGTCCGGTTGCGTAGATGCAGCAGCAGCGCGGCCAGCGCGTTCGGCACGGCGGAGGTCTCGACGGACAGGATCTTGTGGCCGTACCGCTCCTCGCCCTTGACGTGCAGCTCCGACTCGAACTCCGAGGCGTCCGGCACCGTCGCCTCCACGAACAGGACGGGCTCCGCGGGACGCAGCCGGTGGGTGAGCCACGCCTCGCGCAACTTGTCGTTGTACTCGGTCTGGTCCCGCTGGTGCGGCTCGTTGGCGATCACGTGGATCTCGCCGCACGCCGCCTCGTTGACGAACTGCTCGGCCAGCGAGTCCAGGTGCACCGCCGTGACCCGCAGCTCGGTGGAGCGGGTGGCGCGGGAGATCAGCGAGAGGCCGACGATGCTCGCGACGAAGAACGAGGCGATCTTGACACCGTCGGGCCGCTCGATGATGTTGTCGATCAGGGTGTAGGCCAGGACGACCGAGATGAGCGCGAACCCGACCATGGCCTTGCGCTGGCCCAGCTTCCAGGCCGACAGCGTCACCGCGAACGCGGCCGAGAGCATGAGCACCAGCACGCCGGTGGCGTAAGCGCCGCCCTGGGCGTCCACGTCGGCGTCGAAGATGATCGTGATGGCGAACGCGATGGCCGAGAACACCAGCACCAGCGGCCTGATCGCGCCCGTCCACTCCGGCGCCATGCCGTAGCGGGGCAGGTAACGCGGCACCAGGTTGATCAGCCCGGCCATCGCCGAGGCCCCGGCGAACCACAGGATCGCGATCGTGGAGATGTCGTACACGGTGCCGAACCAGTTGCCCAGATATTCGTGCGCCAGGTAGGCCAGCGCCCGGCCGTTCGCCCGGCCGCCCTCCTCGAACTCGTGGTGCGGGATGAGCACGGTCGTGACGAAGCTGGAGAAGATCAGGAAGACGCTCATGATCAGCGCGGCGGTGGTGAGCATCCGCCTGGTGCCCTTGATCCGCTCCTGGATCTCGCCCTTGACCACCGGCATCACCGCGACCCCGGTCTCGAACCCGGACATGCCCAGCGCCAGCTTCGGCATGACCACCAGGGACAGGCCGATCATGACCAGCGGGCTGGAGAAGTCCAGGCTCAGCGCGCGCTGCCAGTCCACGACGACCTGAGGGGCCTCCAGAACGTGGAGGACGGCCGTCGCGACCACGACCGCGTTCAGGACCAGATAGACGAAGACCAGCACCACGGCGATGCCGATCGCCTCGGTGAAGCCCATCAGGAACACGCCGCCGAGCAGGGCCAGCAGGACGAGCGTGACGATGACCCGCTGTCCGGCCAGGAAGTCCGGCACGAACGGGTTCTCCAGGATGTGGGCGGTCGCGTCCGCCGCCGACAGCGTCATCGTGATCACGAAGTCGGTGGCCGCGAAGCCGAGCAGGGCCAGCACGAACAGCTTGCCCCACCACTGCGGCGCCAGCTTCTCCAGCATCGCGATCGAGCCCTGCCCGTACGGGCTCTCGACCGCGACCCTGCGGTAGACCGGCAGCGCGCCCAGCAACGTGAGCGCCACCAGGAACAACGTGGCCAGCGGCGAGAGCAGCCCGGCCGCCAGCGCCGCGATACCCGGCTGGTAGCCCAGCGTGGAGAAGTAGTCCACGCCGGTCAGGCACATCACCCGCCACCACGGGTGCTTCACATGGGGGCCGTGCTGGATCTGCTTCCGGTCGGTCTGCAAACCCTCCAGCAACCAGGAACGCAGCGTCCCTTCCGTGGGGGCCGGCTTTTTCGCCAGCACCATAACGGTCACCCCTCCGTAATGGCCGCATAAAGATGCATCGCACACTATCCAGGCCAAAGAGGTGATTAGCCTGGTCAGGGCGTCAAGAAAACGTATAAATCGGAGACTGACCAGTACAGTCTCAGCACTATCGGACCAGCCGTAACGAGATGCCCGGTTTGTGACGAGGTCATGCCGAACCGGTGATCACGTCTCTGGTTGGGCAGGACGCTGACCAGCAGAGTTGCACCCAGTCGATGTGAAGGAGTCGTCATGGGTGCCCTGCTCCAGCGCCGGGACTTTCGCAAGGCCACGTCCGCGTGGCATGGTCCGCTCAGCTACTGCGCGGCGGCGATGGCGGTGCTGGCCGTCGTCTGCGCCATAGGGCTCGCGGTGGACGGGCGGACGCTGATGGGCCAGGGAGTGTGGCTCAAGCCGATCAAGTTCGCGATGTCCCTCGGACTGTACGCGCTCACGCTGGCCTGGATGATCGGCCAGGCTCAGCGGTGGCGGCGGACGCTGTGGTGGCTGGGCACGGTGACCGTGGGCGGCTTCCTCCTCCCGGAGATCACGGCCATCACCTTCCAGGCGGCGCGGGGCGTGCGCAGCCACTTCAACTTCACCACCGGGGTGGACGAGACGGTGTTCATGATCATGGGTGGCGCCGCGTACCTGGGCTGGCTGCTGACCTTCGCGATGGGCATCCTGCTGATGGCGCAGCGCCGCCTGGACCGGGCGATGGCCTGGGCGATCCCGCTCGGGCTGGCCGTCTCGCTCGCCGGGATGTCCGTCGGCTACCTGATGACCGCTCCCACCCCCGACCAGGCGGAGGGGCTGGCCAAGGGGCTGAGCCTGGCCACGATCGGCGCGCACAGCGTCGGCGCGCCCGACGGCGGCGCCGGCATGCCGGTCACCGGCTGGGAGAGCGGCGCGGGCGACCTGCGGGTGGCGCACTTCGTCGGCCTGCACGCCCTGCAGGTGCTCCCGCTGGTCGCGATCGGCCTGCGCCTGCTCTCCCGGCGCTTCCGGGTCCTCGCGGGCGCCGGCACCCGTACCGCGCTGGTGGTCGTCGCCGCGTTCGGGTACGCGGGGCTCACGGGGCTGGTGCTGTGGCAGGCGCAGCGCGGGCAGGCCCTCGTCCACCCCGACGCGTTGACGCTCGGGGCCGCCGCCGCACTCGCCGGTCTGGTGTCGGCCTGCGCGGTCGCGGTCCTGGCCGTCTCCGCCCGCCGGCCCGGGACCTCGGCCGCGCTCGGCGGGCGGCGCGTTCCCGCCGCTCCGGTCGGGACGTCCGCCTGAGCCCTGGCACCCGGCGTCTCCTAGGCTGCTCGGGTGCACAAGCGGGCGATGCTGATCGTTGTCGTGGTGTTCGCGGGCTTCGCGAGCGTCTATGTGGCCGCCGGTTCGCCCCTGGCGCTGGCCGTGTTCGGGGTGCAGGTCGCCTTCGCCCGGTGGCGGTCGTGGTGGCTGGTCCCCCTCCAGGCCGTCCTGGCGTACGGGTCGGTCCTGCTGTCCGGCTCCTCGGTCGGCATGCTCGGCTTCGTCGGCGGGTCGTTGCTGCTGACCCGGCTGTGGCCGCTCGCCCCGGCGGTGGCGGCGAGCGCCGCGCTGCTCGGCCCCGCCGACCCGGTGATCAGCATGGTGCTGATCTCCCTGGTCGTCTACGGGCTGACGAAGATGATCGACCGGATCGACGAGGTGAACGCGGCCAGGCTCGCGCTGGCGGTGACGGCGGCGGCCGAGGAGCGGCTGCGCATCGCCGCCGAGCTGAGCGCGGGCCTGGGCAGGGCGCTGGCCGCGATCGCCGCCGGCGCCCGGACGGGCGACCCCGACGTGGAGACCGCCCGCCGCTCCCTCGCCGATGCCAGGGCCGCGGCGGCGAGCTACCGGGCCATGTCCCTGGCTCCCGAGACCTCCACCGCCAGGGCCATGCTGACCGCCGCGGGCGTCACCGTGGACGTACGCATCGGGCACGCCGAGCCGCTGGGTCCCGCGGGAGCCCTCCTGGCGGCGGTGCTTCGAGAGGCCGTGACGGAGATCGTACGGCGGCGCACGGCCACCACCTGCCGCATCGAGACCTTCACGGAGGCGGGCACGGTACGCCTGCGCGTCTCCCACGACGGCGCGCGCACGGCCGGCGACGAGAGCCTGGGCGACCTGCCGGCCCAGGTCGAGGCGGCAGGCGGCACGCTCGCCGTCGGGCTCACCGACGAGGCCCTGGTGACGGTGGAGGCGAGGCTGCCCACCACGGCCACCGAGCCGGTGCCCGACACGGGCGGCAGCGTGCTGCCGATGGCGCTGCTGGCGGCCGTGCTGGTGGGGTTCTCGGCCAAGGCGCTGCTGGTGGCGGGCTCGCCGTGGCCGGCGGTCCCGCTGGCCGTCATCGTCTTCATGCAGCTGCGATCGGTCGAGGGGCGGCACCCGGTGGCGCTGTCGATCATGGCGGTGCTGACGTTCGCGCCGATCCCGCTGTTCGGGCAGTCCTGGCTGGGAGTGGCGGGGTTCCTGGCGGGGCCGATCCTGCTGGCCTTCCCGTGGGCGGTGGCGCTGCCGCTGGTGGCGGCCATCGTCGCGGTGGTCGCGGCGGCCGGCGTGCTGCTCGGCCTGCCGATCCCGCTGACCGTCAACTACGCGATCAGCACGGTCGTGACCGGCCTGGTCGTGTACGGGCTGCTCAAGCTCGCCCAGCTGGCCAGGGAGCTGCACGAGTCGCGGGACGGCCCGGCCCGCGCGGCCGTCGTCGAGGAACGCCTGCGTGCCGCCCGTGACCTGCACGACCTCCTCGGGCACACCCTGGCGGCGATCCTGCTCAAGTGCGAGCTCGCCCGACGCCTCGACGCCGAGCGGGCGCGCAAGGAGCTGGACGACGTCCTGTCGATGACCGAGCAGGCGATGGAGGACCTGCGGACGGTGTCGGGCGGGCACCGGGAGCTGTCCCTGGCCACCGAGGCGGAGTCGGCCCGTTCGCTGCTGGCGACCGCGGGCATCGACGTCCTGCTCGACCTGGGCCACGACACCCTCGGCGGGGAGGCCGACACCACGCTCGGCATCGTGCTCAGGGAGGCCGTCACCAACGTCCTGCGGCACAGCTCGGCCCGCCGGTGCACGATCACGACGTCCGTACGGGACGGCGCCGTACGGCTGAGCGTGCGCAACGACGGGGCAAGCGGCGCGGCGGGCCGCCGCGGCTCGGCCGGGATCGGTAACCTCACCACCCGGCTGACGGCGCTCGACGGGCGGCTCGCCGTGTCCCAGGAGGACGACTGCTTCGAGCTGACGGCCACGGTCCCGATCTAGATCCAGCCGGCCTCGGTGGCGATGCGCACGGCGTCGGTGCGGTTGCGGGCGTTGAGCTTGGCGACGATCGCGGTGATGTAGTTGCGGACGGTCCCCGCGCTCAGGAAGAGCTGACCCGCGATCTCGGTCGCCTCCGCGCCCGCCGCGACCAGCCGCAGCACGTCGGCCTCGCGCGGGGTGAGCGGGTTGTCGGCCAGGTTCCACGCGGTGCTGGCGAGCGAGGGGTCGAGAACCCGTTCGCCCCGAGCCACCTTCCTGATCGCGCCCGTCAGCTCCTCCGGCGAGGCGGTCTTCAGGATGAAGCCGTCCACCTGGGAGGCGAGCGCGCGGCGGAGGTGGCCCGGCTTGCCGTGGCCGGTGAGCATGAGCGTGCGGCAGCCCGGCAGCTTCGCGCGCAACTCGCCGGCGGCGTCGAGGCCGTCGATCGCGCCGGGCATGTCGACGTCCAGGACGGCCACGTCCGGCTGGTGGACCAGGGCGGCGGAGACCACCGCGTCCCCGGACTCGACCGCCTGGACCACCTCGATGTCGGGCTCGATGCTGATCAGGGTCACGAGCGCTTCCCTGATGACGTGCTGGTCCTCGGCCAGGAGAATGCGGATCACCTGACCATTATGTCCGGATCATGATGAGGTCATGGCGGGGTCGTGACCGGCTCTCTGGTGGCTGAAAGCGCAGATCAGCAGGCTGGAGCCATGACAGAGGCAGTGCGGTTGGACGCGGTGAGCAAGGTGTACGGCAGGGGCCGGAGCGCGGTGGCGGCCCTGCGCGAGGTGTCGATCGCCATCCCCCGGGGCACCTTCACCGCCGTCATGGGTCCCTCGGGCTCGGGCAAGAGCACGTTCCTGCACTGTGCGGCCGGGCTCGACGTCCCCAGCTCGGGATCGGTACGGCTGGGCGGCACCGACCTGGCGGGCATGGACGAGAACGCGCTGACCGAGCTCCGGCGGCAGCGCGTCGGCTTCGTGTTCCAGGCCTTCAACCTGGTCTCCGCGCTGACCGTGACGGAGAACATCACGTTGCCGCTCATGCTGGCCGGCACCCGGGTCGACCAGGGCTGGCTGCAGGAGGTCGTGCGCAGGGTGGGCCTCGACGGCCGTGCCGGGCACCGCCCGGCCGAGCTCTCCGGCGGCCAGCAGCAGCGGGTGGCGATCGCCAGGGCGCTGGTGACCAGGCCGGAGGTGGTCTTCGGCGACGAGCCGACCGGCGCGCTGGACACGATGACCGCCCGCGACGTGCTGACCCTGCTGAGGGAGGTGGTCTCCGGGCTCGGCCAGACCGTGGTGATGGTCACCCACGACCCGGTGGCCGCCTCGTACGCCGACAGCGTGCTGTTCCTGGCCGACGGCCGGATCGTGGACGCGATGACGGCTCCCACCGCCGAGAAGGTGGCCGGGCGCATGACCGGGCTGGGGGCGTGGAACTGATGATCTCCTTCGCGTTGAGGATGCTCCGCCACCGCAAGGCCGGGTTCGCCGGCGCGTTCGTGGCCCTGCTGTGCGCGGCGGCGCTGGTGACGGCGTGCGGGATGCTGCTGGAGACGGGCCTGCGCGGCGGGGTGGCGCCCGAGCGGTACGCCGGCGCCCCCGTGATCGTGGCGGGCGACCAGTATGTCCGGCAGAGCAAGGAGAGCGGCAAGGAGAAGGCCAAGCTCCTGTCCGAGCGCAGATGGATCCCGGCCTCCCTGGCGCGGGACCTCGCCCGCGTGCCCGGCGTGACGAAGGTGGTCACCGAGGTGAGCTTCCCCTACGCCGGCTTCACCGCCCACGGCTGGGAGTCGGCCGCGCTCACCCCGTTCACGCTCGCCGAGGGGCGGGCCCCCAAGGCCGCGGACGAGGTGGTCGTGGACGCCCGCCACGCCGGCCGGGCGATCCCCGGCCACCGCGTGGTGGGGGTGACCGCGCAGGCGCTGCCCGGCCAGGACACGATCTTCTTCGCCACCGGCGAGGCCCGCCGCCTGGCCGGACGCGACGGCCTGGTGACGGCGATCGGCGTCTGGCCCGGGGTCGAGGTCGCCGTCAAGGGCGCCGTGGCCTACACCGGCGACGAGCGCGGCGCGGTCGAGTTCCCCGAGGCGGAGAACTCCCGGGTCAAGCTCATCAGCCTGGGCGGCGCGCTCGGCGGCACCTCGCTGCTGGTGGCGATCATGGTCGTGGTGGGCACGTTCGCCCTGTCGATGCAGCAGCGCCGGCGTGAGATAGCCCTGCTGCGGGCCGTCGGCGCCCTGCCGCGGCAGGTCAGGAGGCTCGTCGGCGGCGAGGCCCTGCTCATCAGTGCGGCCGCCGGGGTGCTCGGCTCGGGGGCCGGGATCCTGCTCGGGTTCTGGCTGCGGTCCAGGTTCGTCGACCTGGGCGCGATGCCGGCGAACCTGCGGCTGGTGGTCAGCCCGTTCCCCTCGATCGTCGCGGTCCTGACCACGCTGGTGGCCGCGTGGGTGGCGGCGCGCGTCTCGGCCCGCCGTACCGCGCGGATCAGGCCGGTGGAGGCCCTGGGAGAGACGGCGCTGCCCGCCGCCGGGATCCCGCCGTTGCGGCTGGTCGCGGGCCTGCTCGCCCTGGCCGGCGGCGTGACCCTGACGATCGTGCTGTCCGGCCTGAACACGGAGGCGGCCTCCAGCCCGGTCACCATGCTGACCGCGCTGGTGTGGACGATCGCGGTCGCCCTGCTCGGGCCGCTGCTCGCGCGGGCGGTGACGGCGCTGCCGCTGCGCGCGCCCGGCGTGGCGGGCTATCTCGCGCGCAAGAGCCTGCGCGCCGGCACCGGGCGGCTGGCCTCGGTGATCGTGCCGTTGACCCTGATGACGGCGATGACGTGCACGATCCTGTTCGTGCAGACCACCATGGGGCACGCCGCGCAGAGCGAGCTGAGCGCGGGCGTCAAGGCCGACCACGTGCTCGGGCCCGGCGCCTCCGCTGCCGCCGCGCGCCAGGTGCCCGGCGTGCGTGCCGTCACGGAGGTGCTGCGCACGTCGGTCAGGATCGATCTCGAGAAGTACGCCGTCCAGGCCGTCACGCCTGCCGGCCTGGACCGGACGATGGATCTGGGCGTGGTGGCGGGCTCGCTGGACGGGCTCGGCGAGACGTCGGCGGCGATCAGCCGCACCGCCGCCGAACGCCTGGACGCCCGCCTGGGAGACCGGATCGCTCTGGTGCTCGGCGACGGCACCCCCGCCGAGGTGCGGGTCGTCGCGATCTACGCCCGCGGGCTCGGCTTCGGCGACCTGACCCTTTCCCGGGAGCTCGTCGCGGGCCATGTCGACGACCCGCGCGGCACCGTCCTGGTCTCCGGCGGCGACCGCGAGGCGCTGCGGCGGGCATCCGGCGTGACGGCGCTCGACGGGGCCGGGACGGCACAGGTGGAGAGCCCCAACGCGGCGGTCACGTACGTCGCCATGGGCCTGATCATCGCCTTCTGCGCGATCGCCGTGGTCAACACGCTGGCCATGTCCACCCTGGCCAGGTCCAGGGAGCTCGCCCTGCTGCGGGTGGTGGGCACGACGCGGCGGCAGGCGGCGCGGATGCTGCGCGCGGAGACGCTGACGGCGACGGTGGTGGCGCTGGCCCTCGGGACGGCGATCTCGCTGGTGACGCTGGCCGCCTTCAGCGCGGGGATGACGGGGTCGGCGCTGCCGTACGTGCCGCCGGGCACGTATCTCGCGGTGATCGCCGCCGTGGCTGCGCTGGCGCTGGCGGCCACGGCCGTACCGGGCAGGTTCGCGCTGAGCCCCCGTCCGGCGGACACGCTCGGGGCGCGCGAGTGACGGGTCTCAGGCGGACAGCCAGCGGAACCGGCCGCCGTGCATCGCGGAGAACGCGACGGGATGGCCGTCGAGCGCGAGCGCGTAGGTGACGACGTCCGCCGGCGGCCGCTCGTGGAGGCGGGCGTCGACGCCCGGGAGGACGCCCGGGTCCTCCTGGGCGATCCAGTGGCCGTCGAGCCGCTGGACCTGCTCCACGAACGTGGCGCGCTCGGCGTCCGGCACGTAATAGAGGACCGCGGTGTGGAAGACGACGAGCGTGGCGTGCGCGGGCGCCTGGGCGGCCACCTCGCCGAGACGCGCGTTGAGGTCTCCCCGCACGACGCGGGGCGGATCCGCGCGCGCCACGTCGATGGCGGTGTCCAGGCGCCGCAGGCGGTCGTGCTGTTCGGGCCAGACCAGCGTCCGGAGCCACCGGACGTCGTCGGGGTCGGTGACGTCGAGGGGGTTGAGGTCGATGCCGGCCCGCCACGCGACGGTCACCGCGCCCGGCCCGAAGAAGCCGGGCCCGAAGAAGCCCGGCACAGCGAAGCGCGGCTCGCCCTCGGTGCGGCAGCTCAGCCGCAACGGGCTGTCCACGTCCCCGGCCAGGCGGCCGTCGTAGTCGTAGCCGTAGCGATCGGGCAGCAGGCACAGCCCGGCCGACGCGCCGACCTCCAGCAGCGCCAGCGGCTGCGGGAGCGCGGCGAGCAGCGGGTAGAGAGCGGCGCACCGGGCCGCCTCGTTGGTCTGGGTACGGCGGGAGAGCATCGTGGCGACGACCGCGTCACGGTGGTCGAGCACGGACCGGCGGAAGTCCTGGTAGTCGGCGGGCGTCCCCGCGACGTACCGGGCGGCGGCGAACAGCAGGTTGGGCTGCCGCTTGGCGAGCGGGAGGCTGGACAGTAGCGCGATGAGGTCGGGGTCGCCGGCCACCCCGGAGGCGAGCTGCTCGTACAGCGGCGAGGAGCCGCGGGCCTCCCTCGACGCGAAGCGCCGGTACTGTTCCGCGGTCGTCGGCTCCATGATCGGCACTCTAACGAGGCGGCCCGCCCCTGGAAACGGGGGCGGGCCGGCGGGGGTCACTTGCGGTAGATGTGGATGTTCTTGATGTGGTTGTCGCTGCGCGCCGACATGTCCGTCCGGCCGTAGAGGCCGCACTTGAAGTAGTGGGTGGCCGCGCCGCGGTCGTTGAAGCTGGTGCGGTACTGGCGGTTGACGAAGATGTGGATCTTGCCGAGGTCGGTCTCGTGGACGACGTTGAGGCGGATGTACCTGTCGTACACCGGGGCGTGGATCTGCGTCGTGGAGTCGTAGTAGTTGATGCTGTCGGTGTTCATGGCCAGCGTCATGAACGCCGTCGCCGACGTCGCGCCGCCGAAGACCTGCATGACGCACACCCGGTGGGCGCCCGCCCCGATCTTCATGTCGCATTCGAACTGCGCGTGCCCCGAGGTGTAGTCGTTGTGGAAGCGCAGCTCGCTGCGCGGGCCCGAATCCTGGCCGGGGAAGGTGCTGGGGTCGGTGTCGTACAGCCAGAAGTGGTGCTCGCCGGTGGCGGCGTCGTACGTGTGACGGGTCCTGTCGGGCGGCTGGTGGACGGAGTAGGTGGGGAAGATCTCCGTCCAGCCGGAGCCGATGGGACCCGCCGCCTGGGCGGCGGCGGCCCGGGCGGCCGGCGCGCCGCCGAGGAGCGGGACGGCGAGACCGGCCATCGTGCCGCCGAGCACCACGCGGCGGCTGGGTGGGTGATCCATGCGTTCCTCCTAGGTGTGGAGTCGGAGTACGGCGGAGTGGTGTGGCCGCGGGTGCCGCCGACCGCGACGGAGACGGCCCACCGGGCGAGCCCGTCAGCCGTCGGCCGGCCCAGCCAGCCGCCGGTCCCGCCGAGCTGCGCCCACCCCTGCCCGGGCCACAGGCTCGGGCGGGCCGGATCCGGGCTCATCGACGCCCGCAGCGAGGCGGCGGCCGAGTCGACGGCGGCCACCTTCGCGGCGAAGTCGGGGTCGCCCGGGTCGAACGAGCCGCCCGCGATCATGCCGGTCCACCGCAGGCGGGCCGCGTCGAAGGCGTCCTCCAAGCGGGCCGGAGCCGCCAGGCCCAGGGTGGCCGCGGCCGCGGCGGTGAGGAAGGTGCGGCGGTGAGGGTCATGTAAAGTCCCCCAGGGGATTTGCGAAATGTTGCGAAACATCAATCTGCCGGAAACGTAGGCGAAACGTCGGATGTCGTCAAGAGCTTCTTCGAGACGGCAGACTTAGAGGGCGGAAGGATGTGAACAGTGGACGACATCACGACGGAGCGTCGGAGCACGATGGCCGACATCGCGGCCCAGGCCGGCGTCTCGGTCTCGACCGTGTCCAAGGTGTTGCACGGGAGGTCGGATGTCTCCGCGAAGACCCGGGGCAAGGTCCAGCGGCTGCTCGGCCAGCACGGCTACACGCTGCCCGGCCGCTACGAGCACCCGGGCGGCCTGATCGAGTTCGTCATCAACGAGCTGGACAACCCCTGGGCGGTGGAGCTGATCCGCGGCGCCGAGGAGGCGCTGCAGGCCGAGGGCATGGGCCTGGTCGTCTCGGCCGTCCACAAGCGGAGCAACCTGGCCCGCCAGTGGCTCGACGACCTCAGCACGCGCGGCTCGCTCGGCGCGATCCTGGTCATCTCCGAGCTCTCGGCCGACCAGGAGCGCGAGCTGCGGCGGCTGGGCATCCCGTTCGTGGTGGTGCAGCCGTCCGTGGACGAGGGCCCCGACGTGCCGTCGGTCGGCTCGACCAGCTGGAACGGCGGCTTCACCGCGACCAGGCACCTGATCGAGCTCGGCCACCGGCGGATCGCGATGATCACCGGCCCCGCCCACCGGCTGACCTCGCGGGCCCGGCTCGACGGCTACCGCGCCGCGCTCGACCAGGTGGGCATCGAGGTCGACCCCGCCCTGATCCGGCACGGTGACTACAGCCACGAGCCCGCCTACCACCGCGCCCTGGAGCTGCTGGACCTGCCCGACCGTCCCACGGCCGTCTTCGCGGGCAACGACATCCAGGCGCTGGCGACGTACCGGGCGGCCCGGGCGCGCGGCCTGCGCGTGCCGGAGGACCTGAGCGTGGTCGGGTTCGACGACCTGTCCTTCGCCCAGTGGATCTCCCCCACGCTCACGACCGTGCGCCAGCCCCTGGCCAACATGGCGGGCATGGCCGCCCGCATGCTGATGCAGCTCATCAACGGCCAGGAGCCCGAGACGCCGCGGGTCGAGCTGGCGACCAGCCTGGTGATCCGCGAGAGCACCGCGCCGGCGCCCGGCTAGCGACCTGCGGGTGGCGCGTCAGAAAAGACGTCAGAAAAAAAGAGAAGATCCGATGTCTGGTCTGTCGATCCGGCCCGGGGGAGTTCGACGCGTTGGCGAGAGACCTCGTAGGAAGGAAACGCCATGCAGAAGATCACCACGTTCCTCTGGTTCGACGACCAGGCCGAGCAGGCCGCCGAGTTCTACACCTCGCTCTTCAAGGACTCGCGCGTCCTCGAGGTCACGCCCGGGCCCGCCGGGTCGGCCATGGTGGTGACGTTCGAGCTGGCCGGGCAGCGGTTCATCGCGCTGAACGGCGGCCCGGAGTTCACGTTCACCGAGGCCGTCTCGCTCTACGTCGACTGCGACTCGCAGGAGGAGGTCGACGAGCTGTGGGCGAAGCTCACCGAGGGCGGCGAGGAGTCGCAGTGCGGCTGGCTGAAGGACAGGTACGGCCTGTCCTGGCAGATCATCCCGCGCCGGCTCCAGGAGCTGATCGGCGACCCCGACCCGGAGCGGGCGCAGCGCGCCATGAAGGCCATGCTGGGCATGCGGAAGATCGACGTTCAGGGCCTGGAGGACGCGGCCAACGGCTAGGCACGGTGGGCGGGCCGGGACGGTTCGCCCACCGTCGGAAAAATGCGGTGCGGCAGGGCGATCACTGAAGTAGCGTCGGCGGCCATGAGCCTCTCGCGTGTACGCCCTCCCGCCGTCGCAGACGAACGTACCCAGCTCATCGGCTGGCTCGACATGCAGCGCGCGCTCGTGCGGTGGAAATGCCAGGGCCTGTCGGAGGAGGACGCCCACCGGCCGGTCCTGCCGACCTCGCCGCTCATGACGGTGGCGGGCCTGGTCTCCCACATGCGCTGGACCGAGCACTGCTGGTTCGAGGTGCTCTTCCTGGGCCGCGACTCGGCCCTCAACCCGCAGTTCGACGAGACGGCGGAGGACGCCGACATGCGGGTCGAGGGCGTCCCGCTGGCCCGGCTCCTCGACGAGTACGACCAGCAGTGCGCGGTCTCCAACGAGATCGTCGCCGCCCACTCGTTCGACGACGTGGGCGAGTTCCCCGGCTTCAGCTCGAACGCCGCCACCCTGCGCTGGATCCTGCTCCACATGGTCGAGGAGACCGCCAGGCACGTCGGCCACCTCGACACGGTCAGGGAGCTGCTCGACGGCGCCAAGGGCTACTACTGAGCCAGCGGCTTCTCGTAGCAGCGGGTCAGCGGGGCGTCCACGTACTTCCCGTACGGCGCGATCGGCCGGTACGCGCACCGCTCGTACAGCGCGATGGCCTCGGGCTGCCGCAGCCCGGTCGCCAGCCGCAGCCGCCGGTAGCCCAGATCCCAGGCCAGCCCCTCCAGCGCGCCCAGGATCGACGTGGCGATGCCGCGCCCGCGATATTCGGGCAGCACGTACATGCGCTTGAGCTCCCCGGTGAGGTCGTCCACGCGCTGTACGGCGCCGCAGCCGACGGCCCGGCCGCCCACCGACGCCACGAGGAACCTCGCGCCCTCCTTGACCTGCGAGCGCCCCTCGGGCCCGTAACGCGCCACCAGCTCCGCGAACGCCGCGTCGAGCAGCTTCGCCAACTCGCCGTCCTCGGCGGCCCGCTCTTCGATCAGCATGCCGATATGGTAGAGATCGCCCCTTAGAGCCCGAGCATCTGGGCGGGCTCGGCGATGACCTGCTGGATGATCAGCCCCGCCGCGCCCAGCACGGCGGCGTCCGCGCCGATGCCCGAGACCACGAGCGCGGGCGGCGTGCCCCGCATGTGGCCCAGCCGGGCGCCCAGCCCCTCCGCCACCGGCCCTTCGAGCCAGGGGAAGAGCGGCGCGTAGATCCCGCCGAGGACGATCCGGCCCGGGTCGAGCAGGTGCACGGCCGAGGTGAGCGCCACGCCGAGCGCGTGCCCGGCCCGCCCGCACGCCTCCAGCGCCCGGCTGTCCCCCGACTCCAGCCGCGTGACCAGCTCGGACACCGAGGGCAGTGCACCCAGCAGGGCGTCCTGACCGGCGTACACCTCCAGGCAGCCCCGCCCGCCGCACCTGCAGGCGGGCCCGTCGGGCACGACGACCACGTGGCCCAGCTCGCCCGCCAGCCCGAACGTCCCCCTGAACACGGTGCCGTCCACCACGAGCCCGGCCCCGATGCCGATCTCGCCGGACACGTAGAGGAAGTCCGTCTCCCGCGAGCCGAACCACAGCTCGCCGAGCGCCGCCAGGTTCGCCTCGTTGTCGATGACGAAGGGCAGGTCGACGAGGTCCGGCACGCGTACGTCCCGCCAGCCCAGATGCGGCGCGTTGCGCAGCACCTCACCCTCGACCGTGCCGGGCACGGCCAGGGCCGCGCCGATGATCCGCAGCCCGGCCAGCTCGGCCTCGGCCGTGGTCTCCTTCACGAGGTCGCGCAGGCTGCCGAGGATGTCCAGGGGGTCGGAGTTGCGGTTGTCGGCCGGCCGGGTACGGCGCAGCCGCACGTCCCGGGTGAGATCGACGACGCACGCGGCCAGGTAGTCGATGTTGATCTCCAGCCCCAGCGTGGCGACCCGGTCGCCGCTGAGGCTCACCGCCACGCCCGGCCGCCCCCGCTCGCCGCCCCGCACGGCCCCGCCCTCGGCCACCGCCCCCGCCTCGATCAGGTCGGAAACCAGGCTGGACACGGTGGTCTTGGTGAGCCCCGTCATCTCGGCGAGCGCGGCCCGGGTGTGAGGTCCTGATCGGTGGATGGCGCCCAGGACCACGGCCAGGTTACGGGCGCGCATGGAATCATGCCGGACCCCTCTTGACGCCACCATGCCTACCTCCTCAGGATTATGTACAGATTATGGACTAAACAGATGGAGCGCACCTCGATGACCGCATTCACTCCCACCCCTGACGACCGCTTCTCCTTCGGCCTCTGGACGGTCGGCTGGCAGGCGCGCGACCCGTTCGGTGACGCCTCCCGCCCCGCTCTCGACCCGGTGGAGACCGTGCACCGCCTGGCCGAGCTGGGCGCCCACGGCGTCAGCTTCCACGACGACGACCTGCTCGCCGTCGAGCCCGACCGGGACAAGGCCATCGCCGCCTTCAGGAAGGCCCTGGACGAGACCGGCATGAAGGTCCCCGCGGCCACCACGAACCTGTTCACCCACCCGGTGTTCAAGGACGGCGCCTTCACCAGCAACGACCGCGACGTGCGGCGATACGCTCTGCGCAAGGTCATGCGCAACCTCGACCTGGCCGCCTCGCTCGGCGCGAGGACGTACGTGTGCTGGGGCGGGCGCGAGGGCGCCGAGTCCGACGCCGCCAAGGACGTCAAGGCCGCGATGGACCGCTACAAGGAGGCCCTGGACCTCCTCTGCCAGTACGTCATCGACAAGGGCTACGACATCCGCTTCGCCATCGAGCCCAAGCCGAACGAGCCCCGCGGCGACATCCTTCTGCCCACGATCGGCCACGCCCTGGCCCTGATCAACGAGCTGGAGCGCCCCGAGATGGTGGGCGTCAACCCCGAGGTCGGCCACGAGCAGATGGCCGGGCTCAACTTCGTGCACGGCATCGCCCAGGCGCTGTGGCACGGCAAGCTCTTCCACATCGACCTCAACGGCCAGCACGGCCCGAAGTACGACCAGGACCTGATCTTCGGACACGGCGATCTGAAGAGCGCGTTCTTCCTGGTGGACCTGCTGGAATCCCACGGTTACGACGGCCCGCTCGTCTTCGACTACAAGCCGCTGCGTACCGATGACGCCCAGGACGTGTGGGACTCGGCGGCCGCGAACATGCGCACCTACCTGATCCTCAAGGAGAAGTCGCGGGTCTTCCGCGCCGACCCCGAGGTGCAGGAGGCCCTGCGCGCCTCCCGCGTGGACGAGCTCGCCCAGCCTACGCTGGCGCCGGGCGAGACCTTGGCCGACCTGGCCAAGGACGACTTCGACCCCGAGGTGGCCGCCGCCCGCGGCTTCCACTTCACCCGGCTCAACCAGCTCGCACTCGAGCACCTCCTGGGGGTACGCGGATGACGAAACCCATCAGTGTCCAGCTCTACACCGTCAGGGACGCGCTGGCGGCCGACCGCGACACGGTGCTGAGCCGGATCGCGGAGATCGGCTACCGGGCCGTGGAGCCCTACGACCCCACGACGGACCCCAAGGGTTTCCGCGAGGTCGTGGACGACCTGGGGCTGACGGTGTCGAGCACGCACGCGTACGCGCTGCTCAGCAAGGAGCCGGCGGAGGTCTTCGACGCCATCGCCACGGTCGGCACCGACCTGGTGATCATCCCCGGCGGCATCGAGCACGAGGAGTTCACCACGCGCGACGGCCTGTCGCGCACGGCCGACCTGCTGAACGGCTTCGCCGAGCAGGCGGCCCCGTACGGGATGCGGATCGGCTACCACAACCACTGGTGGGAGATCGAGCCCGAGATCGACGGCCGGCACGCCATCGAGGTGCTGGCCGACCTGCTCGCGCCCGAGGTGTTCCTGGAGATCGACACGTACTGGGCGGCGGTGGGCGGCGCGGACGTGCCCGCCCTGCTCGGCCGCCTCTCCGAGCGCACGCTGGCGCTGCACGTCAAGGACGGCCCGGTGGTCAGGGGCGAGCCGCACACCGCGGTGGGCCGCGGGGTCATGCCGGTGCCCGAGATCCTCGCCGCCGCGCCCGACGCCTGGCGCATCGTCGAGCTCGACGAGTGCGCGACCGACATCTTCGCCGCGCTCGCTGACAGCCACGCCTACCTCACCTCCCTGGAGAGCTCTTGAGCAACGGCCCCATCGGCGTCGCCCTCATCGGCGCCGGGAACATCAGTGGCCAATACCTCCGAAACCTCACCTCCTTCCCCGACGTCCGCGTGCTGGGCCTCGCGGACATCGACACCGAGCGGGCCGCCGCGGTCGCGGCCGAGTACGGCGTGCCCGTGTCGGGCACCCTCGCCACCGTCCTGGCGGTGCCCGAGGTCGAGATCGTCGTCAACCTCACCGTCCCGTCCGCGCACGCGGCCGTAGCGCTGGAGTCGCTGCGCGCCGGCAAGCACGTGTACGGCGAGAAGCCGCTGGCCATGAACGTGGACGAGGCCGCCAAGGTCGTGGCCGAGGCCGCCAACCTGGGCCTGCGGGTCGGCGGCGCCCCCGACACGTTCCTGGGGGCAGGGCTCCAGTCGGCCCTGCACGCCCTGCGCTCCGGCCTCATCGGCGAGCCGGTCGCCGTCACGTCCGCCATCCAGAACCTCGGGCCGGAGTCCTGGCACCCCAACCCCGAGTTCTTCTACCAGCCGGGCGGCGGCCCGCTCTTCGACCTCGGCCCCTACTACCTGACCGCCCTGGTGTCGCTGCTCGGGCCCGTCACCCGGGTGGCGGCCGACACCCGCAAGGCGCTTCCGCACCGCGTCGTCGGCTCGGGGCCCAAGGAGGGCCTGGTCTTCCCCGTGGACGTCCCGACGCACGTCAACGCGCTGCTCGACTTCCCGGGGACGGCGACGGCGACGGCCACGTTCAGCTTCGACTCGCCGGTCCCCCGCCGGATGATCGAGATCATCGGCACCGAGGGCGCGCTGTCGCTCCCCGACCCCAACACCTTCGAGGGCCCGCTGCTGGCCCGAGGGCTGCGCGACCCGGACTGGCGCGAGCTGCCGGTGTCGGGCACCACGGCCGGGCGCGGCATCGGCGTGCTCGACCTGGCCAGGTCCCTCCGGGCGGGCACGGGGCACCGGGCGTCGGGGGAGCTGGCGTACCACGTGCTCGAGCTCATGTGCGCCATCTCGGAGTCGGGCGAGCGCGGGGAGTTCCTGCCCATCACCTCCACCACGACCGCCCCGGACCCGCTCCCTGCCGACTGGGACCCCCACGCGGCCACCCTCTAGCGACCCCGCCCACCCGCAGCCCCGCCGCTCGTCGGCGGCGGGGCGCGGGCTGTCCGGGACCGGCGACACGGCGGCTTTGGTTGGTAACGCGTTGGCTTGGGCGGCGCGGAGCCGCAAGAATGGCGCGATGGCGGAAAGTGCCGAGACCGACTGGGTCTCCAGGTTCGCGGACGAGGTCATCACCGAGGCGGAGCGGCGCGCGCCCGGCAAACCGATCGTCTGCGCCTCGGGCCTGAGCCCGTCGGGCCCGATCCACCTGGGCAACCTGCGCGAGGTCATGACCCCCCACCTGGTCGCCGACGAGATCCGGCGGCGCGGCGTGGAGTGCGTGCACCTGCTGTCCTGGGACGACTACGACCGCTTCCGCAGGGTGCCCGCGGGCATCGACCCGTCGTGGGCCGAGCACATCGGCAAGCCGCTGACCTCGGTGCCCGCCCCTCCCGGGAGCTCGCACGCCAACTGGGCCGAGCACTTCAAGGCGCCCATGATCCGGGCCCTGGAGGAGCTGGGCGTCGAATACCGCGGCATCAGCCAGACCGAGCAGTACACCCGCGGTGCCTACCGCGAGCAGATCCTGCTGGCCGTGCGCGAGCGGGCGAAGATCGACGCCGTGCTCTCCCGCTACCGGTCGAAGCAGGTGGAGGAGTACTTCCCGTACAAGCCGTACTGCGACCTGTGCGAGCGCGACCTGACGACGGTCACCGCGTACGACGACGCGACCACCGAGCTGGCCTACACCTGCGAGTGCGGCTTCGGCGAGACCGTGCGCCTGGCCGAGCACGACCGCGGCAAGCTCGTCTGGAAGGTCGACTGGCCGATGCGCTGGGCCTACGAGGGCGTGGTCTTCGAGCCGTCCGGGGTCGATCACCACTCTCCCGGCTCGGCGTGGATCGTCGGCGGCCAGATCGTGGGCGAGGTGTTCGGCGGCCGGCAGCCGATCGGCCCCATGTACGCGTTCGTCGGCATCACCGGAATGGCCAAGATGAGCAGCTCCAAGGGCGACGTGCCGACTCCCGGCGACGCCCTGGAGATCATGGAGGCGCCGGTGCTGCGCTGGCTGTACGCCCGCCGCAAGCCCGCCCAGTCCTTCAAGATCGCCTTCGACCAGGAGATCCAGCGGCTCTACGACGAGTGGGACGCCCTGGGCCGCAAGATCGCGGAGGGCCAGGGCCAGCCCGCCGAGCTGGCCGCGTACAGGAGGGCTGTGGGCACGGCCGCGGGCCCGCTGCCCGCCACCCCGCACCCGGTCCCGTACCGGACGCTGGCCTCCATCGTGGACGTGACGACCGGCGACGCCGAGCAGACCCTGCGGATCCTGCGCGACCTCGACGCGATCGAGACGCTCGACGAGGCCCGCCCCCGCCTGGACCGGGCGCAGCGCTGGGTCGACGCCCACGTGCCCGCCGACGAGCGCACCCGCGTGCGCGAGGAGCCGGACGAGGAGCTGCTCGACTCGCTCGGCCAGACCGAGCGCGAGTCGCTGCGGCTGCTGTCCGACGGCCTGGACGACTGGTCGCTGGAGAGCCTCACCACGCTCGTGTACGGCGTGCCGAAGCTCCAGGCGGGCCTGCCGGCCGACGCCAAGGCGACGCCCGAGCTGAAGGCGGCGCAGCGGGCCTTCTTCGCCCTGCTCTACAGGCTGCTGGTCGGCCGCGACACCGGCCCCCGGCTGCCCACGCTGCTGCTGTCCATCGGCGCCGACCGGGTGCGGAAGCTGGTCGGCACGTGAAGGGCGCCGTCCTGATCACCGGCATCTCGGCCGCCGGCAAGTCCACCGTGGCACAGGCGCTGGCCGAGCGGCTGCCGCGCTCGGCGCACGTGCGCGGCGACACGTTCCGGCGCATGGTCGTGGGCGGCCGGGCCGAGATGACCCCCGAGCTCGACGGCGAGGCGGTCCGCCAGCTGCGGCTGCGTCATCGGATAGCGGCGAACACCGCGGACCTGTATTTCGATGCCGGATTCACGCCAATAGTCCAGGACGTTATTCTTGGCCCGGACTTGGAACGGTTTACGAAATTGATTCATACTCGTCCCCTTCATGTAATCGTCCTGGCGCCCGAGCCGGATGAAGTGGATCGCCGCGAACGTGCCCGCCCCAAGGTCGGATACGGCTCCGACTGGACGATTGCCCAGCTAGACGAGTCGCTGCGGACCGAGACCCCGCGCATCGGTCTGTGGCTGGACACCACGCGCCAGACCCCCGAGGAGACCGTCGACGAGATCATCGCGAGGGCCGCGGAGGCGTTGGTCCGATAAATGACGGACCAATGCAAGGCGGTGTCAAGTGACTTGCATGTGTGGGGAGTCATCTTGATTCCATGAACAAGCAGCCTTTCGCCGCCAGCGTCAGTGTCAGTGTCATCGTCCCCGCGATGAACGAGGCCGAGAACCTCCCCCACGTCTTCGCGACGCTGCCCGACTGGATCGACGAGGTGATCCTGGTCGACGGCAACTCGACCGACGACACCGTCGCCGTAGCGCGCAGGCTGCGCCCCGACCTCCGGGTCGTCGTGCAGAGCCGGCGCGGTAAGGGCAACGCCCTCATCGAGGGCTTCCAGGCCGCCCGCGGCGACATCATCGTCATGATCGACGCCGACGGCTCGACCGACGGCCGGGAGATCCACTCCTTCGTCTCCACCCTCCTCAACGGCGCCGACTTCGCCAAGGGCTCCAGGTACGCCCCTGGTGGCGGCTCGGACGACCTCAGTCCGATCCGCTCGCTCGGTAACAAGGTCCTCACCGGGATGACCAACCTGCTCTACGGCACCCGCTACACGGACCTCTGCTACGGCTACAACGCCTTCTGGGCCCGTCACCTCGACTCCCTCGAGCTCGACTGCGACGGCTTCGAGATCGAGACCCTGATGAACGTCCGCGCCGCCCAGGCCGGCCTCATCATCCACGAGGTCCCCAGCCACGAGCGCTCCCGCATCCACGGCGTGAGCAACCTGAACGCGGTGCGCGACGGCTGGCGCGTGCTCAAGACGATCATGCGGGAGCGTACGCGGGGCGCGGGCGTGCCGGCGCAGACCCAGGTCGCCCTCGCAAAGTGACATCCTTGGACAATGCGCTACATAGTGATCGGGGCAGGGGCAGTCGGCGGAACCATCGGTGCCCGCCTCCACCAAGGCGGGCACGACGTTCTCCTCGTCGCGAGAGGCGCCCACTACGAGGCGCTCAAGCGTGACGGCCTGCGCCTGATCACCCCCGAATCCACCGAGACCCTCGACATCCCCGCCGCCGACGGCCCCGTCCCCGCGCGTGACGATGACGTGCTGATCCTGGCCACCAAGTCCCAGGACACCGTCGCCGCGCTCGCCGGCTGGCCGTCCGACCTGCCCGTGGCCTGCGCCCAGAACGGCGTCGCCAACGAGCGCATGGTCCTGCGGCGGTTCGACCGCGTTTACGGCATCTGCGTGTGGCTGCCGGCCCAGCACCTGGAGCCCGGCGTCGTCGCCGCGTACGGTCACCCGTACTCGGGCCTGCTCCACGTCGGACGCTATCCCCAGGGTGTGGACGACCTCGCCGAGCGGATCGCCGGCGACCTCGGCAAGCACGGCCTGGTGGGCCTGACCCAGACCGACGTCATGCGCTGGAAGTACGGCAAGCTGCTCAGCAACCTGGGCAACGCCGTGGAGGCGCTCGTGGGCCACGTCCCCGGCAGGGAGAAGGTGGTCGAGGCGGCCAGGGCCGAGGCCAGAGACCTGCTCGACCGGGCCGGGATCACGTACTCCACTCCGGAGGAAGAGGCGAGCCTGCGCGGCAACCAGGTGGACGTCCGGTCCATCGAGGGCATCGTCCGCGGCGGCGGGTCGTCGTGGCAGAGCCTGGCCAGGGGCAGCGGCTCCATCGAGGCCGACTATCTCAACGGCGAGATCGTGCTGCTCGGCCGCCTGCACGGCATGCCCACCCCGGTCAACGAGGTGCTGCGGCGCGAGGCCAACAAGTTCGCGCAGGAGAAGCGGCCGCCCGGCTCGATGCCGCTGGAGACCCTGCAGGCCCTCATCGACGGGCGTTGCGCAGCCTGATCCCGCTGAACTCCAGCGTGCTGGCGATCACCTCGTCCCAGAACGGCCACAGGCTGGGCAGCACCCTGAGCTGGATCCCCGCCTCCTCGTGCAGCTCGAACAGGTCGCCCACCCGTTCCGGTGGGCCGAGCGGCGTCACGGCGACCGTGGACACCACGGCGGTCGGCGGGTCCCCGATGGGCGCGAAGCCGTCGGCGGGCAGCCGGTACGCGTACAGCCGGACCTCTCCGATCGCCTGGAGCCAGCCGTACTCGATGGCGTGCACCCGCTCGCCGCACCCCGTGCCGATGATCCGGGCCGCGTCCTCCTCGGTGGTACGCGGCCCGACCCAGGCCATGGCCCGCGGGCAGGCGCGGGGGAACCAGTAGTCGGGGCAACGGTCGTGACCGACGGCCCACACGTACGGCTCCTTCTGGCTCGACGTCGGCGCCACGTGCGGGACGAACCGCTCGATCGTCGGGTCCTCGGAGAAGTGGAGCACCTGCCCCGGCTCAGGTCTCATGATTGCAATCTTGGCGCATACCCCGTCCCCGTGAGGGCAGTGGACACGGGCTCTTACGACAAGGGGTGAGTTGGATGATTCTGCTTGGAGTACTCTTGGTCCTCCTCGCCGGCAGCGCCGTGGCCCTCGTCCTGACCGAGGAGAGCGCCAGGTACATCCTGTTCGGGTACACCTTCGAGCCCAATCAGGTGGAGATGTTCCTCGCGGGGGCGGCGGCCATGGCCGTCCTGCTGCTGGGCCTCTGGCTGATCGGCTCGGGCTCGCGCAGGTCCGCCAGGCGCCGCCGCCGGTTGCAGGGTGCCAGGGCCGAGGCCTCCGACCGGGTGGCCCGGCTGGAGGACGAGAAGCGCGAGTTGGAGAGGCGCCTGCAACACACCCCCGAGCCGGGCGACCGACTGGTCGCGCGCGACTCGGAGGAGGCCAGGCCGTGACTCACTGGCGCGAGGGCACCAGCTTGCCCTCGCGCCAGAGCGCGAACCCCGTGATGATCGCGCCCAGCCCTTCCCAGAGCCCGACGCCGAAGAACTTGGCCGGCGCGGCCCCGGTCACCACCAGCGTGGTGAAGACCGCGAACGTCACGAGCCTGAACGGCACCGTCCACCGGAAGAACGGCGTGTAGTCGTTAGAAGCGGCGAAAACGTAATAAACGCCCATGTTCACTGCCGCCATCGACGAGGCGGCCATATAGACCAGCGTGTAGTCCCCGGCGGGCCGGACGTCGAGCACCTCGAAACCCAGCATGGCCAGCAGCGAGTCGGGTGAGACCAACCCGAGCAGGCCGAGCGCGAAGGCGAGGAATCCGAAGACCGCGATGGTCCAGCCGGAGAAAGAACGCGGAAGACGCACAGAAATCCTTCCAAAGGGGGGTGTACTCTGCGAGGCGATCTCATCTTGCACCCGGAGGTCGCATGCCCCCCACGCGTGGCCGCCCCATCGCCGTGAAACTCCTCGTCCTGCTGTTCGTCCCGCTGCTGTCCCTCGTGGGCCTGTGGGCGTTCGCCGCGGGCCTGACCGGCGGCGACGGCATGCGGCTGCTGTCGATCAAGGACTTGGCGACCAACCTGGCCGATCCGTCCGAGCGCGTCAACATCGAGCTGCAGGACGAACGGCTGTTCTCCGTGGAGTTCCTGGTCAGCGGGCAGGGCGCCGCCAAGATGGTCAAGCAGCGCGGCGAGACGGACAAGGCCGTGGCCGCGTTCCGCGCGCTCGCCAAGAACCAGCGTGACCTGTCACCGGAGATGACCACGCAGCTCGTCGCGGTGAACACCAAGCTCGACCAGCTCACGGAGGTCCGCCGCGCGGTGGACGGCACGACCGTGGCGCCGCTCGACGTGATCGACGGCTACAGCCAGATCGTGGACGCGTCCTTCCGCCTGTACGACGCCATGGTGCTGGTGCCCGACATGGCCCTCTACAAGCAGGCCAGGGCGGTGACCATGCTGGGCGAGGCCAAGGACCTGCTGTCCAGGGAGCGGGCGCTGATCGCGGTCGTGCTGGCCAGGGGCCGGGTGGAGCCCGGGGAGCACGAGGCGTTCACGGGGATGGTGGCCACCAGGCGGCTGCTGTTCTCGCAGGCGCTCTCGCATCTCGACAGCGACCTGCGTGGCCCGTACGCGCGGCTGTCCGCGTCACCGGTCTACAAGGAGTTCCTGGACGCCGAGGACGCCATCCGGGGCCAGGCGGCCACGAACGGCCTGCCCGCCACGGCCGCCACCTGGCCCGTCGACGGCCAGAACCTGTGGGCGGCGGTCGAGCGCAACCAGGCCCTGGCCGTCAAGAGCCTCGTGAACCGGGTGACGCCGACGGCCATCGGCATGCTGATCAAGATCGGGGTCGCGGGCGGCCTCGGCCTGATCGCCGTCATCGCGTCGATCATGCTCTCGCTGCGCTTCCGCAAGCGGCTGGTGCGCGAGCTGGCCGGGCTCCGCGACGCCGCCACGGAGCTGGCCGAGGTGCGGCTGTCGGGCCTGGTCAAGCGGCTGCGGACGAACACGGCCCCGCCCACCGCCGAAGAGGTCGCCCCGATCGAGGTCAAGTCCCACACGTCCGAGGTACGCGACATCGTCCAGGCGTTCAACGACGTGCAGTCCACGGCAGTCGCGGCCGCGGTGAGCCAGGCCCGGCTCCGGCACGGCGTCAGCCAGGTCTTCGTGAACCTGGCCAGGCGCAACCAGTCGCTGCTGCACCGGCAGCTGCTCCAGCTCGACAGCATGGAGCGGGCGACGGAGGAGCCCGAGGCCCTGGCGGACCTGTTCAAGCTCGACCACCTCACCACCCGCATGCGCAGGCACGCCGAGAGCCTCATCATCCTGTCGGACCAGGCTCCCGGGCGCGGCTGGCGCAACCCGGTGCCGATCCTCGACGTGCTGCGCGCTGCCGTGGCGGAGGTGGAGGAGTACGAGCGGGTCGAGATCCTCCAGCCGCCGCCGGTCGCGCTGCACGGCGCGGTGGTCACGGACGTGGCCCACCTGATGGCCGAGCTGATCGAGAACGCCACCCTCTTCTCCCCGCCCCAGACCAGGGTGGACCTGCGGACCTCGACCACCCCGCACGGCCTGATGATCGAGGTCGAGGACCGCGGTCTCGGCCTGGTCAGGGCCGAGCTGGACGAGCTCAACGAGCGGCTGGCGAAGATGCCGGAGTTCGACCTGGCGCAGAGCGACCGGCTCGGCCTGTTCGTGGTGAGCAGGCTCGCGGCCAGGCACGGCATCAAGGTCACTCTCGCGCCCTCCCCGTACGGCGGCCTGACCGCGATGGCCTCGCTGCCCACGTCGCTCCTGGCCGATCAGCCGGTCATGAGCGGGCGGTAGCCGCTACGACACGACCTGGAGCAGCGCCTGGTTCTTGGCCTTGGGCGGCTCGGCCAGCCGCTGGAGCTCGTTGCCCGCGCTGTCGAACACGACCAGCGTGTTGTGGGCGTGGACGGCCGCGTGCCGCGACTGCGTACGCTCGGCGGCCATCCGCATCACGAGACGGCCGTCCGGCAGGTAGTACGCGCCGATCGCGTTGCCCTTGACCGGCAGCTTCTGCCTCTTGCCCGACGGGATCTGGAGGATGACCGGCTTGAACGTGGTGGGCCAGGTCCTGGCGCTGAGCGCCTGCGCGCCCTCCGGGAACGCCACGACCGCCTTGGTGCCGTCGGGCGAGAGGCTCTGCACGTGGGTGATGGACTTGACGCCCTTGACCATGACGGTCTTGCCCGTCTTGGAGTCGAGCCGGTAGAGGCCGTCGCCCGTGGTGGTGTAGCCGGCGAGGTAGCGTCCGTTACCCGACCAGGCGAGGTGGCAGACGCCCTTGGACACGCCCAGCTTGCGCGGGGCGTTGCTGCCGTCGGCCCGGACGGCCGTGATCGTGCCGTTCGTGCTCGGGTAGGCCACCTTGGTCGAGTCGGCGGACCAGACCGGGGTGAGGCACGGCGTACTGCCCTGGAGACCGCTGACGATCGTGCTGGTCCTGCCGCGCTCCCTGATGTTGAGGTTGCCGCTCTCGGTGATCCAGGCGGCCTTCGTGCCGTCGGGCGACGCGGCGAACTGCGTGGCTCCGAAGCTGGCGAGCTGGTGCCACTCGCCGGCGGCCGTGTATCGGCTGAGCTGGTTGCCTGCCGCCACGTAGACGGCGGCCCCCGACAGATCGGGCGTGGGCGCCGCCCACGCCGCCGACGGGACGACCAGAGCGGCGCCGAGTGCGACACCGGTCACAACGCGTATCTTCATGGCTACACATCGTGCCCGGGAAACGTCACAGACGCAGGAACGGCTCGCCGAAGTGAGCGGTCGCGAGAATCGCGCGCTCGGCCCTGAGCGTCGCCAGCACCTCCGCCCGGGTGCGCGCGGCCGCCTCCTGGTCGTCGTCGTAGGCGTACCGGATGGCCGGGTCGTCGAGCTGGACCGGGTGGAGCACGAGATCGCCGGTGACGGCCACGTCCCCGACCCTGGCGATCTGGTGGCCCGGCGTGTGCCCGGGCGCGTGATGCACGTGGACGCCCGGCGAGACCTCCGCCTGGCCATCGACGACGTGCAGCTGCCCCTTGATCGGGGTGAGGAGCCGGTCGAGCACGGGACCCTGCGCGGCGTCCACCTCGGCCTGCTGGAGGACGTACCGGGCGTTCTCGAACGCGGGCCTGCCGTCGGCCACCACGCCGCTGGCGTGGTCGCTGTGCAGGTGCGTGAGTACGACGGTGCCGATCTCGGCGGGCGAGACGCCCGCGGCGGCCAGCTCGCCGGCGAGGGTGCCGGGAACCGGGGCCCAGCTCGCGGCCGGTGAGTCTTCGTCACCGATGCCGGTGTCGACGAGGGTCAGCCGACCGGCCGCGTCGCGGATCAGGTAGCAGTGGAAGTGCAGGACCCAAGGCTCGTCCTGGAGCCCGGAACCGGGGAACATCTCGGCGAGCGGGCGGCGGATCGCCGCTCCCATGGGACCTACGGCGTCGCAGAGCGGCGTCACTTCGACGCCGGACACTGTTATAGATGTATGCGGCACTTGCCCAGATTAGGCGGCTACGGCTACCTGCTGCTGGCGCGGGACGAACTCGTTCTCGATGTCGGCCGCGTAGACGGCGCGGCAGCAGTGCGCGCACCTGTACATGATCGGGCCCTCGTCGAGCTCGTGGTGGCACCGCGGGCAGTGGTTGACGGTCTTCATGGTGCTCCCCCAAGGAGTTTTCTGTTGGTTCTATGGAACCCTCACCGAGTTGCAGGGGTCCTGCATGTCGCTTGACACGATGGCGCTGCTTCGACGGGGGCCGTATGCCCTCCGGCACACCGGGTGCGGTAATTTTCCTCGCAGTACGGTGCCGAGAAGAACATTGTCACGTCCCCCTGCCCGCGTCCGTGGGAGAAACTCCGAGAACGGTCCGGGAATAGCCCAAGAGGGCTAGGCGTTTACTGGACCAGATGGTGTGGTATCTTGCCACCAGGCGTCGAGCTTCCGCTCCGCTGGTCTTCATCTGAGTCTCGCCCCGTTCTCTCAAGGGGCCGGCTTCCTTTCTTTCCGCACCGCGCCCGGCCGCTTTCGGGCTGGTCCGGCGCATTCCCCCAAAGGGGTTCCACCATGTCTGTACACATTCCTGAGCAGCGTTCCGACGTGCCCGTCCGCCAGGTCGAGGGCCTCCAGGACGTACGCGAGAAATCCGCGTTCCTCCGGGCCGGGCACCTTCCCGGCCCTGGCGACGTGCGCCTCACGCCCGACAAGGTACGGCAGTTCGACCTGCGGCCCGGCGACCACGTCGTCGCGTCGTTCGCCGGCAACAAGCTCGTCGGCGTCACCTCGGTCAACGGCTCCACGCAGTGGCGCGACCGGCCGAGTTTCGCCGAGCTGACACCCGTACATCCGACCGAGCGGCTCCACATCGAGACCGAGTCGCTCAGCACGCGCGTCATCGACCTCTTCGCGCCCATCGGCAAGGGGCAGCGCGGCCTCATCGTCGCACCGCCCAAGGCCGGCAAGACCATGGTCCTGCAGGCGCTGGCCGCCGGGATCACCCGCAACCACCCCGAGGTGCACCTCATGGTCCTCCTCGTCGGCGAGCGGCCCGAAGAGGTCACCGAGATGCGCTCCACGATCTCCGGCGAGATCTTCTACTCCACCTTCGACCACCCCGACCGCGACCACACCGCCGTCGCCGAGCTGGCCATCGAACGCGCCAAGCGGCTCGTCGAGTCCGGCCAGGACGTCGTGCTGCTGCTCGACTCGCTGACGCGGCTGGGGCGGGCGTACAACAACCTGGCGCCCGGCGGCGGCCGGGTCCTCACCGGCGGCATCGACGCCGGGGCCCTGTACCCGCCCAAGCGCTTCTTCGGCGCCGCCCGCAACGTCGAGGGCGGCGGCTCCCTCACCATCCTCGCCACCGCCCTGGTGGACACGGGGTCGCGGATGGACAACAACCTGTACGAGGAGTTCAAGGGGACGGGGAACATGGAGCTGCACCTCGTCCGCGAGCTCGCGGAGCGCCGGCTCTTCCCGGCCGTGGACCTGGACGCCTCGGGGACCCGGCGGGAGGAGATCCTGCTGCACACGGAGGAGCGGCAGGTGGTGTGGCGGTTGCGGCGCATGCTCACCGCCCTGGAGAAGCGGCAGGGCCTCGAGATCCTCGTCGACAAGCTCCGCTCCACCCCCTCCAACGCCGCCTTCCTCCTCGAAGCAGCCGCCGCCTGACCCCGCCCCTTCCCCCCTTGCTTCACCGCACCACACACCTCCGCACCCTGACGCACCGCATCGGCGAGCAGGCGTACGGCGGAGCCCGGCGCAACGCACCGGCGCTCAGCCACCCGCTGCACGGGCGCCCGGTCGCCGTAGCGCCCAGCCAGCCGCCACACGGGTATCCAGCCTCCGTAGCGCCCAGCCGCACGCAAACCCGGTGTCCGTAGGGCCGAGTTGCCCGCCGCACGAGCATCCAGCCTCCATAGCGCCCAGCCGGCCGCCGCGCGGAAACCCGGTCTCCGGGGTGCCGCCCGGGTGTCGAAGATCGGCCGCTCGTTCCAGGACGGCGGGCGACCGGCAGCGTGGCAGGGCCCGCGTCGGGAGCCCATGCGCCGCGATGCAACCCGCCCCGTGGGAAGGGTCCCGGGGTGGTGGACGAGAATGGGCGGCATGCTGGCCGATATCGTCGAATACTTGGCGTGCCCCGTCTGCCGAGCCGCCCTCCGGCTCGACGCCGGCGCGCTCCGGTGTGCCCAAGGGCATGCCTTCGACGTCGCCAAGCAGGGCTACGTAAGCCTCCTGGTCGGCAACAAACCCCCGGGAACCGCCGACAGCCCCGAGATGGTGGCCGCGCGGGCGCGATTTCTCGATGCGGGCCACTACGCACCACTGCACGACGCGGTAGCGGAAACCGTACGAAAGTACGTGTGCGACAAGAACGTTCCAGCAAAACGTGAGTACTCCACCGAATCGAATGACGGCACGGGGCTGAGGGCGTACCGTGGGGCTGGAGTGGAGGCCGGTTACGGCGCTGGGTCAACGGATCCCGCGTACGAGCCGGAAATCGACGGCGATCGTCGCGCGGAGGGCAGGGCCGCGCCGTTGATCGTCGACGCAGGCGCGGGCACCGGGCACTACCTGGCGGCCGCGTTGGACGCGGTGAACGATGGCATCGGGATGGCGTTCGATGTGTCGAAGCACGCTGTACGCCGGGCGGCGCGGGTGCATCCCAGGGCAGGGGCGTTCGTGGCCGACGTGTGGCGTCCGCTCCCCATCAGGGATGGGGTGGCCGATGTGGTGATGGACGTGTTCGCGCCCAGGAACGGGCCCGAGTTCAGGAGGATCCTGCGGCCTGGCGGCGTCGCCGTGGTCGTGACACCGGCGGCGCGGCACCTGAGCCCGCTGGTCGAGGAGCTCGGGCTGCTCTCCGTGGACGAGGAGAAGGAACGCAGGCTGGCGCGGAGCCTGGACGGCTTCGCCGAGGTGGAGCGGCGTTCGGTCGAGTTCGAGATGGAGCTGGGGCATGACGACATCGCCCAGGTGGTCGGTATGGGCCCGAGTGCCTGGCATACCGACGCGGCGGAGCTTGACAGGCGAATAGCGGGATTTATCTCCCGAAATGTCATGAAAGGACAGCAAAAAGTAGTAACGCACGCCGCGTTTCACGTGTCTATCTTCGAGACCGCACCCCGATCAAGACCTGTTCCTTGACGGGCATGTGGGACTGGTGTTACTGATGGGGCATTTAGTCCGAAATTCCCCCACATTCCCCAAGTTTTTCCCCGGAACACGCGCAATACTGGACGGCATCCCGCGCCCGGAGGCACGGGACATCAATGGGAGGGGGCGCACCGGATGAAGGCGGAGGAACGCTGGCAGGCCAGGTTCCGCGCGTCGCGCATGACGCTGCCGTCCTGGGCGCGCCAGGCCCCCAACCGCTCCATCTACCGCTCCAACGCCACCGGCACCTGGGAGGTCTACGCCTGGGACCGCGTGACCGGCGCCGTCCGCCAGGTCACCGACCGTCCGAAGGGCACCGCGTACGCCGCCATCGACCCCACCGGACAGTGGATCTACTGGTTCGCCGACACCGGCGGCGACGAGTTCGGCGTGTGGTGGCGCCAGCCGTTCGCCGGCGGCCCCAACGAGCCGGTCGCCCCCGACCTGCCGCCGGGCCAGCCCGGCGGCATCGCCCTGTCCACGACGGGCGTCGCGGCGATCAGCATGGCCAGCGAGGGCACGTTCAGGATCCATGTCGTCCGCATCGGCGGCCCGGCGACGCTCCTGTACGAGCACAGCGAGGCCGCCTGGGTGGCCGACATGTCCCTCGACGGCTCGCTCATCGCGATCAACCACGGCGAGTACGGCGACTTCCGCCACCCTGCGCTCCGCGTCGTCCGCCAGAGCGGTGAGACGGTGGGCGAGCTGTACGACGGGCCCCTCAAGGGCGTCACCGGCCTGCACTTCGCCCCCGTCGTCGGCGACCGCCGCCTGCTGGCCCTGCACGAGCGCCGCCAGCGCCACGAACTCCTGGTCTGGGACCCGGTGAGCGGCGAGCAGCGCGAGATCTGGCTGAAGGACCCGGGCGACCTGAACGCCGAGTGGTACGACGACGGCCGCGGCCTGCTCATCCTGCGCGACCACCGCGCCCGCACGTACATGCACCGCTACGACCTCGCGGGCGGCGGCCTGACGCTCATCGACACGCCGCACGGCGTGATCGACGAGGCCGCTCCCCGGCCCGGCGGCCACGTCGAGTACTCCTGGTCCAGCGCCTCGCGCCCGCCGGTCATCCGCTCCAGCAGCGGCCAGGTCGTGGTCAATCCCGGCGGCCCGCCCGCCCCGCCGAGCGTCCCCGTCGAGGACATGGACGTCGACGGCGAGGGCGGCCGCATCCATGCGCTGGTCTCCAAGCCCGAGACGGGCGTCGCCCCGTACCCGGCCGTCTTCCTGCTGCACGGCGGCCCGACGGCGCACGACCGCGACGCGTTCTCGCCGGAGGTCGCGGCCTGGGTGGACGCGGGGTTCGCGGTGGTGCGGGTCAACTACCGGGGCTCGACCGGATATGGCTCGCCCTGGCGCGACGCGCTGCACGGCGACGTCGGGCACATCGAGCTGGCCGACGTGGCCGCCGTACGCCAGGTCGTGGTCGACCGCGGCATCGCCGATCCGGACCGGGTCGTGCTGGCCGGCGCGGCCTGGGGCGGCTATCTCACGCTGCTCGGCCTCGGCACCCAGCCGGACCTGTGGGCGGCCGGCATCGCGGCGGTGCCGATCGCCTGCCACCAGACCTCGTACGAGGACGAGGCGGAGAGCCTGCGCGCCTACCACCGCGCGCTGCTCGGCGGCTCACCCGACGAGCGGCCGGAGCAGTACGCGGCCAGCTCCCCCATCACCTACGTCGACCAGGTCAAGAGCCCGCTGCTGATCCTCGCGGGCGAGAACGACACCCGCTGCCCGCTGCGCCAGATCGAGAAGTACGTGGCCAAGCTGGCCGAGCACGGGCGCGAGCACGAGTTGTACATGTACGACGCCATCGGCGGCTCGCTCGTGATGGCGGAGCGGATCGCGCAGACCGCCCTCCAGCTCGAATTCGCCAGGAAACACCTCAATCACAGTGACATTTGACACACTGTAAGAAGTTTCCTGACGGACTTGACCGTCAGACTCTCCCGGTGACAGCATGTGCCGACGCTGTCACAGGGAGGCGTTTATTGAGCGTGCTAGCGGGCGCGCAGGACCACGATGGCCAGGTCGTCCTGGCTCGGCTCGGAGGCGAACTCGGCCGCGCCCCTGCGGATGCGCTCGGCCACCGCCCTGGCCGACAGCCCGGCACACTCGGCCAGCAGCTTGGCCAGCCCGCCGTCGTCGTCGAGCAGCCGTCCGCCCGAGCGCCGCTCCGTCACCCCGTCGGTCACCGCAAGCAGCACGTCGCCGTGCTCCAGGTGCACGGTGTCGGCCTCGAACATGACCTCGTGGAAGACCCCCAGCAGCGACTGCGGCGTGGTCACGGCCTCCACCTTGCCGCTCGGCCTGAGCCGCAGCGCCTCGGGATGCCCGGCCGACACCAGGCGCACCTCCAGCCCGGTCGACACGGGCGTGATGTCGCCGTGCAGCAGCGTGAGAAACCTGGCCCGCTCGCCCTCCTCCAGGATCGCCTGGTTGAGCCGCCCGAGCACGGCCGCCACGCCGTAACCCTCGCGGGCCAGCAGCCGCAGCGTGTGGCGGGCGAGCCCGGTCACGGCGGCGGCCTCGGGGCCCGTGCCGCACACGTCGCCGATCGCGAACCGCCACGAGTCGTCGCCCGCCTTGAACAGGTCGTAGAAGTCGCCGCCGACCTCGTTGGTCTCGCCGGCGGGCTCGTAGATGACGCCGTAGTCGAGCCCGGGGACCTCGGGCTCGTTGGGCGGCAGCAGGCTGCGCTGCAGCGCCCGGTTGGCGGCGGCCTGCTGGGCGTAGAGCCGGGCGTTGTCCATGGCCAGCGCGGCACGCCTGCCGATGTCCTCGGCGAACTGGATGACGTCGTCGGGGAAGCGGTCGGGCCGGCCCAGGCACATCATGCCGAGACCGCGCCCGCGCGCCATGAGCGGCACCGCGAGCACTTGGGAGTCGGCCAGATGGACGGTCGAGGTGACCCTGGCGTCGGCGGCGTCGACGTCCATCTCGGCGAGTTGGTCGCGCAGCCCGTCGATCCTGGCCTCGTCGGCGTGCCAGAGATAGACCAGCCGCATCGGCCCGGAGTTGTCGGAGGTGTAGACGGCGCACCAGCTGGACAACCTCGGCACTACGACCTGGGCGATGATGGCAGGTACCATGTCCGGGTCGAGCGTGCCCGCGAGCAGGTCACTCGCGTCGGCCAGAAACCCGAGCCAGTGCGGCCCTCGGGCGCTCTCCTCCAGCCATTCGGCTGCCACTCTGTCCGGGGAGCCAGGTAGCGTGAGCCTAGCCCAATGGACACGGGAATCCCCCGTGAAGGTGACGCCCCACTCTTCGACGTTAGCGGAAGGAGCTTTCGGATCACCCTGGGAGAGGCTTCGCTGCCTCAGTTCTACCTGTACGGCATCCCCGAGATGCTTCCAGATCACCTCAAACGGCTCGTCAGCGACCTGCTCGGCCAGATCCCCCGCGACTTGTTCGGCGGTATGGAGCACGCCGCCGGTGGCCCACGCTGTCATCACTTCGCGCGTGAACCTCATCGCAGCCGTCACAGCGGTCTCGCCCGGCGCGAAGGTCGCGGCGAGCACCGCATGGGGAGAAGCAGTCATCCCACCGTGCCTACCACACTTCCAGCTGACTTGGGGTAAATCCAAGGGCAGGACTCAGAGCTACTCATCGTGACAGACTTGAATCACTCGCCGGAGCCCGCCGCGAGTGAAGGAGGCCCCATGACCACGGCCAAGGCCGCGCCAACCCCGGAGGAGAGGACCTACACCGAGTCGGATCTCATTCCCATCCTCGAGACCCTTTTCTCTTGGCGTGATGGTGATTTCCGGCGTCGTGTCCCACATGCGCCTCCCGGGATCCTCAGCGAGGTCCGGCTGCTGCTCAACGAAGTGGCCGACCGCCGCGAGCATCTGGCGAACGAGCTGGTGCGCGTTCGTAAAGAGGTCGTCAAGGAGGGCCGGTTCGGTGAGCGGCTGACGCCCGGACCGGGCGTCGGCGCGTGGGCGGAGAGCGTCGAGTCGGTCAACCAGCTGATCGACGCCCTGGTGAGCCCCGTGAGCGGCGCGGCCGACGTGATCGACGCGGTCGCCAAGGGCGACCTGTCGCGCCGGATCGACCTCGACCGGTCGGCCAGGGGCGAGGTGCGGCGCCTGGGCAAGGCCATCAACGGCATGGTCGACCAGCTCGCGCTGTTCAACAGCGAGGTGACCAGGGTGGCCCGCGAGGCCGGCACCGAGGGCCGGCTGGGCGGCAGCGCCAACCTGCGTGGCATGTCGGGGAGCTGGCGCGACCTCACCGAGGCCGTCAACACGATGTCGTCCCGCGTGGCCGCGCAGGTGCGCGACATCGCGGTCGTGACCACCGCGGTGGCCAAGGGCGACCTGAGCCGCAAGGTGACGGTCGACGCCGTGGGCGAGATGTTCGAGCTGAAGAACACCGTCAACACGATGGTCGACCAGCTCTCCGGCTTCGCCGAGGAGGTCACCCGAGTCGCCCGCGAGGTGGGCACCGAGGGCCAGCTCGGCGGCCAGGCCCAGGTGACCGGCGTCTCGGGCGTCTGGAAGGACCTCACCGACAACGTCAACTTCATGGCCAACAACCTCACCTCCCAGGTGCGCAGCATCGCGACCGTGGCGACGGCGGTGGCCCAGGGCAACCTGTCGAAGAAGATCACCGTCGACGCGCAGGGCGAGATCCTCCAGCTCAAGGACACCCTCAACACGATGGTGGACCAGCTGTCCTCCTTCGCCGACGAGGTCACCCGAGTCGCCCGAGAGGTGGGCACCGAGGGCAAGCTGGGCGGCCGGGCCGAGGTGAAGGGCGTGTCCGGGGTCTGGAAGGACCTGACGGACAACGTCAACTCGATGGCCAACAACCTGACGTACCAGGTGCGCAACATCGCCCAGGTGACCACGGCCGTGGCCAACGGCGACCTCACCCGCAAGATCGACGTGGACGCCCAGGGCGAGATCCTCGAGCTCAAGTCGACCATGAACACGATGGTCGAGCAGCTGTCGTCGTTCGCCTCCGAGGTGACCCGAGTCGCCCGCGAGGTGGGCACCGAGGGCCAGCTGGGCGGCCAGGCGCAGGTGCGCGGCGTGTCCGGGGTCTGGAAGGACCTCACCGACAACGTCAACTTCATGGCCAACAACCTGACCTCACAGGTGCGCCAGATCGCGGCCGTGTCGTCGGCGGTGGCCCAGGGCGACCTGTCGAAGAAGATCACCGTCGACGCGCAGGGCGAGATCCTGCAGCTCAAGGACACCCTCAACACGATGGTGGACCAGCTGTCCTCCTTCGCCGACGAGGTGACCCGAGTGGCCCGCGAGGTGGGCACGCAGGGCCAGCTCGGCGGCCAGGCCCGGGTAACCGGCGTGTCGGGCGTCTGGAAGGACCTCACCGACAACGTCAACTTCATGGCCAACAACCTGACCTCGCAGGTGCGTAACATCGCCGAGGTCACCACGGCCGTGGCCAACGGCGACCTCACCCGCAAGATCGACGTGGACGCCCAGGGCGAGATCCTGGCCCTGAAGACCACCATCAACCGCATGGTGGACCAGCTGTCGTCGTTCGCCTCCGAGGTGACCCGAGTCGCCCGAGAGGTGGGCTCCGAGGGGCAGCTGGGCGGCCAGGCCCGGGTCGAGGGCGTCGAGGGCACGTGGAAGCGGCTCACCGAGAGCGTCAACGAGCTGGCCGGCAACCTCACCACGCAGGTGCGCGCCATCGCCACCGTCACCAGCGCCGTGGCCCGGGGCGACCTGACCCGCTCGATCGCCGTCGAGGCGCAGGGCGAGCTGATGGAGCTGAAGGACAACATCAACTCGATGGTGGCCAACCTCCGCGAGACCACCCAGGCCAACCAGGAACAGGACTGGCTCAAGTCCAACCTGGCCCGCATCTCCAGGCTCATGCAGGGCCACCGCGACCTGCTCGAGGTGGCCAAGCTGACGATGAGCGAGCTGACGCCGCTGGTCTCGGCCCGCTACGGCGCCTTCTACGGCATCGACCCCGAGGGCGACCACGAGCTGATCCTGATCGGCGGGTACGGCGTGCGCCCCGACCGGGGCCCGCGCCAGCGGTTCGCGATCGGCGAGGGCATCGTCGGCCAGGCGGCGGCCGAGGGCCGGCACATCATGCTCGACGACGTGCCGCCGCAGTTCATCACCATCGACAGCGGGCTCAGCCAGTCCACGCCCGCGCAGATCGTGGTGCTGCCGATCCTGTTCGAGAACCGGGTGCTCGGCGTGCTCGAGCTGGCCTCGTTCACGCCGTTCGGCGAGGTGCACCTCGACTTCCTGCGCCAGCTCGTCGAGACCATCGGTGTCACGATGAACACGATCATCGCCAACTCCCGCACCGAAGACCTGCTCACCGAGTCGCAGCGGCTCACCAGGGAGCTCCAGGAGCGCTCCGACGAGCTGCAGCGCCAGCAGGAGGAGCTGCGCAGGTCCAACGCCGAGCTGGAGGACAAGGCGGCGCTGCTGGCCAAGCAGAACCGCGCGATCGAGATCCAGAACTTCCAGATCGAGCAGGCCCGCCGCACGCTGGAGGAGCGCGCCGAGCAGCTCGCGGTCTCCTCGCGCTACAAGTCCGAGTTCCTCGCGAACATGTCCCACGAGCTGCGTACGCCGCTCAACAGCCTGCTGGTGCTGGCCAAGCTGCTGACCGAGAACGCCGAGGGCAACCTGACCTCGCAGCAGGTGGAGTTCGCCCGCACGATCCACAGCGCGGGCTCCTCGCTGCTCCAGCTCATCAACGACATGCTCGACCTGTCCAAGGTCGAGGCGGGCCGGATGGACATCCACCCGATCCAGGTGTCGCTGCCGAAGATGGTGGACCTGCTGGAGGCCGCGTTCACGCCGCTGGCGCAGGACAAGGGGCTGTCGTTCAGCGTCGACGTCGAGTCCGACGTGCCCAAGGAGCTGCGCGCCGACGAGCAGCGCCTGCAGCAGGTGCTGCGCAACCTGCTCTCCAACGCGGTGAAGTTCACGCCGCGGGGCGAGGTGAAGCTGCGCGTCTCGATGGCGCCGCCCGGGGTCGACTTCGACGACGACACCCTGCACGGCGCCGACGACCTGCTCGCCTTCCAGGTGATCGACACCGGCATCGGCATCGCGCCCGACAAGCGGGACGTCATCTTCGAGGCGTTCAGGCAGGCCGACGGCACGACGAGCCGCAAGTACGGCGGCACGGGCCTGGGCCTGGCGATCTGCCGCGACATCGCCCGGCTGCTCGGCGGCGAGATCCACGTGGACAGCGAGCTGGGCAAGGGCAGCACGTTCACGCTCTACCTGCCGGCCTCGTACACCGGCCCGCTGGCCGCCACCGACGGCGGCGCGCCCCGCCGCCAGCTGATGACGGCGCCGACGGAGGAGTCGGCCGCGGTCACGCCGGAGCCGCCGCCGCCGCTCGACCTGCCGATGCCGGAACTCGTCGAGCCGGTGGAGACGCCGGTCCAGTGGCAGGGCGACGACCCGCTCAGCGGTGCCAAGATCCTCATCGTGGACGACGACATCCGCAACGTTTTCGCGTTGACCAGCGTCCTGGAACGACACGGTTCCACGGTCGTCTACGCTGAAAACGGTCGGGAGGGGATCGAGCAGCTCGAACGAAACGAGGACGTCGCGCTCGTGCTGATGGACATCATGATGCCGGAGATGGACGGCTGGGCCACCACCTCCGCCATCCGGCGCATGCCTCAGTTCGCCGACCTGCCGATCATCGCGCTGACCGCCAAGGTCATGCGGGGCGATCGCGAGAAGAGCATCGCCTCCGGCGCGTCCGACTACGTCCCCAAGCCGGTGGACGTGGACCGCCTGCTCGAACGCCTGCGCGGCTGGCTGAGCCGCGGGCGCGGGTCCATGTCCGACTCGTCAGCCTCAGCAGCCGAAGGGTCGTGATCGATGCCGGATCGCGCCAAGATTCTCCTCGTTGACGACCGCGAGGAGAACCTGATCGCTCTCGAAGCCATCCTCTCCTCGCTCGACCTGGTGCCCGTCCGCGCCAGGTCGGGCGAAGAGGCCCTCAAGGCGCTGCTCAACACCGAGTTCGCCTTGATCCTGCTGGACGTGCGCATGCCCGGCATGGACGGCTTCGAGACGGCCGCGCACATCAAGCGGCGGGAGCGGACGAGGAACATCCCGATCATCTTCCTGACCGTGGTGGACAGCGCGCCCGACTACGCCTTCCGCGGCTACGCGGCCGGGGCGGTCGACTACCTCACCAAGCCCTTCGACCCCTGGGTCCTGCGGGCGAAGGTGTCGGTGTTCACCGAGCTGTACAACATGAACAAGCGGCTGGCCGAGCAGGCGTCCCTGCTCCGCGACCGCGTGAGCGGCGAGCTGCCGCCTGGGGTCGGCGACCATGCCTCGGTGCTGCCTGAGCTGTCGCGGCGGCTGACGGCGGTGGAGGACGAGCTGGCCCGGGTGCGGGAGCTGGCCCGCAAGTCCCAGGATCCGGCCCTCGCCGTGCCCCTGTCCGACCTCGCGGACCGCCTCAACCACCTACGCGCCGGCTTCGACGCCCTCTCCTGACCTCGCGCGTTACCGGGCGGGGCGTCGGTGCATGGGGCGGCCGGGAACCAGAGGGGTCGCGTTGCGGGGGTGCTGTGGCCGGGGGCCCGTGGCCGGAAGGTCGCGTGGTGAGCGAGGCGGCGAAGCGGGAGCGGCCGGGGGGTGAACCGCGGGGCGGTGGAAGCTGCAGTGGCTGGTGGGGGGTCAGTGGCGGGCGCGTTCCAAGGCGTCCCAGAAGCCGCGTCTCAGGGCGTGCCGTACCTCGTCGTGCAGCAGGAAGTCGATCGGCAGGGAGGACCCCTGCAGCAACCGCGCCTCCAGGTCCGACGGCATTCGCGGCTTGCGCGCCAGCACCGCCTCCAGCCACAGCGCGGGCGCGTCGCGCGCCACGGACTCGCCGAAGTCGTGTCCCTCCCGGTGGGCGGACTTGACCGCGTCCGACAGCGTGGTGGCGCCGGCGGTGGCGGCGGACGGCGGGGTGACGGGCGCGGGCTGCGGCCCCGTGTACGGCCCCAGCTGGGCAGGCTGGTAGGTGCCGCTCGACGACGGGCTGGCGAACTGCCCGGTGCTGGGCGACTGCGACTGGATGGGCCCGGTGGCCGGAGTGGACGGCGGCGCGGGCGTGGCCGGCAGCTGCTCGGGCTGGTAGCTGGCGTACGTCGGCAGCACGGGCGGCGTGGACGACTGACCGCGCCCGGACGAGGACCCGTTGGACGAGGACGGCGTGGAGGAGGAGCCGGCGGCGTGGCTGCCGCTGGACTGCGGCAGCTGGGGCAGCGACGGGGGAAGGGACGGCTGGGCGGGCGGCAGCGAATGGGCGGCCTGCCCGTTGCTGACCGGCTGGTGCCCGTTGGACGCCTCCGTGATGCCCGTGACCAGGCTGACGTAGGGGCGCAGGTGGACGGCGCCCAGCTCGACCAGGTCGTCGCACTCCTGGCGCAGCGACCGCGACACGGCCCAGCCGCCGTCGGCCGCGATGTGGATCACGCTGACCCTGATGCCGAGGTCCTGCGCGTCGCACACGACCTGGGCCAGGTCCTCGTCCCCGCTCACCACCACCGCGTCGCAGATGGCGTTGTTGCGGGCGAGCGTCATGAGGTCGCGGTGGACCTGGGCGTCGACGCCTTCGCGCCGGCCCGGCCGGATGCGCGACAGCCTGAGCTTGAGGCCCGGTATGTCGGCCAGCGCGTCGTGCTCCGGCGTGCGGCGGCCTTCGACCGTCGCCTCGTACCAGTAGCACCTCAGCAGCGGCAGGCCGGTGCGCTCGCGCGACAGGCTGGTCATCAGCTGGAGCAGCCCCGGGTAGTCCCAGGCAACCGCTTCGCGATGACGCGTGCCGTGCACGGCCATCGCGCCATCGGCCAGCAGATAGCCGGCGTCCACGAACAGCGCACAGCGATCCACTAAGCACCGCCCCTTTCATGGTGGTCCGTCCTGGCTGGCTCTGCACCGTCAGAGACCGGACTCGGCGGCCCTCTCTCAGGGTAATGAAAGCAGGTGATCGCGCGAGGGTTAATCCCGACGATTCGGCATCGACCCGCTGCCACACCGGACGATTCAGGCAGACCGTACCAGTTTGTCCCGTTCACAGTCATGATCGCGCGCGGACGCTCAACGCGGCCACTCCGAACAGCACGACATCCTTGTCCGTCGCGATCGTCAGCCCCGGATCCACCCCGAGCTCGGCCCCGATCGTGTCGACGTCGACGCCGAACGTCATCTCCGCCGCACCGGCCGAGGACTCGTCGAAGACGTTCGCGGCGTCCCGATCACCGTCCTCGGGAGCGAGCGCGCCGGACCCGAGGGAGACCTTGTCGCCCTTGAGGTCGGCGTCCCCCTCCCACGTCACCAGCTCGACCCGGGCGGGCGATGCTGCCGGGCTCAGCCCGCCGAGCGGGATGCGCACCCGCCGTGCCGGCCCGCCGACCACGGTGGCCGCGTCGAGCACCATGGCCTGGCTGTACGGCTCCGCGGGATCCGTGACGATCAGCACCAGGCTCCATCCGGCGTGCCGGGACACCCCTTCTTCCATGGGCATGTCGGCCGCCCACCACGTGCCGTTCCGGTGCGAGGCGGCGACCAGCTCGCTGACGTCGGAGTACGCCTGGTAGACGGGCCCCGACGGCAGCTCGCGGAGCGCCACGTCGTCGGGTTTGACCAGCGTGTACTGGCTCCGCCCCGGCGGCCTGACCTTGATGGGCCCGGCCGTCGTCGCGCTCGCTGACCAGTAGAGGCCGGCCCACACGACCTTGCTCCCCTTGGGCAGGCTCAGCGCGGCCCCGCTGGACGCGCCGGTGGCGGGGCTGTCGTCCTGGTCGAGCGCGGTCATCGGCCAGAGGTCGTTGTCGCGCTGGCCGCGCTGGCGCCGCCTGGCCTCCGCGCAGCCGGCGCCCGTCTCGGGGCAGGTCAGCAGCGAGTTGCCGATCGCCCTGACGGCCACCTTCCCGTCGGTGGCGAACCTGGCGGGCGCCCCGGTCGTCCGTACGCCGTCCTCCGCCTGCGCCGTGACGTGCAGCGGGCCCGAGTCGATCCGGACGGCCGGGCCCGCGCCCTCCGGCGCCTCCGCCGCCACCCGCACCCGCAGGAACAGCGCCGTGCCCTGCCCTGCCGCCAGCGGTGCCCTGGCACACCGCGCGTCGTGCCCCGAGGGGCGGCACGCCCACCCGTCCACGGTGCCCACGGTGTCGCGGTCGTCGTGCCGCGCGGGCGGGACGAGCGTCACGCCGGAGGGCAGGTCCACGAGCGCCGTCAGCGCCTCGCTGGGCGCCTCGCCGTAGTTGCGCAGGCGCAGGCCGACGATGCCGGGCCGGGCGCGTACGAGCGATCCCAGCGCCTCGACGGTGGCACGCAGCCGCGCCCTGCCCGGCTCCGTGCTCTTGACCGGGCTCCTGGCCGGCGGCCGCACCCGCGTGGGCTCCTCGCTCTGCAACGGCACGGGCACCGGCATCGGCTCGCCGGCAACGGGCGGCGGCCCCGCGACCGGCACGGCGGCGGTGGGCCTCGTGATCGGCTTCTCGTCGGTGACCAGCATCAGCCCGGCCGCCACGGCCACCGTGACGGCCATGCTGCCGGCCATCGCGGCCTGCTGGTGCCTGGGCCCCCGCCACAGCCGGCCGAACACCCGCAGCAGCCCGCCCGCGCCGCCGACGCCCGCGGCCGACTTCGCCAGGGCCGCCGCGTACCCGCTGAAGATCGGCCCCGTAACCAGCGGGCCGACCATGACGCGCAGCCCGCGGTTGACGTCGGTCAGCTCCAGCAGGACCCCGTTGCACTCCTCGCAGGCGGCCACATGCTCGTCGACCTCCTTGGCGTCGCGCCTGGTCAACCCGTCCCGGACGTACGCGCCCATCTTGCCCAGGACGGGCCGGCAGTCGTGCTTCGGCGGCGAGCCCAGGTGCATCTGCAGGTACGCCTGCCGCAGCCCCTCCCTCGCCCGGTACGCGAGCGCCGCCACACCGTTGGGCGACAGGCCGAGCAGCGGCGCCACCTGGACCGGTTTGCACCTTTCGACCTCGGTGTGCCAGAGGACTGCCCGCCACCGCTCGGGCAGCGACAGGAACGCCTTGGCGATCAGCGACTTCTCCAGCTCCACGAGCGCCGGATCGACGAACGGCACCCCAGGGTCGTACTCCTCGATCTCGCCCGTGGTCACCTGGCGGCTCTCGATCCTGGAGCGGTCGTAGACCGTGCGCCGCACCACGGTCAGCAGATAGGTGCGGAAGCCGGACTCGGGCCCGCCGCCCCGGCCGACCAGGTCGAGGATCTTCGTGAACGACTCCGCGACCACGTCCTCGACCTCGGCGCGCCTGACGAGCTGCCTGGCCAGCGCGCGGGCGGCGGCGACGTGGCGCTCGTAGAGCTGCCCGTAGGCGGCGGCGTTGCCTTCCCTGACCGCCTGGAGGAGCTCTGCATCGCTTTGCGGAGTTTCGACACCCATAGTGACCTCACGATTACGCGGGGTTGCCCCGCGCATTCATTCCGCACTCTCCGCCGGGACTAAACCGCACCCGCGCCTTTACCTTCGGAAGGTTCGAGGGCGCCGCGACGGGTCCTCCGGCCGGAGCCATAAGCTTGGGCGCATGACGGATCGCGACAACCTGCTGGCCGAGATCAAGAGCAAGGCCGTCGTCCACGGCAAGGTCATCCTGTCCTCCGGCATGGAGGCCGACTTCTACCTCGACCTGCGCCGCATCACCCTCGACGGCGTGGCCGCGCCGCTCGTCGGCCGGGTGATGCTGGACCTGACGGCCGACCTGGAGTTCGACGCGGTGGGCGGGCTCACGCTGGGGGCCGACCCGGTCGCGGGCGCGATGCTGCACGCGGCGGCGGCGCGCGGGCGCACGCTCGACGCGTTCGTGGTGCGCAAGGCGCAGAAGCAGCACGGCATGCAGCGCCGGATCGAGGGGCCCGACGTCAAGGGGCGGCGGGTGCTGGCCGTCGAGGACACCTCCACGACGGGCTCATCGCCGCTGACGGCCGTGGAGGCGCTGCGCGAGGCGGGGGCCGAGGTGGTGGCCGTGGCCACGATCGTCGACCGGGGCGCGCGGGAGCGCATCACCGGCGAGGGCCTGGAGTACCGCTCGGTCTTCACCCTCGACGACCTCGGGCTCTGAACCGAGGGGCCGCCGGGCCTCAGCCGCCGGGCCTCGGCCGCGGGGCCTCAGCCGCCGGACGCCTTGACGGTGAACGCCTCCCGCTTGCCGACCTTTCCCTGCTCGCGCGGCTTGCCGTTCTCGGTGACGCGGACGGTGCCCGCGTCGCTGAGCACGACGTCGAGCTCGGGCTCGTAGTAGCTGACCTCCTCGCCCCTGCTCATCTCGCGATACTGCAGCACGTCGCCGCCCGGCACGCGTACGGTGACGATCGGGCAGGCATCGGCCAAGCACTCGATGTGCACGGTCGGCACCCGCGCGGCGGTCTCCGCGGCGGGGCCGGGCGTGACGGCCGACGCGCGCTCGCGTTCGGGCGGCGTCGCGCCGAACGAGCCGAACAGCGCGCGACCGCCGATGACCAGCAGCGTCACCACGGCGCCCGCGGCGAGGACGGCGAGCGCCAAGCGGGCGACGCCCATCGGATCTGACCTGTGGCGTCCCACAGTCGGCAGCGTACCCCGGGTAACCCCCGGTTTTCGGCTCAGTACTGGCTGTCGGTCGGCACGCGGTGGTGTTTGCCGTTGGGCTCGGGAAGGTTCTTCTGCTCCCTGCGCTTCTTGATCACCTCGACGATGATCGGGATCAGCGAGATGAACACGATGACGAAGACGCCCGGCAGGATGTACCTGTCGATCTGCTTGGGGTCGACCTTGCTGCCGAGGAAGTGACCGAGCAGGAGCAGGCCCTCGACCCAGACGACGCCGCCGACGACGTTCCACAGGAAGAAGCGCTTGGCAGGCATCTCCAGCACGCCCGCGACGGGATTCATGAACGTGCGCACGATCGGCACGAACCTGGCCAGAATCACCGCCTTGGCCGGACCGAACTTCTCGAAGAACTCCTCGGCCCTGACGACGTGCTCCCTCTTGAACAAGCGCGAATCAGGTTTGTCGAAGAGTCTGCGGCCGAACCTGGCGCCCAGGAAATGCCCGAGTTGGGCGCCCGCAATGGCGCACAGGGGGGTGCCGATCAACAGGACGGGAAAGGAGAGCGGCTCGATGCCCATTCCCTGAGCCACCGAGACCGAGCTGAAAATCCCCGCGGCCACCAGCAGCGAGTCACCGGGGAGGAAGAACCCGAGCAGCAAGCCCGTTTCGGCGAAGATGATGGCGAGAACGCCGATCGTCGCGAAAGCCCCCAACACGGTCAGCCACCACGTCGGGTCGAGGAGATTCCAGAGCCAGTCCACGCCCGAGAGCCTACCTGTAGAGGCGACAAACGCGTTGTGTCTACCACACGGGGTAGTGAGTCGGGATACTGGGCCTGCGCGAAGCCGTTACTTCTCAGGGAGATGAATCATGCCTATTGCGACTCCAGAGGTCTACGCTGAGATGCTCGACCGGGCCAAGGCCGGCGGATTCGCCTACCCGGCGATCAACGTGACCTCATCGCAGACGCTGAACGCCGCTCTGCGGGGCTTCGCCGAGGCCGAGAGCGACGGCATCGTCCAGGTCTCCACGGGCGGCGCCGAGTTCCTGTCCGGCGCGACCGTCAAGGACATGGTCACGGGGGCCACGGCGCTGGCCGAGTACGCGCGGGTGGTGGCCGCCAAATATCCCGTGACGGTGGCACTGCACACCGACCACTGCCCGAAGGACAAGCTCGACGGCTTCATGCGGCCGCTGCTCGACATCTCCCTGGAACGGGTCTCCAAGGGCCTCGACCCGCTCTTCCAGTCCCACATGTGGGACGGCTCCGCCGTGCCGCTGGACGAGAACCTGGAGATCGCCAAGGAGCTCCTGGAGAAGTCCGCCAAGGCGCGGGTCATCATGGAGATGGAGATCGGCGTCGTGGGCGGCGAGGAGGACGGCGTCGTCGGCGAGATCAACGAGAAGCTCTACACGACCCCTGAAGACGCGCTGGCCACCGCCGAGGCCGTCGGGATCGGCGAGAAGGGCCGCTACCTGCTGGCCGCCACGTTCGGCAACGTCCACGGCGTCTACAAGCCGGGCCACGTCAAGCTGCGCCCGGGCGTGCTCAAGGAGATCCAGGAGGCGGTCGCGGCCAAGTACGGCAAGGACAAGCCGTTCGACCTGGTCTTCCACGGCGGCTCCGGCTCGTCGCTGGAGGAGATCCACGAGGCGATCTCGTACGGCGTCGTCAAGATGAACATCGACACCGACACCCAGTACGCCTTCACCAGGCCGATCGCGGACCACATGTTCCGCAACTACGACGGCGTGCTCAAGGTGGACGGTGACGTGGGCAACAAGAAGATGTACGACCCGCGTGCCTACGGCAAGAGCGCCGAGGCCGGCATGGCCAAGCGCGTCGTGGAGGCGTGCGAGAACCTCAAGAGCGCTGGGACGAAGATCTCCTAGCCAGTTTCATGGCCCGGCGGGTATGACTTGTCCTATGGATAACCTTCTCGCCGGGCCGCCCCCGACTCAACTGCCGGATCTGCCCGAGGCCAGGGAGGCGCTCGAATCCGGAGCCAAGGCCGCGGACGTGGCCGCCCGTTTCCCCGCCTACCCGGCGGCCTGGGCCACGCTCGCGGAAGAGTACTTCGCGCAGGGGCACGCCGTCACTTCCTACGCCTTCGCCCGCACGGGCTACCACCGCGGGCTCGACGCGCTCCGACGCAGCGGCTGGAAGGGACACGGGCCCATCCCCTGGGAGCACGAGCCCAACCGCGGCTTCCTGCGCTGCCTGTACGCCCTGTCCAGGGCCGCCCAGGCGATCGGCGAGAAGGACGAGGCCGAGCGGTGCGTACAGTTCCTCAAGGACAGCACCGAGACGGGCTACGAGGCCCTCACAAAGGGTTAGCCCTCGTTGTCTTGGGACGAATAGGCACGTTCGGGTAGTCTCTCTACGCAAGAGCCCCTGTCGCGCTTGCGCCAGGGGTTTCGTTTTGTGCACGGGAGACTGAACCATGCCGGCTGCCGTTCTCGTTGGCGCCCAGTGGGGCGATGAGGGCAAGGGCAAGGCCACCGACCTGCTCGGTGGCGACGTCGACTACGTCGTCCGCTATCAGGGTGGCAACAACGCGGGACACACCGTGGTCATCGGGGACCAGAAATACGCGCTGCACCTTCTACCGACGGGAATCCTGTCGCCTGACGTGGTCCCCGTGATCGGCAACGGCGTGGTCATCGACCCCGGCGTGCTGCTGAGTGAGATCGACGGGCTGGCCGCGCGCGGCATCTCCGCCGAGCGCCTGCTGATCTCCTCGAACGCCCACCTGATCATGCCCCACCACAAGGCCCTGGACAAGGTCACCGAGCGCTACCTCGGCAAGGCCAGGATCGGCACCACGGGCCGCGGCATCGGGCCGGCGTACGGCGACAAGATCGCCCGTATGGGCGTGCGCGTCCAGGACCTGCTCGACCCCGGCATCCTGGCCAAGAAGATCGAGGTCGCCCTGGGCGAGAAGAACCAGGTGCTGACCAAGGTCTACAACCGGCGCGGCATCGACCCCACGGCGGTCCTGGACGAGTACCTCGCCTACGCCGAGCGCCTCAAGCCGCACATCGCCGACACCTCGCTGGTGCTGTCCAAGGCGCTGGACGAGGGCAAGTTCGTGCTGCTGGAGGGCGGCCAGGGCACGCTGCTGGACATCGACCACGGCACCTATCCCTTCGTCACGTCCTCCTCGCCGACCTCCGGGGGCGCCTGCGCCGGGGCCGGGATCCCGCCGAACCGCCTCACCAAGATCATCGGCATCCTCAAGGCGTACACGACCCGGGTCGGCTCCGGCCCCTTCCCCACCGAGCTCACCGACGAGGTCGGCGAATGGCTGCGCCAGACGGGTGGCGAGTACGGCGTCACCACGGGCCGCAACCGGCGTTGCGGCTGGTTCGACGCGGTGATCGCCCGCTACGCGACCCGGATCAACGGCATCACCGACTACTTCCTCACCAAGCTGGACGTGCTGTCCGGGCTGGAGCGGATCCCGGTGTGCGTGGCGTACGACGTGGACGGGGTGCGGCACGACGAGATCCCGATGACGCAGACGGACTTCCACCACGCCGTGCCGATCTACGAAGAGCTGCCGGGGTGGCAGGAGGACATCACGAGCGCGAAGTCGTTCGACGACCTGCCGCCGAACGCGCAGGCGTACGTGCGGGCGCTGGAGGAGATGAGCGGCGCCCCGGTCTCGGCCATCGGCGTGGGCCCGGGCCGCGACCAGACCGTGGTGGTGCGCTCGCTCGTCTGACCGCTTGTGCTCCCTGCCCGGTGCCGCGGCGGCACCGGGCAGGTGATGCCTCGGCCTGCCTGGCCTCATATGGTTGGGGTATGCCTCGTTTCCGCCACATCCTGGACACCATGGCCGCCTACAAGCCGGGCAAGGTCGTAGCGACCCCCGACGGCCGGTCGTACAAGCTGTCCTCCAACGAATCCCCGTACGACCCGCTGCCGTCCGTGGTCGAGGCGATCGCCGAGGGGGCGCGGCAGATCAACCGCTACCCCGACCCCGGCGCGGTCGGGCTGACGGAGGCCATCGCGGAGCGGTTCGGCGTGCCGGCCGACAACATCGCGCTCGGCGCGGGGTCCGTCACGGTGGCGCAGCAGCTGTTCGAGTCGATCGGGGAGCCCGGGGTCGAGGTCGTCTACGCGTGGCGGTCGTTCGAGGCGTACCCGCTGCTGGCAGACCTCGCCGGCGTGAAGTCGGTCATGGTGCCGCTGGCCGGGGAGGACCACGACCTGGACGCCATGGCGGAGGCGATCAACGAGCGCACGCGCATGGTGTTCGTGTGCAACCCGAACAACCCGACCGGCACCTCGATCCGCCGGGGCGCGCTGGAGGCGTTCCTTGAGCGGGTACCCGAGCACGTGCTGGTGGTGCTGGACGAGGCCTACCGGGAGTACGTGCGTGACGAGGACGTCCCCGACGGCCTCACGCTCTACCGCGACCGGCCGAACGTGTGCGTGCTGCGCACGTTCTCCAAGGCGTACGGGCTGGCGGGCCTGCGGGTCGGCTACCTGATCGCGCACGAGCCCGTGGCGACGGCGATCCGCAAGACGATCATCCCGTTCGCGGTCAACCACCTCGCCCAGGTGGCGGCCGTCGCCTCCCTCAAGGCCGAGGACGAGCTGCTGGAGCGGGTCGAGCACGTGGTCAAGGAGCGTACGAGGGTCCGCGAGGCCCTCATCGCCCAGGGCTGGACGGTGCCGCCCACCGAGGCCAACTTCGTCTGGCTCCGGCTCGGTGAGCGCACCCTCGACTTCGCGGCCGCCTGCGCCGTGGAGGGCGTGGCGGTGCGGCCGTTCGCCGGGGAGGGCGCGCGGGTGTCCATCGGCTCCCCCGAGGCGAACGACGCGTTCCTCACCGCCGCCGCGGCCTTCCGCGGCTGATCAGCGGTTGGCCTGCCAGTTGAGGTAGGCCACCGACAGCAGCGTGGAGCCGTACTGCGACTCGACGGCGTGGTCGACGTAAACCGCCAGCGCGTGCGTGAACAGGGCCTGGTCCCACTTGGCCACCGGCATGTAGCGCGGCGCCTGGAGGTACTGCCCGGCGGCGGCCAGGCCGCCGGTGCCGTCCACCCTCAGGAAGGTCGTCGCCACGCCGTTGTCGGTGGTGGCCATGTTCTTGGTGTAGCTGCGGGCGAAGCGGCCCATGTCGGCGTCGGTGAAGGCGAGGCCGAATCGGTGCGCGGCGGCGGCGAACTCGACGTCGATGCCGCCGTGGCTGAGGTCCTCGATCTGCTGCCCGCCCTTGGGCGGCGTGCCGTAGGACGGGGTCCACTCGGAGACGCCGTCGGCCTTGGTGTAGCCGCTGTAGAGCTTGCCGAAGCTGGGCCAGTACGGCCAGTAGTAGGCGTCCTTGTCGTTGGCCTTGAGGTCGCGGGCGAACGTGGCGGCGAGCCGGCTGGTGCGGTCGCGGTAGAACGGGTCGCGGGTCGCCGCCGCCAGCTCCGCGTACGTCTGGCCGAGGGCGACGCTCTGGTTGATCGGCTGTTCGACGCCGTCGTAGGGGACGGGCATGCCCTTGGGCCAGATGTAGTAGCCGTCCGCCACCCATTCGGGGTCGTGCACGGCCGCGGCGTCCCGGCAGGCCTGGAGGTATTCGGCGGCCTTGGCCCGGTAGCGGGCGTTGCGCCAGAGGCGCGGGTCCCGGCGGACGATCCGGACGAACGACGCGAGCGGGTAGGTGATCATGCCGGTGTGCACCGAGAAGATCACCGGCGCGGCGGCCAGCTTGAACGTCCCCAGCGCCGGCGTCGTCGCCCCCGCCGGCGAGGTGCGCAGGTCCTTGGACGTCACCATGGTCGGCGACGGGTAGGCGTCGAGGATCCGCTTCACGGCGTAGTCGGGGCTGGCGGGGTCCATCGTCAGGTCGGTGAAGGTGGACACCTTGTTCTTGACGGGGTTGCTCACCTCCAGCGTGAACCGCCCCTCCGAGGTGCCCGCCCGGACGGTCGCCACCGCGTCGTTGACGTTGACGAGGGCGCTGCGTACCTCCAGGAGCGGCTGCCCCGACGCGTCGAGCAGACTCACGCCGCCCGCGCTGTAGACGATGCTGCGCCAGGCGGGCAGCGACAGGCCGCGGTAGTCGGTGACGCCGCGCTCGGAGTCGCGATTGCCCAGCACGAGGTCGGCGTTGTGGATGAGCCGGTCCAGGTAGGTGGTGGCGTGGTAGGCCTCGTACATCCTGATGTAGGCGGCCATCACGTAGGAGGCGCCCCAGCCGAGACCGCCCGCCTCGTTGGTGTCGGTGGGCTGGCCGACGTTGCCGCTCTCGTGGAACACCTTGTCGAACAGGTCGAACGTCTCGCGCTTGGTGTAGTCGTAGCCCGCCGCGGCGCGGGCCGTGCCGGGCAGTGCGGCCAGGGCGCCGAGGGAGAGCGCGCCCAGGCCGAATTGACGGCGAGTGAGCATGGGTGACCCTTTCACAACGGGGGCGGCGTCAGCTCTTCACAGCGCCGCGCATGCCTTCGAGGACGTGTCGTTGCATGATCATGAAGAAGACGACCACGGGCAGGATCGAGATGATCGTGCCCGCCGCCAGGCTGCGGATGTCGGTGCCGGTGATTCCGGCCAGGTAGGCGATCCCCAGCGAGATGGGATACAGGGAGGAGTCCTTCAGCACGACCATCGGCCAGATGAAGCTGTTCCAGACCGAGATGAAGCCGAAGACGCCGAGGATCGCCAGGGTGGGGCGGGCGGCCGGCAGCATGACGTGCCAGAAGATGCGCAGTTCGTGGCAGCCGTCGGTCCTGGCGGCGTCCACCACCTCGCGCGGCACCCCGGCGAAGGTCTGCCGGAGCAGGAAGATCCCGAACGCCGAGAGCAGGCCGGGCAGGATCACGCCCAGGTAGCTGTCGGCCATCCCGATCTGAGAGACCACCAGGAACCTCGGCAGCAGCATCACCTCGCCAGGCAGGAACATGGTGGCGAGGATCGCGAAGAAGATCAGGCTTCGGCCGCGGAAGACCATCTGCGCCAGCGGGTACGCGCACAGTGCCGACACCAGGATGTAGAGCGGCACCATCACGACCACGAGGAACGCCGAGTTGAGCAGGTAGCGCGGGAACGGGATGGCCGTCCACGCCTCCTTGGCCCAGGTGAGCACCGGGGGCCTGGGGATGATGTCCGGCGGGAAGGAGAAGACGGCCTGGCCGGCCGGTTTCAACGCCGCCGACAGCAGGATGAGAAAGGGGCCGACGAACACCAGGGCGATCGCGGTGAGCAGCACGTACATGCCCGCGCGGCGTATCCACCAACTCAACGGGTTTCCCTCCTTCCGCTGGTGAGCCGATAGTTGAGCAGGGCCATCACGATCAGCAGGACCCACAGGACGAGGCCGACGGCGCTGGCGTAGCCCATGTCGTACTTCTCGAACGCCTCGGCCCAGATGTAGTAGCCGAGCATCAGGGTGGCGTCCTGCGGGCCGCCCTTGGTCATCACGAAGACGGTCGTGAACGCCTGCATCGCGTCGAGCATGGCCATGGTGATGGTGACCGCGATGTAGGGGACCATCAGCGGGACGGTGATGCGCCGCATGCGGTGCCAGCCGTTGGCGCCGTCTATCTTGGCGGCCTCGTAGAGGTCCGACGGGATCGTCTGGAGGCCGGCGAGGTAGACCATCATGTAGACGCCCATGTTCTTCCAGCCCTCGACCAGGATCAGCGCGGGCAGCGCCCAGACGGGGTCGAGGAGGTACTGGATGGGCTCGTCCAGAATGCCCATGCCGGTCAGCAGCCAGTTGACGACGCCCTGCTGGTGGAAGACGTAGTTCCAGGCCACCGCCACCGCGACCATCGAGGTCACGACCGGCAGGTAGTAGAGCATCCGGAACGTCCTGATGCCGGGCAGCTTCTGGTTCACCAGTACGGCCAGCGGCAGCGGGAGCACGACGAGCAGCGGGAACAGGCCCACGAGGAACACCAGCGAGTTGCGCAGGGCGGTCCAGAACTGGGCGTCGCCGAGGATCTTGACGAAGTTGTCCAGCCCGGTGAAGACGGGCGGGCTGACGCCGTCGTAGTCGGTGAAGGAGAGCTGGACCGCGGTCACGGCCGGCCAGGCGAAGAACACCCCGAACAGCACGAGGGCCGGTAGGGGAAAGAGGTACGGCGTGTACCAGCGCTGCCCTGGGATCCGGCTGGCGGCCACCGGCCTCACATCCTTCAGTGTTTAATAGTGACGCCCAAAGCCTCGATAAGAGTTGGCCAGAATTTGGACGCAGACTATAGATGGCCGATCTCGACCGTCAAGAGCGGATCTGAGCAGGGACCCTTGACGGCTCGGCCGCCGAAGTGTCATTGTGCCGAAAGAATTATTAAGGACGGCCATAATTCTCAGGAGGTCCCCCGATGTTGAGAAGAAGAGCGTTGGGGGCAGGCGCGCTCGCGCTGGCTCTCATGTCGTCCGGCTGCGTCGCCGGAACGTCGGGCAGCACGTCGGGGGGACAGGCGGACGACCAGCCGTTCGAGGGGGAGGTCGAGTTCTGGACGATCAACCTGAAGAAGAACTTCGGCGCCTACATCGACGGGCTGATCGCCCAATACCAGAAGGACCATCCCAAGGTCACCGTCAAGTGGGTCGACGTGCCCGGGCAGGACATCGCGACCAAGCTGCTCGCGGCGGTCGCCAGCGGCGACGTCCCCGACGCGGTCAACATCGCCTCCTCCGACCTCGGCCGCTTCACCCCGTCGCTGGCCCCGCTCGACGAGCTGCTCAAGCCCGCCGACCTCGCCGACTTCCAGCCGAACCTGGTCGATTCGCTGCGCGTGTCGGGCAAGCTGTACGCCGTGCCCTGGTACAACGGCGGCACCCCCGTGGGCATCTACCGCAAGTCCGTCGTCAGCAAGGCGGGCTTCGACGAGAAGGCCCCGCCGAAGTCCTACACCGAGGCCCTCGCCCTGGCCGACAAGGTCTACGCCGAGACCAAGGTCTACGGCAGCAACGACATCCCCGGCGTCAACGCCGCCTCGGTGCTGCGCTACTACGGCGTCGAACTGCTGAGCGCCGACAAGAAGAAGGCGACGTTCAACACGCCCGAGGTCGCCGAGCTGCTGGACACGTTCAAGGCGAGCTACGACAAGCACGGCATCGCGCCGGGATCGGTCTCCAAGGACGTCCGCAACTACCCGCAGACCCTGGAGAACGGCCAGATCGCGATGGCGGCGAGCGCGTCGGCGGCGACGCTGGTCAACGTCGAGAAGAACGCCCCCGACATCTACAAGGACCTGCTCGTCACCGAGCCCGTCCAGACCAAGACCGGCGGATACCTGCTGCTCGCCCAGCAGACCGTGGCCATCCCCAAGGCGTCGAAGCACCAGCGGGCGGCGGCCGAGTTCGTCAAGTTCTTCACCAACGGCGCCAACCAGCTCGCGTTCTGCAAGCTGGTGCCGATCTACCCGTCGACGATCTCCTCCACCAAGGACGCCTTCTTCGCGGACATCACCGGCGACTCCCCGATGGACGTCGCCCGCCGCGTGATCGTCAAGGGTCTGCCGAAGCTGGAGTACGTCCCGCTGGGCACGGCCAAGGACGCCGAGCTCGGAGAGTCGCTGTCCGAGGAGATCAGGGCCTTCCTCCAGGGATCCAAGAGCGCCAAGGAGGCGCTCGACGCCGCAGAGAAGCAATGGAATGACGCACTTGCCTAAGCTCAGAGTCGGGATCGTCGGCGCCGGGATCATGGGTCGCGGCCACGCCGAGGTCCTGTCCGCCCACCCGGACGCCGAGGTCACCGCCGTCGCGCGCCGTCCTCTCGACGCCGCCCCGCAGGCGGCGGTCTACCCCGGCTACCGGGAGCTGATCGCCTCCGGCACGGTGGACGCCGTGTCGATCACCACCCCCGACCACCTGCACGCTGACGTGATGGTGGCGGCCGCGGAGGCCGGGCTGCACATCCTGGTCGAGAAGCCGTTCACGACCACGGTCGAGGACGCCGACCGCTCCGTGGCCGCGATCCGGCAGGCGGGCGTCACCGCGATGTGCCTGTTCAACCACCGCTGGGTGCCCGCGTACGCGCAGGCCAAGCAGCAGATGGAGCTGATCGGCGAACCGGTCGTGGGCTACGCCCGCAAGGACGACACGATCCACGTGCCCACCGAGATGATCGGCTGGGCCGATCAGACGACGTGCGCCTGGTTCCTGTCGAGCCACGACATCGACCTGGTCACCTGGCTCTACGACGACCACGTGGTGGAGGTGTTCGCCACCGCCCGCCACGGCAAGCTGCGCGGGATGGGCATCGACACTCCCGACGCGATGCAGATCCAGGCTCGCTTCAGCCGGGGCGCCGTGGCCACCTTCGAGTCGGCCTGGATCTACCCGAACACCTTCCCGACCATGGTGGACAGCTACATCACCGTGGCCGGCGAGTCGGGCGTCATCCAGCTCGACCGGCAGAAGGAGAACATCCAGCTCGCCACCGAGAAGTCCTACTCCTACCCGCGCAACATGCTCCAGCGGGTCGTCCACGGCATCCCGGCGGGCGCCTACCGCGACGCGATCCACCACTTCGTGGACTGCGCCCGCACCGGCGCCGAGCCGCTGGTCAGCGTGGAGAGCTCGCGGCACGTGACCGCCGTGCTCGCCGCCGCGCACGAGTCCGCACGTACGGGACGGCCGGTGGCATGTTCGTAGAGAAACCGCCGCATGTGCATCCCACGCGCATGCGGCACATCACCGACGAGGCGCTGCTGGAAGCGCTCGGAGCGGGCGGCGTCGCCGAGGCCAGGGTCTGGCGCCGGCGGCGGCCGGTCCCGGCGGCCCTCGGCGCGGAGGGCGCGGACGCCCTGCTCGGCATCGAGGTCGACTTCCTGGACAAGGGCCACGGCCGCTCGCTGCTGTACGGCTTCCACTACCTGCGCTGGATGTCCCCGCTGATCACGGCCTACGCCGGGACCGCGGACCCCCGCTACGCCGCCGAGTGGGACCGCCTGTTCCGCCAGTGGTACGACGACCGCGACCGGGTCGAGGGCGACTGGCCGGGGCTCGACGTGGTCTGGTACTCGCTCGGCGTCCGCGCCCGCGCCATGTACGTCACCGAGGCGCTGGCCGTCTTCGCGGACGAGCCCGCGCTGAGCGACGAGTGCTGGCTGCGGATGATGAAGACGGTCGTCGGCGGCGCCAGGTGGTCGGCCGAGGAGCACGACGAGTTCCGCCACGGCAACTGGCAGTTCGTCAACGCGTGCGAGCTGCTGCACACGGCCAGGGTGTTCGCGGACCTCCCCGAGGCGGGGCAGTGGGCCGAGGTCGCCCTGGCCCGCGTCCTGGAGCACCTCGAACAGGACGTGCGCGCCGACGGCGGCCACCACGAGCGCTCGCCCAGCTACCACCTCATGTGCCTGGACAACCTCGAACGGGCCGTGGCCGTCGAGCCCGCGCTGGCGCGGCATCCGCGCCGCCAGGCCATGTACCGCTGGCTGAGCGTCCTGATGACCTCCGGCGGCTGGGTGCCGCACCTGCAGGACAGCGGCCTGATCTGGCCGGAGGGCGTCGAGCCGGCCAAGGGCTCGCACAACCTGGAGGCCAGCGGCTACGCCACCTTCCGCCACGGCGACTTCCACACCGTCGTCAACTACGGCCCCTACGTCGGGCACGAGCTCGAACCGCACAGCCACCACGCGGCGCTCGACTTCGTGCTGTCGGGCTGGGGCGTGCCGCTGGCCTGGGAAGGGGGCGGCCCGCCGTCCTACGACGACCCCGGCTACTACGACTGGTACCAGGCGACCAGGGCGCACAACACGCTGCTCGTCCCGGGCGAGGGCTACACCGAGGACCGCCGCGCCGCCTGTGACCTGTTCTCCGTCTCCGCGCAGGCCGACGTCTTCGCGGGGCACCACCACGGCTACAGCGCGCGCCACGACCGCGAGATCGTCTTCGTCAAGGGCGACGACCCGTACTGGATCGTCACCGACCGGATCGACGCGGAGGCGATCTGGCAGATCCACGGCCTGTCGCCGTGGGTCGAACGCGACGGCGGGTTCGCGGGCACCCGTGGCCCGGGAATCCTGGTGGTGCCGCTTGAACCACCCGACGAGGTGCTGTACGGGACGGGCCCCGCCAGGATCCCCGACCCCGCCACCAGGACCGCCGAGTACGGCGAGATCCACTCGCTCGGCCTGCGGCGCGCCGACGGCAGGTTCACCGTCGGCATCTTCCCCTACCGCGACGAACCCCCCTCTGTCCCCGAAGATTGGCCCAGAGAATTGGAGGGTCATGCTGATCGACGCTGACGCGATGCTCGGCCGCTATCCCCGCAGGGACGTGGGCACGGGCTCGATCACGGAGGCGCTGGACAGGATGGACCGCTTCGGCATCGCGGAGGCCGTGGTCAGCCACACCCTGTCGTGGCTGCACGACCCCGCGACGGGCAACAGGGAGCTGCTCGACCTGGTCGCCGGCCGGCCCAGGCTGCGCCCGTGCTGGGTGATGCTGCCCGGCACCTGCGGCGAGACCGGCACGCCGGACGAGTTCGTGACCGGGGCACTGGAGGGCAGCGTGTGCGCCGTCCGCGCCTACCCCGCCGACCACGGCTACGACCTCGCCGGCCGCGACTGCGCGGCCATGCTCGCCGCCGTCGCGGAGGCCGGGCTGCCGCTGCTCGTGGACGCGGCCCAGACCGGTTGGTCCGCCGTCGAGTCCGTCGCCGGCGCGCACCCGAAGCTGCGGGTCGTGGTCGGCGCGATCGGCTACCGCCAGCTCAGGCAGGCGGCCGGGGTGCTCTCCCGCACCGGCAACGTCTACCTGGGGCTGGCCAACCTGTCCTCGCACTGCGGGCTTGAATGGCTCGTCGAGCGGTACGGCGAGCGCCGTCTCGTCTTCGGCACGGGAGCGCCGCTCAGGGACCCCGCGGAGGCGGTCACCCGGCTGCTGTGGGCCGAGCTCGACGACGCGGCCGTGGCCGCCATCGGCGCCGGCACCCTGCTGGAGCTGCTGCCCGTGGGGGCGGTGTGAACGCGATCGCCTCGGCGCTGTGGCAGCGCCGCCCGCAGACCAGCGTCCGGATCGTCGACGCGCACGCGCACGCCGGCCCCTACAGCCTGTTCTTCATCCCCGAGGCGTCCCCTGACGCGATGGTCAGGGTGATGGACAGGTGCGGCGTGGCGCACGCCGTCATCTCCAGCCACCTGGCGATCCAGCTCGACGCGGCGGCGGGGAACGCCGCGACCGCCGAGGCTGTGGAGCGCGCGCCGGACCGCTTCACCGGATACCTGACGATCAACCCCTGGCAGGACCCCGACGGCGAACTGGCCAAGTGGAGCGCCGATCCACGCTTCGGCGGCATCAAAATCCATCCCGACCTGCACGACTATCCGCTCACCGGCAGGCGCTACGCCGGCGTGTGGGAGTTCGCGCAGCGCACCGGCTGCCCGGTGCTCACCCACACCTACGACGGCTCCCCCTACAACGACCTGGCCGCGGTGGACGCGGTCGCGTCGGAGCACCCCGACGTGGTGATCATCGCGGGGCACGCGGGCGCGACCCCGCTGGGCATCGAGCGGGCCATCGAGGTGGCGCAGCGGCGCTCAGGGGTCATCCTGGAGGTGTGCGGGTCCTTCAACACCGGGCCCGACATCGCCAGGATGGTGCGGGAACTCGGTGCCGGCCGGGTCGTCTACGGGTCCGACTTCCCCTTCATCGATCTTCGGATCTCGCTGGGGAGGGTAATCTTCAGTGGCCTCGCAGAAGGGGACCAGGCCGCGGTGCTCGGTGCGACGATGACCCGCTTGCTTCAGTGGAGATCCGGACTGGGGTGATCAAGATCATGGATCGGCTGCGTTCGGAGTCGCGGCCCAGGGTGACGATCGGTGTCGTGGGACCGCACGATCTCGTCGAACAGATCATGATGATCGGCGCCGGCCTGCCGGCCGCGGCCGACTGGCGGCTGGTCGGCGCGCCTCATGCCGAGGAGCACGAGACCTACGACAAGTTCTCGAGGATCGCCGACAGCATCGACGTGGTGCTGTTCACCGGGCCCCTCCAGCACGACCTGGCCAGGCAGGCGGGCGAGCTGACCGTCCCCGCCACGTTCGTGCCCATGAGCGGGGCCAGCCTGTACGCCAGCCTGCTGCGCGGGGTGATCGGCCACGAGGTCGACCCGGCCAGGGTGAGCATCGACTCGCTGCCCGCCGCCGACGTGGACGAGGCGTACGGCGAGATCGGCGTGAGCACGGCCGGCGTGCACCTTTCCGAGTACGACCGGCCCGAGTCGGCGCGCGGCTTCAGCGCCTTCCACGAGGAGCTCTACCGCCAGGGCGAGACCACCGCGGCGCTGACCACGATAAGGAGCGTCGCCAACAAGCTGGCCGCCGCCGGCGTGCCCGTGCTGCGCCTGCTGCCGACCTCCCACACGTTGCGCCTCGCGCTCAACACCGCCGCCCTGCTCGGCACCGGCAGCAGGCTGGAGGACGCGCAGATCGCCATCGTGGTCGTCGAGCTCGCCGCCTCCGCCAAGCCCAGCTACTCCGGGCCGGGCAACTACTGGCAGCAGGAGCTGAAGCTGTCGCTGCACCGCTCGCTGCTCGCCGACGCGCGGCTGATGGGCGCCACCGTGGCGCCCCGCGACGAGAACGGCTACGTCGTCACGGCCACCGTCGGCGCTCTCGGCCAGGCCACCGAGGGGCTCAGGATGGCGCCGTTCATGGACCGGATCCGCTCCGACGTGGGGGTCGACGTCGAGGTCGGCATCGGGCTCGGCAGCACGGCCCGCGACGCCGACGCCAACGCGATGGCGGCCGTGGAGAAGGCCCGCAACGCGGGGGCGACCGCCGCTTATCTGGTCGGGGGCGACGGCACCGTGCTGTCGCTACCGGTACGCCGGCGCAAGCGGCAGGACAGCGAGCCGATCGTCGCCACCAAGGCGGCCAAGCTGCTCGAACGCCTGGTGGAGGGCCTCCACGACGGCGACTCGATGGTGGTCGACGCCGAGATCGTCGCGGACGTGCTGTCGATCTCCCCGCGCAGCGCCCGCCGGGTCCTGCAGAGCCTCGCGGAGGAGGGGCTGGCCTGGCCGATGCCCCCGGTCAAGGGCACCCAGGCGGGCCGGCCCCGCCAGCCGTACCGGCTCGTGCGGAGTTAGGCGTCGCCGAGGCGCACGCGCGGGCCGTACCTCTCCAGCAGCCGGGCGTTGTGCGCGTCGCCGCCCGGGGTGTTGGCCGACTTGAAGACGGGCGGCGGCTCGCCGGCCGCGAGGAAGCGGCCGACGACCTCGGCGACCAGGAGTTGCGCGGCCAGCACGCCGGTGAGCGTCGAGACGCCGCAGGCGGCGTCGCCGCCCGGCAGCGGCAGCGTGGCGTCACCGTACGGCGCCCCGTTGTCGATGACCACCTGGGCGAGGTCGGCCAGCCGCTCCTCGACGGCCACCTCGGCGGTGTGCGCGCGGGAGGTGATGGCGATCGACGGGTGCCCGTGCCGCACGGCGAGGCGGGCCATCTCGACGATCGCCGCGTTGCCGCCGGAGTTCGAGATGATCACGAAGACGTCCTCGGGCCGGATGTCGGCCAGCTGCCAGACGCGTGCCGCGAGGCCGGGCTCGCGCTCGATCTTCGGGTCGAGGATGTCGCGCGGCGAGGCGTCGCCGTAGTAGGCGAGGTCGCGGATGCCGAGCTGGTTGACCGGCACCAGGCCGCCCGCCCGGCCGGTGAGCTCCAGCGCGACGGACCTCGAATGGCCGGTGCCGAACGCCTGGAGCACCCCGCCCGCCCGCAACGAGGCGTGGATCAGCGCGCCGGCCCGCTCGATCGCGTCGCGTTCGGCGGTGAGCAGCCGGTCCACGGCCGATCCGGCGATCAGCGCGTACGAGCTCTGGTCGATCACAGGTCCTCCAGCAGGTTTCGTGCGGTCTCGGCGATGAGTTCGGCGCTGCCCTGGGCCACCTGGCTGGCCAGGACCTCGTACTCGGCGCGCCGGTAGGCGGCGGCCGTCGGGAGGTATCCGGGATAGCCGTTGACGTAGCCCAGGACCACGGTCGGCTCGCCGGGCCGGTCGGCGACGCGCTCGGCGACGGCGAGGAAGGGCTCGCCGGGGAGCCCGGCGAGGGCGAGCCCGCCGAGGCGGGCGACGTTCACGTCCACGCTCGTGCGGACGGGCGGTGCGGTGCGCGCCCGCAGCCCTTCGAGCCTGCTGCGGGCCAGGCGGGCGGCGACCGGGTCACCCGACGCCGCGGCCCGCTCGTACCCGGCGAGGAGCGCCGCCTCGTCGGCCGTCGTGGCGGCGGCTTCGAGCGTCAGCCGTCGCGTGGCCCAAAAGAGGTCGGTGGGTCCGTCCTGCCAGAGCGGGGTCCCCGGACCCGCCAGCAGCTCGGCGCAGCGGTCCGCGACGAGCTCGCCCAGGCGCCGCAGCTCCGCCACGTCCTGGCCGCGCCGGGTGTGGCGGGTGCTGATGTCGCCGGCCGCCCCGGTGGCGACCGCCACCCAGACGTCCTCGCCGAGCCGCCGCCCCAAGCTCCGGCGTACGGCTCCGACCAGGTCGGCGCTGACCAGGCGGTTGGCCGCGGGCAGCACGGTGGGGTGCACGGGAAGCACCGCCAGCACCCCGGCGAGCCCGCCGTCGCGCACGGCGATCAGGTCGAGCGGCACCACGGCCGGCGCCCCCGGTCTGCTCCGATCGGCGCCGACCCCGTGCAGCTCGCCGCGGTGCACCACGCCCTCGCACGGCCGCTCGGCCTCGATCGCCCGCCGGACGGCCGTGCGGACCGCCTCGGTGATCAGGCCGAGCCACGGCTCCGGCGTCGGCCCGCCGCCCGGCACGCAGCCGGTCTCGGGGCCCGCGTGGGTGTGGCTCGCCGCCAGCCACAGCTCGCATCCGGCCGCCTGCCTGGCCCGCGCGGCGAGGTCCTCGTTGACGCAGATGACGTCGGCGATCGCCAGCGCGAACCGCCTCCCGCCGTCCGACCAGGTCACCGCGCTGACCGACAGCGGGTCTGCCAGGCCCGTGGACGGCCCCGGCCGGTCGATGTAACCGCCCATCGGCGTGCCGTCCGGCACGGGCAGCTCGGCGGTGCCGTGTCCCACTCTCATCGTTCCGCCGTTCTGATCATCGTCTCGTAGCGGCTCGGTCCCGTGGAGGCGGCCAGCAGGGCGGCGCCCGCGAGGCTGTCGCCCGCAGGGGGCCGGAGTGCCGCTCGGGGGAGCAGCCGGGCCAGCTCCGCCTCGAAGCCGGCGCGGAGTCCGGGGTCGCGCAGCAGGCGGCCGGTCCAGGCGACGGGCACCGCCGCGTCCTTCGCGAAGCAGCGGGCCGCCGCCGCCACCGTGCCCGCCAGCTCGCGGGCCGCCTCCTCGGCGATGGCGCGGGCCGCGGGGTCTCCTGCCGGCTCGCGGACCGCGTCCTGGGCGATGGCGCGGGCCGTCGGATCTCGCGCCAGCTCCAGGACGTGGACGGCGAAGCGCGCGATCCGCGCCACCGCGTCGGGGGCGAGGTAGAGGCGCTCGGGCAGGCCGGCCAGGTCGCCGAACACGGCCTGGGCGCGCTCGGTGAGGGGGCCGGGCTCCGCGCGCCCGTCGAAGCCCCGGAAGGCGGCGTCGAGGCCGCGGCGGCCGATCCAGAAGCCGCTGCCCGCGTCGCCGTAGAGGTAGCCCCAGCCGTCCACCTGCCGGATGCCGTCACCCACGCCCAGGGCGATCGCTCCGGTGCCCGCGGCCAGCACCACACCCTGGCCGCCCGCGAACGCCCCCGCGTGTGAGGTGACCACATCGGTCGTGATCAGCACGCGGCGGGCCATGGAGAGCAGCCGGCCGGCCAGCCTGTCCGGGTCGTCCAGGATCGTGGTCAGCCCGAGGCAGACGGTGCCGAGTTGTCCCCAGTCCGTCCCGATCCGCTCCAGCACGGCCTCGACCGGGGAGCCCTCCGCGTACGACAGGCCGGGCAGCTCGCGGACCTCCTGGATCCGCCCCGACTCGGCCAGACCGATCCGCAGGCCCGTCTGCCCGCCGTCGATCGCCAGGTCCATGCACGTCCTCCTGATCACGATCCGGGCCGGAGCCCGGCCCTGCGGTATTCCGTGGGGGAGCAGCCGACGTACCGCCTGAACGCGCTGCGCAGGGCCTTGGCGGTCGGGTAGCCGGTGTGCGCGGCGATCACGTCCACCGGCAGCGCCGAGGTGGACAGCAACCGGCGGGCGTGCCTCAGCCGCAGCCCGGTCAGGTGCCGCAGGAACGTCGTCCGCCGCTCCTCCGCGAACAGGTGCGAGATGTAGTACGGACTCGCGCTCACGGCCTCCGCCACGGTCGCCAGGCGCAGCCCGGGATCGGTGTAGTGCTCCGCCAGGTACGCCTCGGCCAGCGCGAGCACGTCACGGCGGGGCGCGGCCGGCATGAGCCGGCCCAGCGTCTCCCGCAGCCAGATGTGCAGGTAGGAGCGCTCGTGGATGTCTCCGACCATGATGATGTCCTCGATCGGCAGCCGGGCGCAGGCCTCCACCCAGTCCGTCGACCCGTCGGCGAGCCTGGTCCGGTTGGCCACGTCCACCACGAAGAGCAGCTGCCCGATGAGCCAGTTGCGCAGCGTGCGCGGGTCGACCCCGGGCTCCCGGGCGCACCTGTCGACCCACCCCGCCAGGAGCCCCGCCGCGCCGTTGCGGTCACCGGCGCGGACCCTCCTGGTCAGCTCCTGCTCGATGCGCACCGGAGGCGCCGGCGCGGCGCTCTCGTACGCGGGCGGCGCGATCACCCGGTCGCCGCCGAGCACGAGCTTGTAGTCGTTGACCCGCCGCGCGTCCCGCTCCGCCGCGACGTGTTCGAGGCTGGGCGCGCCCAGGCTGACCGTGGCCGTCCACGCCGTCTCGCGGACGATCCTGGTCCGCAGCTCCTCGGCCAGCTCCTCCGCGTCGGACATCAGCGCGCCCGGGTCGGCGCCCGACAACACGATCAGCCACTCCTCCGGGGGCAGGGAGTGGCAGGTCGCGTCGCGGCGGGCGCTCGCGGCGGCGCGCACCGCGTGGTCGGCGCGCTGGAGCTGGCGCAGCGCCCATGGCCGGCCACGGGTCTTCTCGGAAACCATGAAGTCGTCGATGTCCACCAGGGCAGCCACGGCGTAGGTCATGCGTCTACTTTAGGCGGACCGAAATTTGACCGTATTCACCAGCGTCCCGATGCCCTCCACCGTGGCCCGCATGGTGTCGCCGTCCTTGAGGGGGGCGATCCCGGCGATGGTGCCGGTCGCAACGAGGTCTCCCGGCATCAGCGTCATCCCGTCGGACAGGTCGGCGATGAGCCGGGGCAGCCCGAAGACCATCTGCCGGGTGTTGGCCCGCTGCCTGACCTCGCCGTCCACCTCCAAGGTGAGCTCCAGCGCCTGCGGGTCGGGCACCTCGTCCACCGTCGCCAGGTACGGCCCCGCGGGCGCGAAGGTGTCGAACCCCTTCGACTGGTCCCACGGCACGTTGCGGGCGATGTTGGCCAGCTGGAGGTCGCGGGCCGTCATGTCGTTGATCACGGTGTATCCGGCGACGGCCTCGCGCCAGCGCTCGGCCGGCAGGTCCCTGGTCACCTTGCCGATGACCACGGCCAGCTCCACCTCGTGCTCCAGGTGGCGGGTGCGGGCGGGGGCGATGACCGGCCGGCCGTGGCCCACGAGCGCGGACGGCGGCTTGAAGAACAGCACCGGCTCCGGCGGCACCTCCAGGCCGCTCTCGTCCGCGTGCTCCTGGTAGTTCAGCGCCAGGCAGCAGATCTTCGTGCAGGTGGCGACGGGCGGCTCGAAGATCACCGCGCTCTCGTCCAGCGTGGGGCCGTCGTGGCCGGCCACCAGCTCGGTCAGGCGGTCGAGCCCGTACGAGTCCAGGGCCGCCACCGGGTCAGACCCCACGTCGGCCAGGCTCACGAGCTCGCCGGGGGCGCGCCGGGCCACCATTTCGACGGGGCCGGAAGGAGTGCGCCGAATGCGTCCAAGAAACATGTCCGTAAGCCCATCAAGGCCCTGTGACCTCCACAAGCACCGATATTTGCGCTTAGATCCGCTTCTTGCTCTCTTTCTTGTGGCCGGGCGAGGTGCCGCCGTTTGATGGTCGGCATGACCCGCACTCTGGACGTCAGCCGCGACCTCTACACCACTGCCCGGCGCTACATCGCGGGCGGCGTCTCCAGCGACGCCCGCCGCACCGCGGGCGTGCCGCTCTACGTGGACAGGGCATCGGGAGCCAGGCTCTGGGACGTCGACGGCAACGTCTACACCGACTACGTGCTCGGCCAGGGCCCCGCGCTGCTCGGCCACTGCCCGCCCGCCGTGGTGGAGGCCGTCGCCGCGCAGGTGGCCCGCGGCATCGTCTACTCCGCCCAGCACGCGGCGGAGACCCGCGTCGCCGAGCGGCTGTGCGCGATGGTGCCCTCGGCGGAGCGCGTCCGTTTCAACACCGTCGGCTCCGAGGCCGCGCACGCCGCCTGGCGACTGGCGCGCGGCTTCACGGGACGTCCCAAGATCCTCAAGTTCGAGGGCCACTACCACGGCTGGCTCGACCCGGTCCTCTACAGCGTGCACCCGTCCCTGGACGACGCGGGGCCGCAGGACCACCCGCGCGCCGTCCCCGGCACCGCGGGTCAGCCGCCCGCCGCCGACCTGGTGATCTGCCCCTGGAACGACCTGGACGCGCTCAGCCGCCTCATGGACGAGCACGCGGGACAGATCGCCGCCGTCGTCACGGAGCCGGTGCTCTGCAACACCGGCGCCATCGAGCCGGATTCCGGCTACCTGCAGGGCGTGCGCGCGCTGTGCGACCGCCACGGCAGCCTGCTGATCTTCGACGAGATCATCACCGGTTTCCGGCTCGCCCCCGGCGGCGCCCAGGAGTACCTCGGCGTCAGCCCCGACCTGTCGGTCTTCGGCAAGGCGATGGCGGGCGGCATGCAGGTGTCCGCGCTGGCGGGGCGGGCGGCCGTGATGGACGCCATCTCCTCGGGCAAGGTCGCCCACGCCGGGACGTTCAACTCCCAGCCCGTCGGCATCGCCGCCGCCGAGGCCACCCTGCGCATCCTGGACGAGCAGCGCGAGGAGGTCTATGGCACCCTCCACGCGCGGGGGCGGCAGCTCATGACCGGCCTGCGCGAGGCCGCCGCCCGGGTGGGGGTCCCGATGCTGGTGGACGGGCCGGGGCCGGTCTTCCAGACGTACTTCACCGACGCGCCCGCGGTACGCGACTACCGCGACTTCGCCAGGACCGACCGCGCCATGATGGCCCGCCTACACGCCGCGCTGCTCGACCGCGGGGTCAACATGGTGCCGCGCGGGCTGTGGTTCCTGTCCACCGCTCACACCGAGGCCGACGTCGCCGCCACCGTCGACGTCTTCGAGGACGCTCTTCGGTCTCTTCCGCTCGGTTGAGATCACCAGCGCCACGCCGGCCAGGATGACCAGGCCGCCGGCGATCACCTGGGTCGTGATCGGCTCGTCCAGCAGGAGCGCGCCGAGCGCGACGGCCACCGCCGGGTTGACGTAGGCGTAGGTGGACACCAGCGAGATGGGGGCGTTGCCGAGCAGCCACGAGAACGCCGTGAACCCGATCAGCGACCCCACCAGGATCAGGTAGGCCAGCGCCACCCACGACCTGGTGGTGACGGCCGACACGTCGAGCCGCTCGCCGACCCCGGTGCCGACCACCAGCAGCCCGGCGCCGCCCACGACCATCTCGACCGCGCTGGTGGCCAGCGCGTTGGCGGGCATCTGGATCCTGCTCGACAGGAACGAGCCCACGGCCCAGGAGACCGAGCCGAGCAGGACCACCACGATCCCGACGCCGCTGCCGCCGTCGGCGCCGGTCAGCGACAGCGCCGCGACCCCGCCGAGCCCGACCAGCACGCCCGCGAGCGTGAGCGTCTTGGGGCGGTCGCGTACGGCGAACCTGAACACGACCAGCCACAGCGGCACCGAGGCCACCAGGAGCGCCGCCAGGCCCGTGGAGATGTACTGCTCGGCCACCGCCAGCAGCCCGTTACCGGTGGTCAGCAGCAGCACGCCCACGACGGCCGCGCCCAGGAACTGCCGGCGCGTCATCCTGAAGGCCGACGGCCCCGACCGGATCAGCAGGAAGCCGGCGAGCAGGGCGGCGGCGGTGATGAACCGCAGGGCCCCGCTGAGCATGGGCGGGATCGACTCGATCGCGATGCCGATGCCGAGATACGTCGAACCCCAGACCACGTAGACGACCGCCAGGGCGCCCCAGACGAGGACAGTGGGGCGGCTGTCAGTGGTGTCCGTACGCATGGCTCATGACTGTACCGGGCGGCCCCGACAGAACTCTCGCAGGTATCAGACCTCGCACTCTGGCGGGATATTAGCGGTCAGCGGCTTTCACGCCACTGTCCTGCCGCCTGCGGCGAATGACAGGATCCTTCGCGTCACCCACCTGCGACGAAGGGAAAGATCCTCCGATGTCCGTCACCGCCGTCCCGGCCGCCGACAACGCCGCCGCGCTCGCCCACTTCGCCGCCCGCCTCGCCTTCGAGACCGACGTCTCGGACGTGGCCGCCGACCTGGCCGCGGGAGTCCCCGGCGTCGTGGTCGTCGACTCGCGCAGCCAGGAGAGCTGGGACCAGGGCCACATCGAGGGCGCCGTGCACCTCCCAACCGCCGAGATCGCCACGAGGGCGCCCGGCCTGGTCCCGAGGGAGGCCACGGTCGTGACGTACTGCTGGGGCCCGGGCTGCAACGGCGCCACCAGGGCGGCCCTGGAGTTCGCGAAGCTGGGCTACCGGGTCAAGGAGATGATCGGCGGCTTCGAGTACTGGGCGAGGGAGGGCTTCCCCGTGGAGACCGCCTCGGGCGTCACCCGGCGCCCCATTGACGCCCTCACGGCGCCGGTGTCCGGCATCGCCTGCGCCTGCTGACCACGCACGGCCCGCAACACCGGACGGACCAGCCCGAAACCGGCCGCTTCCCTACCACGGCCCCTGGCCTCCGACCTGCGGAAACGCGCCAAGTCACGTGGTGTTGGGCGAAACCGCGACGCCTCGGCCAGAAACGCTCAGCCAGAACGCGGGCGAGGGCGGAAGATCGACGCCTGAAAGAATTGGCGCCCCCGTCCGAATCCCGTCGATCGGGGGCACCCGAGAACATACCCGGATCTACACGGGTCAACCAATGAGTTCACAAGAGTCAATGCGAGAGTTCGCAAAGATGACATCGATTGTCAATGCCATCCTGTTCCCCAGGTCATACGAAAGCCCTCAGCAGTCACACACGACTCCGTAATGCACACAGAGGGGCGGCGGCTCCCGGCCGGGCATCAGGGTAGCCCCGGGAGCTTTTCCAGCCTCAAGAGACGCCTCAGGCCCGTACGGCGGGCAGCACGAAGTGCCCCGCGGGCGCGGACCTCGCCCATGACGCTCGGTGCCGAGAGGCGGCCCGGCACCGAAACGCTCAGTCCCGGGAGACCCTCATCGGGGCCCGAGCTTCTCCACGATCAGCCGGTACAGCTGGCGCGGACGGCCAGGCTGCGGTGTGCGGTTCGGCGGTAGCGGCCACGCGAGTCCCTCGTCAACCAACGTGCGCAGCAACCGTCGTGCCGTACGCGGCGTCACTCCCAGCATCTTGCCCGCGCCCTCGGCGTCCACCACGGTGTCTCCGCCTTCGAGCTTGGCCGCCAGCCGGGCCAGTACTTCCACCCCCTTCGGTTTGAGTGCGTTGGACCCGGTAGGTGGCATCCGCGGGGCCGGGATGAGTGCCCGCCCCTCGCGGTCCACCGCGAATCCCTGTGCCTGTTTGCCCGCCTGCGTGCGGGCCAGTGCCGCCCGGGCGTGCGACTCCGCGTCGTGCGTCGTTCGCCCCATGCCCACGCCGACCTCGACCGCCAGCCCCAGCTCGTCCCTGATCCTGGCGGCGAACGGCAACACCCTGAACCCGTCCGTGGCCGCCGCGATCGAGCCTCTGGTAGCGGTAACCAGATAGCTGTGATCGTCGATCGGCCAGACGGTGGCGTTGATCCGGTTCGCCTCCTGGACCAGGAGCCGGTGCAGCGACAGCCGCAGCTCGTCGCGCCAGTAGCGGGGGGCCGCGCGCCGCACGGGTTCGCGCAGCGTCGGCACCTCCACCAGCACCACGGTGAGCTGTGACTCCTCCAGCCGGTGGTGTGCCCCCAGCAGCGCCGCGGTGTGCAGCGCCGTGCGGACCGCCGCCGAGGTCGGCCTGATCCTGATGACCGGTACGCCCGCGGCGTGCAGGCGTTCGGCCACCGCGGGCAGGCACGTCAGCGCCCCCGTGGTAGCCCCCTGCCTGGCCAGACGTTCGTGGTAGGCCGCGATCGTGCCGGTGGCACCCGGCTCGTCGCGGCTGTGCACGTCCGTCGCGGCGATGCCGAGGTCGGTGTACGCCTCCTCGACATCGGCCCTGCTCACCACGTCGATGCTGACCCGCTGGGGGTCGATGCGAGTGTCGAGCGCGGCCTTGGCCAACGCCGCCACCAGTGCTGCTCCGCCGAGTTGGACGTACGTCGCCGGCATCGTCAGCACACCGGAACGCCTGGCCAGGTCATAAGGGACCGGGCTGGCGAACAAGCATGCGTCGACTCCGGGTCCGAGCCGCGTCACCTTGTCGGGCGCCTCCTGTTCGTCGCGGTATGCGGCCGCGACCAGGCGACACGGCAGCGGAGCCGCGGCATGACCCATCAGCATGACTCGCTCGACCAGGTCGTGGGGTCCGACCACGCCGATGGTGAGGTCCGGTGTCATAGCGCCCGGGCGTGACACTCGGGGAGTTTCTTCGGCCCTCTCGACCAATGTTCGTCCCATCCTGCCGTCCGTTGCAGTGCTCTCTTTTGGAACGATCGCTCGCGGGGGCCGTAATGTCACGCCCGACTTTTCCGGAAAGTCGTTCAGGTTGACCGCCCGACAAGATGTCCTAGCAGCTCAACGAGGTTTTTCTGGCGTTTTTTAGCGCTCTGAAATCTCTCGTGTAATGTCCGCACCGAGAGCGCGCATTCGGGCGGCGAGATGCGCGTGGCCGCGATCGATGAGGTATCCCGAGTCGATCTGGGTCTCACCTTCGGCGGCGAGGCCGGCGAGCACGAGGGCGATGCCGGAGCGAAGATCGTGGGCCGTCACCTGGGTGCCGATCAGCGGCGTGCGGCCGCGCACGATGGCCCGGCTGCCCTCGACCTCGACGTTGGCGCCCATCTTGTTCAGCTCGCCGGCCAGGGCGAACCTGCCGTCGAAGATGCGCTCGTGGATGTAGCTGGTGCCGTCGGCGAGCGCCGCGACGGTCATCATCGGCGACTGCAGGTCGGTGGCGAAGCCGGGGTAGGTGTCGGTGATGATGTTGATCGGGCGCAGCGGGCCCTCGCACCGCACGTGCAGGACGGCGCCCTGCCGGGCGAACTCGACGCCCATCTGCTCCAGCTTGTAGCGGACGACGCCGAGGTCGAGGCCCGTGCCCACCAGGCTCAGCTCGCCCCCGGTGATCGCCGCGGCCATCGCGAACACGCCCGCGTCGAGCCGGTCGGGCATCACCGTGTGCTCGACGGCGTGCAGCTCCTCCACGCCCTCCACGGTGATGAACCCCGTGCCGCCGCCGCTGATCCGCGCGCCCATCTTGGTCAGCATGTCGATGACGTCGAGCACCTCGGGCTCCAGGGCCGCGTTCTCGATCACGGTGGTGCCCTTGGCCAGGGCGGCGGCCATGATGAGGTTCTCGGTGCCGGTGTGGGACGGGGTGTCGAGGTAGAGGGTCGCGCCGGTCAGGCCGGACGCCTTGACGTGGATGACGGTCTCGCCCTCGTCCACGAGCGCGCCCAGCCGCTTGTAGCCGAGGTAGTGGAAGTCGAGGTTGCGGCTGCCGAGGTTGCAGCCGCCGATGCCCTCGATGATCGCCTCGCCCAGCCGGTGGAGCAGGGCGGGGGTGAACAGGACGGAACCGCGGAAGCGCCTGGCGATCTCTGCCGGCAGAACGGCGCTGGTCAGCCTGGAGGCGTCGATGACCAGCGTGCGCTCGGACTCGTGCAGCTCGACGTACGCGCCGACCGCCTCGGCCAGCTCGACCGCGCGGCGGACGTCCTCGATGATCGGCACATTACGGAGAACGGTGCGGCCCTTGGCGGCGAGCAGAGCCGCACCGATCATGGGGAGCACGGCGTTCTTCGCGCCCTGGATGAACGCGGTTCCACGCAGTGCGTTGCCACCGCGCACGCGGTAACGGACCATTCGTGCGGCTCCTTGAAATCAACGGTGAGGCTCGATCGGGCCAACAGTAGTCGGTAACACCAACTGGCCCAGCCGAATCATCCGCTAAAGGAAGCCCCCGTGATGCGCTCATATGCTTCTAGGTATCGCTGCCTCGTGCGCTCCACGATGTGGTCAGGAAGCGCAGGTGGGGGGTTTCCGGAGGATTTGTCCCATCCGGATTCGGGCGATAGCAGCCAATCACGTACAAATTGCTTGTCGAAAGAGGGCTGCGTGCGGCCCGGCTGCCACTCGTCGGCCGGCCAGAACCTCGAGGAGTCAGGTGTCAGCACCTCGTCGCCCAGGGTCAGCACCCCGTCGGCGTCCCAGCCCAGCTCGATCTTGGTGTCGGCCACGATGATGCCGCGCTCCCTGGCGATCTCCGCGCCGCGGGTGTAGACGGCCAGGGTGATCCGCCGCAGCTCCTCGGCGGTCTCCTTGCCCACCTCCTGGACGACCTGCTCGTACGAGATCGGCTCGTCGTGCTGCCCCATGGGCGCCTTGGTGGTCGGCGTGAAGATCGGCTCGGGCAGCCGAGAGCCGTCCTCGAGCCCTTCCGGCAGCCGGACCCCGGAGACCGTGCCGTCGGCGCGGTATTCGTTGAGCCCGCCGCCGGTGAGGTAGCCCCGCGCGATGCACTCGACCTGCACCATCGTCAGCGGCCTGCACAGCACGCTGCGGGCGTCGTCGCCCTTGCCCAGGACGTGGTTGGGCACGACGTCCTCGAGCTGGTCGAACCACCACAACGACATCTGCGTGAGAATGGCCCCCTTGTCGGGGATCTCGGGCTCCAGCACGTAGTCGAAGGCCGACAAGCGGTCGGAGGCGACCATCAGCAGGTTGCCGTCGTCGGTCTGGTACAGGTCGCGTACCTTGCCGGAGTGCACGTGCTTCATCGGGCGATGTCCGTCCTGTGGTGGGAGCCCCGCAGCTCGATCCGGTCGACGAGGTCATAGGCCGCCTGGCGCGCGCTCTCCTGGTCGGGCCCGTGGCCGACCACGGCGAGCACCCGACCGCCGGCGGAGACCACGTCGTCGCCCTGCCGCGCGGTCCCGGCGTGCAGGACGTACGCGTCACCGGTCTCCTGCAGCCCCTTGATCACGTCGCCCTTGACCGGAGCCTCGGGGTAGTCCTCGGAAGCGATCACCACGGTCACGGCCGAGCCGTCCTTGAACACCGGGTCGAGCCCCAGCTCGCCCGTGGCGCACGCCATCAGCAGCCCGCCCAGCGGCGTCTCCAGCCGGTCGAGCAGCACCTCCGTCTCCGGGTCGCCGAAGCGCGCGTTGAACTCCACGACCTTCGGCCCCTTCGAGGTCAGCGCCAGCCCCACGAAGAGCACGCCCTGGAAGGGCAGCCCCCGCCGGGTCAGCTCGCCGATCGTCGGGTGCACGATCTCCCGCATGACCTGCTCGGTCAGCCCTTCGGGCGCCCACGGCAGCGGGGTGTAGGCGCCCATGCCGCCGGTGTTGGGGCCCTCGTCGCCGTCGTAGGCCCGCTTGAAGTCCTGGGCGAGCTGCAGCGGCACCGCCGTGCTGCCGTCGCACAGCGCGAACAGCGACACCTCCGGCCCGTCGAGGAACTCCTCGATCACCACGCGCTCACACGCGCGCGCGTGAGCGAGGGCCTTGTCCCTGTCGTCGGTGACGACCACGCCCTTGCCGGCCGCGAGCCCGTCGTCCTTGACCACGTACGGGGCCCCGAACTCGTCGAGCGCGGCGGCCGCCTCCTCCTCGGTGACGCACGTCCTGGCCCGCGCGGTCGGCACGTCGGCCGCCTTCATGACCTCCTTGGCGAACGTCTTGGAGCCCTCGATCATGGCGGCGTCCCTCGACGGCCCGAAGCACGCGATGCCCGAGTCGCGCACGGCGTCGGACACCCCCGCCACGAGCGGCGCCTCCGGCCCCACGACCACGAGATCGACCCGCAGCCGCACGGCCAGCTCGGCCACCTGCCCGGGGTCGAGCGGATCGACGGGATGAAGGGTCGCCACCTCCTCGATGCCCGGGTTGCCCGGGGCGCAGTGGAGCTCGCTGACCTGGGGATCGAGGCTGAGGGAACGGCACAGGGCGTGCTCACGCCCTCCGGAACCAATGACTAGAACGCGCACGTGGTCCATTGTCGCAGGCCCGCAGCCTGACACGGGCTAGGGCCTCGGCCACACCAATCGCCGGAATAGGGCCAGATCTTTGTGGAGTTCTACCTGAGTCGAGACTGTCCTGGCGAGTATCGTCAAAGAAGTTCACCCGGCTGTGGTAAGTTAGGGCGGCTTCGCGGCGTCCCAATGTGATTGGAGGTGGTCCGGGATGAATCCTGGTGATCCCAGCAGTACGTGCTCGCCCACGTACACCCCGTATACCCCCGACCACTCCAATCCGGCAGCCTGATCGTGCCTCCACGCATTCTGTGAGGTGAAGTTTCATCGCGCGTGGAGCGTGCCAGGTCGGGCGGAAAGGGACTGCCATGCGCTCGTCCACGCTTTTCCGTCGCATCAACCGTCACCCTCTTCAGACGCGCACCGCGCTCCAGCTCGCAGAGCCGGTGCGTGACATGTGCGTGCCCCCCGTCGACTCCATCGTCGAGTACGGCGCCTACGTCCAGGGCAAGAAGGTCGCCGCCACCGGCATCGTCGAGGCGCTCAATCTCGTCCGCGAGCGCAACAAGGATTCCGACGGCGCCAACGCGTTCGTCTGGGTGGGGCTCCACGAGCCCGAGGCCCCCGAGGTCGAGTGGCTGTCGGAGGTGTTCGACCTCCACCCGCTGGCCGTCGAGGACGCCGTCAAGGCCCATCAGCGCCCCAAGGTCGAGCGGTACGGCGAGTCGCTGTTCATGGTGCTCAAGACCATCGCCTACCTCGACCACGACGAGCTGACCGCCAACAGCGAGATCATCGCCACCGGCGAGATCATGGTGTTCCTCGGCCCCGACTTCGTGGTGACGGTGCGGCACGGCGACCACTGCCCGCTCACCGTGGTCCGCGAGCGTCTCGAGGACAAGCCCAAGCTGATGAACCGCGGCCCGGCCGGCGTCCTGCACGCCATCTCCGACCACGTCGTCGACCAGTACCTCCAGGTCGCCGACCTCATGCAGCTGGAGCTGGAAGAGGTCGAGGCGACGGTGTTCGCCGACGTCAGCTCCCGCGACATCAACCGGATCTACCAGCTCAAGCGGGAGATGCTGGAGATGAAGCGGGCCATCACCCCGCTGCAGTCCCCCATGGCCGCGCTGCCGCAGCGTCGCGTCATCCCCTCGGACATGCGCGAATACTTCCGCGACGTCGGCGACCACCTCTCCCGGGTCTGCGAGCAGGTGGAGTCCTCCAACGAGCTGTGCAGCTCGATCTTGCAGGCCGCCCTGGCGCGCTCGAACGCCCTGGCCAACGAGGACATGCGCAAGATCTCGTCCTGGGTCGCCATCATGGCCGTGCCCACCATGATCGCCGGGATCTACGGCATGAACTTCGACTTCATGCCGGAGATCCACTCGGTCTGGGGCTACCCCGCGGTGCTGTCCGTCATGGTCACCGCCTGCGTGCTCCTGCATCGGGGCTTCCGCAGGAACGGCTGGCTCTAGACCCCCACAGGCTTCAGCGGGCCCACGGGCTCGGGCAGCTCCATCCCCCGCTCCCGCCAGAGCTCCCGCATCCGATCGGGATAGTCGGTGACGATCCCGGCCACCCCCAGATCCAGCATTCTCGCCGCCAGGCCGGTCTCGTTGACGGTCCACACCGCCACGTCGAGGCCGGCGGCCCTGGCCTGGGCCATCAGCGCCTCGTCCACCATGGCGTGCTCGGGCGAGAGCGTGGTCGCCCCGGCGTCGCGGGCGGCGGCGGGTATGTCGCCGCCCAGGTCGTCGTGCCAGTGGAGGGTGTCCAGCTCGATCAGCGCGAACCGCCGGGCGCCAGGGGCGAGCCTGGCTGCATGGGTGATGATCCGCCAGTCGAAGCTGAGGACGGCCACGTTGTCCAGCCTGCCGTGCCGGTCGAGCTCCTCGACGACCAGCTCGGTGAACAGCTCGGGGTCAGCGGTCAGGTGGGGCCTGGTGGGGTCGGACTTCAGCTCGATGTGCAGCCGTACGCTCTCCGCCTCGTAGGCGTTCACCAGCCCCAGCACCGCGCCGAGCGTCGGCATCCGGGTCTCGGGCATGGCGACCTGCGTCAGCGCGAACGGGTCGTCGGGGTGACGCGGCAGCCGCACGCCCACGTCGAGCATGCGCAGCTGCGCCAGCGTGAGGGCGTTGATCGGCTTGCCGACATACGGGTAGAGCGGATCGTCGACCCTGAGCGGCCGCCGGTCGGCACTGGTCACGGCGGAGACCGTGAGGTCGTGCGTGAGCACGAGCCGCCGATCGGCGGTGAGGGCGACGTCGAGCTCGAGCGCGTGGACGCCGAGCTCCATCGTGCGGCTCATCCCCGGCAGGGTGTTCTCCGGCCAGAGGCCCCGAGCTCCCCTGTGACCATGTATCTCAACGCGCACACCGGGGACCCTACCTGGCCCGGGTCACGACTCGGCGGTGCCACGCCGTGTCCTTTTTATCCTGCTACGCCCCGGTCAGCGGTAGAGGCCAGACCATAAGCTGGACATCATGACGGAGGTTCTCAAAACTGCCCATACCGCAACAGTTCGGGCCTGGGTGGACGGCTGGGTGATCTCCCGCAACGCCCCCCGACCCGTACCGGTGCCGTGGGGCCTGCGGGTGGACGTGGGCCTGCCCGGCCACGTGTCCCGCCACATCGTCGCCGCACCGACGCCGGAGACCCTCCACCGCCTGACCGCCACCCTCACGACGCCCGGGACCTGGCTGAAGCTGTGCGCCTCCGCCTCGGACGTCAGCCCCTTCCTGCCGGAGCGGTGGGTCGTACAGGACCCGGAGTTCATGATGACGGCGTCCCTTGACCGCGGGGCCTTCCAGGCTCCCCCCGGCTACACGCTGGCGGTCACGACCCGCGCCGGGGTCACGGCGGCCCGCCTGCTGACGGCCGCGGGCGAGGTCGCCGCCAGGGGCCAGTTCGCCCTCGCGGGCCGCACGGCCGTGGTGGACCAGGTGGAGACGGCGGGCAACCACCGCCGCCGCGGGCTCGGCACCGTGATCATGCGTACGCTGGCGAGCACGGCGGCGTCGCTGGGGGCGCGCACAGGCGTCCTGGTGGCCACCGCGGAGGGCCAGGCCCTCTACGAAACCCTCGGCTGGAGCCTGCACACCCCCATGACCGCGGCCGTGCTGAGGAGCCCTACTCCTTGAGGCTGCGGAGCATCGGCGGGTGAAGGAGCTCGGCGGGGCCGCGGCGGAAGAGCTTGGCCGGGCGGCCCCCGTCCCTGGTCGTCGTGGCGCCCGTCTCCACCAGGAAGCCCTCGGCCTTGGTGACCTTCCGGTGGAAGTTACGTGGGTCGAGGGACCGGCCCCAGACGATCTCGTACACGCGGCGCAGGTCGGCCACCGTGAACTCCGGCGGGCAGAAGGCCGCCCCCAGCGACGTGTACTCCAGCTTGGCCCGCGCCCGCTCGATCCCGTCCTGCATGATGCGCCGGTGGTCGAAGGCCATGACCGTGAGCGAGTCGACCGGCTGCCAGCTCATGTGGGCCTTCTCCGAGGCCGGCAGGTCGGGGGCCAGGCCCAGGTAGGCGACGCTCAGGACGCGCTGGCGGGGGTCGCGGTCGGGGTAGCCGTACGTCTGGAGCTGCTCCAGGTGGACCGGCGCGCCCGGGAGGCCGGCCCGCTCGGCGAGGATGCGGTGGGCGGCGGCCGGGAGGTCCTCGTCGAGCTGGATGAAGCCGCCGGACAGGGACCAGCGGCGGAGGAACGGGGGGTTGTCGCGGCGCCACACCAGGGCGCTCAGGGCGTGGTTTCGCACGGTGAGCACGACCAGGTCGACGCTGACCGGGATGCTCGGGACCATGGAGGCACGCTACACGCTGTCAGTAGTCGGCAGGTAACCGTGCCTACGTGACAATCCGAACGTGTAAGGGCTCCGTCGTGACCTGACCCGACGGGCCCTTGACGGTGATCCGCACCCAGTCGCCGGCCGGCACCTGCGTCCAGTCGAACGGCACCCACGCCGTGACCATGCCTTCGGCCAGCCCTTCCTGCCGGGCCTCGTCCAGCCAGCCGACGGCCGGCACCGACAGGTCCTTCGTCCCCCCGGACCACGTGATCGTGACGGTGCTGTCCCTGAAGTTGTAGCCGCGTACCTCAACCCCGTCCTGGACGTCGCGGGCCTTCCTGATCGCGTCCACCGCGATCGGCCGCCGCCAGTCGGTGATGATCTCCTTCTCGAGCGACGGCGTGCCGCACGTCATGAAGTCGCTCCACATGTAGGAGACGACCTTCTGCACGTAACGCCCCGCCATGGTCACGGCCTGGTCCAGGCGCTTCTTGTCCGTCTTGCCGCGAGTGCCCTGCGGGGCGCACGGCTCCTTGCCCGAGGGCTCGAACGCCTCGACGTTCGCCCACAGGTCCACCTGGAAGCCGGCCGCGACCATCTCCGCGCGGGCCGCCGCCATCTCCCGGTAGTAGTCCCGCGTGGAGCCGTAATAGGCGGTCCCGTACGTCGACTCCCCCACCACCGGACGCAGCCGCTCGTCCACCTCGTCGTCGCGCTGGTCCGGCCAGAACAGCCCCACCTTGCCGGTCCCCCGGCTGTCCTGGGGCGCGATGATGCCGACCCCGGTCTTCGCCAGCGCCTTGAACGCCTCGGCCACCTGCTTGGGCGACTGCCCGAAGGGCACCCTCTTGCGCGCGTCCATGTAGGGGCTGATCAGGATCGGCTTGTTGAGCTCCTGCTCCACGATCGTGTGCTGGTCGGCGTACACCTCCAGTGTCGGGTTCGTGGCCAGGGTGTCCGCCATCTGGACCTCGAACGGCTGGTAGACGCCACCCAGCGACGCCCGGCCGGTGAAGCGCGTGCCGTAGTCCTGCAGGATGCGCCGCGTCAGCGTGGTCAGCGTGCCGAGATGCTTCTTGTACGCCCTGGTCGGCGTCTTGGGGTCGCGCGGCGCCAGCGGCAGCGCTGGGAAGATCCGCATGCCGAACTGGTCGCCCAGGTCGAGAAGCTTGGCCAGGCTGTCCTCTTCCGACCCGGCCACCAGGATCATGTCGTACGAGGTGGCCTTGCTGGAGAAGTCGCACGTGGCGTCGTCCGAACCGTCCGGCTGGGTGATGAGCCGGTAGTAGACGCGCTTGCCCGCCTTGATGGGGTGCTCCATCTGGGGGCAGCGGAACAGGTTGGGGCCGAACGACTCGTCCGTGCGGTAGACGTACGTGCGGCCGACCCGGTTGCCGGGGTTGGCCTCGCGCAGGTCCCGCTCGGCCGCGTCGTGGCAGGTGAGCCCGTCCTCCTCGCACGCCTTGTAGAGCGAGTCGAGCTCCCCGTCTCTCGTCAGGATCTCGCCCGAGTCGGAGACGGTGCGGAACTGCAGGCCGTACCCGATCCTGATGATCGTGTCGCCGCCCACGCTGTGGATCTCCTCCAGCTGGCTGCGCCAGGTGCAGGGGTTGGACTTGGGGGTGATCCAGTAGCCGGTGACGGCGTACGGGGCCCGCTCTCTGGTCTCGAACGTTCCACAGGGGTCGGTGAACTTCGACACCTTCGGCGTGGGATCGGTCTGCGACGGCTTGGGCGTCGAGGACGCGGCCGTGGGCGCCGGCTCGTCGGACGGCGGCATGACGATGACCACGGCGGCGATCACTGCCAGGATCGCTGCGCCCACAGCGAGTAAGAGCCAGCGCACGCTCAGGAACCTACCCTCGCTTGACCCCGGCCCAGGACTCCAGCTGGGTCACGAAGCGCTTGGCCGAGTTGGGCCAGTGGTGGTTGGCCCGGGCCGCCGCGTAGCCGCGCGCGCCCTGCGCCCGCCGCTCCCGCACGTCGTCCCGCAGGGTCAGGACGGCCTGCGCCACGGCCTTGGGGTCCTCCCAGGGCACCACGACGCCGCTGTCGTAGCGCTCCACCAGCTCGACGGCGCGCGGCGACGGGGTCGTGATGACGGGGATGCCGTGCGCCATGTACTCCACGATCTTCGTGGGCATCGAGTGGCGGTAGTTGGGCTCGTCGTGCAGCAGCGACAGCCCGGCCAGCGCCCCGTCGAGCCGCTTGAGCGCCTCGTCGTTGGGCATGAAGTCGCGCCACTCCAGCAGGCCCTCGGTGACGGCCTGGTTGAGCATCGGACGGCTCTGCGGGTCGGCGTACCCGATCAGCTCCACGGCCACCCGGTACGGCTGCAGCAGCTTCGCCACCTCGACGGCCTCGAACACGCCCCTGGCCCTGGACAGCCAGCCGAGGTAGACCACCCGGTCGTCGCCGGGAGGCGTCACGGAGTCGGGCACCCAGGTCTCGTTGGGGACGATCAGGTGGGCGTGCTTGAACCTGCCCGCGTACGCCGTCTCGGCCAGCAGCAGGTGCATGTGGCGCTCGGCGGTGCCCTCCAGCATGCGGGCGAAGAACCGCACGGGAGGCCGCAGCGGCGCCGGCAGCCACGGCTTGAGCGAGAGCGTGGCCGGAGTGTCCTCGTGCACGTCCCACACCACGGGCGGCCGGTTGCGCACACCCCAGATGGCGAACAGCAGCTCGGGGTCGTGGATGAGGACGAGATCGACCTTGTCACGCATCCGCTTGAACAGCCGCCGGGCGGCCCACACGGCAGCCATCCGCTTGCGCTGCGCGGCACGGGGGAGGTCGACGCCGGTCACCCAGGGTCGCGGGACGACTCCGTGAGCGGTGAACGAGGCGGCGTACGTGACCTCATGACCGGCATCCACAAGGGCACGAATCTGCCTGTGCAGAATTCGAGCATCCTCGGGGTTATGCACCACCGTCATGACGAGCACGTGCACTGCGCGCAGCCCTCCGTCGCTACAGCCGCTCGACGCGTTCACCCTCGGTGAGCACACCGCGGGTGTCGAGCACGAGCCTGGCCTTGTCCTCGACCATGTCGAGGTCGAACGCGGCGTGCTGCTGCAGCAGCAGCGTCACGTCCGCGTCGATCACGGCCTTGGCCAGATCCTCCTCACGCGGCACCGGGGTGCCGTCTACCGCCCACTCCTTGACGTAGGGGTCCGCGAACGAGAGCTCGGCGCCCAGCTCCAGCAGCGCACGCGCCACCGGGAGCGCCGGAGTCTCGCGCTCGTCGGCGATGTCCGGTTTGTAGGTGACGCCGAGCATAACGACCCGGGCGCCGTTCACGGCCTTCTTATGCCGGTTCAGCAGTCGCTGGACGCGGGCCACCACGTAGGACGGCATCCGCTCGTTGATCTCCTGCGCCAGCTCCACGAACCTGAACGGGTAGCCGAGCTTGCGCACGGTGTACGACAGGTACGACGGGTCGACGGGGATGCAGTGCCCACCGACGCCCGGACCCGGCAGGAACTTCTGGAAGCCGAACGGCTTGGTCGCCGCGGCCTCGATCGACTCCCACAGGTTGATGCCGAGCTCGTCGCAGAAGATCGCCATCTCGTTGACGAGGGCGATGTTGACGTGCCGGTAGGTGTTCTCCAGCAGCTTGGCCATCTCGGCCTCGCGAGTGCCGCTGACCGGCACCACCTGCTCGATGAACTGCCCGTAGAACGCCGTGGCGCGGTCGCGGCAGGTCGGCGTGTAGCCGCCCACGACCTTGGGGGTGTTCCGCAGGCCGAACTTGGGGTTGCCGGGGTCGATGCGCTCGGGCGAGAAGGCGAGGTAGAAGTCCTTGCCCGCGACGAGCCCCGAGCTCTCCAGCAGCGGCCTGGCCACCTCGTCGGTGGTGCCGGGCCAGGTGGTGGACTCGAGCACGACGAGCGTGCCCTCGCTCAGGTTGCGGCCGACGGCCTTGGTGGCGCCCTCCACGGCGGACAGGTCCGGTCGGTGGTCCTCGTCCAGCGGGGTGGGTACGCAGATCACGATCGTGTTGCTTCTGGCCAGCACGGTCTCGTCGAGCGTGGCGCTGAACCCGTTGGCCAGCATGTGCTCGAGATCGGCGTCGGCCAGGTCATCGATGTACGACTGCCCGGCGTTGAGCGCGTCGACCTTGGCGGGGTCGACGTCGAGGCCGACGACCCGCAGGCCGGCGGCGACCGCCTCCTTGGCCAGCGGCATGCCGACATAGCCCAGGCCGATGACAGCCAAGTCGATTTCTGTCACAGCAGCGCCTTAGAGAGCCGGAAACAACACTTCATGGTCGCAAAGGTTATCTCAAGTCCACCTAGCTCACGCCTAATGCGACCGAACACGTCAGAAGTGGCAGGCAACGCGAAGGTCAACATTAGGCAAGCGACCGGTATAGGGCTTGATAAGTCTCGGCAACGCGGCTCCAAGTCCGCTTCGCCGCCACTTCCGCCCGTCCTGCCTCACCCATCTCGGCGCGCCGGGCCGGGTCCTCCCGGAGCCCCGCGATGGCCTTGGCGAGCGCGTCCGGGTCGCCCGGAGGGACGAGCAACCCGGCGCCGTCGGAGCCCACGAGCTCGGACAGAGCAGGCAGATCGCTGAGTACGACGGGCTTTCCGAGCGCCATCGCCTCGACGGGTTTCAATGGCGTAACAAGTCGGCATACCCGCAGGTCCTCTCGCGGGCAGGCGAAGATGTCGATGGCGTCCTGCGCCTGCAACGCCTCGTCGGGGCCGACCCGGCCCGGGAGGATGGCGTCGGTGAGGGCCAGCTCGTCGACCAGCGCCAGGAGGTTCTCGCGCTCGGTGCCGTCGCCCACGATGAGCACCCGTACGGGCGTGCCGCCGTCACGCAGCAGCGCGGCGGCCCGCAGCAGGGTGGCGAAGCCCTCGTAGGCCACGATGCTGGACACCGAGCCGACGACGATCTCGCCGGGGGCGATGCCGTACGCGTTCCTGAACGAGGCGCCGTCGTAGTGGGCGGTCAGCAGCGAGTCGTCCACCGCGTTGGGCGCCAGGTGGATCCTCTCCCGCGGCACGCCGCGCTCGACGATCTCCGTGGCCATGGTCTCGGCCAGCGTGACCACGGCGTCGGCCTCGCGCATGAGGAACGCCTCGCGCTCGCGCTGGAGCACCTGCCGCTCGCTGCCCACGCGGATCGGGTCGCGCGAGGCCCAGGTCTCCTCGAGGAAGCCGCGCACCTCGTAGACGAACGGCGTGCCCGTCCTGTCGCGCACGGCGTGCGCGATGGAGCCGTTGCGGTGGTCGGTGGCGGCGTGCAGGATCTGCGGCTTGAGCTCGGTGACGAGCTTGGTGACCGCGGCGGCGCCCTTGATGATGCGCCCGCGCGTCTCGAACGGCATCTCGCCGTGCCCGTCGGGCAGCAGCCGGTAGTAGGGGATGCCGTCGATCTCCTCGAACGGCGCCGCGTCCGCGTGCCCCTGCAGCATCGGCCAGCCCCAGCTCGTGACCACGTGCGGGTCGAGCCCAGCGGCCTGCTGCGAGGTGACGATGCGGTGGGTGCGGACGGTGTACCCGGCCTGCGTGTACGGCAGCGCGTTAGTGACCAGGTGCAGCACCCGGCCCTCCACGCGGTCGGTGACGGCCACCTTCGGCGCGGGCGGGATCGGGTCAGGGCTGATCGCGGCCAGCTCGCCCCGGTAGTAGGCGGCCCTGCGCTTGACGAACGGGTACTTGGTGTGGGCTTCGAGCACCTCGGCGGCCTCGGTCACCCTGCCGGCGTTCCACAGTTCCTTGGCCTCGTTCCACGGCCCCTTGACCACGCGCATGCCGAACTTGCGCACTATGCGCCGGGCGCGGCGCGCGGCGGGCCACGCGACGCTGCCCACGACAGGGCGCAGCCGGGGCGGGAGCGCGTCGGCGGCGGCCTGGGCCACCCGGACGGGGTCGGATTTGACCTTCGTCACGACGACGCGGGAAACGATGATCGGGTGCTGGACGAAACCTTTGAGAAGTCCACCGACGCCGGCTCGGGCGGACTTCGCGGAAACCTTGGAGGAGTCTTGACGACTGGCGTCGGATGCCACGCGGTGACCGTACCATAGGCAACGTTTTTCCCCTTCCGCTATGAAAGGCGAGGTCAATGAGGGAGAACCCCCTCGTCCTGCACGTATTGGGCGCCCGTCCCAATTTCGTGAAAGCGGCCCCGGTGGTGCGGGCACTCGGTGAACTCGGCGTGCGGCAGGGCATCATCCACACTGGTCAGCACTATGACGCGCTGATGTCTGACGTCTTCTTCGCCGACCTCGGCCTCCCCGAGCCCGTCGCGAACCTTGGGGTCGGCTCCGGCAGCCACGCCAAGCAGACCGCGGCCCTCCTCGTCGGCCTGGAGGAGGTCGTCCAGGAGCAGGACCCCGACCTGGTCGTCGTCTACGGCGACGTCAACTCGACGCTGGCCGCGATCCTCGTCTGCGCCAAGCTGGGCGTCAGGACCGCGCACGTGGAGGCGGGGCTTCGCTCGTTCGACCGGGGCATGCCGGAGGAGGTCAACCGGGTCGTCACCGACGCGCTGGCCGACGTGCTCTTCGCCACCTCCCCCGAGGCCCTGGCCTACCTGGCGAACGAGGGCGTGCCCGCGTCCAAGGTGCACCTGGTGGGCAACCCCATGATCGACAGCCTGTACTCGGCGCTGCCGTCGCTGGACCCGGCGCCGGTCGCGGAGCGGCTGGCCATACCGGCTCGTTATGCCGTCGCGACCCTGCACCGCCCCGCGAACGTGGACACCCCCGAGGCCGCCAGGGAGCTCGTGGACGCGGTGCTGCAGGTCTCGCGGCAGATCCCGATCGTGGTGCCGATCCACCCGCGCGGCAAGGCGCGGCTGGCCGAGGCGGGCCTGGTCGACGGGGAGTCGATCAAGGTCGTCGACCCGCTGGGCTATGTGGACTTTCTCTCACTCGTACGCGGCGCCGCGCTGGTGGTCACGGACTCCGGCGGCGTCCAGGAGGAGACGACCGTGCTGGGCGTCCCCTGCCTGACCGTGCGGCCCAACACCGAGCGGCCGATCACGATCACGCACGGCACGAACCGCCTGGTCACGCCCGCCCTCCTGCCGGCCGCCGCGGAGAAGGCGCTGGCCGACGGGGCCGCCACGCCGGCGGGCGAGCTGCCGATGCTCTGGGACGGCCAGGCCGGGCCGCGGATCGCGCGGGTGATCTCCGCCTGGCTGAAGGGCGACAACCTTGCCCCTGCCTCTCAGGCCAAACGCCCTGAATAGCGGCCCTATCCCCCGTAACATGACCTACCTCCGCTAAGCGATAGGCGTATCACCATGGCCGAAACCCCTGAAGAGCCCACGTACCAGCGGCTCGGGCCCGTCAACTGGCTGCCCGAGGAGCGCAAGCTCGTCGAGCGATTCGAGGCCGAGGTCAGGGAGCTGCGGCGGCGGCTGGAGATCGCCGAGGCCAAGGCCGCGTACGCGAGCTGGAAGCTGGAGGCCACGCAGGCGAAGCGGACGTACAAGCTGGGCGAGGCCCTGGGCTCGAAGAGCCCGGGGAAGATCGTCGAGGCGGTCCGGTCGAAGGAGAAGGCGCCGAAACCCCCCGTCCCGGTCTCCGAGGCGACCGAGCTCGCCAACCACCGGCCGCCGCTGGTCGAGGTACCGGCGGTGAAGTGGCCGAAGGGGCCGGTCAACCGGCCGGACCTGAAGGTCGCGGTGATCCTGGACGACTTCTCCCGGATGGCCTTCAAGTACGAGTGGGACCAGATCGAGTTCGGGCTCAAGGACTGGCCGGAGATCTTCGCCGAGAAGCGGCCCGACCTGCTGTTCTGCGAGTCGGCCTGGCACGGGAACCAGGGCCGCTGGCGCTACCAGATGACCGGCACCAACGCGCCCAAGGAGCCGCTGCGCGACCTGGTGGCCTGGTGCAAGCGGGAGGGCATCCCGACGGTCTTCTGGAACAAGGAGGACCCGCCGAACTTCGACTTCTTCATCGACACGGCCAAGCTGTTCGACTACGTGTTCACCTGCGACGGTGACATGGTGCCGAAATATCGGGAAATTTTGGGACACGATCGGGTTGACGTGCTGCAGTTCGCCGCCCAGCCCCGCGTCCACAACCCGATCCAGCAGCGGCAGGGACGCCTGCACGACGTGGTCTTCGCCGGGATGTACTTCCGCGACAAGCACCCCGAGCGCCGCGAGCAGATGGAGACCGTCATCGACCCGGTCAGGGAGCTGGGTCTGCACATCTTCGCGCGCAACGGCGAGGTGGACGAGAAGTACGCCTGGCCGGAGAAGTACCGGCCGCACATCGTGGGCGAGCTCCCCTACGACCAGATGCTGGCCGCGTACCGGATGTACAAGGTCTTCCTCAACGTCAACTCGGTGCTCGACTCGCCGACCATGTGCGCCCGCCGGGTCTTCGAGCTGTCCGCCTGCGCCACGCCCGTCGTGTCGGGGTGGTCACGGGCCGTCGAGGAGACCTTCGGCGACCTCGTCCCCATCGCGCGCGAGCCGGTCGAGTCGTACAACCAGGTCCTGCACCTGATCAACAGCCCCGAGCTGCGGGCCAGGATGGGGCACCTGGCGATGCGCGAGGTCTTCGACAAGCACCTGTTCTCGCACCGCGTGGACCAGATCCTGCAGGACCTCGGGCACCAGGTCGAGTCCAGGTCGCGCTCGATCTCGGTCGTGCTGCCCACCAACCGCGCTTCCCAGATCGAGCACGCCATCTCCTCCGTGGCCCGCCAGATCCACCGGCCGCTCCAGCTCGTCATGGTGCTGCACGGCCTGGACATCGACCCGGTCGTGGTCGCCGACAAGGCCCGCATGGCGGGCATCTCCGACGTCGTCGTCCTGCCCGCCGACTCCTCCCTGTCGCTCGGCGCCTGCATGAACCTGGGCATCGCGGCCGCCGAGGGCGACCTGATCGCCAAGATGGACGACGACAACCTGTACGGGGAGCACTACCTGTCGGACCTGGTGCGCGCGTTCGACTACTCCGACGCCGAGCTGGTCGGCAAGGGGGCGCACTACGCGTACTTCGAGGGCAGCAACACCACCATGCTCCGCCTGCCGGGGCTGGAGCACCGCTACTCCTTCCTGGTCCAGGGCGGCACGTTCCTCGGGAAGGCGGACATGTTCCGCTCGTACGGCTTCGCGGACATCACCCGTGGTGAGGACACCCACCTGGTGCGGCGGCTGAAGGAGGACTCCGTCAAGATCTACTCGGCGGACCGCTTCAACTTCGTCTACTGGCGCAGCGCGGACGCGTCGATGCACACCTGGCAGGCGGACCACATCAAGCTGACCCGCAACGCCCAGTTCTCCTTCGTCGGCCGCCCGGACGACCACGTCCTCATCTAACGGGCCCCCTCCGGCTGGCGTCCCTTTGAGGAGCGCGCCGCGCAGGAGGCCAGGTCAGCGCGCGCAGGCAGCGGCCGACGGCGCCCCCTTCACCCGCCCGCCCATCCGACGCGCGTCCCCTTGAAGGGAGCAGCGGGAGGTCGGCGGCCCGCGTCGTCCAAGGGACCTCAGCCGAAGTGCGGGGGTCAGTGGGTGACCTGGGCGAGGTTCTGGTCGGCGAGGCGGGCGAGCTCGTAGAGCCCCTGCGGCTTCACCCGCTGCCCCACCACCAGCATGCTCATGATCAGCGTCCCCCGCCGAATCATGACCGCCCCGATCTGCGCGTTCTTCTGGTCCCCCGCCGCCGTAGTGAGGTAGGCCCGCGACTCGTCGCCCTTGGCCGGCATCGCGAGGGTGCGCGTCTTGTAGGTCACCTGCGTGCCGCTCACGTTCGCGGTGTACGAGGCGCACTCCTTGGGCAGCGGCGCGGGGAAGGCCTCCCTGGGCAGCGACACCACGGCCTGCGTGATCGAGCCGCGGTCGGCGGCGAAGGCGATCACGGCGGCCGGCGCCTGGGCGACGTCGGGCTTCTCGGCGTCGAGCTGGGCCGCGCCCGCGCACTCCGGCCGCTGCAGCTTGGCCGCGCGGACGGCCGCGAGGCCCTGCTGGGTGGACTTGAGCGAGCCGAACGCGCCCAGCTCGGGCCCGTACGCGACGTGCATGCCCTTGGGCACCGGCAGCAGCGCGGCGCGCAGCCTGGCCGTCTCGGCGGACGCCTGCGGCGCGGACGGCGCCGCAGGCGCGGGCGCGGCCGACGGGGCGTCGTCGGCAGAACATCCGGCAATTGCCAGCATACTTAGGAATATGCCGGAAATGGGCTTCAGCATTCGTCCTCCAATTCGCTCCAGCGGCATTGTCAAAACGCTAGAGGAATGGAAGACCGGACAGCCGAGTAACGTCGCTATTCGCGGGATTCAGTGGTTTTACGAACGATTTCCGGTTCGGCGCCGTTTGGCGATCCGCCGTTGAGCAGGGCTCTGGCCAGGCCCAATCCGGCGCCCCCGAGCGTGAGCGCCTTGGCGAGCATTTCCTCGACGCCCTGGGCGCCGTTCAGCACCACCATGTGCTCGACGTTTCCGAACGCCTTCGAGCCGGCCTCGACGATTTCCGGCCAGCGCTCGGCGAGTTGCTGCGCGACGACCGCCTCCTGGTTGCTCGCCAGCGCCTCCGCGCGGGCCTTGATGGCCTCCGCCTGCGCCAGCCCCTTGGCCCGCGCCGCCTCGGCCTCGGCGATGCCGCGCAGCCTGGTCGCCTCCGACTCCGCCTCGCCGCGCAGCCTGATGCCCTCGGCCTCGGCCTGTGCCTGGGCGACCGCCGCGCGCCGCGCCGCCTCCGCGAGCGTGACCTGCTCGTACGCCCTGGCGTCCGCGGGCCTGCGCACCTCGCCCTCCAGCCGCTTCTCGGCGAGCAGGGCCTCACGTTCGGCGGCGGTCGTCTGCTGGACCACGACCTCCTGGCGGGCGGTGGCCTCGGCCAGCGGGCCCGCCTGCTTGGCCGAGGCCGCCGCCCGGTCGATCTCGGCCTGGTACCCCGCCTGCTGGATGCGCGCCTCGCGGACCGCGGCGGCCTTCTTGATGGCGGCCTCCTGCTCGGCGGCGTTGGCCTCCTGGTCGCGATGGGCCTCGGCGATCCTGGCCAGCGAGGCCACGGCGGCCGCGTGCGGGCGGCCGAGGTTGGAGATGTAGCCGGTGGCGTCCTCGATCTCCTGGATCTGCAGGGAGTCCACGTTCAGGCCGAGCTTGCTCATCTCGTCGGCCGACGAGGTGCGGATCTCGTTGGTGAGCGCGTCCCGGTTGACGATCAGGTCCTCGACCGTGAGGTTGCCGATGATCGAGCGCAGGTGGCCCGAGAAGAGCTGGTGCGTCTTCTCGTCCACGGTCTTCTGCTGGTCGAGGAAGCGGCGGGCGGCGTTGGCGATGGAGACGAAGTCGTCGCCCACCTTGTAGATCACCACGCCGCGCACGTGCACCGGGATGCCCTGCTTGGTGACGCATTTGACCTCGAGCTGGGAGACGCGGCTGTCGAGCGACATGCGGCGCGCGGTCTGGAACCCCGGGACGACCAGCGCGCCCTTCCCCGTGACGATCTTGAAGCCGAGCGTCTCCCGGCCGCGGGCGCCCAGGCCCGAGATGAGGATCGCCTCGTTCGGCTCCGCGACCCGCCAGATCAGCTTGAACGCAACGACGCCGATGAACGCGATGAGGGCGATGATGCCTGCGAGCATTAAGTCCATAACCCACTCCCGGGAGGACGTCGTCGTATAAATTGCCGACCAGACTTCCCGGCTCGCCCCAATGAAAAGGTACGCCCGATCAAGGCGCTTTACTAGATATCTCCGGCTCTGTCCCATTGGGGGTGGCACCGTTGAGCAGGGCCCTGGCCAGGCCGATCCCGGCGCCGCCGAGCGTGAGGGCCTTGGCCAGCAGTTCCTCGACGCCCTGGGCGCCGTTCAACACCACCATGTGGTCCACGTTCCCGAACGCCTTCGCGCCCGCCTCCACGACCTCCGGCCAGCGCTCGGCGAGCTGCTGGGCGATGACCGCCTCCTGGTTCTCCTTCAGCGCCTCGGCGCGCGCCCTGATCGCCTGCGCCTCCGCCAGGCCCTTGGCCTCCGACGCCTCGGCCTCGGCCAGGCCCAGCGCCTTGGCGGCCTCGGCCTGGGCCAGACCGCGGGCGCGGGCGGCCTGGGCCTCGGCCTCACCGGCGATCTTCGTGGCGGCGCCGGAGGCCTCACCGCGCAGCCGTACCGACTCGGCGTCCGCCGCGGCGGCCAGCTTGACCTGGGAGGCCTGCGCGGCGGCGCGCAGCTCGGTCTCCCTGGCCTCGGCCTCCGCCTGCGCGATGCGGGCGTCGCGCTCGGCCTGGGAGAGCGTGACGGTCTCGTACGCCTTGGCGTCGGCGGGCTTGCGCACCTGCGACTGCAGCCGCTGCTCGGCGAGCTTGGCCTCCAGCTCGGCGGCCTTCGTCTCCTGGACCACCACCTCCTGGCGGGCGGTCGCCTCCGACAGCGGGCCCGCCTGGCGGGTGGTGGCCTGGGCCCGGTCGATCTCGGCCTGGTAGGAGGCCTCCTTGATGCGGGAGTCGCGGCGGGCGGCGGCCATGTTGGCGGCGGCGATCTGCTCGGCCTCGGTGGCCTCCTGGTCGCGCTGGGCCTGGGCGATGCGGGCGGTGGAGGCGACCTTGGCGGCGTGCGGCTTGCCGAGGTTGACGATGTAGCCGGTCTCGTCGTCGATCTCCTGGATCTGCAGGGAGTCGACGATCAGGCCCAGCTTGCTCATCTCGTCGGCGGCCGAGGCCCTGGTCTCGCTGGTCAGGCGCTCGCGGTTGAGGATGAGGTCCTCGATGGTGAGGTTGCCGATGATCGAGCGCAGATGGCCGGTGAACAGCTCGTGGATGGCGCTCGTCATGAAGTCCTGCTGGTCGAGGAAGCGGCGGGCGGCGTTGGCGATGGAGGACAGGTCGTCGCCGACCTTGTAGATGACCACGCCGCGGATGTGCACGGGGATGCCCTGCTGGGTGACGCAGGAGACCTGGAGGTTGGCGGCCCTGGTGTCCAGCCGCAGCCGCCTGGCCGCCTGGAATCCGGGCAGCACCGCCGTACCCTTGCCTGTGATGATCTTGAAGCCCAGACTGTCCACGCCCTCGCCGCGGCGGCGGGCGCCCAGCCCGGAGATGATCAGGGCCTCGTTGGGTTCGGCGACCCGCCACACGGCCTTGAACAGCAGGATGATGATGACTGCGGCAGCGGCGATGCCGCCGGCGGCGATGTAGAACTCGGGGGACATCGGAGCGGCCTCCCTTAGATGAGTGCCCTGGCCACGTAGACGGTCCGCGGGGGGAAGTACTCGACCACGATCACGATGGATCCGGTCTGGAACTCCTCGTCGGGCACGCTGGGATGTGCGTAGAACGCCTCCACGCCGCCCCGGACCGGGATCATGACCTCGCCGACGAGCCCTGGGCCGATCTTTCCCGTGACCCTGCCCTGCTTGCCGACCACCGGACTCCCCCCGCTCGCGATATTCCGGACGCTACTCCAAACAAGGATTCGCGGTAATAGGCCGCACGAAAGATTCCGGCGGCACGCCGGCAGGCCCGGATACTCGGACATTCGGGACGATTGACGCCTGAGACGACGATTGACACATGAGGAACGGGGGTATTCGCGGTTCGACGGTTTGGGCTCGGCCTGGCGGCGCCGTCACGGCAGCCCTCCGAGCTGTGGAGGTGAAGGCGCTGTGAAGCTGTGGCTGCGGGTCTTCCTGATCGGGTTCGTCTTGTGGCTGGCCAGCGTCGCGGTGACCGCCTGGACGGGCAATTCCAACCTCGTGCCGACCGTGGTGCTGTTCGGCAGTTTCCTGGTGCCCGTGACGTTCGTGGTCTGGGCCTACGGGCGCGACCGCTCGCCGCGGGTCACGGTCGAGCTGCTGTTCGTGGCGTTCGTGGTGGGCGGCGTGCTGGGCGTGCTCGGCGCGTCCCTCCTGGAGAGCCTGCTGATCCGGCCGTCGATCATCATGTACGTCCTCGTCGGCCTCATCGAGGAGGGCGTGAAGCTCGGCGCGCTGATGTTCGTCACCAGGAGGATGGACCGGCGCTCCGCCCGGGACGGCATCGTGCTCGGCGCCACCGTCGGCTTCGGCTTCGCCTCGTTCGAGAGCGCCGGGTACGCCTTCAACGCCCTCTTCACCGCCGACGGCCTGTCGCTGTCCCAGCTCGTCGAGACCGAGGTGCTGCGCGGCATCCTGTCGCCCGTCGGGCACGGCCTGTGGACGGCCGTCCTGGGCGGCGTGCTGTTCGCGGCGCGTGGCCGGATCACCGGCTCCGTCGTCCTGGCCTACCTCGGCGTCTCGTTGCTGCACGCCCTCTGGGACTCCATGACCGCCATCGCGATCGCGATCACGCTCGTGCTGACCGGCCAGCCGTGGCAGTGGGAGCTCCTGCGCATCGGCCGGGTCCCGAACGTGTCCGCGTGGCAGGTGCACGTGTACACCATGGTCAACTGGGCCGGGCTCATCACGATCTCGCTGGTAGCGCTGCTGTGGCTGCGGACGATCGCCGCCAAGGCGCGTCACGAACGGGAGATCTTGTCCCAATAATCACGGTAATGAACGTGTTCCTCCCACTGCGCCGGAACCATAAACGATGCTAGTCTCCTATGCGATCTTCCGGAGGTGTATTTACACAAGGTGTGGAAATGCCCCCGACTCGAGGTTGGGACATGGGCTCGCGAAACCGGTCAATTCGGTTCAAGATCTTCTTATTGTTGCTGCTACCCCTCTTGTCTCTGAGCGCGCTCTGGGGTTTCGTCCTCAACCTCACCATGGGCGACGCCCAGTCACTGCTCCGTGCGAACACGCTCTATCGGACCCTCGGTGTCACCTCCACCGACCTGGGATTACAGCTGCAGGCCGAGCGCGTACGCTCCGCGGAGACGCTCACTACGCGTAAGCTCACCTCGGTGCTCAGCGCCCAGCGCGCCCGCACCGACCGGTCGGTCACCGACTTCAAGCTGGCCGTCATGGAGGCCGGCGGCTCGGTCGGCGACGACCTGCGGCTGCCGCTCGGCACCCTCGAATCCGCCCTCGGCCGCCTCGGGGCGATCAGGGCCGACATCGACGGCGGCCTCAGCTCCCGGCTGGCCGGGCTGAACGAGTACAACCGCATCCTCGACGCGATCTTCACCCTCTATGACCACCTGGTCTCCGTCTCCGACCTGACGATCTTCCAGCAGGCGTCCTCGCTGCAGGCCATGGGCATGGCCAGGGAGTACATCGCCAGGGAGCACGCGCTCATCATCGGCGCGCTGGCCGACCGCCGGCTCACCGCCCCCGAGGTCTCCGCCTTCACCGAGTACGCGGCCTCCAGGAAGTTCCTGCACGCACGCGGCCTGGCCGGGCTCGACGTGACGCTGCGCCGGCCGTACGAGCAGGTCTTCGCCAGCGAGCCGTTCCAGACCTTCGCCACCATGGAGGCGCGGATCATCAAGACCGGCAGCCCGCCCCCCACCGCCGAAGGGTGGACCGCGGCCGTCGACAAGCTCACCGCACGGCTTGACCAGCTCGGCTCCTCCTCTGCCGGCGTGCTGGCCGCGCGCACGTCCGAGGCCGCGACCTCCACCATCGTCAAGATCTCCATCGCGGGCGGCCTCGGCTTGATCGCCGTGCTCGCCTCGATCATCATCTCTGTACGCTTCGGTCGCCGCCTGGCCGGCGAGCTGGCCGGGCTGCGTACCGCCGCCATCGAGCTGTCGCAGAGCCGGCTGCCCGACATCGTCGAGCGGCTGCGCAAGGGCGAGGACGTCGACGTGCGGAAGGAGGCCAAGGCGATCAAGGTGCACGGTTCCGCTGAGATCACCGACGTCGCCAGGGCCTTCGGCTCCGTGCAGCGCACCGCCGTGACGGCGGCGGTCGGCCAGGCCGCGATGCGGCGCGGGGTCGGCCAGGTCTTCCTCAACCTCGCCCGGCGCAAGCAGGGCCTGCTGCACCGGCAGCTCTCGCTGCTGGACGCCATGCAGCGCCGTACGCACGACCCCGACCGGCTCGAGGAGCTCTTCCGCCTCGACCACCTGACCACCCGCATGCGCCGGCACGCGGAGAGCCTGATGATCCTCTCCGGGGCCGCGCCGGGACGGGCCTGGCGCAAGCCGGTGCCCGTGATCGACATCGTCCGCGCGGCCATCGCCGAGATCGAGGACTACACCAGGGTCACCGTCGAGGGCATGCCGGTCGCCGCGGTCGACGGCACCGCCGCCGCCGACCTCACCCACCTGGTGGCCGAGCTGGTCGAGAACGCCACCATCTACTCGCCGCCGGACACCACGGTCCAGGTGCGCGGCGACCTGGTGAGCAACGGATACGTCATCGAGGTGGAGGACCGGGGGCTCGGGCTGTCGGTCGCCGAGTACTCGGCGTTCAACACGCGGATGGCCGCGCCGCCGGAGTTCGACCTGGCCGACAGCGACAGGCTGGGCCTGTTCGTGGTGGCCAAGCTGGCGCAACAGTACGGGATCAAGGTGCTGCTGCGGCGGTCGCCCTTCGGCGGGACGACGGCCATCGTGCTCGTGCCGCGTTCGATGGTGACCGAGCAGGCGGCGCTGGAGGCGGGCGACGTCGACGGCAAGGCCGATCTGCCGAGCCGTACGCGCAAGAAGGCACTCGCAGTGGTGACCTCGGGCACGCACGCGGGTCTGCCCAGGCGGGTGCGCCAGGCCAATCTGGCGCCGCAGCTCAAGGAGAGCCCGCCGCTCGGGCAGGAGCGGGCTCCCGAGCAGGAGCCGCGTGGGCAGGAGCCGCCGCCCGAACGCTCTCCGGACGAGGTAAGGGACTTGTTCTCCGCTTTCCAGCGGGGGACCCAACGCGCCCGAGAAGACGCCTCTGAGGAGGGGCCATGAGTAAGGGGGATGCATGACTTCGCCGACCACCAACACCGGTGAGCTCAACTGGCTGCTGGACGATCTTGCCACCAGGGTCGCCGCGGTGCGCCAGGCCGTCATCTTGTCGACCGACGGCCTCGCGGTGGGTTACTCGAAAGGTTTGACCCGGGAGGACGCCGAGCATCTGTCGGCGGTGGCGGCCGGGTTCCAGAGCCTGGCCCGTGGCACCGGACGCCATTTCGGCGGCGGCGACGTGCGTCAGACCATTGTGGAGATGGAGTCCGCCTTCCTGTTCGTGACGGCGGCGGGACAGGGAACGTGCCTGGCCGTGATCGCCGATGCGAACGTGGACGTCGGCCACATCGCCTACGAGATGGCGATGCTGGTCAAGCGGGTGGGCCAGCACATCACCACCAATCCGCGCGCTGGAGCGTCATGAGCGATAGCCCGCAGTGGTTCGATGAGGACGCGGGGCCCGTCGTCCGGCCCTATGCTCTCATCCGCGGCCGTACGCGTTCCTCAGGGGACACGTTCGACCTCGTGGCAACCGTGCGCGCCATCGGCGACCCGCCTGGCGAGCTCGGCCCCGAACAGCAACTCATCCTGCGGGCAGCACGTAATCCGATCTCGGTGGCCGACCTGGCCGTCGAGCTCGACCTGCCCGTCGGCGTCGTCCGGGTCCTGCTGGGCGACATGCGTGACCACGGCCTCATCTCGGTGTCGTCGCCCTCATCCGGAGGGTCGCGGTCGAATGAGCGCATTCTCAAGGAAGTGATCAATGGACTCCGTGCTCTCTGAGGACCCCGTCGCGCTGAAGATTCTCATCGCAGGGGGGTTCGGCGTCGGCAAGACCACACTGGTCGGGGCGGTCAGCGAGATCAAGCCGCTGCGCACGGAAGAGGTGCTCTCCGACCGTGGGATCGGAATCGACGACCTCGACGGCGTGGAGGCCAAGAACACCACGACCGTGGCGATGGACTTCGGCCGCATCACGATCCGCGACGGGCTGGTCGTCTACCTGTTCGGGACGCCCGGGCAGGAGCGGTTCTGGTTCATGTGGGACGAGCTGTCCTACGGCGCGCTCGGCGCCGTCGTGATCGCGGACACGCGGCGGCTGACCGACTGCTTCCCGTCCGTCGACTACTTCGAGCAGCGCGGCACGCCGTTCGTGGTGGCCGTCAACTGCTTCGACGGGGCGGCGCGGCACAGCGTCGAGGACGTGCGCATCGCGCTCGACCTGGACGACGACGTGCCGGTCATGCTGTGCGACGTGCGGCGGCGCACCTCCGCCAAGGAAGTCATGATCGCCCTCGTGGAGCACTCCCTGCGGACGCTGACCTCAGCGAACTAGAGCGCCCTGAGGCCGTTGATCACCTCGCGGAGCAGGCTCTCCGTGGGCGTCGCGGCCTTGTCGCGCGGCGGGCGCACCGTGACCAGTCCGTGGTCGAGCAGGTCGCCCAGCAGCACTCTCACGACGCCGACGGGCAGGCCCAGATCCGAGGCGACCTCGGCGACGGGCCTGGTCTGACCTGCCACGACGCCCAGCAACCGCCGGTGCTGAGCGCTGAGCTCCGCCTTGGCCGGGACGGGCAGCCCCGTCCCGGCGACGGTCGCCAGCAGGTCGAGCGCGTTGGAGGAAGTGGGCCTGGTACGCCCACGCGCGACCGCGTACGGCCGCACGACGGGACCCGCCTCCTCATCGACCCACTCGTGCTCGCCGCTCACGATTGAGATCCCCCATCCTGGTCACTGGCGTCCTGCCGCCCGCGTTGCCAGCCCGACTGGAGCGAGGAGAGCAGCGCCCTGGTCTCCTCTGGTGAGCGCTCCTCGGCCGGTGGCGCCGGTGGCGGCGTCTGCTTGAGCCGCTGCGGCAGGCCCGTCTGCCGCTCGCGCTGCGGCAAGCCGGTCTCCCTCTGTCGCTCGCGCTGCGGCAGCCCCGTCTCCCGCTGGCGCTGTGGCAACCCGGTCTCCCTCTGCCGCTGACGGCGCGGCAGGTCGGGCTCCTGTGGCTGCTGCGGCAGGGCCACCGGGCCGCTGCCTGTCTGTTGCTGGGGCACGGCCACGGGGCCGCTGCCGCCCGTCTGCTGGCTCCGCTTGCTGGTACGGACCCGGCGCGGCAGCTCACCCGGCCCCGTGGGCTCCTGCCGGACCACCGAGACCGACACGGACTCGAACGCCAGCGGCTGCACCGGGGTCGCCATGGGCTCCACCAGGGAGCCGGGCACGAGCACGATGGCGGTGGTGCCGCCGTACGGCGAGGGCTTGAGCGTCACCTTGATGCCGTGCCTGGCCGCGAGCATGCCGACCACCGCGAAGCCCAGCCGTTCGGTCTGGGAGGGGTCGAACTCCTGCGGGCTGGCCAGGCGCGCGTTGATGCCCCTGCGGGCGGCCTCGTCCATGCCCAGGCCGCGGTCCTCGATCTCGACGGCGAAGCCCCTGCCGACCATCTCGCCGCGTACGGAGACCTCGTTGCTGGGCGAGGAGAAGGAGGCCGCGTTCTCGATCAGCTCGGCGAACAGGTGCATGAGGTCGGCCACCGCCGCGCCCGAGACGCCGCACTCGGTCATCGGGTAGACGCGTACCCGGGTGTACTCCTCGACCTGGGCCGCCGCGCCGCTCAGCACGTCCTCGATCGGGATGACGCCGCGCCACCTGCGGCCCGCCGCGCCGCCCGAGAGCAGCACCAGGCCCTCGGCGTGGCGGCGCATGCGGGTGGTCAGGTGGTCGAGCCTGAACAGGCGCTCCAGCGCCTCCGGGTCCTCCGTCTGGCGCTGCATCTCGTCGAGCATCTTGAGCTGGCGCTGCAGCAGCGACTGGCTGCGCCTGGCGAGGTTGCGCAGCGCCTGCGACACGCCCTCGCGCAGCCTGGCCTGCTCGACGGCCGCGTCCACGGCCGTGCTCTGCACGCTGTCGAACGCCGTGGCCAGGTCGGTGACCTCGCTGGTCGAGCCGCGGCCCACCGTGATGGGCGGCGCCTCGGTGGCGATGTCCACGCTCTCGCCCTTGCGCAGCTTCGTCACGACGTCCGGCAGCCTGATCTCGGCCAGGTCCAGCGCGGTACGGCGCAGCGTCCGCATCTCGCGGGTGAGCCTGCGGCCGACCCTGATCGAGATGACGATGGAGAAGATGACGGCGATGAGGCCGAGCGCGCCCGCGATGGCGGCCCGCACCACGATGCCCACGCCTGCGGGCTCCATCCTGGCCAGCAGCTTGTCGCCGGTGCGCCAGACGGCGTCGCGGAATTCCTTCTGCACCTGCTCGGACACGCCCCGCCACAGCTCGACGTCCACCGGCTGGCCGGAGACGTAGCTCTCCAGCAGGTTCTCCATGGTGCCGTAGCGCGGGGAGTAGTACAGCTTCTCGAACGGGGCCCGCAGCTCGGTGTCGAGGTTGGCCAGGGCCTTGGGGAACAGGTACGTCCTGGTGTTGTCCAGGCCGGCCAGCAGGTGGAGGTCGGAGTGCATGGTCATCCGGCCGTTCCCGGCGACGATCAGCGCGTGCTCCCGGCTCAGCAGCTCGCGTACCTCGTCAGCGGCGATCAGGCCCTGCGCCTGGAGTGCCATCTGGAGGTCGGTGCTGACCATCATCCTGGAGTACAGCAGGTGGATCTCGTCGGAGACCTTCGCGTACTCGGTGACGAGGGTGCCGGGGGTGAGCTTGCGGTCGTCCACCTTGCGGCGGATGTCCGGGATCCGGTTGATCGCCTCGAAGACGTTCTGGAGCTGGGTCTTCATGTCCTGCGAGAGCGCCGACTGCACGTCCTCCGACATGGCGCGCTCGCGCAGCGTCTTGCGGTTGTTGTCGACCTTGGCCCGCGCCTTGTTCAGCGCGTCGGGGTCCGTGACCGAGCCCGCGATCCGCTCGGCGGAGGCCAGACGCTCGGTCTGGAGGTTGGAGATCAGGCCGTCGGCGTTGTTGATGACGCCCGTCCAGATCGTCTCGACCTTGAGCAGGTTGAGCGCGTCTCCCGACGTGGTGCTCGCGGCGAAGCCCCAGAGTGCGACCAGGGAGACCAAGGGGATGACGAGCAGCGTCGAGATCTTGAATCTGATGGATCTGCCCGATGCCATGACACCTGCTCCCGGATAGAAGATCGCGGGAGAGAATAGCATCGAAACAGGTGGTTTTAAGATCGACTTGCGATAAATCTGTGATATGTCAGGAAATTCGCACGTTGCGCACCGGCCCGCCCACTGACCGGACGCCAGGTCAGCCACGCCAGCCACGCGGCCAGCACGCCCAGCAACGTCACCTCAGCGCCCAGCAGCAACCGCTCGACGAGGCCGATCATCACCCGCTCGCCGGGCAGGGCCACGTACGTGATCGCCAGCAGCCCGAACCCGCCGGCCAGGGTCACCCACTCCACCACCCGCGCCACGGGCTTCCAGCGGGCGTCTGAGCCCAGCCGGGGCACCATCAGCGCGCCGGCGGCGGGCAGGCTCACGAACGCCGCGACGGACACGTACCGGTGGATCTGTGCCGCGAGGTCGAGATCCGCCCCGAGGGGCGTGGTCGGGACCAGGGAAGCCACCACCAGAGCCCCGGACCACACCCCCAGCAACCACTGAGGCATCCCCCGCACCGGCGCCCCGGCCGCCCGCAACCCCAGGAGCAGCGCCAGGGACCCCAACCCGAGCACCGCCATGGCGACCTCCGTGACGCCCCCGCGGTCGGACACGGCGTATTCGCTGACGGTCACGTTCATGGGGTCGAGCTGAGGGTCGGGCCCGAACTGCCCGACCAGCACGGCGACCGCCGAGAACAGGATCGCGGCGCAGGCGATCAGCGGGGAGAGCCTCTTCACTGCGGTCATGAGGCAACTCTCCCTCTGGGACCAGCCCCCTCACATCCGGCCCCATCCCCGACCCGACCCTGACGCGACCCTGAGGAGAGGGTTATGGCTGGATGACCGACAGGACGTTGCCCGCGGGGTCCGTGAACCAGGCGATGGGCGGGCCGCCCTCGGCGCGGACAATGCCCTTCGCGTCCTGGGGGAAACCCTCGTAGCGCTCGAAACGCACCCCCCGCCCCGTCAGCTCGTCCACCGCCTTGTCGATGTCCTCGACCGGGAAGTTGAGGATCGTGAACGTGGCCGGGGTGTGGTTCTCCTTCGGGTAGACCAGGATGTCGGTGCCCCCCGCGATGTGGAGCGTCAACATCCCGTGCTCCTCCGATACGCGCAGTCCCAGGGTCTCCCCGTAGAACTGCCCGGCCGCCGCTATGTCGTTCACCGAGAAACCGCTGAACGCCTTCGTCGTCCCGAACATGATCGCCTCCCCGACGTCACATGCCTGCCCGATGGGCCTCGCTGAGCTGGATGATCTGGACGTAGTTGCCGTCCGGGTCGATCGCGGTGGCGAACAGGCTGCCGTCGCGGTCCTCGAGCTCCGCCAGCCACGTCACGCCCGCACTGTCCATGCGAGCGGCGACCGCACGGGCGTCGGCCACGTCGAAGTTCAGGATCACCCTGCCGGGCTCGGGATTCTTGTCCGACACGTCCGTCCGCGTGTCGATGAACAGGTAGATCTCGCCGAACTTGAGCACCCCGTACCCGCCGACGTCGGAGTTGTCCTCCGGGTCGAGGGCGTTGACGTACCAGGTGCGCAGACGCTCGGGGTTCGTGCTGGCGAGCAGCAGGCTGCCGAGAACGGGTCGCCTCATCGCGAGCTCCTCCGATGGTGTTGACGTGCTTTCCATCAGACAGACCGGACGGGGCGCGAGAACTCATCGCCGCGGGGCAAAAAAGTTCCGCGCGGCATGCCCAGCCGGGCGTGCCGCGCGGAGTTTCGGTGCCGCAGGTCAGCCTGTGCGGAGAGTGAGCCCGTAGACGCTCAGGATCTCGTTGACGGGCTGGTGGTACGTGGTCCCGCCGACGGAGCAGTTGCCCGAGCCGCCCGAGGTGACACCCTGGGCCTGGCTGCCCGAGATGAACGAGCCGCCCGAGTCGCCGGGCTCGGCGCAGGCGCTCGTGCGGGTCAGGCCGGTGACGGTGCCCTGCGGGTACCTGACGGTGGCGTTGTGCTGCTGGATGGTGCCGCAGCGCCAGCCGGTGGTCGAACCGGAGCGGCAGATGGACGCGCCCACCGCGGCCTGGGTGGAGCCGCGGACGATCACGTTCGCGCCGCCGGAGCCGCGTACCCAGGGCTGCGGGGTGTTGCCGGGAGCGGCGACCCACGCGTAGTCGTTACCCGGGAAGGAGGCGCCCTGGAAGGTGCCTGTCGGGTTGGTGGTCGTGTTGGCCACCCGGCAGTGCCCGGCGGTGACGAAACCGGGGGTGCTGCCCCTGGTGACGGAGAAGCCGACGCTGCAGCGGCTGGAGCCGATGTAGAACGGCGCACCGCCGATGATGTTGATGAGCGGCACGGGCCGCTCGGCGGTCGCCGACACGCTGACCGCGCTCCTGTCCACGCCCGCGGCCTTGGCCAGGGCCTCAGCGGCCTCCACCGTGGGCGCCTGGATGGCGACGCTGTTGGTCTTCACGTCCACGAACCAGAGCGCCGCCCCGGCCTGGGCACGCCTCGACGCCCGGTCGATCTGCTGCACGATCCCGTCGAGCTGGGCGAGCGAGCGCCCGACCACGACCGGCTCGGCGCCCTGCGCCTGGATGGTGGCGGTGGCGTTCGGGTCGGTGGTGGCGACCAGGAGCTTGGAGGCGTCGTCGTTCAGCCAGGCGCCGCCGAACGACGCGCCGAGCTGGGAGGTGAGCGTGGCCTGTGTGGCCGCGGCGCGTTCCTCGTTGGCCAGCCGGGCGTTGACCTGCTGCTCGGAGAGTCCCAGGTCCCGTTCGAGCGCGTCGACGACGGACGGGGGAAGGGACGGGGAGGCGGATTGAGGCGCCGGGTCAGCTGCTGCGGGGCTGAGGGGGGCGGCCAGGCAGGCGGCGAGGATGACGCCGCCCACCAACGCACAGCGTTTACTCAACATGTGCACTCCTCGGGTGGGGGTGCTGTCAAGCTAACGGTTGCTTAGGCGCCTGCCAGCATGCCAAAGAGTCTCTATTTCGGTGTTATGGGGGCTTTTTGGACACGGGCCATGGGCCGATTTATCGCCTAAAAGGTGAGCGGCCTGGTAGGTCGGTATGGTCCCGTGGCTGGAGGTGTTCTCTGTGCGAAATGGTGTTCGTCATCTGCTCGGCGCCGGCGCAGGACTGCTGGCCACCCCGCTCATTGCAACCGGTTTCATCGTGGGGATCGAGCGTTATCGCCACACGGCGGCCATGACCGTCGACTGGGTCACGCTGGCCGTGTACGTCGGCACGGTGGTCCTCATCGGGGTCCTGGCCGGGTCGAGGATCTCACCACTCGCGTCGTTGCTGCCCGGCCTGGCCTTCCTCGGTTTCATCGGAGCGGCGCTGGTGCGCATCGCCCTGGGCGGTGACCACCGGATGGGGTTCGACGACGTGCCGAGCCAGTTTCTCGAGGGCTACACGGCCCTGCTCTACACCTGGTCGCTCCCCACGGGGTGCATCCTGCTGACCGCCTCGCTCTTCCCCTCGCGCTGGCGGGCGGCCAGGACCGACCCGCCCCCGCCGCCTGCGCAGGAGGCCCCGGAGCCGCCGCCGCTGCCCAAGCGGATCCCGTCCTCCCGCTACTGAGGCGCTGGGCCGCTAAGCGGACTTGGCCTCCGGCAGCGGGATCCACTTGTGCGCCCACGTCACCAGCTCGTCCAGCACCGGCCGCAACTCCTGCCCCATCTCGGTCAGGTGGTATTCGACGCGCACCGGCGACGTGGGCAGCACGCGGCGCTCGATGAGCCCGGCGCCCTCCAGCTCGCGCAGCCGCCGGGCCAGCATCGTGTCGTTGATGCCGGGGATGGCCGCCTTGAGGTCGGCGTACCGGTGGGCGCCCTTGAAGATCATGTGGATCACCGCGCCCGACCATCGGGCGCCGATCAGCTCTAAGGCGATGTGGAAGCGCACGCAGACCGAATTGAGACTCATGCCACAAATCCTACCAGCGTTTGCTCAGAAACATGTAGTAGCTCAATAATGTTGAGTAGCTACACCGTCTGAGTGAAGGAGCACGTCATGGGCAAGCCGGTCCTGCAGATCGTCGTCGCCAGCACCCGTCCCGGCCGCGCAGGGCGTCCCATCGCCGAGTGGTTCCACGGCAAGGCCGTGGAGTCGGGACTGTTCGAGGTCGAGCTGATCGACCTGGCGGAGGTCGCGCTGCCGTTCCTGGACGAGCCCAACCACCCCCGGCTCAAGCAGTACGTGAACGCGCACACCAAGGAGTGGAGCGCCACCGTCGAGCGGGGCGACGCGTACGTGTTCGTGACCCCCGAGTACAACCACAGCTTCAACGCCGTGCTGAAGAACGCCCTCGACTACCTGCACCACGAGTGGCAGCACAAGGCGGCCGGGTTCGTCAGCTACGGCGGCGTCTCCGGCGGCACCCGCGCCGCCAACAGCCTGCGCCAGGTCACCAGCACGCTGAGGATGATCCCGGTGCTCGAGGCGGTGAACATCCCGTTCCACACGCAGTTCCTCGGCGAGGACGGCAAGGTGCACGCCAACGACGTCATGGACTCCGCCGCCGACGCCATGCTCGCCGAGCTGGCCAGGCTGACCGGCGCGCTGCGCTCGATGCGCGCCGCCTGAGCTACGCTGCCGGACGTGGCACTGGCTGTATGTGTGGTGGTCCGTTACCGCAAGGCGGTGACGTACGGCGTGCACGCGCTGCTCGCCGCGCTGGAGACCGCCGGGGTGGAGCACGAGCTGAGACTCGGCACCACCCCTGAGGAGACCGCCGAGCACATCACGGCCAGCCGGGCCGACCGCGTGCTCGTGCTCTGGTCGTTCTACTCGCCCGACGCCGAGGCCATGGCGGCCGAGCTGGCCACGGTCAGATCGCTGAGCGGCGGCCGGGGGCTGCACATCGCGGGCGGCGTGCACGCCACGGCCGAGCCGCAGCAGGTCATCGACGCGGGCTGGGACCTGGCGGGCATCGGCGAGGGCGAGTCCACGATCATCTCCCTCGTCCGGGCGCTCCAGCAGGACGAGCCGCTCAGCTCGGTGCCGGGGCTGGCGATCAAGGACGCCGACGGCGTCGCCCTGCGCACCAGGCCGGCGCCGCAGCTGCCGCTCGACGCGTACCCCTCCTTCGTGGGCAGGAACGGGCCGATCGAGATCACCCGCGGCTGCCGCTACACCTGCCGCTTCTGCCAGACGCCGTTCATGTTCGGCGGGCAGTTCCGCCACCGCTCGGTCGCCAGCGTGCGCGAGCACGTGCGCGGGATGGTCGACAGGGGCCTGCGCGACATCCGCTTCATCACGCCGACCTCGCTCTCGTACGGCTCCCCCGGGCCCGATCCCGACCTGGACAAGGTGGAGGAGCTGCTGGCCGGGGTCAAGGAGGAGCTGCCACCGCGCGGCAGGGTGTTCTTCGGGAGCTTCCCTTCGGAGGTACGGCCCGAGCACGTCACCCCCGAGGCCATGCGCATGCTCAAGCGCTACGTGGCCAACGACAACCTGATCATCGGCGCCCAGTCCGGCTCTGACAAGGTGCTGGCCGCCTCGGGGCGCGGCCACGACACCTCACCTGTGCGCGACGCCGTCAGGATCGCGGTCGAGCACGGCTTCCGGCCCAACGTCGACTTCATCTTCGGCATGCCGGGCGAGACCGAGGAGGACCAGGAGCAGTCGCTGAAGCTCGCCTCCGACCTGGCCGAGCTGGGGGCGCGCATCCACACCCACACGTTCATGCCGCTGCCGGGCACGCCGTGGCGGGACGCCGAGCCCGCGTTCATCCCGCTGGCGACCATGAGCGAGCTGGACCGGCTGGCGCAGCGCGGCGACGCCTACGGGCACTGGCGCAAGCAGGCCGAACACGCCATACGGCTGGCCGAGACGGCCAAGGCCTACCCTCGGCGGGCACGGCGCCGGCGCACCGGCTAGTGGTCGTCGTCGTCGAAGGTGTGCAGCACCCGCTCGAACGCGTCGCTGACGGGACGCAGCGCCTGCGCGAACGCGTTGACCAGCGGACCGAAGATCTCCGTCATCTCGGTCATGAAATCGGGACTCTTGGTTTCGGGAGGCGACCAGCGCATGGCGTCGGCGCTCAGCGTCTCCCACTCGTCGACGACGCCGTCGATGGCGTCGAGCACATGGTCAGGATCGCTTGGCATGACCGTTCCTCGTGGAAGAAGGGTCGTATCACAACTACGGTACTTCAGACCGGGATGGACACGCCCACTCCGCCTCGGGTCTGAGCGCCGTACCTCTCCTTGTCGGCGGCCAGGTCGAGCGGGCGGATGCTGGAGCGCGCGGCGAGGACCTCGTCGGTGATCAGCGACGCCGGCACCAGCCACGACACCTCGAACTCCAGCCCGTCGGGGTCCTTCGCATACAGCGCCTTGGTGGTGCCGTGGTCGGACGAGCCGACCAGCGCGCCGAGCTCGCTCAGCTTGACCGCGACCCGCTCCAGCTCGTCGAGGGTGTCGACCTCCCACGCCAGGTGGTAGAGGCCCACGGACGTCCTGCCGGCCGGGGACGGGTCGGCGTCGGGGCCGATCTGGAACAGGCCCAGGTCGTGGTCGTTCGTCGAGCCGGGGGCCTGCAGGAAGGCGGCGCCCGGCATGCCCATCACGACGTCGAAGCCGAGGGCCTCGCGGTAAAAGGCGACGCTGCGCTCCACGTCTCGGACGTAAAGGACCGCGTGGTTGAGTCGCTGAACAGGCATGGTGTGCCCCTTTCCGTGCGGAGTCCCGTCTCAAGTATATGAGCGTTCAACTAAATTGGGACCGTGACGAGATGGCTGGATGCGGACGAACAGCACACCTGGCGGAACTTCCTGGCGGCGACCCAGCTCATCAATGAGGCGCTCGACCGCCAGCTCCAGCGGGACGCGAGCATGCCGCACACGTACTACATGATCCTCGTGGCGCTCTCCGAGGCGCCCGGGCGGTCGATGCGGATGAGCGAGCTGGCCGCCAGGGCGCAGAGCTCGCAGAGCCGTCTGTCGCACGCCGTGGCGCGCCTGGAGGAGCGCGGGTGGGTCCGCCGCGAGCGCTGCCCCGACGACGGGCGCGGCAGCTTCGCGGTGCTCACGGACGCCGGGTTCGCCGCGCTGGCCGCCGCCGCGCCTGGACACGTCGAGGAGGTACGGCGGAGCCTCTTCGACGTGCTGACGCCCGAGCAGGTGCGCCGGCTCGACGAGATTTGCGTCGCAGTGCGGAACACGCTGGAGGGGTAGCGAGCGAACTGTCGTGCCGAGGCCGTAGGTTTCTCCGGGTACCCGAACAAGGAGAGGCCGATGCACGACACCGAAGAGGCGCTGTTCAGGGCGGTCCACGGCATCGCGGGGCGGTTCGCCGGCCAGCCCGTGCCCGTGGTGATGGAGGCGTTGCTGCGCCACCTGCCCAAGGCTCCGGGCCTCGAGGTGGCGGAAATTCGCAAGATCGCCGAGGAGATCAGCGTGGGACGCGATCCCTCGGGCTTGTGAACAGCTGATCGCCAGGGGAGCATCGAGACATGTACGAGCCAACCCCTGAAGATCGATTCACGTTCGGTCTGTGGACGGTCGGCTGGCAGGCGCGCGATCCGTTCGGGGACGCCTCGCGGGCGCCGCTCGATCCGGTGGAGAGCGTGCATCGGCTTGCCGAGCTCGGGGCCTACGGCGTCACCTTCCACGACGACGACCTGCTGGCCGTCCAACCAGATCGCGACCGGGTGATCACGGCCTTCAGGAAAGCGCTTGCCGAGACCGGGCTCAAAGTGCCCATGGCGACCACCAACCTGTTCACCCACCCCGTCTTCCGCGACGGCGCCTTCACCAGCAACGACCGTGACGTGCGGCGATACGCCCTGCGCAAGGTCATGCGCAACCTCGACCTGGCCGCCTCGCTGGGCGCCACCACGTACGTGTGCTGGGGCGGCAGGGAGGGGTCCGAGTCCGACGCGGCCAAGGACGTACGCGCGGCCCTCGGGCGCTACAAGGAGGCCATCGACCTGCTCTGCGGCTATGTGCGCGAGCGCGGCTACGACATCCGGTTCGCCATCGAGCCCAAGCCGAACGAGCCGCGCGGCGACATCCTGCTGCCCACGATCGGCCACGCGCTGGCGTTCATCGGCGAGCTGGAGCACCCGGAGATGGTGGGCCTCAATCCCGAGGTCGGCCACGAGCAGATGGCCGGCCTCAACTTCGTGCACGGCATCGCCCAGGCGCTGTGGCACGGCAAGCTCTTCCACATCGACCTCAACGGCCAGCACGGCCCGCGGTTCGACCAGGACCTGGTCTTCGGCCACGGCGACGTGATGAGCGCGTTCTTCCTGGTGGACCTGCTGGAGCACGGCGGCTACGACGGGCCGCGGCACTTCGACTACAAGCCGCTGCGTACGGAGGACGCTTCGGACGTGTGGGTGTCGGCCGCCGCGAACATGCGTACGTACCTGATCCTGCGGGAGAAGGCACGCGCCTTCAGGGCCGACCCCGAGGTGCGCGACGCCCTGCGGGCCTCCCGCGTCGAGGAGCTCGGCCTGCCCACGCTCAACCGCGGTGAGACGCTGGCCGATCTCGCTTCCGACGACTTCGATCCGGACGTCGCCGCCGCGCGCGGATACCATTTCACACATCTCAACCAGCTTGCGCTGGAGCACTTGTTAGGAGTTCGTGGGTGACGCTGGTCGCTGGGGTCGATTCCTCGACGCAGAGTTGCAAGGTCGTCATTCGTGACGCGGAGACGGGCGCGCTGGTCCGGCAGGGCCGAGCGCCGCATCCCGACGGCACGGAGGTGCATCCGTCGCACTGGTGGGACGCGTTGCTGCGGGCCATCGAGGAGGCCGGCGGGTTGGACGACGTGCTCGCCATCAGTGTGGGCGGGCAGCAGCATGGCATGGTCTGCCTGGACGAGTCCGGAAATGTCGTACGTGACGCCCTGTTGTGGAACGACACCCGCTCCGCCCAGGCCGCCACCGACCTGGTCGCGGAGCTGGGCGGGCCGGAGGCCTGGGCCACCGCTGTCGGGTCGGTGCCGGTCGCCTCGTTCACGGTGACCAAGCTGCGCTGGCTGGCCGAGCACGAGCCGGACAACGCGGCCCGTACGGCGGCCGTCTGCCTGCCGCACGACTGGCTCTCCTGGCGCCTGGCCGGCGCGTTCGCCTCGGGGATCTTCTCCGCCGACTCCCCGGTGCCGCCGCTCGACCAGCTCGCCACGGACCGGGGGGACGCCTCGGGCACGGGCTACTGGTCGCCGTCGACGGGCGCGTACCGGACGGATCTGCTGAAGCTGGCGTTCGGCTCGATCCCCCTGCTGCCCCGGGTGCTGGGGCCGGCCGAAGCGGCGTACGAAGGGGGCGCGGCGCTGATCGCCCCCGGCACGGGCGACAACATGGCGGCGGCGCTCGGCGTGGGCGCCCGTCCCGGCGACGTCGTGGTGTCGCTGGGCACCTCCGGCACCGCGTTCGCGGTCGCGGAGTCGCCCAGCGCCGACCCGACGGGCGCGGTGGCCGGTTTCGCCGACGCGACGGGACGGTTCCTGCCGCTGGTGTGCACGCTCAACGCCGCCCGCGTCATGGACGCCGCCGCCCGCATCGTCGGGGTGAGCCTCGACGCTCTGAGCGATCTGGCCCTCCAGGCCCCGCCGGGGGCGGACGGGCTGACGCTGGTGCCGTACCTGGAGGGTGAGCGCACCCCCAACCGCCCGACCGCGACGGGCTCCGTCCACGGGCTGACCCTGGCCACCTCGACCCCCGCCCATCTGGCGCGGGCGGCCATCGAGGGCATGCTGTGCGGCCTCGCCGACGCCCTCGACGCGCTGGGCACGAAGCCGGAGCGGGTGCTGCTGATCGGCGGCGCGGCCCGCTCCGAGGCGGTCCGCCGCATCGCCCCGACGATCTTCGGCGTCCCGATCACGGTGCCGCCGCCGGCCGAGTACGTCGCCAACGGGGCCGCGTACCAGGCCGCCACGCTGGTCACCACGCCGGACTGGCGGTCGGAGGAGACGGAGACGTACGAAGGGGACGCCGTCCCCTCGATCCGCGACCGCTACGCCCGCGCCACCACCCACATCCTCGACTGACCTTCGCTGTTCGGTCGCCTTCCCCGCCGTCGGCGGGAAGGCGACCCGCCCGGCCACCGGCGGGGAAGACGGCCTGCCCGGTGCCCCTGACTTTCGACAGGGGCACCGGTTGACCATCGGCCGATGACTCGCCCACCTCACCGGCGCCAGGCTCGCCCCTATGAATACCCCCTTCCCCGGACGATGGATCGGCGGCGTGACGCTCATCATGGGGCCGGTGATCATGTGCGCCGGATACCTGCTGCGTTACCTGAGCACGGTCACCGCCCTCACCCCTCAGCAGCAGGCCTGGGCCGAGGCACAGCCCTTCGCCGCCTACGGCCAGCTCCTCGCCTACACGTCGGCACCCGCCCTGCTCACCCTCTCCTACGCGGTCTTCGCCCTGGGGGCGCTGCTGCTCTTCCCCGCCTTCGTCGCCCTGGCCCAGCAGGTGGGCGGCCAGCTCGCCTACTGGGGCGCCACGCTGCTGGTCATCGGCCTCTTCGCCCGCCTGTACTTCGCCGGCGCCGACCAGACCGCCTTCCAGCTCACCGACGTCATCGGGCTGGACCAGGCGACGAGCGCGATCATGAAGGAGTACGTCGACATCTCCTACGGACCGTGGCGGGTACCGGTCTGGGCCTCGGTCGGCCAGTACGCGGGCTCGCTCCTCCTGGCCATCGCCGCCTGGCGCTCGGGCCTCTTCGGCACCGCCCGCGCCTTGATGCTGCTGTTCGCGGGAGGCACCTGGATGGGCGTGCTGAAGGGCGCCTCCATCCCCGACGTGCTGGTCACCGGCCTGCTCTGCGTGGCCCTCGTCCCACTGGGCACCCAGTTGCTCCGTGACCGGCTGCCCGCCACGACCGGCCGGCCGAAGGCGCTGAGCTGGTGAGTCAGGGCCTTCGGAGATGCCAGACGATCAAGGCGGGAATGTCCTGATAGGCCACCGCCGCCGCTTCGGGACACCACCGCTGCGCGAGAGGACCACCGTGCCCGCCGGCCCCACCGAGGTTCGTGGCAGGCCACGATCTGCAGCCCCCCTCGTGAACGGCGCCGGCCTCAGCACCGCCAAGGAACGCGTGAGTCGCGATGTGCCTGAGGCGGCGTACCGAGTTGTCGGTCGGACGGAAGGCATCCGAAATTGCGCCGCCAACCCTTCGGCGGCGTGCAATACGAGAGGAGGTCAGAGCAGCAACGAGATGACGCTCTGCCCGGCCGACAATTCATAGACGTCCGGTCGTCGGGACCGGACGACGCCCGCCGTAGATCTCAGGAAACCCGCGCACAATGTCGCCACGGTCTCCGGCATCGGCATCACCGAGACCGCCACAGGCACGGTCACGCCATCGGTCCCATGACGGCGTACTGGCCCCGCCCTTCCTGAACACCGCAGAATCAGTACATGATCATGAGTGCCCTCGCCTTCCTTCAGTCCTGGTGCTCCTCCTGCTGCGACGACGGCTGGGAGCACACGTACGGCGGGACAATCAGCACCCTCGACAACCCAGGATGGCGCCTGAAGATCGACCTCGCCGACACGCCTCTCGACCGTTCTGGATCACGCGGTGGTGGAGCGTACCGAGAATGACTTGGCTACACGTCTGGAGCGATGGCACCCATTTCAAAGGCGTGTGCGGCCCTCTCAATCTTGCCGAGATGCTGGAGGCATTTCGAGCATTCGCGGAGAGCGCCCTTTGATACTCCCTTCGGCGTCGGCGCTTGACATCATTGCCAGATGTTCGACTTCGGGATAACCGGCTACAAGCCGACGTGGATGAGGGGCACCTCAGCTGTCGCCGCCGCTCATGGTCACAGACTGGCCAGGCTGGAAGGCCGGGGGCTGAGCCGGGTCATGCTCGTGTGGGACCTCGACGAGGACGCATGGTTCTCCGACGGGCTGGTACTGCTGGATTTCGAGGGCGAGCAGGTCGAAATCGTTCACCACAGATTCGATGAACTCTCGATCACGTGGAACACCGTTGACCTCGCTCAGCCCCTGGACTGGGCGGGGGAGGGATTCCGGCTCGCGTGGCGAGAGGACGTACCCGGCGAGTCGGCCGCGTTGAAAGGGCAGCGGCTGCAAGGCGTGGAACTTCTCGAATGGGCGGGACAGGATATGGCGCAGGGCATGGTGGCCGTAAGTTTCATCTTCGCGAACGGCCGGGTGACGATCTACAACGCCCTCGACGAGAACGGCATGGAGTTCGACACCCCCGATCCCCGTTACGTACGGCACAGACTCGGCGCGTAACGGTCGGCTGGCCTGAACCTTCGGTCTCCGCCGGAAAGCGATCGGAAGACGGGGCCGCGTGGTCAAGACCCGTAGACGTCCGTAAGCGGCAGATAGGAGCTGAAGTGATCGGCCACGATGTCTGTCACAGCCTCCGCGTCATCGGACCCGTCTACCTCCAGAACCCGGATGCCCAAGCGGCGAGCGGAGCGGACGGCCTCGTCGGCGACGAGGCCGTCTCGGGCGAGTCGGTTGCGCTGTGCCCGATCAGGGTCGCTGACTCGGTGATTGACGGCGGCGGCACGGGGCAGCTCGCGGACCTGACGCCGGCGGAATTCTTCGCTAGGCACCATGACGATCATTCGCCAGGGTGAGTCGATGATGGGAGCGACCAGTTCGGGACGCAGTCCCCAGCCTTCCGCAATGACAGGTCGCCCCGAAACCAGGCCACGCAGGTCATCCAAAGCCCATTCGAACCGCGTGGGAAAGCCGGCCAGGGTCTCGTCGGCCATCTCTTGAGGGCTGGCGTTCACCCATAGGGCGTCCGGGTCAGGATCCGCGATGGGCTCGCCAAGCCGTACGCGACGGGCTATCCGACGGTCATTGTGCGCACGTGCGTCGTGGTAGTCGTAGTGGTAGGCGGTCAGCCCGTACCGGGTGGCGAGCAGCCTGGCGACCGTGGATTTACCGGCCCATTGGCCCCCTCCGATCCACAGGGCGTTGTGCAAAGTGCCGAACGGATCCCAGACCTCGCTGCTTATGGCGTTCACGGTTACAGCATGGCGACGGCACCGACCAAAGAAACAGTCTTGTTCTGCCTGCCCAGACGGGTGACGATCGTAGAGAGGGGGCTCGCGACGTTTCGGAACGCCTTAGCCGTCGTACCTCGCTTTGTCCAGGCCGCAGCTCGTAGATCACAACCACGTCGTTGCGATCGGCAGAGGCTGCATCTGTGCGCTGGCACGGCAGACATTGTGGGCCCGGCGGCTCAGTTCGCTGTGCGCAGGTCGGTCGCGGTCAACAACGATGAAAGGCTGATGCCTTCTGCGGCCAGCGCTTCCGCACCTCCCTGTTCGCGGTCGATGACGCACAATGCCTCGCTGACCTGTGCCCCCAGGCTCCGCAGCTCAGCGGTGGACAGGACGATCTGACCACCGCTGGTGACGACGTCCTCAACCACCAGAACCCGCCGCCCCTCCACCTCCGCACCTTCGGCCAAACGACAGGTCCCGTACGTCTTGGCCTGTTTACGAACGAACGCACACGGCAGGCCAGTGTGCCGGCCGAGAGCGGTGACCACCGGGATCCCGCCCATCTCAAGCCCGGCCAGCACCTCGATGTCCCCCGGGACCAGGGGAGTCATCGCCCGAGCGATGTCATCCAGCAGAACGGGGTCGCCCTCGAACTTGTACTTGTCGAAGTACTCGGTGGCGGTACGTCCTGAGCGAAGCACGAAGTGGCCGGTGAGATGAGCTGCGGAATGAATCCTGCGAGCCAGGTCAGAGCGCGTCACAGGCACCCAGTCTCCCAGAGGCGTGGAGAACGTGCTCAGGGCCACCCCATCGCCGTAGGGTGTAGCTCTTTTTCAGTGAGTTGCTGAGCTGGGCGTTCGCTGTCTTGGCTGTTTGATCGCGTTACCGGCTTCTACCGTGGGTGCAGGCGTGCGAGGCGGTGGTGGCGATGGGGTCGTTGCTAGAGGAACTGGCGCGGCGGCAGGCCGAAGCCCGGCAGCCCGTCGAGGAGCTTGGCCAGCAGCTCGCCGAGGTGCGGGCGCGGCTGGAGGCCGAGGAGGACCGGCTGTCACGGCTGCTGATCGCGCAAGAGGTGGTGGAGGAGATCCTGGGCGGGGAGGGCCGGCTCGCCGCCGATCCCGTGCCGGATGGCGGGGATGCCGTTGCCGCCGTAACACGGCAGAAGGGTCAGGACAGCGATGCCGAGGTGGTGCGGCGGGGTGTGGTGACGGTGCCGCCTTGGCACGGGGGTCTGGAGCCTTCGGTGTTGCCGCGGGCGTATCGGGATGTGCTGGAGGTGCTGGCCGATGCCGGGCGGGCGGTGCGGGCGGGGAAGATCTCGGCAGCGTTGGGGCGTGGTGAGTCGGCCGTTGCGGTGGAGGGTCTGCGGGGCAAGCTGCGGCGGCTGGTGGAACGAGGCTGGCTGACCCAGGATGAGCCCGGGCTGTTTGCCCTGACCGAGCAGGTCCATCGGCAGGTCGCCCAGTAGAGGGCAAGAAGGCGGGGCGGGCGGTGCCAGCTCGTCACCGTGTTGTGCCGGTGGTGGTGGTTGGTGGTGGCTCTTGCTTGCCGGAGGTTCGAAGGTGCGACCCGAACGAGCCCGCCAGCAAGGAAGAGCCGATGACACCGTACGACAGCGCGGTCAGAGCTGACTGCTTTGCAACCTCGAGGGGATTCTTCGATCTTCTGCTCACCGAGCTGGCCGATCCGGTCACGGGCGAGTTGTCCCATGCCGAGCTGGAAGTGCTGTGCGAGGGGCGGGGCCGCCGGCTGGTGCGGCAACTGCTGCAGGATCACCTGGATCTACGCGCGGAGCGAGAGGAGGCCCACCTGGCGACCGAGCATCCGCCGGGGCGGCTGGAGTAGGGGCACCACCGGTTGCTGGCCACGGTGGTGGGCACGGTGGCGGTGCGCCGCTGCGCACTGCGCGTCCCTGGCCGGCGCAACCGGTATCCGGCCGATGAGGTGCTGGCCTTACCTGCGGGCCGGCACAGCCACGGGCTGGCGCGGCTGGCGGTGGCTGAGGCGGTGCGCGGCTCGTTCGACGCTGCGCATGCCGCGATCATCGACCGGTGCGGGAATGTGATCGGCAAACGGCAGATCGAGGACCTGGTCGTCGCCGCCGCGGCCGATGTCGAGGCCTTCTACGCCGCCCGCGTCCCGCTGCCGCGCACCGCCACCGAGCTGCTGGTGCTCAGCACCGACGGCAAGGGCATCGTGATGCGGCCCGAGGCGCTGCGCCCGGCCACCCGCCAGGCCGCCGCCCGGCACCGCGGACGCTTCCGCACCCGCCTGGCCTCCGGCGAGAAGCCCTACCGCAAACGCATGGCCACCCTGGCGGTGGTCTACGACGCGGTGCCCGCGCCCCGCCGCCCGCACGATGTGATCAGCCTCGGCGAACGCAGCGGCGACCGGCCGGTGCGGGCCGGGCCGCGTGCGTCCGGCAAGTGGATCTACGCATCGGTCACCTGCTCCGCCGAGCAGGTGATCGCGGTGATGTTCGACCAGGCCGAGGCCCGCGACAGCCTGCACGCGCGCACCTGGGTGGTGCTGGCCGACGGCGATCACCACCAGATCCAGCTGCTGCAAGCCGAGGCCGAACGCCGCCACGCGCGCATCCATATCGTCTGCGACCTGATCCACGTGCTGGAATACCTCTGGCGCGCGGCCCGCTGCCTGCACACCGCCGACGACCCGGCCGCCGAGCAACGCGTCGCCGGCTGGGCACTCGCCCTGCTGGCCGGCCGCCTCGGCCAGGTGATCGCCGATCTGAAGGCCCGCACGACCGACCGAGGTGACGCTCTGTCCGTCGCGGCCCGCTATCTGACCAGCCACCGCGCGTTCCTCCGCTACGACCAGGCGTTGGAGCAGGGCTGGCCAATCGCCACCGGCGTCGTGGAGGGAAGTGCCCGCTACCTGATCGGCGACCGTCTGGACATCACCGGAGCACGGTGGGGACTGGCGGGGGCTGAGGCCATCTTGAAGCTCCGTGCCCTGATCGCCAACAACGATCTCGATCAGTACTGGATCTTCCACGTCGAGCGCGAGAACCAGCGTGTCCACCACCGCCGTCACCAGGACGAATACACCCTCAGCGCTTGATCAAACCAGTCACTACGGAGCTACACCCATGCCAGATGGCAACTCCCGCGCAGCTAAGGCCGAGCAGGAACGGATGGACGGCGCCGCGTTCGATGAGGCCGACGAGGACGTTGGCCCCGGAGATGAGGTCGGCAAAGTAGGCCACCATCGAAACCAGACCGATCACGCCAACCGTGACCAGCGTCCGCCCGAGTTTCAGTGAGAGCCCGACGCGTCGGTGCATGCTCCCGAGCGCGATGGCCAGTACGTTGGCGCCGACGAAGCCTGCCAAGGCGCCCAAGGCATGGAAGTCACCGGTACCGTCGTTCATCGCCTCGCCGGATCCGGGAAACAATCCCAGCAGGACGCCGCCGGCGGCCAGCAGCGTCGCGGGCACAAGCGCTGCCCAGCGGTGCCAACCGAGCAGACCGCGCAGCACAGCCACACCGGCCAGAATCATGATCCCGAACAGGAAGAAGCCGGTGTTCATCACCCATGCCAGCGGTGAGTACATGTACTGCCCAAACAGTGTCGAGGGCCCGTGGACTCCGAGATTGCTAATGAAGTGGTACGTGTAGCTGTAGGGCGGATCCGTCCATGCCGCAGCGGCGATGAACTCGGCGAGCAAGAAGATCATCGGCCCCGCGATGAGCAAGGCTCCCGCGGTTCGGCGCTGCCAAGGCTGGCGCGCGTCGGCGACGAGCGCTTCAGGCTTTGCGTCGTTCGCGGGTTCGTTTCGCTCGAGGCTCGAGAGCGGATTGATGTTGCCAGCCATAGTCATGGTCCTTTCCGGTGTCGGCGCTGGGCGCCGGGGTCGGTACGGGTTCGTGCCGAGTCGACGCAGCATGGGGATGCCAGCCACCCAATAGCTTCACTCGCACACTTACTATACCGAGACTACTTTTATCGTCAATATAGTTGGAGTTCGGCACTAGTAGGATCTGGTCATGGTTGACGGAACGGTCGTGGGACGGCGGGAACGCAAGAAGGCAGCAACGCGGGCGGCGATCTTGGACGCGGCAACGGCGCTCTTTCTCGAGCGCGGCTTCGACGGGGTCAGCGTTCGCGAGATCGCCGACAAGGCGGACGTCTCACCCAAGACGGTCTTCACGCATTTCACGCAGAAGGAGGCGCTTGTCTTCAGCGACGAGGACGAACGGCATGAGCGCCTCGTGGCCGCGGTCAGCGGCCGGGCGCCGGGGACTACAATCTCCGACGCACTGAAGGCGCACTACCTCTCCGAGATCGCCGCGATGAGGTCTGGGCCCCAACGCCAGATCCTCACCCTCATGGAAGAGACACCGGCCCTTATCGATTACGCGGAGAAGATGTGGTTCCGCCATGAGGGCGCCCTGGTTGCCGCGATCGCCAAGGAGTTCGGGCTCACGGAGCCGACCGACGAGATCCGCTTCTACGTCCGTTTCGCCCTGCAGATCCAGCTCAGCGCCACCCACGAGGCAAGTCCGGAATCAACCATCGATGCAGGGTTCCGACTTCTCGATGAAGGCTGGGCGCGCTACCACGAGGCCGGAGACCGGAGCGCATCCGGGTGAAGGCTCGCGAGCGGTAGCCTCGCCGAGGCGGACGAAGGCTCCAGTCACGGTGGCTTTGTCGGGGCCGCAACACTGATCCCGAGCGCTGCGGGCTGTTCGTCCTGAACCCGCAGGTGAAGCGCCTCAGGAGTGAAGCGATGTTGCGGAGAGTTTCCGCAGGTGGGCACGGCGAACCGTAGATACGCCGCAACGATCACTTACCTGGTCACGGGTCCGCGCAGGCGAGCGGGTCCCTGAGAACGAGCCACACCCATCGCCGTACCGCCGTGGAGCACTCCGCCCCTGACAACCACCAGTCACCAAGCTCAGTCCAGCCTCCAGAAGGGGAGGGTCCAGACAGTCCACGACTTGATTGTGCCTGGTGAGCGCACATCAACCGCAGATCAGCACTCCGTGACCCACCGACGTTCGGACTCGTTCGAGATCGTTGACGTCAATGCAGGGGATTGGCTCGGTACGGCCTTGTATTGCAGCCTGGTGGGTGGCTTAGGTGGGTGCAAATGCTCGGTCGGGGAGCGTGCCTTGCACAGGCTCGCGTCGCCGGCCGTTCGTCACCTCGGAACCTCGTCGTGTGACGGCACCTGATTGCTGTCTATCGATGCTCGTTCCGCATCGGTAAGACCAGCCGCGGCGAGGATTGCCTGCACCATCGCATTCTTTCCGCGGCCATAGTCGTCGATGTCGGCGGCCGTTGCGCCAACACGCTTCTTCACCGCGGCGTACTGGTCACGAAGCTCCTCGTCGGCGCGCAGGATGTCTCTGACCGCAAGGTGGTTCCGGAGCGACAGCGCCCCGTCAACGATGACGTAGGTATTGGTCCCGGCGAGTCGCGCGGGCTCCTTGAACGCCCATCGCTGAGGGATTCCCAGCTCGCCCAACGGCGAGAAACCCAGGCCGATCAGGACGTCCGTGGCAGCCTCGACATCATGCTCGGCCACCACGATGTCGCAGTCGATGATGGGCTTGGCGGCCAGCCCGGGGACTGACGTGCTACCGACATGTTCGATGGAAATCACCGGCACACTAGCGGCTTCCAATGCCTTGGCGTACTCCTTTCGCAGCGCCTCAAACCGATCGGGCCATGCAGGATCGTAGTCAACAACCGTGATCACGGTTGGAGCCTAAGGGGGCAAGACACATCTCCGCGAGAACTCCCTAACCGCCACCCTCCCCCGCCCCGGGACGACCCGGGCCACGCATTTCCGCGGTCCAGGAGTCAGCCAACCCATTCACCGCACGAGACCACTCGCAAAGACTCAAAGGCCCGCAGAGGATCGGGGATTCGAACCCCGGATGGGCGGAACCCCAAACCGCATTGGGTGCAACTCCTCCGGAAGGAGCTCCAGTTCAGCCCTTGCGGCGGATTGACGGTGTCCGCCTGTGCAGGCATGCTCTTGACTCGGTAGTTCATCCAGAGGATCCGAGGGACCTGGCCCTGTGACGGTCCGGCAACCTCCCCGGCGGGAAATCCGCGGGAAAGGTGCCAATGCCAGGAACGATGAGGGAGAGCTGATGAGCGTACGGCTTGATGTTCCTGTCCTTGCCGGTGATCTGGTGCGGTTGGAGCCGCTGGCGATGCGGCACGCGCCGGATCTCGCGGAGGCGGTCGAGGAGGATCGGTCGTCCTACGATTTCACGCTGGTGCCTCGCGCTCACGAGATTCCGGACTACCTGGCGGCTCAACTCTCCCGCGACGGGCTGACCCCATTCGCACAGGTTCGGCTCCCCGACGGCAAGGCGGTGGGTTGCACCGGCCTGTGGGATCCTCGCAGGTGGCCGGATCGGCCTGGCCTGCGGGCGATCGAGATCGGCTTCACCTGGCTGGCCGCCTCGGCGCAGGGCACAGGGATCAACGCCGAGGCGAAACTGTTGCTGCTGTCGTACGCGTTCGACGCGCTCGGCGTCGCCCGCGTCGACCTGAAGACCGACGCCCGCAACCACCGCTGCCGCCGGGCCTTGAAGCGACTCGGCATTCCCTTTGAGGGCGTGCTGCGTGCTTGGTCCATGTCGTGGGCGCGCGGCGAGGAGGGCAAGGTTCGCGACTCGGCCATGTTCGCAGTGGTCGCCACCGAATGGCCTACCGTCAAACCGGTACTGCAAGCCCGTCTCAGCTCTCGTTCGCCGGCCCTCTGAGAAGCTTCGGCTGGGTGACGGTGGCGATCAGGCGGTGGGCGGAATCGTCCTGGTTGCGGGTGTGGTGAACGCGGTTGAGGTGGTAGGTCCATAGGCGTTGAGGTCAACCGTTGCTGATGACGCGCGCGGAATTTGAGGACGGCTCCGGTCAGACCCCACTGGGCGCCAGTGTTATCCGGCGAACCGGCTCTGCCATGGCGAACATGCCGGGCTCGTCCTCGGTCAGCTAACCACGTTCCACCACATCCGTGACGTTCAGGCTGCCGTGCCGCCCGCCCTGTCCGCCATCGCTACCATGATCAACGATGTTGGCCTGGACGAAAGCGTGCTCGACGAAGGGGCGACAGACCTGACGGACCTGCGGCAGGTGTGGGCACAGATCCCCGACCCTCGTGATAGGCGGGGACGGGTCTCGCATAGTGAGAACCCCTTTCAGCCCTGCCGATCCGGTCCAGCAGCGGGGTAATCCTCGGCACGGCTAGGGCAATTCGGCGAGGATACCGGTCGTTGTGGACCAGATGAGCCCCGCACCGGCGAATATCAGAAGCTGCAGGGCGAGTCGCTTACCCAGGTGCCACTTTGTGGCGGCGGCGCAGCCGATGATTGCTATGGCCGCTGAAACGGGAACGATCGTGGCCGTGGCCCAAAGGAACATCCACAGCGTGGTGTCCTTGAGGCTGTCATCGAGTCCGACCTGCGCGCCCTCGATAAAACCGAAGGTTGCCGCGAGGGTGAGCGCAACGGCGCTGACGACCGCCACGCCGGCGAGGACCACGCGCCATCGGGAGCTTATCGCTTGCGAATCGTGCGGGAAAGTCATGATCATCAGTATGGGACGTCATGGATACCTCTCGCAACGAGCACCAATAGGCCGGGAGCTCAGGAATAGCCGTTCTAGGGGGTCTTGTTGAATGTCATACCGACGCCGGGCCGTACGCGATCAAGAACTCCTCAAGCCGTGGGGACAGCCCTGACGAGCAAAAGGCCCTCTCCCTAATCAAAGTGAAGGCCTTCCATCTGTGGCGGAACTGTAAACCCAAACCGCGTTAGCAGCTCACAGCCACCCTGCTCCAGGCAATGCCATATGGGCGGAACCGCAACCCACGCCAATCGCATCACCGACCCTATCGGCGGGGTGGTGGCCTGGCGCCTGTCAAGTACGACTCCAGTCGACACGCGACCAGCAGTGACACAGCTCACCCCGGAGATCGCTTAACAAGAATTTCTTTGCTCAGCCACTTGGATTTCCGGCATCTCCTTTGGATAAGCTCCGTCGATATCTCCCACCCCGAAGAGCACTTAACTGCCAGACCAAGACGCAGCCACCACTTCACAATTCGGCAGGCTCGTGCTGCTCGGCGGACCGCCAGGATCCGGAAAGTCCACCATTGCGGAGACCTTCGCCTCGACTGCCGAACGACCTACCGTGCACCTGCAGGGTTTTATTCTGCCTTATCTCCCAGCGGCCAAGCACCAGAATGAAGTCGTCCAAACCTCAGGCAGCCGGGATGTCCAAGTGCACGACGCCCGGGCACACATCCAAGTGATCACCACCGAGGGCGCTACACCTACGTAGGGCGCAGGTGCTCGATCGTGATGTGATGCTGCCCGGCCAGCCGCTGGGCGATCAACGAGCGGTGGCAGGCCTCAGGGTCGAGCTCGACACAGAGCAGCGCCGCGGTCCCGCTGCTCGGCAGCGCCGACACGATCGGCGTGAGGTCGGCGCGGTCGAGGATCTCGGTGGTGTAGCGGCGGGTGTACTCGGCGGCGAGCTCGCGGCGCGAGCGCTTGCCGACCCCTTGGCGGTGGTCCTCGGCGTACTGGAGCTGGCGTAACTCGGTGGTCGGGGCGAGCTCACGGTGGTGCTCGTAGGCGATCCCGGCCTGGGCGAGGGCCGCCTGCAGCCGGCGCGAGTTCGCCCAGGCGTACTCGGGTCCGCGCACACCGCGGCGCTGGCGTACGTCAAGCAACAGACGAACGTCCGCGTACCGCAGTCGTTGCAGGAAGGACGCGCCGTCGAAGCCATAGACGCCGATTGTCACCATTCTGAGCACCGGAAATCACCCCACCTGCCTGCTACTCGTGCCGCCTCCGGCAGCCCTGCCGGAGGCGGCGAGGTCACATCACGCGACGGCGGTCCCCTCAAGCTCGACCATCAGGTCGGGGATCGCCAGCCGTGTCACCCCGAGCATCGTGGTGGACGGTGCCACCCCGGCGGCGCTCAACCGCGACGCCAGCACGCCGTAGTGCTCGAAGAGCCGATCGACGTCGGTGGTGTAGACGTTGAGCCGGACGAGGTTCGCGAGGGACATGCCGCCCTCGCCGAGCACGGCCTCCAGATTGTCGAGGCTCAGCGCCAACTGCGCCGCCATGTCACCGGCATGCTGGGGCTTACCTTCGCCGCTCATCGCGGTCTGGCCGGAGCAGTACAAGGTCCGGGTGTGCCCGGAGACGATCTCGCCCTGGTTGTACCCCAGCTCCACCGACCACGTCCACGGGTTGACCGCCGTTCGCTCCATTGCCACATCAGCTCCATTCGGTTCGTCGACGTTACGTACGTCCAGCGGCTCGGTAGCCGTCATCTTTTTGGTCGCGTTGAGGAGCCTCCCAACAAATCACGACATCCTGTGTCGTGTATTTCGATAAAGTTCTCGCATGCGCGCCGACCGGTTGGTCTCGCTGGTGCTGCTGCTGCGCCAGCACGGTCGGCTGTCCGCGGCCGCACTGGCCCGCGAGCTGGAGGTATCCACCCGCACCGTGCTGCGCGACATCGAGGCGCTGTCCGCAGCCGGTGTCCCGGTCTACGCCGAACGCGGCCGGCACGGCGGTTTCGCGTTGTTGCCCGGTTTCCGGACCGAGCTCACCGGACTGAACCCCGACGAGGCCCTTGCCCTGCTGATCGCCGGATCGCGGCGCGGCGCGCAGGCATTCGGCCTCGGCTCGGCACTCGCTTCAGCGATGCTCAAGGTGGTTGACGCGCTACCCGAAAGCTATCGGGACACCGCGGCCGGCGTGGCCGAGCGATTGCTCATCGACCCGGAGACCGACCTGCTCTCGCGTCGGCTGGTCGCTGAGGAGGTGCCTGACGCCATAGCGGCCGAGGTCCTGCGCGCGGTGTTCGCCGGACACAAGCTGCAGATCCACTACGCGGCTGTGAACCAGACCCCGAAGTGGCGCACGGTGGACCCGATCGGCCTGGTCACCATCCGCGACCAGGGCTACTTGCTGGCCACGAGGTCTGGCGCGGACCGCACCTACCGGCTGTCCCGGGTCCTGGCCGCCAAGGAACTCCCCGAACCCGCACAGCGACCAGACCGGGTCGATCTGGACCGGGCCTGGCAGGAACGCAGCACACAGTTTCGGACCGGCGGCGACCAAGTCACCGTGCTGGTACGGGTGAACCCGGCGCGGCGGGAGGACCTGCTGGGCACCGCGCTGGCCGTCCTCGCCGAAGAAGCCGACTCAGACGGCTGGCTACGGCTGGAGGTGACCTTCCAAGATCCGAGACACGCCGAATGGGCGCTGTGGCAGCTCAGCACGAACGCGGAAGCCCTGGCCCCGCAGTGGTTGCGCACCTCCCTGCACAACCGCGCCGCCGCGATCGCCACCCGCTACGCAGTCTCATCCTGAGAGTTGTCGCCTTCTGCGGGCCGCCGCCGACGCGATTCGGACCGCTCCGTACTGGCAGGTGCCAAGCGCCGAACGACGTCCCACGGCTATCCACACGACCTTCTCCCGCGAGCACAATCTGATCGCGTCCGGCGTCCGGAGGCAGCCCTAAGGGTCTTGTGACCAGCCGATATCGACGCAGGCGAGTTTCTGTCGACCAGACTGGACCAGCGTGGGCGATCGGTCACGTCCACCGTCGCCGACCCGCCTGGCTCCCCGATCATCCGCAGGACAGACAACCTGGCCATCGCATTTCTGCAGGCCACGACTCAGCGCGGCCCCGCGAGGCGTTGCGACTACGACGCCCTCGAAGATCAAGATCTGGGGAGAGGGCCTTCCGACCTGCGGAGGATCGGGGACTTTGAACCCCGGATGGGCGGTAAACCCGAACCGCAACCCGTGCGGACGCGCGCACTGCTCCAAGACACCCCGGTACCTGACCGCGCAACCAGCCAATAGCCCGGGCACCGATGAGTTTTGGGCGGCAGTGTCGTCCAAAGCATTAGCGACAGGCCACAGACGCCGCGGCCGCGCGAGCGCTGGGGCCCGGGACACACGTTCCCCCAGCAAACACGGTCCCCAGACGACCCGAGACCACGGAGTTCTGATCATGCGGAAGCTGATAGCGACAGTGTTCAACTACTCCCTCGACGGTCTCCTCGCCGACGAGGGCACCGAGTTCTGGAAGTTCTGCTTCGACCTGCCCGAAAACCGTGAGCCCGAGGACCCGGCGCACCTCGACTTTCTTCGGAGCGCGTACGCGCACCTCATGGGCCGCACCACCTACGAGAGCATCGCCGGGGCCATGACAACCTCCACCGACCATCCGTTCGCCGACATCCTGAACGCCGGGCGCAAGGTCGTCTTCTCCCGAACCCTGAAGACGGCCGACTGGGCCAACACCACCATCGCCGCTGGTGACACGACAGAAGAGATCGACAAGCTCAGGCTGGGCGGCGACGGCCACATCGTGGTCTGGGGCGGTGTCAGCCTCTGGCGGTCGCTCATGCGGCTCGACCTGATCGACGAACTCCAGCTGAGCATGTTCCCCTACGTTGCAGGCGAGGGCACCCGGCTGTTCGACGGCGTCCCCAAGTCCTACCAACTCGACCTGGTCTCCAGCACCGCCTCCAGCAACGGGATCGCATATCTGCAGTACCGGCGACCCCGCTGACCCAGCGACCGGACATGCACAACGAACGGCAGCCACGCAAGCGCCGCCACCTGTCCGAGGAGTCCACGACCCAACTCAAACCAACCAACGACACCGGCGGCATCGCCGCGATCGACAGCGGCAAGTAGACACCGAGGCTCAACCTCAAAGCCCATTACTCCTCGGGGCATTGTCCGCGTTTCCGGTGAGCCAGGGTTCGTTCCTCACCCTGGCTCGTCGATCGCCCCCAAGCACGTACGGTGGCCAGCCATGTAGTGCCGATCGTAGGGCTGCATCTGTGCGGCGGCGCGGCAACCCTGATCGGGGCGTCCGGTTGGTGCGGCGGGGCCGGCGCGCGGCGCCCGGCCCGGTGTCCCGCCGCCGTCCGGGACCGGCCCCAGGCCGCACGCCGGACGGCGGGCGGGCGGAGGGCCGGGGGCCGCACCGCCGCTTGATCCATGCAAGAACAATTCGGCAAAGCGTCCAGCATCAAGGGAGACCAGACATGCAAGCAGTCTCGTGCGACGCTCAGTCGAGTAGGTCTGGGCGTCGGTTCGCGGGGGCTCGCCGTGCAGTCACAAACCGTTCATGGAACTCTTCGGCAAGTACTTCTCGTCGGTAGCGCTGCCGCAGAACGCGGTCGAGATCTCCCGCTCGCTTGACGAGGTCGGCGAGAGAGGCGGTCAATGTCGAATGCCGTCATGCCTTGCTCAACGGCTGCATCCAGGTCGCCGCGTCGAGCGTTCACGATGCCAAGGTCGATGTGGGCATCCGCGACGCGCGTGCCCCAACTGGCTGCGCTAAGGCGTACAGCCCAAGAACGCCAAAGTCGGGATGACCTCCGGCCAGTGCCGATCCAAGGCACACAAGCAGGACCGCCGTACCTGGGCCCTGGAAGCCCTCGGCCAGGCCGACGAACCCACCGACCCACACCGCTACGTCTGGCGGCCCGTCCCGACCGGAGACGCCAACGTGCCCCCGTTGGCTATCCGTCTCCTGCGCACCGTGGCCGAACGACAACGATGGCGAACCCACACGGCCCAGCTTCAGGCCCAAGCAGACGGACAAGATCTCTCGGCAATTCGAGGGGAGGCCGCCTAATGGAGCGCCTGTTCTACCGTCCCTAGGGCGTGTTTCAGAAGTGGCCTCAAAGCCATGTGTCGATCGCGGCGATGCGGATGGTGGCTTCATAGCGCACGGCAAGCTTGTCGAAACGGGCAGCCACCGCCCGGTACCCCTTGAGCCGGTTGATGCCGCATTCCACAGCATGGCGCAGCTTGTAGGACTCGGGATCGAATACCGGCGGCCGACCGCCCTTGGACCCCTTTCTGTGCCGGCCGGCGGCCTGGTCCAGCTTGATCGGAATGGTCGCCTTGATACCGCGCCTACGCAGGTAGCGGCGGTTGCCGCGCGAGCTGTAGGCCTTATCGGCCAGCACCCGGTCGGGCCGGGTACGCGGCCGGCCACCACCCAGGCGTGGCACCCGGATACCGTCCAAGACCGTCGTGAACTGTGGGCTGTCACCGCGCTGCCCGGCCGTCAGCACGATCGACAGTGCTCTGCGGCCCTGCTCGGTGGCCAGATGCAGCTTGGTGGTCAGGCCACCACGTGAGCGCCCCAGCGCATGATCGGCCGGCTCCTCCTGCACGCCGCCCGGCGACTCGACCTGCAGATCCCCCTTTTGCGCGCCCCGGCGGCGTGCTGATGTGCCCGGCAGATGGTGGAGTCGACACTCACCTGCCAGCCGATCAGCCCGGCCGCGTCCGCCGCAGCCTGCAATGCGGTCAAGATCCGTCGCCAGGTGCCATCGCGCTGCCAGCGCCGAAACAGCCCATAGATGGTCTGCCAGCGTCCGTATCGCTCCGGCACGTCCCGCCAGGGCGCACCCACCCGCACTCGCCACCGGATACCGTCAATCAGCTGGCCGCTTCGTCCACACCACAGGACGTCCGGGCTTGCGGCCGACGGGCAGCAGCGGCTCCAGCACCGCCCATTGCCTATCGGTCAAATCCGCCCGCTCCGCCACCGGTAAGGTATCCACGAAGTCTCCGTGTTCGATGGTCTTCTTGGTCGTTGACTCATCTACCGGAGACCTCACCGCTGTGTCATCAGTGTCATCTGGGTCATCTATGTCGATCTTCGGCACGCCGGTGCCCGAAACGATTCAGGCCGAGTTCAGATGGGCCCCTGTCCTGTTTTCGCCGGGACCGGCCCCTTTTTCGCGCCCGACTGCCGGCACCCATTCACATCCCGGGGGAGAAACACGCCGGACGCCGGGAGAAACAATCACACCCGAGCACGGGGCGATGAC
>NZ_JBITHZ010000025.1:0-187549 GCF_044458585.1 Nonomuraea sp. NPDC050451
TCGTCGGTGAGGTCTCCACGTGCCATGCCGTTGGCCTACCAGGATCCAGGCCAAGGCGCAGGCGAATCCCCCTGATCTCAACTCCGTACAGGCCCAAAGCGGCGATACCCGGATGGCCCGCTCCGGCCAACCTCCGGAGCAGAGGTCCATGTCCACTCCGACCACCTCAGCCCGCTCCAACAGATCCTCAACCCGTCCTCAACACCCCGCCTCCAACCTCAACCACAGACACGAGCCACGTGAAGGGGATTTGCGAAATGACGCACATCGTCGGGAAGGCCGCGGCAATGCTCAGCGGGGCCGGCCTGTCACTCGTCCTGCTGGCCTCCGCCGCGCACGCCACCGCTGTTCCGGGGCACCACGTCAAGGCAAGTTGCACGATGAGTGATGGCCAGAAAGCGGACTTCGAGATGAAGTACAGGACGTCCGGCGGGTACCACCGCGTCTCCGACATCATCTACCGATGGGACTCCGAGGTGCCGATCCGCCTGAAGACCGCACACCTTCGCCTGATGGTCGAACGGCGCGGCAAGGACAGGAAGGTCTTCGAGGAGACGCTCCAGGAGAAGCATGCCTCCAACGACGTCTCCTACGACATCGTCGTCGACGTCAAGGTCCCGGCCAAGAGGAAGCTCTATCTCGTCGTCGACTCCACGTTCGTGAAGAAGGGCAAGAGCATGCGCTGCGCGGGGCACACCGCCGGCGTTTGACGCCTCCCTGCTCGGCGAGTAGGTCGTCCATCCTGCGCTGCATTTCCGGTGAGGGATTCCGGCTGATCCGGCGCACCGCCTGCTCATCCCGCCGCTCCCTCAGCACTCCCCGCGACCTGGCCCTCTACCTGTGCCGCACCCGGCGGCCAACGCCATCACAGCGCCTGGTCGAGGTGGCCGGAACCCGCTGGACGATCGAGGAATGCTTCCAGACCGGCAAGAACGAAGCCGCCTTCGACCACTACCAAGTCCGGCTCTACCCCGCCTGGCCCTCAGGGGCGCTCGCCACGTCGAATCCGCACAGGTCCAGGCAGATCTGGCCGTCAGGGAAGCGGTCCAGGTCGCGATATGCCCAGCGGAGGGCCGGCCATGGTCTTGCCGACGGCGCCGGTACGTACCACCGATCGTCACCGTCGGCGCCTCGTCGAGCACGGCCAGGTCCTGCCGGCGCCCGATGAACACCGGCGGTGGCGAGGGAAGCCGGCGCGGCCCCTGCACCTTATGCGCGTACGGCTTCGGTGTCGTCGCTCGCGCGCGCCTGAGCCGGCAGGGCGCGGAAGCGGTGCAGGTCCACCGCACTCTCCTTGGCCCGCAGGACATAGCCGCGGCTGCCGCGCCGGGTCCCACCGGCCCACGCGGCGGGCAGGGAACGTACGCAGCTTGGAGAGGTAACTGTGCAGGTTGCGCGAGGCACGTTGCGGGGGAGCGTCACCCCAGGCGCAGTCGGTGAGCTGGTCAAGGGACGGGGGATGGTTGACCATCTTGACCAAGTTGCCGGAGCCGTTGGTGGAGCCCTGGTAGGCCAAGATGACCACGGTGTCACCGCGTTCACGCACACTACGGGGACGTGACGAGTGCCGGGTAGCATTTCGCTCGGCTCTTCGAACTCGTCCCGGACATCCACGCAACTGTCCTGCCCCGGCGCACCTCGTAGTGCAGGTGCGGGCTGATGTTGTTGCCGACCGTGCCGATCTTCCGGCCTTGGGCGACCCGGGCGCCGGCGTCCGCGCAATCGTTCCATCCAAAGATCAGCGGGCCGGGCTTTACGCTGACGCGGCCAGGGACACCTTGCGGAAGCCGCAGCAGGTGTAAGCGGTGGTGGCGCGCTTCAGGCACTGCGCGCCACCACCGTTCCCCTGCACAGATGACTCATATGGCAGAGGATTGCGGGGCACCGGAATAATTCACCCTCTTCTGGGTGTCACCCCGAGCGGCACAGGGCCTTTCACGGGTGTCTCCTACGAGAGACTCAGATCACCGAGATGCGCGCGGGTAACTCCTGGAAGGCGGCGGAGGATCGGTTATTTGATCCACACCTGGTAGTCGCGAGCCGAGTCGAAGCGCAGCGTCGGAGTGAACGTTGACTTGCCGCCGACCTTGCCGTAGTGCACGCCGTAGGCAGTGCCGCCATAGAACCACGGGCCTCCGGAGTCGCCTGGCTCGCTGACGTTCCGGTCCATCTGCACCATTCCCTCTATATCGCCGACGTTGACGACGCTGTTGGCGACGCTGGCGCAGCTCCCGCCGGTTGTCTTTCCGAAGTGACAGATCCGTGTGCCCCGTCGCGGGCGGCCACCTCGTTCGGTCGCATACCGGGTCTTGTTCCAGTTGTGGTAGAACGTGCGGGTCGGGGTCTTGCCACCGACCGTGTAGTAGGCCAGGTCTCCGTATCGGCCCTCGTGTTTCCATACTCGTTTGATGGTGGTGCTGCCGCCTGCTTGGCTGTGATTGCTGTACGTCTGGGTCGCGCCGGCACTCCCGCGTGCGCAGTGGCCGGCGGTGCCTTGGCGCTTGGTGTTACTGGATTTGTACTTCAGGTTGAAACCGGCGGTGCACCCCGAATACAACCCGCCACCGCGAATGTATTTGTCCTCAGGGGCGGTCACCTCATCCATGAGCGATACCGCCAGGCCGACACCCGGGATCTGCGGCTGCGGAGGCGTGATCTGCTCGATGGCGGAAGCGTCTCTCGCGATCGACGGCTGCAGCTGCACCCCGACGCCGATGGTCCCGGTCTCGATGTCGTACCAGGTGGCCACGCTGGCAACCTCGGGCTTGGCCGCTACCTGATCGCGCGCGGTCAGGCTCGCCTGTTCCAGGTCGGCCTCCGTGAATCCGCGTCCGCCTTGCAGTTTCACTTCCACCGGCAGTTTTCTGGCCAGCGCGACGGCCCCCTCGGGGACTTCGCCTTTGAACGCGAACCATGCGCTCTTGCCATCCTGGCTGCGGGCCGCACCAGAGAACTCGGTCCCGTAGCTCGCCTCGATCTCGTCCGCGACGTCGTTGAACGTACCCTGCCAGCCGTGTGCTGCGACGGCCTCCTCGAAGCTGATCCCGTCCTGCGTGGCGATGAGCCGCAGGTCTTCCAGCTCGCCCGCCGTCAAGTCGTCGACATTCACTTCCGGCGTATCCGCGGGCCCGTCGGGTTCAAGTTCGGCAGTGAGGCTCATGCGGGCCCCAGAGAGATATTCGTCTAAGGCGGCCTCCAGGGGCACACCGCGTTGCGTTGCGTCGGCCTTGATCGCGTCCAGTGTGGGACGCGCGATCTGCGTCTGCTGATCGGAGGTGAGGACGATCACATCGGACTCGGACTCGGGCTGCGCTGCCGCAGGAGCAGCGACCAGCAATCCCCCTATCAGGGCAGCAGGTGCGACGAAGATCAGGCCGCGGCGCCGGAGAGCACGAAACTTTCGGGACGTCTGACTCACGCGGGACGCCCCTTCTCGAGGGGGATTCATGAGAGAACGATCATGGATGTTTGAGGCATAAGTCAATAGATGTGATATCTGATGCAACGCCCAATACATCTCGTGTCTCTTCGAGCACCTACAGTGCGTCGCGGGGCACTGCCGCACAGTTCTGGGGAACCTCGCTCGCGAATCTAAGGGGGAGCTTGAACCGAGCGTCTATGTCCGTGTTCGGCCGCCGCCCTGGCGTGCGGCTCGCGGTTTGCTTCGGACATTCCGCGGTTGGTGGTGGATGTCTTGCCGTAGGTGTAGTAGCGAGGCGGGCAACCATGCGTTCTTGACTATCGGCCTTATGTGCCGATAAATCCCTTTTCGCGGCGCGGTTGCATAGATTCGGCTTCGATGGGGAGGCTCGAGTTTCACGGCCGATCGAACCCCTACGAGCAGCCGTTGCCCAACGCGTCCACGAATCGGCATGCGGCGGGCCAGACCCTCATCGAGGAGGACGCCAAGCTCAACAAGCAACTCGCCCAAGCCTGAGCCGAGCTCGCCGCAGAACGAGCCGTCGATGCGGCGCTCCGCCGCGCGATCGCCGAACTGACGCTGGAACTTCAACAGGCCCACGCGGAACTCGTCGCGGCCGGCGAAGTCACCGCGCTTTCCATCCGATGGCACGCCACCGCACCAGTGCCGCGATCATCCGTGCCCAGTCCCGCTCGGCTTCCGCACGACCACGGCAGGCCGATTCGAGGCGGTCGGTGGCATGCGGGTCGAGCCGGCTCAGCGGGGTACGGCAGGCCGTCGTCAAGGCGGGATGCCACAACCGCCACAGACGCAGGCCGCCGCTGTCGGCGCCGCCGGCCAGCAGCCCGCTGTCAGGCGTCACCGCCAGCGACGTCACCCGGCCCTTGCTCCCGGTCAGCTCGCCGACCGGCTCGCCGGACGGCAGCCGCCACAGCCGGATCGGCCCCTCTCCGGCGCTGACCAGCAGCTTCCCGTCCGGGGCGAACTCCAGGTGCGTGGCCCGATGGGGCAGCACGCCCGCCGGCTTCCCCGATGGCAGACGCCACAGGCGGACCGTCCCGTCCTTGCCCGTGCTGGCGAGCAACTTCCCGTTCGGTGCGACCGCCAGGTGGCCGACCTGTCCGACGTGGCCCGTGAGGACGCCTGCCGCCTCGCCGCCGGGCAGCCGCCACAACCGCACCGTGCCGTCGCGGCCGCTGGAGGCGACCAGGCGGCCGTCCGGCGTCGCCACCAGGCAGCGGACCGCGCCCTTGTGGCCTGGCGGGCAACTGATCCGTTCGTCCGACGACAGGTCGACGATCTCGATGCCGCCCGCTGTGGCGCCGACCACGTGGCCGCCGTTCGCCAGGAGCCAGGGGCGGTGGTCGGCCAGCGTGAGTTCGCCGATCCGCCGCCCCGGCTCGGTCCACGGTGGCCGCCAGATCCGCATCCACCCGGTGCCCGTGGTCACGAGCAGTTCGTCTTCCGCCGTTGTGGCGATCCTGGCGTGGTGGGGCGTGCCTTCGATGTCCGGCGGGATCGGTATGGTGCCGGCCCGCCTGCCCGAGGGAAGCTGCCAGATACGTACCATGTCGGGGCCGCTGCCCGCGATCAGGTCACCGTTGGTCAAGACCCGCAGATCGGTCCAGTGGCCCTCGTCGGCCAGGGCTCCGGCGGGCGCGCCTGAGGGGAGGTGCCAGAGACGTACGCCCGATGCGAGGACCGCACCGGCGAGTAGTGTCCCGTCGGGCGTGACGACGAGCCGGTGGAGAGTACCGGTGTACTTGGTCAGCGGTGTGTCCGCGTAGCCCTTGGCCGGGTCTCCGGCGCAGCGGCTCGCCAGTTCGGCCAGTTCGGCGAAGGCCGTCTGGTCTTCCGGCCGCCACTCCTGTTCGGCGAGCGTCCGCACCATGCGTACGCTCCACTGCGGCGGGGCGTGCGTCACCAGCCGCCACATCTGCTCCCATGCTTCGTGCGCGCTCAATGTCGCGATCACGGCGTCCCATTCGGGGCCGATCACTTCGTCGAGGCGTTCCTTCCCGAGGATCGCCCGTACCCAATCCATGCGGGCCGAGACGCGAGCACGGTCGGCCAGCCGGGCGCGTAGCTCTTCGTCGGCCGCGGCAAGAGCGGCAGCCAGCCCGCGGCTGCCGGTGTCGAATTCGGTGTTGCCGGTCAGGAACAGCAGCGCCGTCTGACGCATCGGGTCCGAATGCTGATGGCCAGCCCTGGTGACCAGCGCGAACAGCCGCTCGTCACCGGTCTCGACCAGCACGTCGCATACCGCGTCGACGCTCTCCTGATCGTCCAGACCGGTGAGCACCTCTTCGGCGATCGCGACGACACGGCTGTCGCGGCCGGACACGTACGCGCGGGCCAGCCCGGCGATCGCGGCCGGTGACGCCGTCCGGGCGAGAGCGCGCGCCGCTCCTCTGCGTCGTAACCGGCCGAGCAGCGGCCCTCCGGCGTCGAGCCGGGCGAGCAGTTCGCCGAGCTCACGGCCGTCCCCGTCCACGCTGCCCCTCCACCACCTCGGTGGATCATCAGGTTAATGGATGCGGAGTGGGAAGGTACGAGGGCCGACTCCAAGGTAAGAGACACCATTGCCTCGAACTCTCAGAAGCGATCGTCCGGGCCGGGTACACACGGGTCGGGCCCGCCCCCCCCGGCCCATGAGGGTCAGGTCGCCGGCGTCGCCTCCGGGGCGGGCAGCATGGTGCCGCCATTGGTCGCGCACCAGTTCTGGAAGTCGCCGGCGATGCGCTGGTACGCCTCGAACGCGAACGCGGGCATGTCGTCGAGCTCCCATGCGGCGCGCCCCGGTCTGAGGCCGATATCCCGGAGCCAGAGGAATTCCGACCTGTTGAGCTCAGCCCGCCGGGTGCGGGTGTTCCAGCAGGCTGCTGCCAAGATTTAGTCTCCAAAGTGCGCACATGCAAGAGGGCTGTACAACAACGCCCAGGGCGGCGGCCGTGATGTGCAGCACTGCCTCCGTCGCGGTACCGGGCGCTTCAGGTCCTTGGTCATCCGTTGCGCCACCGCCACAGGCAGTGCACCCTGACAACCATGCACGACGAGGATCTGCTAGGTCTGTGGGACAGCGGCCCTTACGACTACGGCCTCATGGAAACCAGCTGGATGGGTTTCCTGCCGGACGGTCGCGGCTGGAGCGCATGGGCGAACTTCGTCGGCGGAATAGACGTCGGCCGCTTCCGCTGGCACTGCCCTGAGCCCGCGGTTGTGCATCTCCGTTACGAGTCGCACATTGCCGGTCAATGGCAAGATCCGGAAGATGAATTCCGGTTCGCCACGATCAGCAGCCGGCGCCCAGGGGGCGAGGTGGTGGACGCCACGTACACCATCAAGCCAGACGAAACCCTGATGAGCCCGGAACCGTTTACGGCTCTCCACCTGGAGAAGGACGTGTATTTTTGCTCGACTTACGGCCTGCGCCGACGTGAACTCTCCATCGAGGACGACCCCGCCCACCTCCTCGCGCCGTGGCACTGAAGAGGGCGGCCCCGCCATCAGGTGCGAGCCCTCTGAAACCAGTACTCCAGTGACGCGATCACATCGCGAAGGCCACCGCGTGATCATTCGGAGTCGGTGCAGATCATCAAAGATCGTGCGGTGGTCGCGGACCACGGCGTGGACCCTGATGGTTGGATGGTCATCTTCAACGAGCCGGCGGCCCGGATCGCCGGTCGGTTCGGCCGCGTCGAACCACGTCGTGCCGCGCCCGCCGGCCTTATCGGTCCACAGGGGCTGCAGCAGGCCGAGGTGGTCCGCGCTTTCGTTGCTGCCGGGCCCGGTTCGGTTGGCGTGCAGCGGCGATGCGACGGCACCGCAGGCCGCATCGAGAACTGCCACACCGGCGTCTTCCTGGTCTACGCCACCCCACGCGGCCGGGCGCTGCTGGATCGGCGGCTCTACCTGCCCCCGCACGACCAGCTGGCCGACCCCGACCGGTGCCAGGCGGTCGGCGTCCCGGACGAGATCGCCTTCGCCACCAAGCCCGCGTTCGCCACGGCGATGGTGTCGGCTGCGCTTGGCGCGGGCGTGCCGGCCTCCTGGCGGTTGGCGGTTTCTGCGACCGGCCTGAGCGGCCAGGGGCCGTACCCGGAGGTGGGCCACGGATGCCGCCGTGCTTGGTGCATGCCCGTGCGCCTCGGGACGCAGGTGCATTTTCCGGCGCCTGGGGCCGAATGGCTCCACGAAGCGGTCATGGGCTCCAGCCGGGATTGTGCAGCCTGGCCAGGTTCTGACGGGCGAACGTTGCGGCCTCACTGGTGCAGCTGTTGGCGGCCGCGTCCGCTAACGGAAGCAGCAGGGCCATGGCCTCGTCTGTCGCCTGGCATGAGGGCGTCGTACAGATCCGGCAGTAGGGGCCTCCCCGGAGCTTCCGGTCGACGTCCGTCGGCCACGATCCGGGCAGTAGTTTGCGTGGCGGCCGGTGGACGGACACACGGCGCGTGCCGAACGCCAACACCAGCCCGTGCACAGGCGGGTGCGTGCCCCTGGCTTCCCCCAGGGAGGTCACCTCCTCGACGATGAGTCGCCGTCACGTGCGTTGTCTTCCTCGCCGCCGGTCTCGGGCGCCCCGTCCAGGGCGATGTCCACTTTCCTGCTCATGTTCCCTGTTCGGAGTCGGCTCGCGCTCAAGCGGGTCGAGGTGGTGGTGATTCCTGCCGGCGTTGCGTGCGTCCAATTCGATCAGTAACGAGGCGAACGGCAGCATCGCGGCCGGCTCTTCCTTGAGCGTCTTCGCCTCCGCCGGTACGTCCTCGGCTTGGTACCCATGCGCAGGTGTTGACGCGGTACACGATCAAAGCGGCTCGCCCTCAGCATTCAGGGGCGAGCCGTTCAGAGCGGTGTCCGTCAACGTCATCCGCAGATGCGCGCTGATCGTGGTCGCGTCGACCGGTAGGCGGGTCAAGCCGAAGAGGATGAACCCTGTCCGCTTCTGTCCTCGTACTCCCTCGCCCAGCGGGCGGCTGTCGAGCCCATCGAGCAGCCAGTCATGAAGCGCGCGCTTGTCCTCCTCTCGCCACCCCTTGAGGTCGGCCGCGTGCGCGGCCAGCGTGAGCTTCTCGGCCAGGTAGCCGGGGTCGGGCACGCAGCGGAACTCGATCTCCAGCTGGTCGAAGATGTGCTCTTCGCCGAACCGCCAGATCGCCCAAACCTGGGAGATGTCCGGCGTCAGGGGGCGGGCCTCCAGAAGCCAGTGGTACTCGCCGGGGAAGGGACCGTGACGCTGCAGCCACTGCTCTTCGCTGCCGCGCGGCAGTCCCCAGGGGTGCGGGATCTCGTCTGACCCCGGCCAATCGATCTCAGGACAATCCCAACCGCTGATCCATGATCGAACCTTCTCCCTGTTGGAGAGGTACTTCGCTAGGAGCTGGTCCGTGTTCTGCCGCTTGGACCGGCGGAAGATCATGCGGCTCGTCCCTTCTCGGGGTGCTGGGCGACACCTCTGGCCTACACGCTGGTGGAGCGCCGAGCAACCGGACGGCCAGGGATGACAGGGGCCGGGAACCGGGCGAGCCCGACGCTGGCCGGCCCATCGCCGGCGCGGTTGGGTATGAGAACGCTGCGGGTGCCGATCAATTTTCCGGCCAGGTCAGGCGGCATGCCAGGCCACTCCAACCCCAGCCTGACCCCCTTGCGACAGCCCTCTTCTGTTGGATCATCTTGACCCTGCCGACCGCTGCGGCAGGTTCGTGGAAGCGCTGCGCGGAGCGTCGAAGGCATGCTGGGCTGCCTCGTTCGCTGTCGTCGGATCCGGAGGCGTTGTCGTGCAGACTGTGGTGATCGTCGTGGTGGCGGTCTTCTTTCTCGGGATGGGTGTGTTCGGGTTGGTCGCGCCCGCCGCGCTGATCAGGCCGTTCCGGATGATCGCCGACTCGGCCGAAGCGCGCAGTGAGGTCCGGGCGGTGTACGGCGGTTTCGGCGTGGCCGTCGGCGGACTGTTGCTGATGGCGCTTGCCGACGTGGGCGGGATACGCGCGGGGGTGGTCGTCACCGTCGCCGTGTCCCTGCTGGGCATGGCCTTCGGGCGGCTGGTGGGGCGGGCGGTCGAGCGGCCGGCGGCGTTCTATCCCGTCTGGTGCTACTTCTGGGTGGAGGCCGCCGCCGCAGGCGCGTTGCTGGCCGGCCTCGGGTGACGGCGTCAGGAGAGGGCGTCAGGTGATGGGTCCAGGCAGTGGATCGTCAGGTCCTGGGAGAGCAGGGCGCTGGGCGCGAGGCCGAACATGGCGTGGAACGCGGTGCTCAGGTGGGACGGGCTGGCGAAGTAGCCGTCGGCTGCCGCGCGGGTGAGGTTGTGGCCCGCCGCCAGTGCCCGCGCGGCCCGGTGCATCTGCGCCCATAGCCGGAAGCGCCGGTACGACGTACCCGTGCCATCCCTGAACAGCCGCAGGAAGCGGGACTCCGACAATCCCAGCTGGGCCGCCAGCGGCGCCGCCGGCAGCGGCCGGCCGGAGTCGATGAGCCGCCGGGTCGCGGCCGTGATCCGCGGGTCGGCGTACGACGTCCGGGCGCGGCCGGTGGCCTTGACGATCCAGGCGGTGACCTGCGGGACGGGAGTGTGCGGGGACAATTTCGCCGCCTGGGCGAGCAGGTCGTCCTCGTGCTGATGCTCGGCCAGGATCTTCTCCTCGCCAGCGGTGAAGCAGTCGCGGCACGCCCGGTCGTCCGCCGAGCCGGGGTCGAGATAGAGGAACACCATGCGGTCGCCGGACGCCGTGAGCTGGTGGCGTACCCGAGGGGCGACGAGCGCGGTGCGCGCCCGCAGTTCGCCACCGGTCGGTGGGTGAACGGTGAAGGGCGCGTCCACGCCCACGGCCAGGCACGCGACCGCACCGGAGTGCGGTCCCAGTCGCAGGGACGGTCCGGCGTACAGGGCGCGGCCCGGCCACAGCCACACCGCGGCCTCGGCAGCGGCGGCGCGACGGGTTCGTGAAGGCGCCGGCATCGGAGTCTCCTGCAGGCTGAGTGGAAAGCCGGGAACGTGTGAAGGAGAATACGGTGCGCTCCGCTGCCCCCGTCACGGGGATGCTGACGTGACCGGTGCTGCAGGTTCTGTTTGCTGATCGCTTCCGCTCCCGTTCCTACGGTGTGTGGGTGGTCGATGTCGACCCGGATGTCCTCCGACCACGGCGCTCGACTGCCAGCGGGCCGGGAGTGCTGTGCGACGAAGGGTAGGCCGAACTGCTGGCAGTACCACGTGGGGGGTGTCCGCAGCAATCGCCGTATGCCCTCTGCGAGAGTGCGGCGTCGCAGGTGGCGGCACCGCCCGTGCCGATCGGCTCATTCCGGTGTGAGGCGGTAGCGGGCGTGCGCGGTGGCGGCCCAGCTGAGGCGTCGCCGTCCTGCGGGAGCGCCGGGCAGCTCATGGACGGGAATCCTGCGACCGCCGGTGACGGTGAGCGGTGGGGTGGAGTCCGGGACTTCGACCACCACCTCGTCGACGTCGCCGATCGTGATCGTGGCGCCGGTGAGGGTGCCGTCGGCCCACGTGAGGTCGACGCGGTGGCCGCCGCGGCAGCGGATGCCGCGTACGGATCCGGTGTGCCAGCTGGGCGGCAGCGTCTTGAGCAGGCTGATCAGCTGCTCGTGGCTCTGGACGAGCAGCTCGGTCATGCCCGCGACGGCGCCGAAGTTGCCGTCGATCTGGAAGATGTTGCCGCCCGGCCAGTTGCGGTGGGGGTGCAGGTCGAGAAGGGACTCGGAACTGAGCTCATCGAGGAGGATCGAGATCGACCGCTCGGCGAGTTCGGCGTCGCGCAAGCGGGCGGCCAGGCAGAGGATCCACGCCTGGCTCCAGCCGGTGTGGCCGCTGCCGTTCTCCAGTCGCGTGCGCAGCGCGCGGCGTGCCGCGTCGAAGTCGCGCGGAGTGCCGGATTCGGTGATGCGCGTGCCCGGGTACAGGCCGTAGAGATGGGAGACGTGCCGGTGACCGGGCTCGTGCGGGGGCCGCTCGCCGTACCACTCCAGAAGCGCGCCGTCGTCGCCGATGGCGACCGGACGCAGGAGAGCCAGCGCCGAGCGGGCGCGCTCGGCGAGGGCGTCGGAGATCAGCCGGGTGTAGCGGGTCAGCACCTCGCGGATGAGTTCCTGATCCATCGCCGCGCCCTCGGAGGTGGCGGCGTGGGAGTCCTCGACGAGGAAGCGATGTTCCGGCGAGGTCGACGGGCTCATCACGAGCCGGCCGTTCTCGTCGGGGACGAGCATGTCGAGGGCGAACTCGGTCGCGGCGCGCAGGATCGGGAGCACGAGGTCGCCGTCACCGCCGTACTCCCAGTGATCCCACGCGTGGGCGGCCAGCCACAGCAGCCCGGAAGGCCAGGTGGTGAACCACGGTTCGCCGACCACGGGCGTGGTGAAGCGCCAGATGTCGGTGTTGTGGTGCGCGGCTGATCCGGCGGCCCCGTAGTAGCGTTCCGCCGTGGTCGCGCCGGTGGCGACCAGGTCGCGGATCAGTTCCAGCAGCGGCCCGTGCAGCTCCTGCAGGCCCGTGGGTTCGGCGGGCCAGTAGTTCATCTCGACGTTGATGTTGGTGGTGTAGTTGCAGCTCCAGCCGGGGCGGACATCGGCGTTCCAGATGCCTTGGAGGTTGGCGGCCTGGGTGCCGGGACGCGAGCTGGAAATCAGCAGATAGCGGCCGTAGTGGTAGAAGAGCTCGGCGCGGGCGGCGTCCGGTGAGGCGGACAGGTCCAGGTCTACCCGGTCGAAGTAGCCTCGGTAGTCCTCGATGTGCTCGGCTCGTAGCTCCTCCGTGCTGCTGGTGAGCGCGGATGCGACATGGCCGCGCGCCTCTTCGGCGAGCGCCGTGAGATCGGCGCTGGGGCGCTGGTCGAAGCCGCGGAACCCGCCGGCCGCCGAGGCGATGAGGCGGACCTCCCCTGACGTGGTCCGCTGCAGTGCCACGGCGACGGCGAAGCCCATGCCGGCGGCGACCGTCCCGTCCGGGTCGGGCTCGTCGTCGGCGTAGACGATCGCGGGGTGCTGGTCGACATAGTTGGGTACGACGTGCGCCGGCACCCTTCCGGTGGCCACCAGCCACCGGGCACCGCCCTCGTCGAACTCGGACACGTGCACGCCGGGATGGGGGCTGGTGAACGAAGGCAACGCGAGCGGGCCGCCGCCGGTCGCCGAGGCGACCAGGACGTTGGCGGGTGCCGAGACGAAGGCGGAGAGCTCGACCTGGCCGCTGTCGCCGTGATAGCGCGTGGTGGCGATCGCATGGGCGAGGTCGAGCTCACGACCGTAGCCGTCGCCCCGGCTGTCGGCGGCGTAACGCCAGTCCAGCCGGCCGAGCGGCTGGTAGGACTCGGTCCGGCCGGGCCCCTGCATCCGCCTGGCCAGGGCGTCCGCCTGGAGGAAGTCGCCCTTGCGGATGACCTCTCGCAGCTCCGGAAGGAGCCCGCTGGGCGCGGCCCCCTCCTCGGCCGGCAACGGGCCACCTGACCACAGCGTGTCGAGGTTGAGGTCGAAGCGCTCGGCGCCGGCTCTGCCGTGGAGCATCGCGCCCAGGGCGCCGTTGCCCAGGGGGAAGCCGTCGTGGAAGTGGGCGGCGGGAGCGGACAGCTGGATGAGGTGGCGTGTGGACATCGGCTTCTTTCTGTGCCTATTGGCCCTTGTAGGCCTGCTGCTGGAGTTCGAGATAGCGGGGGAGGCCCAGATCGTTCAGGCCCTTGAGGTAGGCGTTCCAGGCGGCGTCGTCGTCGATGTTCTTCTGTCCGGTGACGAACTGCAGGCTGGACTGGGTGGCGAAGGTTTCGATGTTGGTCTGCAGGGTCGCCACCTCGCTGGCGACGTCCGGCGAGATCCAGACGTTCCAGTAGGGGTAGATCTGGTCCTTCGGCTCCTTGCCCTCATACAGCTTGGTGGCGTCGAACAGCCTGCGCTCGTAACCGTCGGGGGAGTAGATGTCGGTCGACTGCACCTGCGCGTTGCGGAACTCCTTGGGCGCGTAGTACTGCGCCATGGCGCCCCACGGCCTGGTCGCCTTGTCGATCTTGGCGTCGGGCTTGGCGGGAATCGTCTTGAACAGCGGTGTCAGCTTCTCGTCCAGCGCCACGTCGCCGGAGGCGGGCTTGGTCCACCAGACGCCTTCCTCGCCGAACTCCCCGAGCAGGTGGCCCTCGGTGGTGAAGACGTAGTCCAGCATCTTGATCGCGGCGATCCGGGTCTGCTCGCCGGCCTTGCTGGTGATGACGAACGCGGCCCCGGGGACACTCGGCAGGTTGTAGGCGGTGTAATTGATCCCGGTCGGGCCGGTCAGCGGTGGAACGGCGTCGTAGTGCCTGCGGCGGTCATCCTTCAGGCCGTCCGACACGAGGATGCCCGGATGCTGCACGGTCGCGGCACCCACGATCGCCGCGTCGGCCTGGTTGCCCTTGGCCTTCAGTGCATCGCTGTTCTGGGTGAAGGCGCCCTTGTCGATGAGCCCGTCCTTGTACAGCGAGGCGACGTAGCGCAAGCCCTCGCGCCATCCGGGCTGTGCCGGCTGGAACTGCACCTTGCCGTTGCCGAGGGTCAGGGTCGAGGGGTAGGTGCCACCGGCCTGCGGGTCGTACAGGAAGGCGTTCATGAAGTACGACAGCAGCGTGTCGGAGGTGCTGCCGCTGATCGGGATCTCGTCGGCCTTGCCGTTGCCGTTGGGGTCCTTGGTCTTGAACGCCTTGAGGACCTCCCGCATCTCCTCCGTCGTGGTCGGCTGCTTGAGGTTCAGCTTCTTGAGCCAGGCGGAGTTCATCCACAGCTTGGCCGAGTAGGAGCAGTGGAAGCAGTCGTTCCACTGCGGCAGGCCGTAGATCTTGCCGTCCGGCGCGGTCGCCATCTTCTTGTATTCGGGCGACTGCTCGAAGGCTTTCTTGATGTTCGGCGCGTACTTGTCGATCAGATCGTTCAGCGGCACCGGGACGCCCTGCTTGGCCAGGCGCAACAGCTCCGACTGGCTGAACACGTCGACCCACGCGATCAGCATGTAGACGTCGGGGAAGTCGCCGCTGGCCAGGGAGATCTGACGCTTCTCCTTGGCCGCGGCGGCGTCGTAGGTGGTGGTCTGGAACTGGAGTTTGATGCCGAGCTTCTGCTGGAGATGTCTGGTGAACGTGCTGTTGGCGAGGTCGTACTCGGGGCCCTGGGGCGCGAAGACGGTGATCGTGCCCGCAGCCTGCTGCTTATCCTCCTGGCCGCCCGCGCAGGCGGCTAGTGACAGGAGGCCCGCGGCGGTGAGGACGGCGAGCGGCTTTCTGATCTTGGACTGCATGTCAGCACCTCGTGTGACAGTTGGGGGGTGTGGATCAGCCCTTGAGCGCCCCGAGCATGACGCCCTTGGTGAAGTGGCGGGCGACGAAGGGATAGATGAGCAGGACGGGGACGGTGGAGATGACGATGAGGGAGTACTTCAGCAGGTCGGCCATCTGCTGGCGTTCGAGCATGGTCGCGGCGTCCATGCTGCTGTCGCCCTGGGTGTTGAGGATGAGGATGTTCCGCAGGACGAGCTGGAGCGGGTAGAGGTCGTCGTTCTTGAGGTAGATCAGGGCGTCGAAATAGGAGTTCCACTGGCCGATCGCGTACACCAGCGCGATGACCGCGATCATCGGTTTGGCCAGCGGCAGGACCACCGACCACAGGACGCGCAGATCGCCGGCGCCGTCGAGCTCGGCGGCCTCGTAGAGCTCCTCCGGGATCGCGTGGCGCAGATAGGTGCGAGCGATGATCACCTGCCAGACGCCGATCGCGTTCGGGACGATCAGCGCCCACCTGGTGTCGATCATCCCGAACGACTTGACGACCAGGTAGGTCGGGATGACACCGCCCGCGAAGAGCATCGTGAAGACGATGACGCGAGTGATGAGGTTGCGGCCGAAGAAGTCCTTCCTGGACAGCGGGTAGGCGATGGCGATGGTGAGGGCGACGCTGATCAGCGTGCCCACGACCGTGTAGAACAACGAGTTGGCGAATCCGGTGACGATCTGCGGATCGGACAGCGCCACCTCGTAGCCGCGCAGGCTGAAGTCCACCGGCCAGAGGGCGACCTGCCCCGAGGAGACCGCATCAGGGCTGCTCAGAGAGCTGGCGACAATGTAGATCAGTGGGATCAGGACCACTGCGAGGAACGTCACGAGGAGCAGGTAGAGGGCCGCCATGAAGAGGCGGTCGACGCGGGAGTCCCGCACGCCGCCGATCTGCGCGGGCGCGGTCGTCCGCGGCTTGCGGACTGCGGTCGTCACAGTCATTGCCGGGTCCTCTCTTCCACGGCGCCGGTCACCACAGACCCGACCCGGACACGCGCTTGGCGACGAAGTTGACGGCGACGAGAAGGCCGAGATTGACGACCGAGTTGAACAGGCCGACGGCTGTGGCCTGGCTGAAGTCGGCGTTCAGCAGCCCGGTCTTGTAGACGTAGGTCGCGATGATCTCGGACTGGCTGAGGTTCAGCGGGTTCTGCAGGAGGAACGCCTTCTCGAATCCGATCGCCATGATGTTCCCCACGCCGAGGATCAGCACGATCGCCGCCGTGGGCATGATGCCCGGCAGGTCGACGTGGATGATCTTCTGCAGGCGGTTGGCGCCGTCGACCCTGGCGGCCTCGTACAGGCCGGGATCGATCCCCGACAGAGCCGCCATGTAGACGACGGCGGAGTACCCGGCGGTCTGCCAGATGTCACTCCAGACATAGATGTGGCGGAAGTAGTCCGGATCGCCGAGGAAGTCGATGGAACTGATTCCGAACAGGCCGATCGCGTCGTTCACCAGGCCGATGCTCGGCGACAGGATCAGGATGGTCATGGAGACGATCACGACGGTCGAGATGAAGTAGGGCGCGTAGGTGACCATCTGGACGGTGCGCTTGAACAGCCCCTGCCGGACCTCGTTGAGCGCGAGCGCCAAGATGATCGGGATGGGGAAGCTGGCGATGAGGAAGTACGCCGACAGCAGGAAGGTGTTGCGCACCAGGGTCCAGAAGACCGGATTGTCGAAGAAGGCCAGGAAGTGCTTCAGCCCCACCCACGGGCTGCCCCAGATCCCGTCGATGACGCTGTAGTCCTTGAACGCGATGACCGCGTTGACCATCGGGACGTACTTGAAGACGACGAAGTAGGCGAGCGGGATCAGGATGAGCAGGTAGAGCTGCCAGCGACGGCGGAAGCTACGGATCGCGTCCTGCTTCAGGGAACTCATGGCGCTTCCACGTGGCGATAGGTCTCCACCGATCCGGGGTGCAGCCGGGCACCCAGGCCCGGAGAGGTCGGCGCGACGTAGCGGCCGGAGCGGATCGACACCGGATCGACGAAGTGCTCGTGCAGGTGGTCCACGTACTCGATGACCCGGCCCTCTGTGCTGCCGCTGACCGCGACGTAGTCGAACATCGCCAGGTGCTGCACCATCTCGCACAGCCCCACACCACCCGCGTGGGGGCACACCGGGACGCCGTACTTGGCGGCCAGCAGCAGGATCGCCACGTTCTCGCTCACCCCGGCCACCCGGCTGGCGTCGATCTGCACCACATCGACGGCGTCCGCCTGCAGCAGTTGCTTGAACATGACCTGGTTGGCGACGTGCTCACCGGTGGCTACCTTGATGGGCGAGACCGCCTTGCGGATCGCGGCGTGGCCCAGCACGTCGTCCGGGGAAGTGGGCTCCTCGATCCAGTACGGGTCGAACTCCGCCAAGGGCTCGAGCCATTCGACCGCGTCGCCCACGCCCCACGCCTGGTTGGCGTCGATGGCGATGAGGATGTCAGGTCCCACCGCCTGCCTGGCCAGCCGCAGCCGCCGTACGTCGTCGTCGAGGTCGGCGCCGACCTTCAGCTTGATCAGGGTGAACCCGTCGGCCACGGCCTGCTTCGACAGGCGGACCAGCTTCTCGTCGGTGTAGCCCAGCCACCCCGGTGTCGTGGTGTAGGCCGGATAGCCGTGGGCGAGGAGATCGTCCATCCGCTCGGCTCGACCGGGCTCCGCCCGTTCGAGGATCTCCAGCGCCTCCTGCGGGGTGAGCGCGTCGCGCAGGTACCGGAAGTCGACGAGATCGACCAATTGGCGCGGCGTCATCTCCGCCAGCAGGCGCCAGACCGGTTTGCCCTCGATACGCGCGTGCAGGTCCCAGGCCGCGTTGATGATCGCGGCGGCGGCCATGTGGATCGCCCCCTTGTGCGGGCCGAGCCACCGCAGCTGGCTGTCACCGGTCAGCAGCCGGGAGAACCCGCCCATGTCCGAACGGATCCGGTCGAGCGGCAGGCCGGTCACCAGGGGCGCCAGCGCCCGCACCGCGGCGACCTGTACGTCGTTGCCGCGCCCGACCGTGAACGCCAGGCCGTACCCCTCCCGCCCCTCGCTGGTTCGGATGGTGACGTAGGCGGCCGAATAGTCCGGCTCGGGGTTCATCGCATCCGAACCGTCGAGTTCCTGCGAGGTGGGGAAGCGGACGTCGACCGCCTCGATTGCTGTGATGACTTCTCGCGCATGGGTCATGCGGGCCCTCTTCCGCGTCAGACATCTGGAAGACATCTCGTAGATATGGGATGTCTTTATAGCTCACCTTGCACATCGGGTCTAGAGATGTGGCAGAAACGGCCGATTCATGCGGATAATCCCTCGAAGCCATGGGATGTCTTAGGTGGAGACATGGGATTACCTGCTACGCTCCGGGCATGTCGCTGACCGACAGGGCCATCGCCCGGATCCGGGAGCTCATCCAGTCCGGCGAGCTGCCGCCCGGTTCGAAGCTGCCACCAGAGCAGCAACTCGCGGCCGAACTGGGCGTGGGACGCAATCTGATGCGTGAGGCCGTGCAGGCGCTCGTGGCCGCGCGCGTCCTCGAAGTACGGCGTGGCAGTGGGACCTACGTCACCAGCTTGGAGCCGCGCCTTCTCCTCCAAGAAGGCATCGCCGAGGCGGTCGAGCTGCTCCGGGGCGAGACCATGCTGGAGCTCACCGAAGTACGCCGCCTCTTCGAACCCGCCGCCACCGGGCTGGCGGCCACTCGGATCACCCAACAGCAACTGGCCCAGGTCAGAGCGCATCTCGACGCGATGCGCAAGGCCGAGGACGACGTCGAGCTGCTCAACCACCACGACGCCGAGTTCCATCGCGCCGTCGTGGCGGCAACGGGCAACGAGACGCTGTCGGCTCTGCTCGACGGAATCGCCAGCCGGACACTGCGCGCCCGCGTGTGGCGCGGGCTCCTCGATGCCGACGCCGCCGGTCGTACGCTGATCGAACACGAGGCCATCTACGACGCGCTGGTCGCCGCTGACGCGATTCGAGCCCAGGCCGCTGCGCTGATGCACATCACGACAACCGAGACCTGGCTACGGGCGCACATCCAGGAGTGGCAGCCCGAGTGGCGCCCCGCCAATCAGAACCGTCACCCCGCCTGATCGCGGGCTATCCGGTGGGCCGCTCAGGGTCCGTTCCTACGAGGTGACCGAGAACAGAGATGACGGCTGTGGCCGCGAAGATCGGCAGGTCGGGATCATGCCGACGCTGACGAACACGGTCACCATGAAGGCGAACATGATCATGCGTCGTGGCCTGAACTCGGGCCGTGACAAAGCGCCCCGTTCGTGGGGACGGCGGTGAACCTGGTCCGTGGTGAGCTGCTGTCGGATCTCAGGAGCAGGGCCAGCGCCCAGTCCTGATCGTTCGCCAGCGGGTCGGCTCGGTGTGCCGGTCGGCCGTCGACGCAACTGGGCATGATGAACGCGCAGGTGGCATTGCCCTCGGTGGTGAAGTCGACGAGGTTCGCGGCGAAGACCGCGTCCGCTGTGCGACGGGTCTCTTCGTTCGCCAGCTCGTCTGGCAACTGCCGCAGCGCGACGGCGGTCAGGACACTCCAGTAGTGCGGGAAGGTGTCGCCCCATTGCCGGTCGATGCCGAACCAGTAGCCGTCCCAGTGGCGGATGCCGATGTCCCGCAGCCGCACGTGCGGCTGCGGGCCACCGAAGGCGCGCAGCCATCGAACAGCCGTGCGCAGGGCCGCGAGGAAGGAGTCGTCGGGCTGGAGCGTGTACGCGATCGCGAGCAGGCTGACGAGCGGCGCGACCATTGACTGTTCGTAGGTGACCTCGTGGGCCGGCAGGTCGGTTCCGAGGTCGGCGAACCGGCGAGCGTGCCCGATCAAGGCCTTGCGCAGCGAGGCCGCACGTTCCAGGTCGCCCTCCCCTGCGAGGGCCGCAGCCACCGCGGCGATCGCCTCCGCGTGCCCGATCGAGAGGTGATCGGACACACCCAGCGCATAGCTGGCCTCCAGCAACGACGCCGCGAAATCCAGATCTGCGGCGTCGCCGTAGAGGTCGAACTGCGTCTGGAAGAAGTGCGCCAGCCACGGGGTGTTGTAGAGCCGGAGCGGCTCCGTACCCGGTCTGGCAGTCCGTCCCACCGAGCCGTCCGGCCGCACGAGACGCCGGCGGGCGAAGCCGGCGAACCCGCGCAGGGCATCGTCGATCGCCGGCTGGTCGCCCCAGCCTCGGAGCCGGGCCTGCTGGAGAAGCACGGCCATGCCGATCCGCTCGCCCCCATGGCCCCAGTCCGGCCAGGCGTTCTCGGTCTGCCGCAGCCCGGTGCGGGTGTCAACCGGTACGAACGCGTACCGATCCGGCTCGGGTCGCTCGTCCGGGCGGTGGTCGCGCAGAATGCGCTTGACCCGAGCCTCGACCAGGTCACGCGTCGGCGCCAGGAAGGCGACCCCGGTCCGGCTCCGCCGCCCGTCGCGCTCGAGATCGATGTACGTGACGCCGTGACGAGAAGCGACGACCCTGTCGTCGGTGACACCGTCCCCGGGGACGAGCTTCACCCCGTCGGCGAGCTCCACCCGTAAGGCGTCGCCGACCGGTGCGGTCAACGTCGGCAACCTCGCCGGCGCGTCCGTGCCGTCGAGGAAGGCCTCGCGGCTGTCGTACCAGGCGATTTCCCAGGTCAGCGTGTAGCTCTCGGCGGGTGCCAGCGTCAGGACCGGCTGTCCGCCGAACGCGTCCGGGTTCCGGGCATGGTCAGTGGGATGGACCAGGAGGTGCCCCCGGGCATCCGAGGAGGTATGCCTGTTGCGGGACTCCACCGAGTACGCCCACAGGCTGCCTTCTCGTACGATCACGCCGAGCAGCGGCGCCGTCCCCGACATCGGCTCGGCCAGCAGCCATGACCACGCGCCTCCGGTGAACAGGTGCGCATGGCAGCTGCGTGCCAGCGAGGTCGTCGCCCCGTCGTAGAGGTCGCGGATCGGCGTGTTGACGGCCAGCCCCGTGATGGCGATCTCGTGGTCGCCGGTGTTCGTCCAGGTGTAGGTCTCGGTGAAATGCCCGCCGGCCGCCCGCCGGGTGACTTCCAGCCCGAGCCCGGCAAGCGGCCGGTGCCGAGCTGTCACACCGTCGACACGCCAGTCGAGGTCGACCGGGGACGCCCAGCGGCCGGATCTCTCCGGAGTGATCACGAAACCGGATCCCCAGGAGTGGTGGGGGCCGTGCCAGGCGTCCAGCGCTTCGTCCAGCAGATAGACCCGGCCAGGGTCGGCGGTGTGCTCGAACGACACCGGCGCGCCGTCCTGCCCCAGGAGGACGCTTCCCTCGCCGAACTCGAACCTGCGCGCCACGTTCAACCCCAATCGGCGGATTGTCGATACGTATCGAATGCCGGGTCACTACATCACGTCAGGTAGTTGTCACGCAAGAGAAACTTTCCGGCCCTGAGCCTGTGTCGGCGGCTTGACGTCCTCTTCAGCCGGAACGTCGGCGACCTGGCGTGCCGCCAGGATCCTAGGAGAAGACCGTGGTGCTGGCCCGCCGCGTGAGACCGCGTGGCCCGACGAGATGACGGTCCTCGCCGTCCGGGACGACGCCGTCCAGCTTGTCGAACAGGACCGACATCGCCACCCTGACCGTATCGCGGGGCTGGGGCGAGACATTGGTGACAGGAACGCTGTAACTCAGCGCGACGTTGTCGGTGCACAGGCCGACCAGCGAGAAGTCCCGCCCCGGAACCAGACGATGGACGGCGGCGATCTGGAAGGCCCAGCCGACGACCTTCGGCGTCCGGGCGATGAGTCCCAGGCGATCGCCCGACCGCCGGAACAGCCGTTCGGCCACCTCGCTGATCCCGGTCCAACCCGGACGCCGCGGGCGCACCAGCTCCAGATCGATGCCGCAGGTGTCGGCGGCGCCCGCCAGTCCGGCGCGGAACTCGTTGTGGAAGTGATACTCCGACTCCACCCCCGGCGCTTCACTGATGAAGTCTTCGTTGATGAAGACGGCGTGACGATGCCCGGTTTCGGCGAGCTCGGTCACCAGGAGCTCGGCGGCCCGACGGTGGTCGAAATCGACCCACTGCAGCCCATGACTGTCCCGCGGTGTGCCGATGAGTACGACCGGCACTCCGAGACTCGCCGCGACGGGAATTCGATCGTCGTGCTGACGGATGTCCATCAGGACCATGCCGTCGCAGATCGAGCGCTTGGCCAACCGGGTCAATCGATCCGGCTCCGCCTTTCCGGTGACCAGAACGACTTCGATGTCGCGTTTTCCGGCCTCCTCGACGACCGCGTCGACGTAAGGAACCGTGTCCGCCCCGTCGACCTCCTCCGACATCCGCACCACGAGCGCGATGACGTTCGAGCGACGCTCGCGTAGCGCCCGAGCCCCCGCGTTGGGCTCGTACGTCAGGCGGGCGATCGCGTCCTCGACCCGTTTCCGCGTCTCCGGTGAGATGGAGCGTTTGCCGCTCATCACGTAGGAGACCGTGCTCTGCGAGACCCCCGCGAGTGCCGCGACGTCCTTGCTGGTCGGCAAGGATCGATTACCCCGACGGCTCATGGTCAAAGCGTAACTTGCGGCCCTGCGGCCCGCACTCCTGTGCTCGTCGATACGTATCGACAATGGATGGCCGGCTTGGTGTAGCGGCCCTCCAGCCCGAAGCAGCGGGTGCTCTCGGCTGCGGCGAGTTCGCGCAGGCAGGCGCCGCTGAGCGCGATCCGGGTGCGCGCCCCGGCGTACAAGGTCAGCCCTGCTGCTGGAGCGCCACCGTGCTGCAGGTGAACCCGACGCGCAGGTATGCCGTCGGGTTCGTGGTGTCTCATCGGCCCGCGAAGTCGAGGTTGCGGTCGGTGGGCGTCCCGGCCGACGTCCATCGCGCGAGGCGGCGGGTTCCTGCGCCGTCACGGCCGCCAGGGCCACCGGCGACGTCCACATTGTGCGGCCTTTCATGGACGCTCGTTCTCGGACGGGCTGTCGGCGGGTGCTACAGCAGGGATTCGGCGAGCGGAATCTTCTGTGTTCGGAGCGCGCCGGTCACCAGCCGGGTGATCCGCCGGGCGCCGTACGCCTCGAAGTGGGTGTGGTCGTTGCAGAAGAACTGTCCGAGCAGCCCGGAGGTGTAGTCACCGTTGTTGGGGCACAGGCCGAGGGAGTTGTAGTAGTCGACGCTGAGGGTCTGCAGGTCGATGACCGGGGAGCCGGTGGCGGTGCCGGCAGCGACGGTCTGGGGGACGAAGCCGCGGTTCTTGACCGCGGTGCTGCCCGAGCAGGTGATGGCGGCGACGGCGGTGAGCAGGATCGGGTGGGCGCCGCGGGCCAGCGCCGCCTGCGCCATCGTCGTCATCAGCTGCTGGTAGCGCGCGGTGCCGACGTGGCGCGGGCAGGTCGTCGAGCCGTCGTTGATGCCGAACTGGATGAACAGGTAGTCACCGGCCTTCATGCCGGTGAGCACCTGCTGCCATCGGGACGAGTAGGTGGTGGAGCTGAGAACGCACTCGCCGTCCGAGCCGATGGTCGATGTGACGTTCCCCTCGTAGAGCCAGGTCTGGATGCTGCGCCCGGCGACGGCGAGGTTGTTGACCACGATGTTGCTGTGGAATAGCGAGTCGAATTCGGTGCCCCAGCCCACGGGGCAGGTGGCACTGGGGTTTGCCATGGTCGAGTCGCCGGCCAGCCAGACGGTCGTGGTCGCGGCGGCGGTGGCGGCCGCCGCCGTGCCGACCCGGGCGCTGCACCCGGCCGGGCCGATCACCGCGGCCGAGGCGGCGCTCGGGGCGACCAGCGACAGGGACAGGGACAGGGACAGGGACAGCGCTAAAGCAGAGACGATTAAGAAGCGGACCTTACGCATGGTCTCTCCTGTCAGTCCGAGCGAAGGTAATCGCGCCGGCAGCCGGAGCGGCGGACTGCCGGCGCGGATGGGTCAGCACCAGGTCAGCGTCGAGTTGACACGGGTCACGTTGCTGATCGTGTTGTTGCTGCCTGTGCAGGGGCTCCACCTGATGTTGGTGTTGGTGACCGTCAGGTTCTGGAACCTGATGCCCGACGACGGAGCGAACTCCGTACGGGCCGCGATTCGGACCTCGCCGCCGCCGCTGATCGTGCCCGACACTCCGGCGATGACGACGTTGTAGCAGTTCTCCACCAGAACCGAGTTGTTGCCGGTATTGGCGATGTCGACCCGGTCGATGGTGGCGCCGCCGCTCTCCGAGACGCAGAAGATGCCCCGGCCACCGCCGCGTGCCTTGACGGTGCCTAGGCGAATGTTGTTCGGGTAGGCACTGCCGACGCGGCCGTTGCGGTTGGCCATGCGGAAGGCCGCGTACCCCGTGCCGGCGCCGGCGTTGTCGGCGTCGACGGTGCCGACCGTCGCGTTGATGGTCTGGTTGAGCAGCAGACCGGACTCGCCGACGTTGCGTGCTGTCACGGTGCCAACGGTGAGACCGTCGACGCCGTAGGTCTCCATCGCGTGTGAGCTGGCTCCCTGCACGTACACGGTGTCGACCCGTACGTTGCGGGTCCACTGGCTGGTGTCGCCGCGGTTGTCGATACGCACGCCGAGGCCCGCGCCGAGCCGCATGTCGATCTGGCCGAGCCAGACGTTCGTCACGTTGCGCAGGAAGATGCCGTAGATCGGGGTCCCGGTGACGTTGAGGTACGGGACCTCGATGTTCGAGGTGCCGCGGGAATAGATCGGCGCGTAGTCGCCGGAACCGGAGCCGGTTACGTTGATCGTGCCGCAGACCGACAGGGAGGTGTAGCTCGGCAGCGAGATCCGGCTGCCGGCGCTCATCGTGCCGTTGCCGCGCACGACGACCCGCTGGATCGAGGTGCGCCCGGCGGTGAGACTGCCGATGCCGGCCTGGACCGCCGCCCGGAAGTCGGTGCCGGTGTAGACGCTGCTGCCGGCACTGTTGCGGGCGGTCCAGGTGCTGCCGCTGACTGTCACCTGCGACTGGAAGGTGCCCTCCCCGCAGGCGGCGGCGGACGCCGGGGGCGGGCCGAGCACGACACCGGCCCCGGCGCCGGCCGACAGGATGGCGAGCGCGGCGATGATCCGGGTGAATCGACGGCGTTGTCCCTTGAGCGGGCGTGGCGCAGCGGTGGTGGCTGTTGTCATCGGACTCTCCGTGTGGGGGTAGCGGACGAGCGTCAGGTTTCGTTCATGCACGCTTTGCAGGACGAGGTCCGCGATCCTGGCGGCGCCGTGCTCGCCGCATGGCAGGAGCGACAGTCAGGGTGGAGGCGCTGTCGGCGGTGGCCGTTGCGGTGCGGAACGTCGGCGCTTTTCGATACGCATTGTTTTCTCCCGTTGATGGGGGTGGGGAGATGGCGGCCGCGCTTCGCCGCCGGGCGCGTCTGACCTCGATAAAAACGTTTCACGTCGCCTCGTCAACGCGACCTTAAATATGCGCGGCGATCGTGTCAAGCGGTCAGTCAATGTGTTGCATTGTGTGTGCAGTAGGGCAATCGGACGGCGGTGCAGAGCAGGTGGGACGGACGACCGCGATGCGCCCAGCCGGCAGCGCGATTGCAGGACGCGGCAGTCGCTCCGGAGAATGTGCGGGAGGGGCGAGGATGCGTCAAGAATTGTTGCGCCGTTGAATGGATGCAGGCGGAAGAATTGACTTGTTACTTGTTGCCCGGATAGAAACTCGTGTGCGGTGGCTGGTTGTAGCCGACGTTTTGCCAGGCGACGCCGAGCCGGTAAACGGGATCGTGCATCAGCGTGCGGATCCCGTAGCGCCTGGGATGGGGGCTGCTGGACAGGCGCAACGCCGTGCTGTCCGCGGGGCCAGAGGACCTCCTCGCGCCAGTCGCCGAGCAGGTCGGCCTGCAGGGTGGGGGTGCCATCGGCGTGGTTGTTCGAGTAGGTGCCGGTGGCGGTCAGCAGCCTGGTGGAGATCAGCAGGCCGTCCGCGCTGTAGAGCCAGCCCCCCGCGCCGCCGCTGGGCCTGACGCCGCCGTTCGTGCCGTGGGTCCCGCTGTTCTTCGGAGACGACCCCGACACCTCATGGGCCGGCCCCGCCGCCTGGGGCGAGCGCCGCTGTACTCGTCCCCTGGAGGCTCTACCGGCGCACCGCCTTCCACGCCCGCAGCGCCATCGTCCTGGCTGAGACGGCGGCCCTGCTCGCCAAGTGCGGCAGGCGTTCCGCCACGAGTTCGTCACCCCGTCAGAAGGCTGGCCTGCGACAGCCCAGACGCCTACCGCCCTGGGTCTGACCTTCGACCTCCTGGAGCGGCCCCGAGCAGCGCGAACCGTACGGTCGCCGGCCTTGCCCCCACCGCCGCCTGCGCGTCGCACCCCACCCGCCGGTGGCCTCACCCTTGCCTCGGCCCGCCTCGACACCCCTTACGGACCAGCCGCCGTCGCCTGGCACACCGACGGCGACACCTCACCGTCAGCGCTGAGATCGACCTGACCGGAGCCGATCCGCACGAGGGAGGCGCCGGCACTCACACGAGTGGCGCCGCCCGCGATGGGGAGTTACCGGGTATGGATGGAACCATGATCCGTTTGAGTCGGACGATCCACGTGGCCGTGCTCACCTTCTTGGTCCTCCCGATCATCGCCATCCCGCAGGCGGCGGCGGCCGACACCAGCCAGCGGCCGCAGGCCGAAGCCCGCGCCGCGCTCGCCCGCCGCATGTTGTCCCAGTTGAAGGTCGCCAAGGCGTTATCAATCCGGGGCTATGCCCACCGGCGCTTCCAGCCCCGATGGGCGCACCACAGGGGGAAGTGCGACACCCGGGAGACGGTGCTGGCCCGCGACGGGCGACGCGTGCGCAGGAACGCCGCGTGCCACCCCGTCAAGGGCCTCTGGTACAGCCCGTACGACGGCAAATGGCTGAAGAGCGAGAAGCATGTGGACGTCGACCACGTCGTGCCGCTGTCGTACGCCTGGCGTTCCGGCGCCAGCAGATGGAGCCAGGCACGCAGGCGCGCCTTCGCCAACGACCTCACCCGACCCGAACTGATCGTCGTCAGCCACTCCGCCAACATCGCCAAGGGCGGCCAGGGGCCGCAGAGCTGGCGTCCGGCACGCCGCGCCTATTGGTGCCGCTACGCGACCTCATGGATCACCGTGAAGCACCACTACAGGCTCTTCGTGACAAGAAAGGAGAAGAAGGCCCTGCTCAACATGCTCCGCACCTGCCGGGGGCGCTGACCGATTCCCATGACCTCGCAGCGCCGACAGCGGGCAGTCCGTGTGGCCACTCGATCACCCATGACAGGGCGCTCCGGTCCGGCCCTGACAGCTCACCCGCCTGAGCCGACTGCCCGGTCTGGCATGGCCCGGCTGCTCGAGCAGCCGGGCCATGACCGGAGGCGGTTAGGAACGGATGAGCCCGTCCAGCGGGGCCGCGGGATCGGCGAGTGCGGTGCGGTCGACCGGGGAGGCGGCCTGGACGAGGGCCTTGAGCTGGTCGGTCTGGTCCCAGATGTTGACGTTCATGGCCGCGATCACCGTGTCGTTCCGGAGCCAGAAGGCGAGGAACTCCCGCGTGGTCAGATCGCCGCGGATGACGACGTCGTGGGCGAGGCCGGGCGGGACGTGGCCGACGTACTCCATGCCCAGGTCGTACTGGTCGGTGTAGAAGTAAGGCAGCCGGTCGTAGGCGGCCTGCCGGCCGAGCATGGCGCGGGCGGCCACGGCGGGCTGGTCGAGCGCGTTGGCCCAGTGCTCGACACGGATGTGCCTGCCCAGGCGGGGGTGGTAGGCGCTGGCGACGTCGCCGGCGGCGAAGATGTCGGGGTCGCTGGTGCGCAGGTCGGCTGTGGTCTTGACGCCGTTGTCGACCGTCAGCCCCGCGGCGGCGGCCAGTTCGGCGTTGGGGACGGCGCCGATGCCGGCCACCACGGCGTCCGCGTCGATGTGAGTGCCGTCGGCCAGCTGTACGCCGGCCTCGGTGACCGCGCCGAGGCGGGCGCCGAGCCGCAGGTCGACGCCATGGTCACGGTGCAGGCCGGCGAAGACGGCGCCGATCTCGGGGCCGAGGACGCCGAGCAGCGGCTGCCGCTCCTGTTCCACCACGGTGACCTCGACGCCGGCGGCGCGGGCCGCGGCGGCGGTCTCCAGGCCGATCCAGCCGGCGCCGACGACGGCGATCCTGGTGGCGGCGGACAGCGTGGCACGCAGGCGGTCGGAGTCGTCGACGGTACGCAGGTACAGCACGTTGTCGCGGTCGTGACCGGGGACGGTCAGGCGGCGCGGGCCGGCCCCGGTGGCCAGCAGCAGCTTGTCGTACCGGAGCCGCCCACCGTCGGACAGCGTCACCTGATGAGCGGTCCTGTCGACCTCGGTGACCGTGACGCCGGTGCGCAGGTCGACGGCGTGGTCACGGTACCAGCCCGCGTCGTGCACGAAGATCTTCTGTCGTTCGCCGCCGCCCTGCAGATAGGTCTTCGACAGCGGGGGCCGCTCGTAGGGCAGGTGCGGTTCCCGGCCGACCAGCACGATCGCACCGTCGAACCCTTCCGCGCGCAGCGCCTCGGCGGCCTTGGCCGCGGCCAGGCCGCCTCCGGCGATCACGAACGTGGCTGGTGCCGGCATCGTCAATCTCCTGTCTGCTCGTTCGGCAACGCGTCGGTGGAAGGGAGGGGGCCCGTACGAGGGGCTAGGCGTGGACTCCGGTCAGCGCGAAGAATTCCTGCCGGGAGCGCGGATCCTCGCGCAGCAGCCCCTGAAGGGCCGACGTCACCGTGCGGGACCCGCGGACCTGTACGCCGCGCATCGACATGCACAGGTGTTCGGCCTCGATCACCACGCCGACGCCCTTGGGCGCCAGGTGCTGCTGCAACCAGTCGGCCACCTGCTTGGTCAGCCGTTCCTGCACCTGCAGATCGCGGGCGAACAGCTCGACGACACGGGCGAGCTTCGACAACCCCAGGATGCGGTCGCCGGGCAGATAGCCCACGTGCGCCACGCCCTGGAACGGCAGCAGGTGGTGCTCGCACAACGACTGCACCGGAATGTCGCGGGCCAGGACGAGCTCGTCGTACCCCTCCTCGTTGGGGAAGGTCGTCAGGTTGAACTCGCGCGGTGCCAGCAACTCGGCATAGGCGTTCGCGACCCGCCTCGGCGTGTCGGCCAGGTGCTCGGACTCCGCGTCCCGGCCCAGCGCGATCAGCAGGTCGGTCACCGCCCGTTGCGCGGCCTCCAGATCCACACCGCCGCGTCCCCGGACCACCCGCAGGCGTCGCTGCTGGTGGTCCGGAGACGCGAGGGGAGACGAATCGCCGGCCGGCCGCGCCACGGACTCGCTCATGCCGCCCGCCCGCAGTCGTCGGATGCGCAGCGCATCATGAACCCCTCCTTCTATTGACGAGTTTCGTTAACATTAGAAGGGACTCCGTGATTTAGTCAACGGGAATGGGTTTTAGAATGAGCGAAGTCGACGAGGCGTGGCCGGCACGCGTCTCCGCCGTCGCGGCGCTGGACGAGCCGACCCGGCGCCGCCTGTATGAGTTCGTGGTGAGACAGCCCGCGCCGGTGAGCCGCGACCAGGCCGCCGACGCCGTGCAGGCACCACGCAACACGGTCTCGTTCCACCTGGACAAACTGGTGACCGAAGGGCTGCTCGAAGCCGTCTACCAACGCCGCACCGGCCGCACCGGCCCTGGCGCCGGCCGCCCGTCGAAGCTCTACCGGCGCGCGCCCGGGCAGATCACGATCTCCCTGCCGGACCGGCGCTACGAAACCGCCGCCCACCTGCTCGCCGACGCTCTTCAGGAAGCGCAGACCTCAGGGGAACCCCCGCGCGCCGTGCTCGACCGGCGCGCCCACGAACTGGGCAGAGAGCTCGGCCGGCAGGCCCGCCCCACCACCTCCGCCGCCGCCGACCCCCGCGCCGGGGTCATGCAAGCTCTGGAAACCCTCGGATTCGAGCCCCGCGCCGCCGGCGACGCCATCACCCTCGTCAACTGCCCCTTCCACAGCCTGGCCCGGCAGCACACCGAACTGGTCTGCGGCATGAACCTCTGCCTCCTCGCCGGCCTCCTCGAAGGCCTCGCCGCGACAGGCGTCACGGCCCGCCTGGAACCCGCCCCCGAACACTGCTGCGTCCGCCTCCACCCAACCGGCTAGTCAGTGGCACTTTCGGGACATGGGCGGTCAGGAGGAGATGGCGACCGCGGTGCGATGGGTGCGGGGGTCGTCGATCGCGTTCAGGACGAAGGCGGCCAGATCGGCGCGGGAGGTCTGAGGGCCCACCTTGGCGGCGGCGTCGATGGAGACGCGGGGGCGCCCGGTGGCCGGATGGTCGGTGAGTCTGGTGGGGCGTACGGCTGTCCAGGTCAGGCTGCCGGCGGCGAGCTGGTCCTCCATGCGGGCCATGTCCGTGTAGGTGTGGCGCATGAGGTGGTGCAGGAGGCGGGCGGCCAGGCGGGTGCCGGGTCCGGCGTCGGCGGGGACGCCGAGGCCGGCTGAGGAGATCACGAGGAGCCGGGCGCCGGGCTTGAGGGCTGAGGTGATCTCGGAGGTGCCCGCGGAGTAGACGGTGGTGGGCCCGCGGCCGGTGGCGCCGAGCGCGGAGATCACCGCGTCGTGGTCGTCGAGCAGTCCCTGCAGCGAGCCGGGGATCTGGGCGTCGGCGATGTGCGGGGTGAGCCGGGGGCGGGCCGCGGGGAGGGCTTGCGGACGGCGGGCGATCGCGGTGACGTGGTGACCGGCGGCCAGGGCCTGCTCGACGATGACTCGCCCGGTGCGTCCTGCCGCGCCGATGACGGCGATGGAGGTCATGGGGTGTGTTCCAGGTGCCGGTGGTCAGTGGGCGGCGGGCTTGGTGGCGGGCTGGAACTTGAAGGAGACGGCCTCCATGAGGGCCTTGTGCTTGGTCTTCTGGACGGCGGCGATGCGCCACTGGCCGTCGGTGTCGCGGACGAGGATGTAGGTGGCGAGTTTGCCGAGCTTCTTGGGGGTGCCCTTGGCGACCTCGCCGCGGGTGAGGACGACGGCGGTGTCGGTGCCGTAGCGGCGGATGTCGAGGATCTCCACGACGAGCTGGGTGCCCTTGAGGAAGCTGTCGAACAGGGCCTGGTGGGCGCGCCCGATCTCGGCGCCGCCGTGGTAGACGGTGCCGACGAAGGTGACGTCGGTGGCGTCGTCGGTGAAGCAGGCGCCGTAGCCCGCGCCGTCGCCGCGGTTCCAGGCGTCCTGGCTGTTCTGGAGGACGGTGTGGATGGCGGCGAGGTCGGTGGTGGTGTTCATGGCGATGCCCCTCTCGTGATAGCTTCAAGGAGGAAGTTTGTTCCTTGAAGATTTCTCTTCGTTAAAGAAGAGATTAGGGAGTAGGGGATCACGTGTCAACTCCACCGGCACAGGCGGACGCCAGCCGTACCTACCGCCGCTACCTCAGCGCGTTGATGCTGCACGGCCACGCCAGCGCCAAAGCGTGCGGCCTGGGCGCGACGGATCTGTACGCGCTGAACATCCTGGAGCTGGCCGGCCCGATGACCCCCGGCGAGCTGGGTGCGCGCACCGGGCTGACCACCGGGCCGACCACCCGGCTCATCGACCGGCTGGAGCAGGCCGGCTACGTCCGCCGCGTCCCCGAGCCCGATGACCGCCGCAAGGTGATCGTCGAACCGATCGGCAAACCCGCCGAGCTCGACCAGGTCATGGCCCCCGCCCGGCAGAAGGTCGGCGAGATCGTCGCCGGCTACTCGGCCGAGCAGCGCGCGCTCCTCTTCGACTACTTCGACCGTGCCGCCCAGGCCTACCAGGAGGCCGCCGAGCACCTGCGATCCGACTCCTGAGCGGTTGTACGTCGTCGCCTGCGAGGTGGGGCGGGTGACGCGGAGGGGCCGATCGGCTCCGCACCGCGGGTGCCCCCGGCTGCCGGGTAGACGCGAGTCCGCACACCGGGGGCCGTGATGGTGTCGCCGATGGGGTGGGTGGCGGCCGGTGGCCGCGCGCAGGTCCGCGCTCGCCCGGCACGTGGGCCGGGCTGGGCGTGTTCGCCGGATCCGCCGGCTACGGAGTGCTCGACTCACCCGCTACCCGCGGGACCTCCGGGAACAGATGCAAATATCACCGCTGACAGTCCACATCGGCATCTGCCGGTCGAGCGGCAAAGCCGGGAGACTTCCGGGCAACCGGAAGGAGCGCAAGATCCCGGGGTCCACCCATTCAGCGTGGAGTCCCTCGACGTCACCGACCGGGACGCCTTGCTGGCCCTCGCCGATCGCCACGACATCAGCGACATCGTCCACCTCGCCGGCAGCATCCCCGACGAGGACCCGGTCCGCTACTTCCGCACGGACACGACCGGCCTGCTCAACGCGCTGGACGCCGCCCGCACCTGGGGCGTGCGCAGGTTCGCCGTCGCGAGCAGCCTCGGCGTCTACGCCGGCCGGAGCGAGACCCGCCGGCACGAGGAGCTCGCGCTGCCCGCCGCGGACCTGCCGCACCTGATCGTCGCCTTCAAGAAGGCGGTCGAGCCACTGGCCACGCACAGCCTCCAGGGCACCGGGGTCCAGCCGGTCGTGCTCCGGATCGGAAGCATCTGGGGACCGCTGATGGACCCGGAATCACCGTTCAACCACATCCCGCCGTACATCAGCGCCGTGCTCCGCGGTGAGCAGCCGCAGTCGCTGTACGCCGACGACGGCGGCGACAGCTGCTACGCACCCGACGCCGGGCGCGCGATCGCCCTGCTGCCCGGACGGCAGACCGGCCCCGGCGACAACCCGTATCTCGACATCACCCGGCTCACCCACGACACCGGCTTCGCACCGGCCTTCGACGTCGCCAAGGCGGTCGCCGACTACGTCGCCTGGCGCGCCGACAACCCTCGCTAGCGCCCCGCCCGGAGCCGGCCGCAGAGAGCGGCCGGCACGACGCCGCCAAGATCAGGAGCGTCTGATGTACGGAGCACTCGTCAGGATGGTCGTCAAACCGGGAAAGCGATCGGAGTTCCTGCGGGCACAGCGTCGCGTCGAATCTGGACGAGTGACCTGGAGCCGACATCCACGGCAGGCGAGCAGGCCGACTGCCCGGCATGGGTCACCGGCCGCCCGTCGTCGCGATGCCGCGGAGGAAGTGCTTCTGGCCGAGGAAGAAAATAATGATCATCGGGATCGTGGTGATCACGCTGGCCGTCATGAGGACCTCCCAGTGCCATTCGCCGCCGAACCCGAACTGGTCGAGCAGCGCCTTCAGCCCCCGGGGCACCGTGAAGGTCGATGCGTCCCGCAGGTAGATGAGCGGCCGCATGAGGTCGGTCCAGGCCGCCTGGAACTCGAACAGCAACGTGACCACGACCGCGGGCCTGCACAGCGGCAGCGCGATCCTGGTGAAGATCGTCCAGTTGCCGGCCCCGTCGACCCTGGCCGCCTCGAACGGCTCCCGCGGCAGCCCGAGGAAGAACTGCCGCAGCAGGAAGATGTAGAACGCGCTGCCGAACAGGTTCTGTGCCCACAGCGGCGTGAGCGTTCCGACCATGCCGAGCGAGTTCCAGATGAGGAAGACGGGGATCATGGTGACCGCGCCCGGCAGCATCATGGTGGCCAGCACGACCCCGAACAGCAGGTTCCTGCCGGGGAAGCGGAAGTAGGCGAAGCCCCACGCCACCATGGCGCTGCTGATCGTCACCGTCGTGGCGGCCAGCACGGTCACCAGCAGCGTGTTGAACATCCACAGCGCCAGCGGCGCCTCCTGCCAGATCCGGAGGTAGTTGTCGAAGGTGAACGTCTCCGGCAGGATCCGGTGGTCGAACACCTCCCTGCGCGGCTTGAAGGAGGCGCTCACCAGCCAGACGAAGGGGTAGACGAACGCGACGGCGAACGCGCTGAGCGCCGCCCAGGTCAGGATCTTCCTGAGCCGCCTCACGGGTTTCGCCCTTCGTAGTGCACGAACCTCCTGGTGACCAGGATCTGCACGGCGGTGACCGCCATGATCACCAGGAACAGCACCCAGGCCAGCGCCGAGGCGTAGCCCATGTGCAGGAACTCGAACGCCTGCTGGAACAGGTAGATCACGTAGAACAGGGCGGCCTCGTTGCTGTAGGTGGTGTTGCCCGCTCCGAAGAACGCGGTGTAGGCCTCGGTGAACGACTGCAGGGCGTTGATGCTGTCCACGATGAACAGGAAGAACAGCGTCGGGCTGATCATCGGCACGGTGATGCGCAGGGTGCGCCGCCACCATCCGGCGCCGTCCACGAGGGCGGCGTCGTACAGGTCCTGGGGAACGCCGCGCAGGGCGGCCAGGATGATGACCACCGACGCGCCGACGGTCCACAGGCTCATCAGCACCAGGCCCGGTTTGACCCAGTCGGGGTCGGTCGTCCAGGCGGGCCCGTCGATGCCGAAGATCCCGAGAAAGCCGTTGACCAGGCCGCTCTGGCCGTTGAACAACATCAGCAGCAGGATGCCTATCGCGACCGGCGGGGTCATCTTGGGCAGGAAGAACGCCGTACGGAAGAAACCGGCCGCCCGGGTGGCACCGTTGAGCAGCAGCGCCAGCCCCAACGAGACGACCAGCTGGGCGGGCACGGACATCACCGTGTAGACGAACGTGTTGCGCAACGCCAGCCCCACCTTCGGGTCCTCGAAGAGGGCGACATAGTTGTCCAGGCCGACGAACGACGGGTCGTTGATGACGTCGTAGTCGGTCAGCGACAGGTAGGCGCTGTTGGCGACCGGCCACGCGGTGAAGATCAGGAAGCCGATGATCCAGGGGCTGATGAACAGCAGCGCCGCCCGGGTCTCGATCCACCGCAGGGACCGCGGCCGTTGCGCTCGGGCACTCGAGGCGGACATCTAGTTCGTACGCTTCGTCCAGCCGGCCCACGCCTTGTCCAGGGCCTTCTGCGCGTCGATCTGAGCCCTGTCGAGCGCCGCCTTCGGCTCCTCCTGGCCGTTGAGCACCCGGTTCACCGCGTCCTGCCAAGCGGTCTTGAACTCGGCGTCCGCCGGGTTGGCGGGAAGGCTGAAGGTGTGCTTGTCGGCCTCGTAGAACGCCTTGACGCCGGAGTCCCACGGCTCGCCGCCCGAGGTGAGCATCTTCTCGATCTCCGCGTCGGCCCTGACGTTGCCGGTGAGGACGCCGGTGAACGGCTTGCCCTGGGCCTTGCGTTTGCCGAGGCGGGCTTGCGCGGCGGCCTTCCACGACTCGACGAGCGTCATGGTCTTGGCGAAGCGGCAGGCGGCTCCGGGGTTCCTCGCGCCCTCGGGGATGGCCCACGCCGAGCCGGAGGAGTAGGCCAGCGGCCGCCCCTGCGGCGTGCGGAACGTGTCGAACACCAGCGGCGCCTTGGGCGAAACGTCGTTGAGCACGTTGACGTACCACTGCTCCATCGGCATGGCGCCGAGCCCGTTCCGGGCGAACTGGTTGCCCTTGCCGAAGAAGTCCGCCGCGTCGCGCAGGGCCTTGACCTTGGCGAAGCCGCCCTGGGCGGCGTAGACGCCGACGGCGAACTCCAGCGCCCGGACCACCTGGGGGCTGTTGAGGCGGGCGGTCCTGCCGTCGGGGGAGAGCAGGTCGGCGCCGTTGGCCTTGGCCCACAGGGGCAGGAACTCCGGGAGTTTGCTGTCGAAGCCGACCCCCTGCAATCTGCCCCCCGGTGCTTTGTGGAGCTTCCGGGCGGCGGCGGTGATCCGGTCCCAGGCGGAGCCGTTGACGTCGCCGACGGTCAGTCCCGCCTCCCTGAGCAGGTCGGCGTTGGCCATCGTGATCTGGACCATGTTGAACTCGGGGACGGCCCAGACCTCGTTGCCGAACGTGACCTGCGCGAGAGCGCTCTTGTTGTACATCGAGACGTCGATCCCCTCGCCCTCGACGCACGACGTCAGCGGGACGATCGCGCCCCGGGAGGCGAACGTGCCGATCTGGTCGCGGTTGGCGTAGATCAGGTCAGGCGGGTCGCCGGCGGCCACGGCCGACAGGAACTGCTGGAGGTCGAGGTCGCCCTTGACGATCTCGACCTGCGCCCCGCCCAGCGACTTCTCGGCCAGCTCGACACGGGTCGAGCCGATCTCGTCCTCGCCGCCGAAGCCCATGATGGTGATGGTGCCGCCGTACGTGGCGCCGGGGTTGAACTGGCCGGCCGAGGGAGACGTGCCCGCGGCGCCCCCGGTGCCCCTGGCGCACGCGGTGAGCGTCAGGGCGAGTGACACCGGTAGAACGGACCAGCGGACGATCGCACTTCGCATCAGGGGGTTCGCCTCCACTCGAGCGATGCGCCCGGCTTGGCGCCCGAAACCCCTGCCCAGGCCCAGGTTACGTACACGCCGAAAAGCTCGCTTCGCCTTCCCGGCCGCGGTGGCCGGCGCGTGGCTCGGGGACCGGAGTCCGGATCCCCGTCTCCTCGATCATCCTGTCCGGGACCGTACGATCTGTTTAGCGTGCCGGCGGTGACGGCCAGGGCTCCGGCTGCCGGCCGAGTCCCGCGGCAGCGGGCACGCTGGTCCTTTCCAGCGCGACCTATCCCCAAGGGCGGTACCAGATGGACCTACGTGAAGGCGGTACGGTACCGGACCCGGGGATGGAGGCGTTGCTGGCAGCGGGCGGATCGGTGGGCGCGCTGATGCGCGAGCACGACTGGGCCGCCACTCCCTTCGGCGGGATGGACGGGTGGCCGCAGAGCCTGCGTAGTTCGCTGAGCATTTGCCTTACCTCGGCGTTCCCGATGGTCATCTTCTGGGGGCCGCGACTGGCGCTGGTGTACAACGACGCCTATCTGTCGGTGCTGGGCACCAAACATCCCCTGTCGCTGGGGCAGCCTGCGGAGGAGTGCTGGCGGGAGATCTGGCCGACCATCGGGCCGATGCTGGGGCAGGTGCTGTACGAGGGCAAGGCCACGTACGCGCATGACCTGCTGCTGGTTCTGGAGCGGTCGGGGTTCCGGGAGGAGGGGTATTTCCGCTTCTCCTACAGTCCGATCCGGGACGAGTCCGGCGGGGTGGGTGGGGTGTTCTGCGCGGTCACCGAGACGACCCAGAGCGTGGTGGCCGAGCGGCGGCTGGCAACGGTGCGGGAGCTGGGCGAGCGGTCCATCACGGCAAGCCCTTCGGCGGCCCAGGTGTGCGAGCAAGCCGCCCGGGTGTTGTCGCGCAACCCCGCCGACGTTCCCTTCGCCCTGCTCTACCTGCTGGAGGGCGAGCGGGCCGAGCTCGCCGGCACGGTCGGGCTGACGCCGGGCGGCGAGCTGAGCCCGACTCGTGTGGACCTGGAGGGACAGGATGTTCCGTGGTCGCTGGCGGCGGCCCGTGCCGGAATCGTCGAGGTGGCCTACCCCGGCGCGCCGCTGCTGACGGCGCTCGGCCGCGCCGGCTTCGACGCACCTGTGCGGGCGCTGGTCCTGCCGATCGCCCGGCCGGGCGCCGAGGAGCCGGCCGGGCTGCTGGTGGCCGGGGTCAACAGCGGCCGGCCGCTGGATGAGTCCTGCCGCAACTTCGCCGCTCTGATGGCCGATCACGTGTCCGCGGCCATCGCGAACGCGACCGCGTTCGAGGCCGAGCGGCACCGCGCCGAACAGCTGGCGGCGCTGGACAGGGCCAAGACGATGTTCTTCTCCAATATCAGCCACGAGTTCCGCACCCCGCTGACGCTGCTGCTGGGACCCGTGGAGGACCTGCTGGAGGGGGATGCCTGGGGCCAGGACGACCGCGAACGCCTCCAGCTGATTCACCGTGGCGCGTTGCGGCTGCTCAAACTGGTCAATACGCTGCTGGACTTCTCCCGCGCCGAAGCCGGACAGATGCGTCCCCGTCTGGAGCCGGTCGACCTGGCGGCGCTCACCTCCGAGTTGGCCGGCCTGTTCCAGGTGCCGGTCGAGCGAGGCGGGCTGCGGCTGAGCATCGATTGTCCGCCGCTGCCGCTGCCGGTCCTCGTCGATCCGGATATGTGGGAGAAAATTACTCTCAATCTGCTGTCCAACGCCTTCAAATTCACTCTCGACGGCGAGATCACGGTGAGCCTGCGCGCGCTCGGCGATCACGTGCGCCTGGTCGTGGCCGATACGGGAGTCGGCATCCCCGCGAACGATGTGCCCCGCCTGTTCGACCGGTTCCATCGCGTCTCGGGAACCGCGGCCCGAAGCGGGGAGGGCAGCGGCATCGGCCTGTCCCTGGTCCGTGAGCTCGTCCAGTTGCACGGCGGAACGATCGAGGCCGACAGCACCTTAGGAGTCGGCTCCGCCTTCACCGTGCTGCTGCCGTACGGCACTGACCAGCCCCCGACGGCATCGGCCGGTCCCGCCCAGGCCGGCGAGCCGGAGGCCGCCGAGCTTGACGCGCCGCCGGCGGCCACGGCCGACGGTCAGCAGGCGGCTCGCGCCTACCTGCAGGAGGCACTGAGCTGGACACCGCAGGACGCGGCCGGGCAGGCCGAGGGCCCGGAGGTGCTGCTTGTGGACGACAACGCCGACATGCGTGCCTACCTGACGCGCGTGTTGTCGCCACACTGGCGCGTGCGCAGCGTCGCCGATGGACGCCAGGCCCTGGAGGCGGTCGGCCACGCCGTGCCCGACCTGGTGCTCACCGATGTGATGATGCCGTACCTGGACGGGTTCGGCCTGCTGAAGGCGTTGCGCGCAGATGAGAACACCCGGCACATCCCCGTGATCATGATCTCGGCGCGTGCCGGCCAGGAGTCCGCGATCGAAGGCCTGGACGCCGGCGCCGACGATTACCTCGTCAAGCCCTTCACCACGGCCGAACTGGTCGCCCGGGTCCGCACCCATCTGGAGACCGCACGCCAGCGCCTGGACGCGGCCGACCGCATCCAGAAGCTGGCCGACATCAGCCAGCAGCTGAACGCCAGCCTCGATCCCCTCCGCATCAGCGGCATCCTGGCAGAGCAGCTCGTGCCCGCCTATGCCGGCAGCTGCGCCATCTGGCTGCAGCCCGATCCGGAGGAACCGGATCGAAGAGCGCTGTATCTGGCCCACAGCACCGAGGACAGTGCTGAGGACAGCAGCGAACCACCCCGGTTCGGTTTCGCCGACGTTGAGGAGCGGGATCGGCGGGTGACGCACCTGACGCATCGTGACAGGCACGTCGGCGTCGTGTGTCTGGCCGGCCTGACCCGAGCGGGACACGATCCCCGCGAACGGCCCTACCTGGCCGAGCTGCTCGACCGCGCTGCCCAGGCATTGGACAACGCGGCACGCTACGCACGCCAGCGCCGCATCGCCGTCCGCCTGCAGCGATCTTTGCTGCCACCGTCCTTGCCCGTGCTGGAATACGGCAGGCTGGTGAGCCTGTACCTTCCCGGTGCCGCGGGCCATCAGGTGGGCGGTGACTGGTATGACGCCGTGGAGTTGCCGGACGGCCGCATCAGTCTCACCATCGGCGACGTCATGGGAAAGGGCGTGGAGGCCGCGGCGCTGATGGGACAGCTGCGCAGCGCCACCCGCGCCTACACTCTGGACGGCATGTCTCCTGCCGCGCTGCTGGAAGGACTCAGCCTCTTCCTCACCGCGGGCGGCCAGCACGGCCTCACCACCATGTGCCACGCGCTCTACGACCCTGCCAACGGCCGGCTGGAGCTCGCCAACGCCGGCCACCTGCCGCCCCTGCTGGCCGGCGGCGACGGCGTGGCGGAGCCGCTGCCCGTGCACCATGGCCTCGCCCTCGGGGTGGACCCGAACTTCCGCTACACCACCGAGACCTTCACACTCCCCGCCGGGTCCACGCTCCTGCTCTACACCGACGGCCTGGTGGAAACGCCCGCCGACCTCCTCGACGATCGCCTGACCCAGCTGTGCCGGAGTATGGCCGTCCAGCATGTCCCCGAGGCGCTCTGCGAGAACTTGGTGACAGCGATGCGGATCGACACCGCTCATGACGACGTGGCGATGCTCGCGCTGATCTTGCAACCCCCAGCATGAACGTGGTGACAGTCGGAAGGCGGCCCCCGCGCACGGCCGCGGCCCGAGCGCTGGCCACCTCGATCTGGATCTCCCTACTGAAAAGCGGACAAAAACGCTTGATCTGGACATGTGGGGTAGGCGGTTCAAGGGGGAGCGATCGGCTGCCCCGCGGCAGTGCCCCGGCCGTGCTGAAGACGGCCGGGGCATCCAATCCGCAGGGTCGTAGATGCTCCTGCCGATCATCGGCGGCGTGGGGAGGCGGTTCGAGACTCCGGACCATGGTCCACCTCCTCGAACAGTGCCGCCGCCCGCGCGGCGGTGCCCATGGCCCGGCGCCCGGTGCTGAGCAGCGCGAGCATCAGGATGCCGGAGCCGAGCCCGAGTGCCAGCCACCACACGCCGTGCTCCGCGCTGGTGTAGGCCGTTCCGCCGTGGGCCAGGGCCGGTCCCACGATGGCTCCGGCGATCGCGACGCCCAGGGTGGTGCCGGTCTGCCGGCCGGTGGAGGCCAATGAGGCGGCCACCCCGGCCATCGAGCGGGGCATTCCGGAGACCGCCGTGTTGGTGATGGGTGGGTTGACGGTGCCCAGGAAGATTCCGAACAGCAGATAGGTCGCGAGTACGGCCGGCAGCGGGGTCGCCGCTTGGAGCCAGAGCGACGTGGCGCCGCCCAGGGCCAGCGCGGCCCCGGAGACCATCAGCGGGAGCTTGGGACCGCGCGCGCCGACCAGTCGGCCGGTGCGCGGCGAGAGCACCACGACCAGCAGCCCGACCGGGAGCATGCACAGCCCGGCTGCCAGCGCCGACATGCCGCGTACGTCCTGCAGGTACTGCGTGGAGACGAACAGGAACGAGCTGAACCCGCACAGGGCGAAGAGCGCCATCAGGATCGCCGCGCTGAACGGCACGCTGCGGAAGAGCCGCAGGTCCAGCAGCGGGTCGGCACGGCGTGGCTCGTAGCCGAGGATGCCCAGCACACCCAGTACGGCGACGGCGAGCAGGCCGAGGATGACCGGTGAGCTCCAGCCCAGCCCTTTGGACTCGATGATCGCGTAGACGACGCTGCCGAGCACCAGGACCACCAGAGTCTGGCCCACCGGATCGAACCGGCGCGCCCGGGCGGCGCGCGACTCGGGCACGAACAGCGCGGCGCACACGATCGCGGCGGCCACGATCGGCACGTTGATCCAGAAGACGGAGCGCCAGCCGAAGCCGTCGACCAGGGCGCCGCCGAGGATGGGACCCAGCGCCAGCGACAGGCCGGACATCGAGCCGAACACGCCGATGGCCCTGGCCCGCTCGGCCGGGTCCGGGAACGTGTCGGCGGTGATCGCCAGCGCCACCGGGTTGAGCATCGTGCCGCCGACGGCCTGCAGCGCCCGGGCCGCGATCAGCCAGCCGATGCTCGGCGCCAGGCCACACAGGAGTGAGCCGGCCCCGAAGGCGGCGAGGCCGACCTGGAAGACCCGCCGGCGGCCGATCCGATCGGCGGTGGAGCCCGCGAGTACGAGGAAGCCGGCCAGAACCAGGGTGTAGGCGTCGACCGTCCACTGCAGGTCGGACTCCGAGGCGTGCAGATCGCGGCGGATCGCGGGCAGCGCGACGTTGACGATGGAGATGTCCATCACCACGACGACGATGCTGGCACAGCAGATCGCGAGCACCAGGAATCGGCGGCGTCGCCTCAATTCGGGCATGCGGATCCAATCGCAGGACACTGCCGGCGATCGGCAGTGCGGAGATTCGGTGACTGACTCGACGCTAGGATTTAGAGCGTGCTCGAAGTCAATCGGCCGCCGAAACACGGGCCTGCTGTCCCCGAGGCGGGCCTGAGCATCGCCGAGGCCGCCCGCCGCACGGGAGTCAGCGTGCACACCCTGCGCTACTACGAACGCGCCGGCCTGGTCGTCACCCCCGTCGGCCGCACGGCCGGCGGTCGCCGGCGCTATCACCAGCTCGATCTCGAGTGGATCACCATCTGCACGAAGCTGCGGGCCACCGGCATGCCCATCAAGACCATCCGGCGCTACGCCGAGCTCGTGTCCGCCGGGTACGGCAACGAGCAGGAACGACTCGCTCTCCTGGAGACCCACCGCGCCGACATGATCGCCAAGCTCGCGGAGATACAGGAGAACCTCAGGCTCATCGACCACAAGATCGACGTCTACCGAGGCCGGCTCGCCGCAGGTGACGCCGACCGGCTGTGGGCGCCAGGCCGCCCGGCGGATTCCGGCTGAGCAGGTTCCCAGGCCAAGGACCGTCGCCTTGGGGTCGCATGCCTCGCCTGGCTCCCGCGGTCCAGGCGGCGGCGTAGCGCCAGAAGTCGCGCAGCCATGGGGCCGGGATCGGGCTGTCGGCCGCGACCTGGGTGGGCAGGATGGTCACGGTGCCGGTGGAGGGGATGGTGTGGGCCGAGGTGCTGGTGCCGCCCACCCGGCCGTAGCGGCCGGGGACGTTCCACGGGTCGATGCGAGCGATGCCCACCGCGCCGGGACGTGGAAGGCGGTGTCGGTCATGCCCAGCGGCTCGAACAGCCGCTCGGCCAGGAAGTCGGGCAGCGACCGGCCGATCGGGTCCTCCAGCGCGATCAGGCCGTCCTCGATCAGCATCATGACGGCCGCGGCCGTGACGGGCTTGGTGATCGAGGCGAGGCGGAAGATGGAATCCCTGGTCATCGCAGGACCGCCGAGGGCGGCGGAGCCGACGGCTGCGTACGGACGGGTCACTGCCGCCGGTGCTACGCCGACCCCAGGAACGCCGCGACGGTGGACACGAACCGGTCGGCGTCGTCGAGCCACGGGAAGTGTCCGGCTCGGGGCTGAACGACGAGTTCGGCGTTCGGGAACAGCCCGGCGAACTCGGCCATGGCCGGAGGAGGTGCTCCCGGATCGACCTCTCCGGCGAGCAGCAGTACGGGCGCCGCGAACCGGGCGAGCGCGGTGCGTGTGGCGTCCGGGTCGAAGGCGCCTGGGGCACCGAAGGCCGTCATGACCTCCGGGTTCTGCCGCTCCGCGTCAGCCGCGTGATGGGCCTGGGCTGCCTCGTCCCACCGGCCGTAGGAAAACGGCGCGACGGCCTGCCAGGTGTCGTTCGTGGCCTTGCCCGCCACGATCGCTTCGAGGGCCGCGAACGCCTCCGGGAACCACGGCTCGTCTCGGCGCAGCTGAGCCGTCTCGCGCCGGAGGTCACCTGCGATCGCGATGCCGACGGCTCGTACGCTCGGTGTGATCAGCGCGAGTCTGCTGACGCGCTGCGGATGGCGGGCCGCGTATCGCACGGCCAGATTCGCGCCGGCGCAGTGCGCGAGCAGGTCCATCCGGTCCAGGCTCAGGTGCGCGCGTAGGGCCTCCACGTCGGCGACGAGCCGGTCACAGCGATAGGACGCGGTGCCCTGAGGGGTCTCGGACCGGCCGGTGCCCCGCGGGTCCAGCAGGATCAACTGCCGGTGCGCGGACAGACCGCCGAGGTCGCCGAGGTAGGCGGAGGCCGTCGGCCCGCCGGGCAGGCAGACCACCGGTGCGCCGTCCCCGGACATGTGGTAGCTCAGCTTGGTGCCGTCGTACGAGGTGAAGAATTCCATGCCCGCAGCCTGGGGGTGACGGCAAGTGATGGCTATCGTTCAGCCACAGCTACATGATGGGCGGCGCGGATGGCGGTCGAGATCAGGTTCACTGCGGCGTCGGTCGCCAGAGTGCGGTTCGCCGTCTCGCCGCTGGGGGAGACGGTGCTCGCGCTCCGGATCTTGCTGGGTACGGGCGGGCACGCGGTGCACCAGCCCTGGGTGCGCAGGGCACGTCCGCTGATCGCGGATGAGCGCGAGCTGCCGCTGCTGCGGGCGCTTGTCGCCGGACCGATGCCGTCGTTCCTGTTCCCGGTGCCGCAGGAGCGGCTGCCTTCGATCGCCATGGAGCTGGAGGTGCTGCGGGCCACGGGGGAGCTCTTCTTCCGGCGCGAGTACGGAGCGGTTGTGGGTGTTCCGGCCGAGGAGGTCCCCGAGCCGGCGGCGGTGCTGCCGCGGCTGGCGCAGGCGCTCCACCGTTGCCACGAGCTGCTGATCGCTCCGCAGTGGGGCCGGATGCAGGCGGTGCTGGACGCCGACGTCGCCAAGCGGGCGCTCACCCTGGTGGACGGCGGGGTCCAGGCGCTGTTCGCCGAGCTGCACCGGGATATCGCCTGGGACGGCGGCCAACTGGTGGTGCACGGCCGGCGCACCTCGCATGCCGTCTACACGGTGGACGCCGGCGGGCATGGCCTGGTCCTGCTGCCCAGCATCTTCAACTGGCCGAACGTGGGCGTCGACAAGTCGCCGGTCGCCGCCGCGTCGATCCGCTACCCGGCGGTGGGCGTCGGCCTGCTCTGGGAGCCGCCCCCGCCGGCGCTGGCGGGCTTGGCCCCGGTGCTGGGGCACACGAGGGCGGCGCTGCTCGCCGCCTTGGCCGACCCCTTGACGACCGCGGCTCTGGCCGCCCGCCTGGGCATCACCCCAAGCGCGGTCTCGCAACATCTGGGCGCGTTGCGAGGGGCGGGTCTCGTGTCGACGCATCGCAAGGGGCGGACAGCGCTTCACCTGCGTACGGAACGGGCCGACCACCTGTTGGGCATCTCAGCCCCATAAGGGGATCCGGCATGCCCGCCGGTGCTCACGGCGTCGTGGCGCCTCGCGGAGCGGGGGCCGGCTGCTCGGGACGCGGGCCGCCCTTCAGCCAGATGAGGGAACCCGGCCTGCGGGCCTCGCGGCGGATCCTCTTCACCGCGAAGTTGCAGGTCACCTCCTTGATCGCCGCGCCCATGCGGCCGCCGACGTAGAGGTTCACCGCGGTGTCGTCCTTGCGGGCGAGCTGTCGGACACCGGTGTGCCGGCCGAGGCTGACACACGCCCCCGAGAAGGCCAGGCCGATCACCGCCGGTTCGGTCCCGGCGATGCGGCTCAGCACGGTGTCGGCGGCCTGTGCCCCGAGCGGGCCGGCGGCGTAGCAGCTCATCCGCAGCGGCCGTCCGGACGGGGCGGCGGCGTCGCCGGTCGCGACGATGCGGTCGTCGTCGAGGCTGGTCAGCGTCTCGTCGGTGAGCAGCCGGCCGAGCGCGTCGGTACGCAGCCCGCTCGCGACCGCCAACTGCGGCACGCCGAAACCGCCCGCCCAGATGGTCACCGCGCTCGCACGTATCCCGCCGTCGGCGAGGACGACCGCGTCCGGCCGGACCTCGCGCACCACGTCGGTCTCGAGCACCGCGACCCGGTGGCGGGACAGCCACGTGGCCACGGCTCGGCGAGCGGACGAGCCGAATGACGGCGCCAGGGCCCGGCCGCACACCAGCGTGACCGCGCGTCCTTGCTCGGCCAGCTCGGCGGCCGTCTCGATGCCGGTCAACCCGCCGCCGACCACGGTGACCGGAGCATCGAGGGGCAGCTCCGCCAGCCTGGCGCGCAGCCGCTGCGCGGGCTCGAGTTCGGCGAGGTCGTACGCGAGTTCGGCCGCGCCGGGCACCGACGACGGTATCGCCCCGGTGCTGCCTACGGCGTAGATGACGTGGTCGTAGTCCAGCGCACCGCCCGACGCCAGCCGCACCGTGCGGGTGGCGGTGTCGATGCGCGTGGCGCTGTCGACGACCAGCCGGATGCCTTCGCCGAGCAGCGTGCCGTAGTCCACCGTGGCCTCACCGGTGCCGGCCACGAACTGGTGCAGCCGTACGCGTTCGACGAACTCCGGGCGGGGATTGACCAGGGTGATCTCGACGTCGGCACGCATCCGCAGATGGTTGGCCGCGAGCGTTCCGGCGTAACCGCCGCCGATGACGACGATCTTGTGGAGGGTGGGGTGTTCGGGAGTGGACATGGCGAGGTTTCCCTTCTCGATCTCAGTGAGGGGTCTTCATCACGAAGTGGCCGGCGATCCGCGCACCCGCCGGTGGACGCTGTCCGCCTGCTGGACGGTGTCTCACTGATCCGACAGCGCAGCGCCCCGGAATGTGAGGCGACGCGCCGACCTCACAGTTCACTGCGCTGTCTTGTCGAACGGGTAAGGGCAGCTGCGACCGAAGGAACCGACGGCTTCGGCCGTGGACGACGGGACCGCAGTAGTCGCGGTGGCTGCTCATGCTCCCGGGGACGCCTCCCCGCCGGCGATCAGGGCGGCGCGCAGCCGTTCGTACGTCGGAGCCAGCCGGCGCAGGCCGTCCGCGAGCGCCACGTCGTCGCCCGACATGAGGGGACCCTGCAGCCCTCCGACGATGCGGGCCTGCTCCACGGCTATGGCCGCGCCCGCGTCGAGGCCGAGGGACGACAAGCAGGCGGCGAGGTCGTTGAGGCGGCGGGCGCCCACCCGTACGGCGAACGCCTGCCAGAGCAGCCTGATCTCGGGGTCCAGTCCCTCCTCCACCAGCCGGGCGGTGCGCTCGGCGGCTGCTGCCTGCCCCAGCGTGCCGGGAGGGACCTCCACGTCCGTCCGGCCGGCCAGCCAGGCCGGCCCGGCGGGCAGTGAACGGCGCAGCGCCTCCACCGGGGTGACCTGCTCGTGCCGGGTGAATCCGTACCGCATCCGGAACGGCTGCTTCAGGTAGGGGATCAGCTCCGCCTGCCACGCCTCGGCGAAGGCGTCGACCTGCAGCGTGGCGTACGGGTAGCCCTGCGGGTCGTGCACGAGCACGATGTCGTCGTCCACCTCCAGCACCACCACGTAGTGGTCGGCGCCGACCGCCTTGCCCGAACCGGGTTGGTACGACAGCAGGCCGAGCTCGAGTGGCCCGGCCAGCACCGGACCGTCCTGGCAGGCCCGGTGCAGCCGGTCGAGCGCCGCCTCGGCCGTTCCGCCGTCCACGCGCTCGCACTCCCAGCCGAGCAGGCCGATCGCGGCGTCGAGCCCGAGCTCGGGATCCCAGCCGAACGGGTCGAACAGCGGAAGGCGCCCGCCGATCAGCTGCATTCCGTAGGGGGAGCCCGTCAGGACCTCGATCACGGCCGGAGGCGGTGCCTCGTCACCGAGGATCATCGCGAGGGAGTTGGCGTAGCAGTACGGCCCGGAGCCGACATAAGTGACAGACATGGCCTGCACCGTGCCGCCTCGCACGGTGTCAGAGTCAAGCCGGTGACTGTGCGACGGTGGCGGTGGCGCTGATCGCGGCCGTCAGGTGGCACATGCTGGGTCACGGCGCCCCCATGGACGCGGCCATCATCCAGGAGTTCTGCAGTTCCTTCGCCAAGCCGCTCGAACGCGAGCTGGAGGCCCACTACGGAAGCGGATGGGACGTGCGCTTCGCGCCCATCAAGATCAAGCGGGGCACCGACCCGGCGGCCGCGCCCAACAAGCAGTGCGTTCGCGGCCGCGGTGACTACGGCATCGCGATCGCCGTGCCCGACGAGAACACCTGGTACGGAATCAAGTATTTGCCCTCGGCGGAGGGGACGAATGGCGGGTGGCCGTGTGTGCCACCGTCGAATCCTGGCTGGTGAAGCTCTGCAACGCGCACTTCAGCAACGGCGGCGAGGACCCCACCGGCAGCTTCCGCGCCCAGCAGCCGATCAGTCCTCCCCGCGTACCGGTCCCGGGACGTACTACACGACCACCCCGCACGACAACGACGCGACCGTGAAGCTGGACTACCTGTTCACCCAGCCGGGCATCACGCACACCTGCGGCGTACCGGGGTCTCCGGTCGAGTCCTCCGACCACCGGCCCATGTGGATGACCGTGAATCTGCCCGCGACGTAGCGGCGGCCACGGGCGGCGCAATCGTATGCCTGCATCGTGATGTAGTGTCGTCTCGATGTCTGAAGAGCAGCCGGCCAAGCGGCCCGTGCCCACCATGCGTGACATCGCGGCTGCGGCGGCCGTCTCGCAGAGCACCGTGTCCCGTGTCCTCAGCGGCGCGCCCACCGCCGTGCCCATCGCCCCGGAGACGCGCCAGCGGGTGCTGCGGACGGCCCGGGAGCTGGGCTACCGGCCCAACCCGCTGGCCCGCGGGCTGCGCGGTGCGTCGACCAACCTCATCGGCGCCGTGGTGCGCGACTTCAGCGACCCCTTCTTCGCCGGGGTGATAGAGGTGCTCGTCGTCGAGTCGATGGCGCACGGCTACAACGTCGTGCTGGGACACGTGCCGGGCCGGGCGGGCGACAAGGCGGTCTCGCTGACCACGGTTCTGGAGACCCGGCACACCGATGCCGTGATACTGCTCGGTGACATGCAGGAGCATCCGCAGCTCCTGGCCGACCTGCGCAACTCGATCGTGCCGGTGGTCGCGCTCTGGCAGGGCACGAGCCCGCGCGAGTTCCCGACCGTCGACGTGGACGACCGGGTCGGCATCCGGGCCGGGCTGAGCCATCTGGTGTCCCTCGGGCACGAGAGGATCGCCTTCGTCAATGCGGAGCTGCCCAACGAATATCGGGTGCGGGAGGCCGCCTATCTCGAGTTCATGCGTGATCGGTTCGGCGCCGTGCCGCCGGGCTATGCCGAGCGCTGCCCGAACACCATGGCCGGCGGCGATGCCGCGCTGCGGCGACTGATGGACCGGCCCGACCCGCCCACGGCGGTCGCCGCCTCGACCGATGTGGTGGCGATGGGCGTGCTGCACGCCGCGCACAGCCTGGGCCGGGCAGTGCCGGACCGCCTGTCGGTCGTCGGCTTCGACGACATCCTGATGTCGTCGCACACCGTGCCGGCGCTGACCACCGTACGGATGCCGATCTCGGAGATCGTCGGCCACGCGGTCACGCAGGCGGTCACGCTGGCCCGGGAACCGGCCGAGGCCCAGCGCCTGCCGGCTCTCGAGGTATTCAAGCCGGCGCTGATCGTGCGGGATTCGACCGCGCCTCCGGCTCTGAGCTGATCACCGGGATCCAGACCCGCATCGCCTCCACCCGCCGGTTCGCCCAGGCGAAGTAGGGGATCGCGCCGGCGGTGAGATTGCCGACGGGTGCCGTCGAGTTCAGGTCCACGACCGGGACGTCGACGCCGATCATCGCAGGTTCGAGGTCGGGCCGCGGCACCTCCTGGGGCCGGCGGCTGTCGTCCCACGCCAGGTCCTCCAGCTCCGTGGCGGCCGGGGCGTCGACGGTTTCCAGGCAGTAGACCAGGGGGCCGCGCTCGACGGCGACACAGCCGCGGATCGCGTCGGCGCGCCGGTCGGGCACGGTGACCCGGATCGCCGGCTCCAGGTCGAGTACGACGCTGTCGCCCGCGTTCCACTGGCGTGAATGCCGGACCGACGGGCCGGCGGCCGAGCGGCTCCATGCCGGCACCCGCAAAGAGAGCGTCCACGGCCGATCCGGCGTCCGGACAATGCGGACGGTGACGCGGCCCTGCCACGGGTACTCCGTCCGGATCGCGAGGCGGACGTCTCCCACCGTCAGGTCGGCGTCGGCGTACTGGTGGATCTGGATGCCGTCCTCGTCAGCGGTGGCCAGGTAGTGGTGCCAGGAGCTGAACAGGCGCATGAGATTGGGCGGGCAGCAGGCGCACGCGTACCACGGGGCGCGACGGCTGTGCCCGACCGGTTCTGCGGCGCGGTGGGTACGCCGCTGCAGCGGGTTGGTGTAGAAGAATTCCTCGCCCGAGAGCGAGACCCCGGAGAGCACTCCGTTGAACATGGCGCGCTCGATCGCGTCGGCGTATTCCGGCTCGCCGGTGGCGAGCAGGAGGCGCCAGGCCAGCATCACGCTCGCGATGGCCGCGCACGTCTCGGTGTAGGCACGGTCGGGAGGCAGCTCGTAGGGGTCGCCGAAGGCCTCGTCGCGATGCCGGCTGCCCGTCCCTCCGGTGAGGTAGGTCCGGCTGCGGGCCAGATCGCTCCAGCGGTGCCGAACGGCGGCCAGCAGCTCCGCGTCGCCGAGTTCCACGGCGGCGTCGACGGCGCCGCAGTCCAGATAGAGCTGGCGTACGGCATGCCCGGCAACGGTCGCCGCCTCGCGCACGGGCTCGTGGTCCTGCCAGTACTCGGCCCCGAAGCGCCCCTGGCCGATCAGCCCCTGCCCGCGCAGCCCGAGCATCCGCTCGGCGAGCTTGAGATGGCGCTCCTCACCCGTGACCCGGGCGAGCTCCACGAGCGCCATCTCTATCCCGGGATGCCCGTCGATGCCGGTCCTGCCCTGCGCGCCGAACTCGGCGTCGATGTGGGCCACGGCGCGCGTGGCGACGGTGAGCAGCCGGTCGTCACCGAGCCCCCGATGCCAGGCGATCGCGGCCTGGACCAGGTGCGCCACGCAGTAGAACTCGTGCCCCCAGGCCAGATCACCATAGGGGGCGCCACCCCGGACCACCTGGACGAAGCTGTTGAGATAGCCGTCGGGTCGCTGCGCCGCCGTCACCACCCCGATCGCCTCCTCCGCCGCGGCGCCCAGCGCCGGGTCCGCGCCACGAGCCAGCTCCCAGCCGACGCCTTCGAGCCACTTGTAGACGTCGGAGTCGAGGAACGGAAGGGTCGAGCCGCCGCTGTCGGCCTCGGCCTGGTACCACCCCTGCCCGCCGGCGGCCAGCCGGAGGTTGTCCAGTGCCCCGCACCGCTGGAGCCGGTCGAAGCCGTGCGGGATCGTCCTCTCGCGGTTGAGCCGCTGCCGCCGCGCCCAGAACCCGCCGACGATCTCCACGCCGGACGCCTCGATCGGGCGCAGCCGGGAGTTCGCCGCCGCGGTCGGCCACACGCTGCCTGCGTTCATTTGATGGCTCCGCTCATCAGACCTGACACGTAGTACCGCTGAAGCGAGAAATAGACGAGGACGCACGGGATGATCGAGATGGTGACGCCGGCCTGCAGCATGCCCCAGTCGGTGCCGCCGAGGCTGGTCTCCGTTCTGGACGTGGCGAGGATCAGCGGCAGCGTGAACTTGGAGCTGCGGCTCATCAGCACGAGCGCGCCGAGGAATTCGTTCCACGACGTGATGAAGGCGAAGAGCGCTGTGGTGACGATCGCGGGCACAGCCGCGGGGATGAAGACCCAGCGCAACGCCTCCCACGACGATGAGCCGTCCATGATGGCCGCCTCCTCCAATTCCCTCGGTACGGCGCTGAAGCTGTTGCGCAGCACGTACAGGCTGAACGGCAGTTGGATGGCGGTGTGCAGGATCGCGAGGCCGAGCAGCGAGTTGGTCAGGCCGATCTTCGCGAACATGAGGAACATCGGCGTGAGCAGAGCCTGGTAAGGAATGATCAGCGCGAGCAGCAGCACCACGAAGATGGCTTCTTTGCCCGGGAGGGGGAAACGCGCCAGCGCGTAGGCCGCGGGAACGGCCAGCAGCAGCGTGAGGACGATGGCCAGCAACGCCGTGCCCAAGCTGTTGGCGAGGTAGACCGGCAGGCCCTCCTGGTAATTCCACAGCCGCGTGTAGCTGTCGAAGCTGAGCCCGTGTGGGAGATAGGTCGGGGGAGAGGCGGCCGCCTCCTCGGCGGGTTTCACCGAGGCGAGGACCGACATGGCCAGCGGCATCAGCATGACGGCGCAGACGGCGAGACAAACGGCCGCCACCAGGTATTTTCCGCGTCCCTTCACTGGTGGCTCCGCCGGGCCAGCAGCAGCTGGATCAGGGTGAAGACGAGGGTCGTGAAGGCGAGAATCATCGACAGGGCGGCGCCGTACCCGAGTTTCAGGTACGGGAAGGAATTCAGGTAGATGTAGAAGACCGAGGTCGCCGTCTCGTTGCCCGGCTGGCCGGCGGTCATGATGTAGAACTGGTCGAACGCGAGCAGCGAGCCGATCACGCTCACCAGGCTCACCAGCAGGACGGTGCGCAGGGTCAGCGGCAGGATCACCCGGGTGACGCGCTGCCGGTGGCTCGCCCCGTCGACGAGGGCCGCCTCGATCACGTCCGTCGGCACGGCCTGGATGGCGGCGACGAACAGGATCATCCCGAAGCCGATCACCTTCCAGACCACGGAGGCGCTGATCGCGAAGTTGGAGACGCCGGCGTCCACCCCCAGCCACAGCACGGGCTCGTCGATGATCCCCAGATCCTGCAGGGCCCGGTTCACCAGGCCGAAATCGGCGCTGAACAGCCAGTACCAGAGCAGGCTCGACACCCCGAGACCGATCACGACCGGGATGAAGACCACCGTGCGGGTGAGCCGGCGCAGGGCGGTGTTCCGGGCGGTGAGCAGCGCCAGCAGGTAGCCGCCGACGATGAGGAACGGGGTGATGAGCGCGGTGTAGAGCAGGGTGAAGCGGAAGGAGACCCAGAACTGGGTGTCGTCGAAAGCCCGCTCGTAGTTCGCGAGCCCGACGAATCTCGGCGGCGACAGCAGGGACCAGTTGTGCAACGACATCCAGGCCATCTGCACCAGGGGATAGGCGGTGAAGGCGAGCACGAAGAGCAGAGCCGGTGCCAGGTAGGCGAATCCCACCAGGCGGCCGCGCGGGCCGTGGCGCATGACAGCTCCTCTTGGGGAACAGGGGTCCACCGGGCGGTGGGCCGCCCGGCGGACACAGCGAAGATTTCCCTACGACCGATCCGCGATGGCCTTCATCTCTTTCTTGGCATCGGCGATGACGGTGTCGAGGGGGTCGTTGCCGTAATAGGCGCGCTGCAGCATCTTCAGCCACGGCCCCTGCGGCGAGTTGATCTGCTCGAAGAACGTGACCGTGTACGGCGTGCGCCCCACCGTGAGCGCCTTGGCCACGTCACGCACCAACGGCTCGGCCTTGAAGTACTTGTTGTCCACCATGTCGGTTCGCGTGGTGAGGTTGAGTGCCTTGGCGTAAACCTCGACCTGCACCTCGTCGGAGAGCAGGAATTTCATCACGTTGACCGCGTCGTCCACCCGCTTGCTCCCCTTGGGGATCACCACCAGGTCGCCGCCGATGAAAGAGGCCGCGGAATTGGGCGCCATGCCGGGCAACAGGGCGATGCCGAAATCCATCTTGGGATTCTGCTGGCGGGCCAGCGTGATGTTGAAGTTGCCGGTGCCCATCATGCCCACCTTGCCGGAGCCGAACTGGAGGTGGAATGTCTCACCGTTCTCCGCGCGGCCTCCTTCGGGGACGTTGCCGGCCTTGACCATGTCGCGGGTGAACTGCAGCACCTGCTTGACGCCGTCGCCGACCAGCGGCTCCTGACCGGGGCCCGCCGCCTCGATGGTGGCTCCGGAGGCCCACATCAGCGGGCCTACGGTGAAGATGTTGCAGCCGGCGCAGTTGCCGGGCAGGTAGTAGCCCTTGACGCCACCGCCCAGCGCGGTGATCTTGTCGGCATAGCTGCGCAGCTCTGCCAGGCTGGTGGGCGGCTTGTTCGGGTCGAGCCCGGCCCGGGCGAAAAGATCCTTGTTGTAGAAGAGGGCGGACACGTCCGCGTAGAGGGGCACACCGAAGAGCCGGTTCTGGTAGGTCGCCACCGTCATGTGCCCTTTGCTGGCGGTCTTCAGCTCCGGCCAGCCCTTGATCTGGTCGGTGATGTCGACCAGCTGCTGCTCCTTTTCGAACTGGGGGGCGTAGATCAGGTCCATGCCCATCAGATCGGGCACGTCGCCCGAGGCGACACCCTGAGCGATCTTCCCCACCATCTCGGTGTGGGGGATGTAGGTCAGATTGATCCGGCAGTCGGGGTTCTTGGTGTTCCACGCCTCGACCAGCATGTCCACCATCTGCTTGTTGCCGCCTGAGCGCTCCCACATCGTCAGGGCGCCCTTGCCGGCACATGTCGTCGTCGCGGCCTGCGCCTGACTGGCCGCGGGGGGCGGCGGCTCCTCCTGGCTGCTGCAGGCGGCGGCTGCGAGCAAGAGCGCGGCCGCGGCCGCCCGGACAGGCCACCTGGGACGGGTCCTCATTGCCAGGCTCCTCTCTTCGGAGTGGACCGGTGTTGACATGACCCCCTGCTGATGGGAACGTAACCGATATGAATACGATTGCATACAATCGTTTTCATCTTGTGATTCACGAGTCACCGCTCGCCGGGTGGAGTCATGTGCGCAGGTCAACGCTGGTCTGCGCCATGCAGGGGGCAGGGGAGCAGGGCTGCGGCTCGCACGAGCCATCGGGGACGTAGATCAGCGCATCCGAAGGGAGAGCGTCCATGCCCAGTAGCGCCCGCATCCGAAACAGACTCGCCACTGCCGTCAGGGTTGTCCTCGTGGCCGTGGTCGCCCTGGCGCTGAGCCTGGCGGCCGCGCCCCGGGCGCAGGCCGCAGGTGGTGAGCCGAGCATCGCCAAGAAGCACTTCGGGACCCTGTCCAACGGCAAGAAGATCGACATCTACACGCTGCGGAACGCCAGAGGGATGCGGGTGAGGGTCCTCACCTACGGCGGCATCCTCCAGTCGATCGAGGTCCCCGACAGCGGGGGCAGGTTCGCCAACGTGACGCTCGGGTTTGACAACCTGTCCGACTACGTCAAGAAAAGTCCGTACTTCGGGTGCATCACCGGCCGGTACGCCAATCGCATCGCCAAGGGGCGCTTCACCCTGGACGGCCGGACGTACCAACTGGCCACCAACGACGGCCCCAACCACCTGCACGGCGGTAACAAGGGCTTCGACAAGCGGGTCTGGAAGGCTCAGCCGTTCAGACGGGGCGACAGCGTGGGGCTCGTGCTGACCTACACCAGCCCGAACGGCGAGGAGCACTACCCGGGGACGCTGCGCACCACGGTCGTCTACACGCTGACCGGCGACAACAAGATCCGGATGGACTACCGCGCCACCACCAGCAGGCCCACGGTCGTCAACCTCACGAACCATGCGTACTTCAACCTGCGCGGTGAGGGCAACGGCCGGATCCTCGGCCACGAGCTGCAGATCAACGCCTCCCGCTACACGCCGGTCGACAAGACGCTCATCCCCACCGGAAAGATCGCCCGGCTGGGCGGGACGCCGCTGGACTTCCGCGAGCCCACTGCCGTCGGCGAGCGCATCAACAGCAGGAACCAGCAGATCGCGCGCGGTGGCGGCTACGACCACAACTACGTGCTCGACGGCCGGGGCCTCAGAACAGCGGCCACGGTGGTCGAGCCGGACAGCGGGCGCGTGCTCGAGGTCATCACCGACCAGCCGGGCCTGCAGTTCTACTCGGGCAACTTCCTGGACGGCACGCTGCGCGGCACCAGCGGCCACCTCTACCCGAAGCGGTCCGGCTTCGCCCTGGAGTCACAGCACTTCCCCGACTCGCCCAACCACGCGAACTTCCCCTCCACCGTCCTGCGGCCCGGCGACGTCTACCGGACCACGACGATCTACGCGTTCTCCACGACCGCATGAATCCCCGCGGATCTTCTGAGGCAGGATCATGAAAGACATCCATCCGAAGGTCGAGGAGGCCCTCGACACGCTCAACCTGAACCGCGTCGCGCGTCGTCGCCTCCTGACCGGAGCGGGCCTCGTCAGCGCCTCGGCCGCCGCCACCGCGCTGCTCAGCGCGTGCACCGGTGACTCGGGCGGCAACAGGCCCGCCGCCTCGGGCGGCACCGCGGCCGCGGCCGGCGCCGGCGACTTCCCGTCCACGCCCAAGTGGAAGTTCGTCTTCGTCTGTCACGTCACCACGAACCCGTTCTTCACCCCCACCCAGTACGGCGCCCAGGACGCGTGCGCGCTGCTCGGCACCGAGTTCCAGTGGACGGGCTCGAAGGACTCGATCGTGGCCGAGATGGTCAACGCGTCCAACACCGCCATCTCGGCCAAGGCCGACGGGTTAGCCGTGGCCGTCGTGGACAAGGCGGCCTTCCGCGACCCGGTCAACCGGGCGCTGGACGCGGGCATCCCGGTCGTGTCGTACAACGCGGACGGCTCCCGCGACGACAAGGGCACCAGCCGGCTGGCCTACATCGGGCAGGGCCTGTACGAGTCCGGCTACGCCCTCGGCCAGCGGGCGCTCCAGCAGGTGGACTCCGGTGACGTGGTGGGGTTCATCGCCACCCCGGGCGCGCTGAACATCCAGCCGCGCATCGACGGCGCCGCGCAGGCGATCAAGGACTCGGGCAAGTCCATCACGTTCGATTCGGTCGGGACGAACGCCGACGTCACCAAGGGGCTGTCGATCATCGACGCGTACGCCCAGGGCCATCCCAACCTCGCCGGGATGCTCGCCGTCGACGCCGGATCGACGCAGTCGATCGGGCAGGTCGTCAAGAAGTACAGCCTGCGCTCGAAAGGGCTCAAGGTGGCCGGCGGCTTCGACCTGGTGCCGGAGACGCTGGCCGCGATCAAGGCGGGCGACCTCGACTACACCATCGACCAGCAGCCCTACCTGCAGGGCTTCCTGCCGGTGCTCTACCTCTACCTGTACAAGCTGTCCGGCGGTCTGCTGTTCCCGTCGGAGACCAACACCGGTCTGCTCTTCGTGACCAAGGACAACGTGGGCCCGTACCAGACCACCAAGACGCGCTTCGAGGGCTCGGACACCGCCCAGAAGCTGGTCGAACGGTCCGGGGCCATCGCCCACGCCTCCTAGAAGAGACGAACGGCTTGCGTCCGCGGTCGGCGCCTGGGCGCAAGCCGTACCTCCGTACCCTCCAGAGGAGGTTGACGTGCCCGACACCAGCGATGAGATCCGCGAGTCGCCGGCGCCCGCGGACCTGGCCGGGCGGCCCGCGCCGGACGGGGCGCGGCGCGGCGCGAACCGGATCCTGCCGCGGATCAGGGACGAGTTCCTGCGGCGGCGCGAGGCGAGCGTGCTGGTCGTGGCGCTGGCGCTGGGGGTCTACTTCGCCTCGGCCTCCGATGCGTTCCTGACCGGCGACAACATGGTCAACATCACCCAGGCGGCCGCGCCCGCCGCCATCGTCGCCTGCGGCATCGTGCTGCTGCTGGTCAGCGGCGAGATCGATCTGTCGGTCGGGGTGGTGGCGGCGCTGGCGCCGTTCATGATGCACTACGCGATCGACTACTGGCGGTTTCCGGCCGTCCCGGCGATCCTGCTCGCTCTGCTGACCGGCACGGTCATCGGGCTGGGGAACGGGTTCGTCACGGTCGTGCTGAAGGTGCCCTCGTTCATCACCACGCTGGGCACCTTCTACCTGGTGACGGGGATCGTGCTGACCACCTCCGGCGCCTATCCGGCCGAGATCCCCGCGTCCGTGGACAACGGGATCGGGCAGTGGCTGGGGGCGGCCGGCTGGGCGCATCTCGCCTGGGCGCTGGTGATCGTGGCGTTCTTCCACGTGCTGTTCACGCGTACGCGGTGGGGGCTGCACACGATCGCCGTGGGCGGGAACCCGCTGGGGGCGCAGGAGGCGGGTGTCCGGGCGGGACGCATCAAGATCGGAAATTTTATGATTGCAGGCACTTTGGGGGCTTTTGCTGGGATCTTGGAGGCGTTCCGGGTTCACACGATCGATCCGAATCTCGGTGGCGGCACCGGCCTGATGTTCACCGCGGTCTCGGCGGCGGTCATCGGCGGCACGGCCCTCGCCGGCGGCTCCGGCACGATCATCGGCGGCGCCCTGGGGGCGCTGGTGCTGGCCGAGCTCCAGAACGGCTTCAACCTGATCGGCATCTCCGCCAACCCGTACTTCCTGATCCTCGGGGGTTCGATCCTGCTCGCGATGATCGCCAACGTGTACCTGAGCCGGCTGAGAAGGGCGGGCAAGACGTGACCTCTCCGAATGGCGGCGCCGTCGACAGGCTGCGGGTGGAGCACGTCTCCAAGCGCTTCGGCACGGTGACCGCCCTCCGCGACGTCAACCTCCGCCTGGCCAAGGGCGAGGTGCTCGGCCTGATCGGCGACAACGGCGCGGGCAAGTCCACCCTCATGAAGATCATCTGTGGCTTCCACCAGCCCGACGGCGGCCGCATCCTGCTCGACGGCCGGGAGACGTCCCTGAGGTCCGTCGACCACGCCCGCTCGCTGGGCATCGACACCGTCTACCAGGACCTGGCGTTGATCAACGAGCTCAGCGTCTATCACAACATGTTCCTCAACCGCGAGCCGGTCCTGTTCGGCTGCCTCCTGAACAACCGCAGAATGCGCCGCCTGGCCCGCGAATATCTGGACGACATGGGCGTCACCATCCCGTCGGTGGACGCGGAGGTGGCCAAACTGTCGGGCGGCCAGCGCCAGGCCATCGCCGTGGCCCGCTCCGCCTACTCCCGCTCCGGGATCCTCCTGCTGGACGAGCCGCTGGCCGCGATGGGCGCGAAGGAGGGCAGGCAGATCCTCGACCTGGTCGGCGACCTCAAATCCCGCGGCGACGTCTCCATAATGATCATCGCCCACAACTATGCCCAGGTCCTGGAGGTCTGCGACCGGGTCAACCTCCTCCAGCACGGCAGCATCACATTCGACAAGCCGACCGCCCGGACCTCCGTGCAGGAGCTCACTGACCTGGTCGTGCGGGAATATCGCACCGCGTCGTCCGGGAGGCGGAGGAGACCTCACTGAGGCTCAGCGGTCCGCGACTTCGCGTACGGCGCCCTTGTCGGCGGACTGGGCCAGGGCGGCGTAGGCGCGCAGCGCGGTGGAAAGAGGGCGGTCGCGGTGGCGGGGCCGGTAGCCGAGGCCCTGCTCCAGTTCGGCGTGCCGGGCTGCGAGATCCCGCTCTCCGACTTGGAGGTGGAGCAGCGAACATGCCCGGGCACGATCCGCAGGTGGGGCAGGCCGCCTCCTCGATTCGGGCCAGGTCCTCGTCCGGCACGGCGGGGTTGACGGCTTCGGACATGGCGGTGATCAGGTCCAGGCGGGTGCGGACCGTACCGTTGCTCAACACCGCGCGTCCCCCTTCCATCGGGCCGCCGGAGACGAACACGGTGGGGATGTTGAGCCGCAGCGAGGCCATCAGCATCCCGGGCGTGATCTTGTCGCAGTTGGAGATGCACACCAGGGCGTCGGCGCAGTGCGCCTGGGTCATGTACTCGATGGAGTCGGCGATCAGGTCCCGCGACGGCAGCGAGTACAGCATCCCGGCGTGGCCCATGGCGATGCCGCGCACTCGACGCTGCGCTCCTTCCAGGAAGGCGCGTCACCGCAGGTTACGCCGAGGCCTTGGCCGCACGCCTCGCCGAGGGCCTGGCCGCCGCCGGCGGCCGCCGTCATGGCGTTTGCGTCATGGGGTTGGCCGTCGGCTTCGGAGGTCCACGGGCGCGCGACGTGGGCAGGCTCTCCGCCTCGATGCGGCTTGTTCGGCGCGTACGGCCGGGGCGCCATGGTAAAAGATTGTTGACATCATGTCTGCCCTGCTTTACGTTGGACCATGTCAAAGTTTCTATACATGGGAGTGGGGCATGTCCTCCGAAGAGAAACGTTCGTGGATCTACGTCGTGGTCGGCGTCGGCGTCGCCGCGGTCTACTTCGTCACCGTCCTGTCGAAGGTGCCGGGCGCGGACGTCGCGAGGATCGCCTACGTGCGGCCGATGCTCATTGCCATCGGTGCCGGGATCGGCCTGGGCATCGTCGCCAGCATCGCAGCCGCCATCGCCTCGCCGAGGGAGGCCGGCCGGACCGACGAGCGCGACCGGCAGATCCACCGGCTGGGCGAACACGTCGGGTTCTACGTCATGAGCATCGCCTCGATCGTCCCGCTCGCCCTGGCCATGGCGGAGGCCGCCCACTTCTGGATCGCCAACGCGCTGTACCTGGCGTTCGTCCTGGCCATGCTCGCCTCGTCGATCGTGAAGATCGTCTTGTACCGCCGGGGCTTCTAGCCATGGTCAAACCCACGAAGGTCACGAACTCGATCCGGGCCCTGCGGTTCGCGAACGGCGAGATGACGCAGGCGCAGCTGGCCGACCGTCTCGGCGTAACCCGGCAGACCATCATCGCCATCGAACAGGGCCGCTACTCGCCGTCGCTGGAGATGGCCTTCCAGATAGCCCGTGTCTTCAACGTGCCGCTCGACGACGTCTTCGGCTACCCCGACACCGACACCTGACCCACCCCCAACCCGGCCCGGCGCGCGAGCCACCGCCTCGCGGGCCCGGCCCGCCACACCCGAAAACGACCCACCCCACGAGACCGGCTCGTCCCCACGGCCGCCTGAGCCGGGCCCGACCCCACCTCATCCGAGAGGACAACTCCCCATGACCAACCCGACGACCACCCCGGTCACCGTCCCGACGGCCACCCGCACGAGCACCCCGACCAGGATCGAGACGACCATGACGAAGACGACGATGATCGCGATCGCCCGCGACACCTACTGCGCACCGGCGCAGCTCGAGCTGCGCGACATGGCCATCCCGGCCATCGGCGCCGACGACGTGCTCGTCCGCGTCGAGGCCGCCGGCGTCGACCAGGGTGTGTGGCACGTCATCACCGGCCTGCCCTACGTGGTGCGCGCCGCCGGTTTCGGGCTGCGCCGGCCCAAGAACCCCGTCCCGGGCATGGACGTCGCCGGCCGCGTCGCAGCCGTCGGCGCCAACGTCACTCGGTTCCGTCCCGGCGACGAGGTCTACGGCACCTGCGACGGTGCGTACGCCGAGTACGCCCGCACTCACCAGGACAAGCTCGCCCCCAAACCGGCCACCCTCACCTTCGCTCAGGCAGCCACCGTGCCCGTCTCCGCCTGCGCCGCCCTCCAGGGACTGCGCGACGCCGGCCGGCTCACCGCCGGGCAGAGGGTCCTCGTCACCGGCGCCGGCGGCGGCGTGGGCAGCTTCGCCGTCCAGCTCGCCAAGACCTTCGACGCCCAGGTCACCGGCGTGTGCCGCACCGCGAAGACCGACCTGGTCCGCTCCCTCGGCGCCGACCGCGTCATCGACCACACCCGCGAGGGCTTCGCCACCGGCACCGACCGGTACGACCTCATCCTCGACACGGCCGGCAACCGCCCCTTAGCCCAGCTACGCCGCGCCCTGGCCCCCCGCGGCACGCTCGTCATCGTCGGCGGGCCCGGAGACGGACGCGTGCTCCAGGGCGCCGACCGCCAAATCCGGGCGATGCTGCTGTCGCCCTTCGTCGGCCAGCGCCTGACCGGCCTCATGTCCACCGAGCCCGCCGCCGACCTGCATACCCTGGCCGACCTCATCGACTCCGGCGCCCTCACCCCGGTCCTCGACCGCACCTACCCCCTCGCCCAGACCCCCGACGCCATCGCCTACCTCAAAACCGGCCGACCCGCCGGCAAAATCGCCATCACCATCTGACCCCGGCCACCCACCCGCCCGGCCCCGCGGCCCACCCGCCGCGGGGCCGGCCGCGTTTGGAGGTCGACCGGCTCCCGGCCGCGGGTAATGATCTGCTCGTACCGCTCCTGGCCGGCATGCTCGTTCTCCCCTCGCACGCGACGTACGGGGCAACGGGATCGGAGACGGGCTCTTGACGGCGCGATCACGGGACGGGCATCATCTACCCCAATCTGAGATCGATCTCACAAGGGAATGCCATGATATCGCAGGTCCACCAGCCCCTCCGATCCTTGGAAAGTCTTTCCGAGACGTTTCGCGCCGATCTCGAGCAGGCGGTGACGCCGCAGATCGAGGCCCAGGTGACCGCTTTCGTGGACAAGGCGCTCAGGCCCACGACGCGTGCCATCTACCTGGTCGGCTGTGGCGGCTCGTTGTTCATGTTCGGGGCCATGCGCTTCCTGCTGGAGCGTTCCCCGATCCCCGTGGTCGCGCTGAACGCCGACGAGTTCGTCCTGCGCGGGCCCGCCGCGCTCGGCCCCGACTCGATCGTGATCGCCGGCAGCACCAACGGCGGCACGGCCGAGACGGGGCGGGCCGTCCGCTTCGCCCGTGAGGCCGGCGCGCCCGTGCTGCTGGTGACGAAGGACCCCGAGAGCGTGGTGGCCAAGGAGGCGGCGGACATCGTGCTCCACCGCAGCGTCGAGGCCAAGCAGGTGCTCCAGGGCTTCATCGCCTACGCCCTGCTCAAGGCCCAGGGCGTCGCCGACGACTACGACGAGGCCGTCGCCGTCTTCCGCGACTGCGCCGAGGCGTTCGAGACCTCGGTGCACGAGCTGGACGACCGGCTGCGCGCCATCGCCGCCGCCTGCGTGGACGAACCCTGCGTGTACGTACTCGGCGCCGGCCCACTGGAGGGCGCCGCCCAGACCTTCGCCGCCTGCTACCTGCAGGAGATGCAGCTCAAGCATGCCGTGGCCACCGGCTCCGGGGAGTTCCTGCACGGCGCGTTCGAGGTGGTCGACGGCCACGTGCCGGTGATCGTGCTGCTCGGCGAGGACGCCACCCGGCCCATGGGCGAGCGCGCCATCCGCTTCCTGGAGCGGTACAACGAGCGCAACCACGTCATCGACGGCGCCACGCTCACGCTGCCCGGCGTACCGAAGAGCCAGCGGGCCACCCTGGGCTCGTTCGTCATGGCCAGCGCCGTCACCGCCCGGCTGGCTCAGCACTTCGAGTCCTACTCAGGCCGGCCGCTGACCGATCGCCGCTACATGTGGCGGGTCGAGTACTGATGCGGCTGGCCGCCGTCGGCGACAACATCATGGACTGCTACGTCGAGGCCGGGCACATGTACCCCGGCGGCAACTGCGTGAACGTCGCCGTCCACGCCGCCCGCGCGGGCGCGCGCGCCTCGTACGTGGGGGCGGCCGGGCTCGACCAGCGCGGCGAACGGCTGGAGGCGGCGCTGCGGGCCGAGGGCGTGGACGTCTCCCGCCTGCGCAGGCTCGACGGCCCGACCGGCTACGCCACCGTCGTCAACGTCGGCGGCGAGCGCAGCTTCGGCCCCTACGACCGGGGCGTGGCCCGCTTCCGGCTCGACGAGCGGGACATGGAGTTCATCGCCGCGCACGAGCTGGTCCACTCCAGCTACTCGGCGCTGCTGGAGGACCAGCTTCCGGCCGTCGCGGCGGGGGTGCCGCTGTCGTTCGACTTCGACGCCCACACCGGTGACGACTACGCCGCCGCGCTGATCCCGTACGTCACCTACGCGTTCTTCTCGGCCTCCCACCTGGACGAGCGGGACGCCGCGGACCTGCTGCGCTGGGCCTGCGCGAAGGGGGCGCGGGCCGCGCTGGCGACGCGCGGGGCGGGCGGCGCGCTGCTGTTCGACGGGCACCGGCTGCTCGCCGAGCCGGCCGTGCCGGTGGACCTCGTGGACACGCTGGGCGCCGGGGACACGTTCATCGCGTACGCGCTCGCCGGGCTCACGGCCGGGCTCGGCGGGCGGGAGATCCTGCGCCGCGCGTGCGCGTCCGCCGCCGAGGTCTGCACCTCGTACGGCGCCTTCGGCCACCCCTCACCCCTGACCCCCGAGATCAGCACCCTTCACTCCTGACTTTTGAGCTCAGCACCCCCCAACCATCCCCCTGACCAGCAAAGGAAACGACATGACCGGAACCAGCGCCGGCCGCCACGGCGCCGCGCTCACCGCTCTGTCAGCGTGCGCGGCCCTGCTCCTGTCGGCCTGCGGCTCGCAGACCACCGAAGCCAGGCCGTCCGCCGCCGCGGCCACCGTCCGGCAGGCCGCCGACCCCGCCGTCGCCAAGCTCGTGCCGCCGGACCTGACCACCGCCAAGGTCGCCGTCTTCAGCGACTGGGCGCCCGAGGAGTACGCGGAGAACGGCGAGATCAAGGGCTGGAGCGTCGAGGTGGCCAAGGCCATGGCCGCCAAGATGGGGGTGAGCTTCGACTACACCGCCACCGGCTTCGACATGATCATCCCCGGTCTCGACAACGGCCGCTACGACGTGGCCGTGGCCTCGCTCGGCGTCACCGAGGAGCGGCTGGAGAGCCTGGACTTCGTACCCCTGCAGAAAGAGGGGACCGCGTTCGGCTGGAAGAAGGGCGCCGGGCTCAGCATCCAGAAGATCGAGGACACCTGCGGCAAGACCGTCGCGGTGCTCACCGGCGCGTGGGAGTACAAGTACCTCACCGAGAACAATCCCAAGGTCTGCGGCGCCAACCCGATGAAGATCGAGCAGTTCAAGGACCAGCCGTCCGCCGAGCTGGCGGTGACCTCCGGCCGCGTCCAGCTCGTCGCCGCCGGCTCCGGCAAGCTCAAGTACAGCGCCAAGCAGAGCGGCCAGATGGAGGTCTCCGACCTGCTGGTCAACGCCGTCTACAACGGGCTGGGCGTGAAGAAGGACAGCCCGCTCGGCCCGGCGCTCAAGTCCGCGCTGCAGGCGGTCATCGACGACGGCACGTACGCCAAGATCCGCTCGCAGTGGGGCGTGACCAGCCAGGGCGATCTCAAGCAGGCCGTCCTCATCAACCAGGCCAACCCCGAAGGCTGAGGATGGCTGTGCAGACCAAGGAGTTCCGCAGCGCCGACGGTGTCAGGAAGGTGCCGCTCCGGCATCCGTGGTGGTGGGCCGGCGGGGCGGCGCTCGTCCTGGTGATCGCGGCGTTCGCGCACCTGCTGGTGACGAACGAGAACCTGCGCTGGTCGGTGGTCCTGCAGTATCTCTTCGACGCCGAGATCCTGCGGGGCCTGCTGACGACGCTGGAGCTGACCGTGCTGGCCATGGTGATCGGGCTGGCCACCGGCATCCTGCTGGCGATCATGCGGCTGTCGGCCAACCCGCTGTCCAGGTCGGTGAGCTGGCTGTGGCTGTGGTTCTTCCGCGGCGTGCCACCCCTGGTGCAGATGGTGTTCTGGTTCAACCTGGCCACGCTCATCCCGGTCATCTCGATCGGGGTCCCGTTCGGGCCGACGCTGGCGGAATGGGACACCAACACCGTGATCTCGTCGTTCTCGGCCGCCATCCTCGGCCTGGCGCTCACCGAGAGCGCGTACGCGGCGGAGATGATCCGCGCCGGGATCCAGGCGGTCTCCAAGGGCCAGACGGAGGCCGCCCTGGCGATCGGAATGTCCCGCTACCAGGTGATGCGCCGCGTCGTGCTGCCGCAGGCGCTGCGCATCGTCATCCCGCCGATCGGCAACGACCTCATCTCGATGCTGAAGTTCACGTCCCTGGTGAGCGTGCTGGCCACGCCCGACCTGCTGTACAGCGCGCAGATGATCTACTCGCGCAACTACAGGACGATCCCGCTGCTGCTCGTGGCGACCATCTGGTACCTGGTGCTGACGACGCTGCTCACCGTGGCCCAGCAGCACGTCGAGCAACGGCTGCGGGTCTCCCGCGCGACCCCCGTGGAGACGACCAGGCGGCTGCGCTTCCTCCCCTCGTTCGGAAAGGCGTCATGAGCGTTCCCCTCCTGCGCGTCGAGAAGGTCAACAAGAGCTTCGGCGACCACCACGTGCTGCGCGACGTGTCCCTCGACGTGCACGCCGGCCAGGTGCAGTGCGTCATCGGGCCCTCCGGATCGGGCAAGAGCACGCTGCTGCGCTGCGTGAACCTGCTGGAGGTGCCCGACAGCGGCCACGTCTACCTCGACGGGGAGCCGATGGGCTACCGCTGGAAGAACGGCGGCCTGCACCAGCTCACCTCCTCCCAGCTCGCGGTGCAGCGCCGCCGGATGGGCATGGTCTTCCAGGGCTTCCACCTCTTCCCCCACCGCCGCGTCATCGAGAACGTCACCGAAGGCCCCATCGTGGTCAACGGCCTCGACCGCAGGACGGCCCGCGAGCAGGCCATGGAGCTGCTGTCCAAGGTCGGGCTGGCCGAGAAGGCGGAGGCGTACCCGGAGTCGCTGTCGGGCGGCCAGCAGCAGCGGGTGGCGATCGCCCGCTCGCTGGCGATGCGGCCCAAGCTCATGCTGTTCGACGAGCCGACCTCCGCGCTCGACCCCGAGCTCGTGGGCGACGTCCTCGACGTCATGCGGGACCTCGCCGACGACGGCATGACCATGGTCGTGGTCACCCACGAGATGGGCTTCGCCCGTGACGTCGCCGATCACGTGGTGTTCATGGACGGCGGAGCGATCGTCGAGTCGGGCACGCCCGAGCACATCTTCGGCGCCCCCGGCCACGAGCGCACCCGCTCGTTCCTGGCCAGGGTGTTGTGATGGACGTCCTCGTCCTGTCGGACGCGCACATCCGGGCCGTGCTCACCGCCGCCGACGTGGTGGCCACCCAGGACCACGCCTTCCTCCTGGCCGCCGATCAGGAACGGGTGCGGTCGGCGCACACCCACCACGCGACCTTCGCGCCGGACGGCATGGCGTTCGTGCACAGCGCCGCCGTACAGGATGAGACGGGCGTGGTGATCAAGTCGGGTACGCAGCATCCCGGCAACGCCGCGCTCGGCCTGCCCGCGGTCCAGGCCACGGTCACCCTCCACGACCCGGGCACGGGCGCACCCGTCGCCGTGCTCAACGGCGCCACGATCACCGCGCTCCGAACGGCGGGCGGGCTCGTGTCCGCCGCCCGCGCCCTCGCGCTGCCGGGACCGCACACCGTCGGGGTGCTCGGTGCGGGCGTCCAGGCCGCCGAGTTCGTCCGCCTGATGTGCGAGCTGATGCCGGTCGAGCGCGTCCTGGTGTGGAGCCCGCGCCTGCACTCGGGCGAACGCCACCTCGATCGGCGGCCCTTCGGACCCGAGGCCTCGTCGCCGGGCGGCCGGGCGGCCGGGCCTCCGGTCGAGGTGGCGGCGTCGCCGGCCGATCTCTGCGCGCGGTCCAGCGTGATCGCCACCTGCACGCTCAGCCGTACCCCGGTCGTCGAAGGGGCCTGGTTGCGGCCCGGCACGACGGTGCTGACCATGGGCTCGTACGCGCCCGACCGGCGCGAGCTCGACCTCGACTGCGCCAGGCGCGCCCACCTGACCTTCACCGACCTGCCCGCCCAGGCGCTGCGGGCCAACGGCCCGATCCTGGAGGCCGTCGAGGCAGGCGTTCTCACCCCGGACGAGCTACGGCCCCTCGCGGGCGTGCTGCGCGGCGACGACCCAGGACGCACCGGCGACGACCAGATCCTGATCTTCCACGGCAACGGCCTCGGCGTCCAGGACGCCGTGCTGGCCTGGCGCGCCCGCACCCGCGCCCGCGCGGCCGGCATGGGCACCATGGTCGTCCTGTGAGTTACGCTGCCACCGCCCCGCAACCCTCTCCGAGAAGGACGTGATCGTGGCCACCGAGCCCGGACCGCGGAAACCCGCCAAAGGCGCGCGCCCCAACATCAAGGACGTCGCCGCCCGCGCGGGCGTCTCCCGGGCCACCGCCGCGCGCGCCCTCGGCGGGTACGGCTACTCGAGCCAGGAGGTCATGGACCGGGTCACCGCGGCGGCCAGGGAGCTCGGCTACGAGCCCAACCGCGTCGCCCGTACCATGCGCAGCGGCAAGTCCGACATCATCGGCTTCATCTGCGCGGACATCTCCGACGCCTTCTTCTCCAGCGCCATGCGCGGCATCTGCGACGTGGCGCTCAAGCAGGGCTCCAAGGTCATCGTCATGAACACCGACGACCAGCTCGCCCAGGAGCGGGAGGCGGCCCGCGTCCTGCTGTCGCACGAGGTGGACGGCATCGTCATCACGCCGGTGTCGGTGCGCGAGCACGCCCACATCGACGCGGTCACGGAGGCCGGTGTCCCGGTCGTCTCCCTCGATCGCCAGCTCAGCGACGCCGGCATCGACAGCGTGATCGCCGACAACGAGGCCGCCACCGCGGGCGCCATCGAGCACCTGATCGGCCGCGGGCACCGCCGCATCGCGTACCTGGGTTCGGTGCAGCCCGAGGAGCCGCCCAGGTTGCGCATCGGCAAGAGCCGTACGAGCGTCGCGGGCCCGTCCCGTCCGTCGCTCGACCGGGTGCGCGGCTATCTGCGGGCGCTGTCGGAGGCCGGGCTGCCCGCCGACCGCGAGCTCATCTCCCTCGTCTCTCAGGGCAGCTCACCCGAGAGCCGGATGGCGGCGGTGGCGGCGGTGCTCGCGCTCGACGACCCGCCCAGCGCGCTGTTCACGGCCGACAGCTACATGACCAAGAGCGCCTTCTGGCTGTTGTCGGATCGGGGGGTGGAAATTCCGGGGCAGATGTCGTTGCTCGGGTTCGACGATCTGGAGTGGACCACGCTGGTGCGGCCCCGGATCTCCGTCGTCGTGCAGTCGGCGTACGACATGGGGCGCGCGGCGGCCGAGCAGCTCTTCGCCAAGCTCTCAGAACCCGGGTCGGACGGCGGTGGGAAGGGCCGCCGCACGGTCGTCCCCACCCGTTTCCTCGAGCGCGACAGCGTTGGCGATGTGAGGTAGGTCACCTGGAAGGTGGCCGCGGCAAGGAGTCGGTGCGGAGGCGCTCCTGCGGCATCGCCCAAGACTCAGGCCCGACGCCCCACCGGTTGCGGGACGACATCGCAATTTTCTCCGAACATCGCCGGGCCCGGTGATCCGGGTCAGAAGTCGTAGCGGCGGTAGTCGGCGGCCTTGGCCTCCTTCTCCGTGCAGAAGAACGTCTCGTCGAATGGCGTCACCGCGTAGCCCTCATCCCCGGGGACGTTGTAGCTCATGGCGGCCGCGAAGCCGGTGGCGACGACGGGCAGGCCGCCGCACCTGACCACGTGGTACGGATAATGGGTCATCGTGCCGACCAACGGCGTGACCGATGCGATCGCGTACACGGCCACGGCCGCCATCAGCGCGCGCAGCCAGTCCGGCCGGAAGCGCAGCAGGGCGAGCAGGATCAGGCCTGCGAGGTAGGCCAGCATGAACAGCACCAGGTACGGCACCGAGAACAGCACCCACGACCGCCCCCGCAACGCGAGGATCACCGCGACCAAGCCCAGCGCGGGCAGGCCGATGACGAACGCGGCCAGCCACGCGCTCGCTCGTTGAAATGACCTCATGCGTGGTGTGATGATCAGATTCGCAGGTTGGTTCTCGGACCGGACCAGGATCCCGGACCAGACATGGTGGGCGTCCTTCCCGGGACGGACTGGCCGCCCTCGCAAGGACGCCCAGCGGTGCCCACCTCGCAGCGGGCTCACCGACGCCGACCGGCGCGCGCTCAGCCCGCTCTTCTGGCCGCACGCGCTCCGAGGCTGTCGAAGTCATGCGTGATTTATCGGCATTATCCGTAAGATCGCTCCATGCCGGACGCCTTCACCGTTCTCTGGACACACGACACCTGCCGGGCCCTCCGCAAGCACGGTCGCGTGGGCGAGCGGCCGCTGGTCGCGTTCAGCGGCGCTCACCAGTCGCTGCCGGCCTGGACGGGCGCACAGCCTGGCGACGAGGTGTACGCGCTGCACGTCAACCGTTACGTCGTCCACGTGGTCAGCCGCATGCGCATCGTGGACCTCGTTCGCGGCGAGTGCTGTGGGCCCCTCCCAGTGCACTGGGAGGACCCGGCCTGCCCCGGTCACGAGGACTGGGCGATGCTCGGCGCCCATGGCTGCGGGGCCGAGCCGATCCATGTCGACGCGACTCCCGTCCGGTTCGACCTGCCGGTTCCCGGCGATCTTCTGTCCCGGCTCACCTGGCGGAACGCGCGAGGCAAGACACGAACGCTCAAATACGTCACCGAGGACGGACGTCTTGAGCGCTCGATCAGCCTGCAGGGGTTCTACCGGCTGACCCCGGAATCAGCCTCCGAGCTTGACGGGCTGGTGTCCGGGGCACTCGTCTGAAGGTCGCCACCCGATACGGCAGAACAGGCCACCGATGTGGATCTGACGACCTTGAGGGTGCGGGCGGCTTCGGTGGCAGAGACTCCGTCGTTGACGAGGCGGCGGAGGGTGCGAGTTCGGCGGGGCCGATGACGGTGGAACCGGCCTTCATCGGCCTACGGTGGCGGCCCTCCTTGTGCTCGGCGTCGTCTGCGAGGCTGGCGCTGTACGCGTCTACGCCCGCGCCCGTCGCGACGCCCGGAACAAGCTCACTCGGTGACGGTCTTGGAGTTGGGCGCACGCACCGTAGTAGACGTGGCTCTACGCCGCATAGACGGGCGCCAGGTCGACGAAGACGCGGTAGTCCGAGATCAGACCGTCGTCACGGGTATGCCAGATGGACACGGCCACGACGCTGACGTCCTTGCCGTCGAGCCGCCGGTATGTCACCTCGGTCTCGGCAATGGTGTCGGCGTCGACCTGCCACGTTCTGACGACCCTGTGCGCGAGGCCCGCGATGGTCGCGAAGAATATCCGCAGTCCCTCGGCGATGGCGTTGCGTCCCACCATGGGCTCGGCATTGCCGAACACCATCCTGGCGTCCTCCGCCAGCAACCGCACGAAATTGCCGGGCTCGAACGAGTCGACCACCTGGAAAACGCGCTGTGCCTCATCGTCGGACATGCCGATCTCTCCTCCCGTGGCGAGGGTCGCTGCTCGGGACGTTACGTGGCGACGGGCAGGATGCAACCCCTTGGGGTCCCGGTAGTAATGACGTCCTGCTCGATCCGGGATCGGCCACGGCCGGGCTGTCCATCCGGATGGACGAGGCCCCCCACTACGACCTGGAGGTGGGCGACGGGCACGCGCTGCTGATCGCCCGGATCGGCCCGCTGCGCCAATGCGTGGCCCGGCACCCGGTGCCGCCAGGTACGCTCACGCCGGCCATCGACACCCGCACCCACGACATCCTGCCTCCGTCGGCGACCAGCGAGCCGCTGGGCGTGGAGGGCAGAGGCCCGGGCCGGCTTCGACTGGTTCGGCCGCCGGCCGAAGGACGGCTGAGCACCGGCGCGGAGCTGGGTGGTGCGGCCGTGGCGCGCCACGGCCGGTGCCCGTGGTCAGGCACCCGAGCGCCGAGAACGCAGCCGGAGTACCAGGACCAAGGCCAGGCCGAAGGCCACGAGGAGAGCCGCGACGGCGAAAGTCCAGCGCGTTCCGCGAGCTGTCTCCGCCGCCGCGGCTGTGGTGACATCACTCGTGCCGACGGCGAAGGCGAAGACCGCGCCCATGACCGATGCGCCGGTCATGAGGCCCAGGTTCCGGGAGAGATTGAGCATGCCCGACACCAGCCCACGCCGGTGAGGGGAGACGTCCTTCATGACCGCGGTGTTGTTGGCCGCCTGAAACAGCGCGTAACCGGCGGTCACGGCGACCAGGGGCACGACGTATCCGATGACACCGGCTGCCGTGGGCATCAAGGAGAGCACTACGGCGCCACCGATGATGCCGCTGAGCCCGACGACCACCATGGTGCCGGCGCCGAAGCGATCGGTGGCGCGGCCCGCCGGGACGCCGGTGAGGGCGGACACCGCGGGGCCCGCCGACATCGCCAGACCGACGAAGGCCGGGTCGAGCTCGAGTGCCCGTGCCAGATGGAAGGGTCCCACGACGAGAGTGGTCATCATGACGGTGGAGACCAGGGCGCTCGTCGTCAGGCCGGAGGCGAGGACGGGGTCGCGGAGCATCGAGAGGGTGAGCAGCGGGGACGAGACCCGGCTCTCGGTGATGACGAACAGCGCGAGGCCTGCTCCCGAGGCGATGAGCAATCCGACGGTCAGCGGGCCGAAGGAGTTCCCTTCGATCGTCACGGCCAGCGCGTAGGCGCCCAGGGTGGCCGCCAGCAACGCCGCGCCCACGGTGTCGAACCGTCGGCCTGCGGAGGTCGGCGCCGGCGCGGAGCCGGGCAGCACCCTGAAGGTGAGGACGAGCGTGACAAGGCCGAGCGGCACACAGGCGAGGAACATCACACGCCAGCCGAAGACCTCGATCAGGACGCCACCGAGGGACGGGCCGAGCGCCGTGCCGACTGCCGACATCGTTCCGAGCAGTCCCATGACACTGCCGGTGCGGTCTTTGGGCACCGTCTCTCCGACGAAGGCCATGGTCAGCGCCATCATGCAGGCGGCGCCGGCCCCTTGGAGCGCCCGGGCGGCGATCAGGAGGGCAAGGTTCGGCGCGAGAGCGCAGAGCAGCGTCGCGAGGGTGAACACGGCGATGCCACTCAACATCAGGCGGCGCCGGCCGGCGAGATCGCCGAGCCGACCGGCTCCGACGATCAGTGTCGTGACGGCCAGGAGGTAGGCGATCACCACCCACTGAACCTCGTTGAAGGCCGCGTCGAAGGCCACAGCCACGTTCGGCAGGCCGACGTTGGCGATGCTGATGCTCAGCGAGGGCAGAAGCATCGACAGCGACAGCGCGCTGAGCGCCCAGAGCAGTGGCGGGCGGCGCGCAGGCGATGCCTGCTCAGGCTCGGTGCTCGGAGGAGTTGCTGATCTCAAGATGATGGCTTCTTCCTGAAGTCGAGGGGTTCGCCATGACCGTAGGTCGCCTCTCGACGTGGCGGAAGACGCAATGATGGAAAGTCATTTGTGCATGAGACGCCATGTGTGAGCTGATCTGTGGGATCGTGTCCGCATGGCGCGGCCCGATCTGAACTTGCTGGTGACGCTGGACGTTCTGCTCGAGGAGGGCAGCGTGACGCGGGCGGGAGAGCGGCTCGCGCTCAGCCCGTCCGCGATGAGCCGCGCGCTCGCACGATTGCGGCGAGCCACGGGTGACCCGCTGCTGGTGCGCGCCGGACGGGGGCTCGTGCCCACGCCCCGCGCCCTGGAGCTGCGCGACCGTGTGCGCGGCCTGGTCCAGGAGGCGGAGGAGGTGTTGCGGCCGGCCGACAAGCTGGACCTGGCGACGCTGGAGAGGACTTTCGCGTTCCGTGGCAGCGATGGGTTCGTGGAAAGATTCGGACCCGAGTTGGTCGCCAGAGTCGGCAGAGAGGCACCTGGCGTGCGGTTGCGCTTCCTGCAGAAGACCAAGAAGGACGTCGCTCCTCTGCGGGAAGGCATGGTCGACCTGGAGACGGGCGTCATCGAGCACGCTCTGGCTCCGGACGTGCTGAGCAAGCCCCTGTTCACCGACCGGTTCATCGGGGTGGTGCGGAGTGAGCACCCGCTGAGCACCGGGAAGGTGACGGCGGCCCGTTATGCCTCCGCGCGACACGTGCACGTCTCGCGGCGCGGTCTGACGGAGGGACTGGTGGATGAGGCGCTTCGCCCGACGGGCCGCCACCGGGACGTCGTGACGGTCGTCGACGGCTTCAGCGCCGCCTTGGCCCTGGCGAAGGCTTCGGACCTGGTCGCCACGGTTCCGGATCGTCACACCGTGGACCTGCGGCAAGGAATGTGCTCCTTCGAGTTGCCGTTCCGCGCCCCCGAGGTGACGGTGTCGTTGTTGTGGCACGTACGTCTCGACGCGGACCCGGCTCACCGGTGGCTGCGCAACCGCGTCCTCGATGTGTGCCGCTTCGACGGACAGGGTTGATCGTCGGTGCCGCGGCGGCCACCAGCAGCCCGCCCGGCAGGTTGAGCACCGGCCAGGGCAAGGCGCCGCCCAGGCTCCAGCCGGAGACCGGCGCGACCGGCGATGACCTTCACCTGGTTCGATGACGCCCCGGCGCGGCCGGATTGCCGGGCTTACGCTCCTGGGCCGTGCGTTTCGACACTGTCACGACTCCCGCTCCGCTGCCAGGCTCCGGAGTGCCAGGACGGCCATGTCGTGGCCGAACGCGACGATCAGCCGAGCATCCGGCGCGACAGCGACATGCGACACCGCGCCGGGCAGATCCACCCGGGAGGGCAGCCAGGTGTACCACCCAGGGCAACCGGACGGCGAGGTCGTCGCCGAGCCGCCACAGCTGGTTGGCCCAGCCCCGCGCGCCGAGCCGCACCGGGCGATCGGCCGGGCCCGAGCCTGAAGGTCAGGCTGTGAGGGCGGCCTCTGCTTCCCGGTAGATGACGCTCGGGTCCTCGGACAGCCACGCCTTCACCTGGCGGCTCCAGGCGTCGGCGAGCACCTCTGGCCGGTGCGCCTCGACGCCGTCGAGGGCTGCCGCGACGATCGTCTCGGGGGCGGTCTTGTCGCCGTCGTACCAGGCCATCATGTCGGTGTCCGCGGCGCCCAGGTGCAGGCCCGTCACCAGGGTGCGCTGGTCGGCCAGCTCCAGGCGGACGCTGTTGGTGAGCGCCCATTCGGCGGCCTTGGCCGCGTGGTAGGCGCCCGCGCCGTTGAAGGCGAGCCAGGAGATCGCGGACAGGACGTTGAGGATCGCGCCGTCGGCCAGTTGGGGCGCGAAGGCGCGGATGACGTTGAGGGTGCCGTAGAAGTGGGTGTCCATCTCGCGGCGGATCGTGTCCAGGTCGCCGGTGACGAGGTTCGCGCCGGTGGAGATGCCCGCGTTGTTGATGACGATCTTGACGTCGGGGGCCGCGGCGGCCGCGGCGGCGACCGACGCCGGGTCCGTGATGTCCAGGCGCAGCGGGATGACTCCCGGTACGTCGATGAGGTCGGGACGGCGGGCGGTGGCGTACACCTTGCCGGCGCCGCGGTCGAGGAGGGAAAGGACGAATTGCCGGCCCAGGCCCCGGTTGGCGCCGGTGACCAGCACATGTGCTCCGTTGATCTGCATGCTGGATAGGCTAAAACCTGACGTTGACGTCAGAGGCAAGTGTTGTGATGGAGGTCACGGTGCGGATCGGCGAGTTGGCGGCGCGGTCGGGCGTCAGCGTGCGGGCCTTGCGTTACTACGAGGAGCAGGGGCTGCTGGAGGCGGACCGGAGCGGGTCCGGGCAGCGTCACTATCCCGAGTCGGCGGCCGACCGCGTTCAGCTGATCCAGATGCTCTACTCCGCCGGCCTGTCCAGCCGGACCATCGCCGAGCTGCTGCCCTGCGTCGATGCCAAGGTCAGCACCCCCGAATCGCGTGCCATGCTGGCGGCCGAGCGTGATCGCATCGATACCCAGATCGCCGCGCTGGCCCGTACCCGTGACCACTTGGACGCGGTCATCGCCTGCGCCGGAAGCCCGGCCAGCGGCTGCGCGTGGATCGCGGACCGAGATGTCGCCGCGCAGGCGAGTCACTCCGCGACGCCATGATCGCCGCGGCCCGGCCCCTTCCCCGGCCCGCTGAGCGTGCTACGGCCTCGTGCTCTCGGGGAAACCGGTCCAGCGCAGGTCGGGCGGGAGGTGGCTCATGTCGTTGAACATCACGATCGTGGGAGGCAGGCCGTCGCGGTACTCGATGACCGTCAGTGCGGTGTTGGCGCTGTTGAGTCCGAGCCACCGGGACGGGGGCGCGTCCAGTGCGTGCCGCACCAGCCACGCGATCGGGTAGGCGTGCGTCACCAGGACCTCGTGCGTGTCGGGCCGGGGCCCAGGGCCGGGGACCTTCGCGAACCGGGCGACCAGGGCCTCGGCCAGCCTCTGGCCGGAGGCCGCCTCGGTTTCGTCGTAGCCGTCGAAGAAGCCGGCCCAGGACCGGGGTGTTTCGGCCGCACTGGGAACGTAGGGCACGTGGTCGAGGAGTTCGGCGGCCTCGGCCACGGGCACGTTCGGTAGCTGCCGGGCGAGTTCGTGTGCGCTCGCCGTGGCGCGTGGCAGCGGGGAGTGCCACACGGCGTCGACCGGTACGCGGGCGAGCCGTTCGCCGAGCAGGCTCGACTGCCGGTGCCCGACGTCGGTGAGCTGTCCGAACGCGTCGGCCGCGCCGTGGCGGGCCAGGTAGAGGTGTCGTGTCGCCATGAGGGGTGAGGGCGCGATGCCCGTCTCCTTTCGATCCGTAGGTGTCGGCCCTGCCGGGGGTTACGCGTGCGTCGCCGTGACGGCGCCGGTGGTGCCGTCGATGGTGACGACCGTGCCGTCGTGGAGCCTGCTCATAACGTCCGGGACGCCGAGGACGGCGGGGATGCCGAGCTCGCGGGCGACGATCGCGGCGTGGGAGAGCACGCCTCCCGTCTCGGTGACGACGCCGGCGGCGACGCGCAGCAGCGGCGTCCAGGCCGGGTCGGTGAAGGGGCAGACGAGGATGTCGCCCGGGCGCACACGCGCGAAGTCGCCGGGACCGCGGACGATCCTCGTGGTGCCGGTCGCGGTCCCGTGGCTGCCTGGCGTTCCGGTGAGGGCGGCGGGTGAGGCGTCCGAGGCGCCGGAAGGCGGTGGGGGCGCGGCGGTGACCGGCCGTGCTTGCAGCACCCAGGTGCGGCCGTCGACGATCGCCCACTCGATGTCCTGCGGTCCACCGAGTGCGGCGGCGATCTGTTCGCCCAGCTCGGCGAGCTGCGTGGCGGTCGCGTCGTCGATCGCCGGCCGTTCCCTGGCAGGGGTGGGCACTTCTCGGACGACCAATTGCGTGCCGCGTCGGTCAAGGCGGGTCCGTTTGTCGGCGATGGTGCGGGTGACCGACCCGTCCCCGGCTACGCGGTAGGCGTCGGGGGTGACCTTGCCCCCGACGACGCTCGGGCCGAGGCCCCAGGACGCCTCGATCTCGGTCACGCCGCCCAGGGCGGCGGGGGTGAACATGACCCCGGACACCTCGGCATCCAGATGGCGCTGGACGATGACGGCCATCGCCGGATCGTCGGACGGCCGGTCGTCGCGGCGGTAGTCGACGGCACGCGGCGAGAACAGCGAGGCCCAGCAGGCACGTACGGCATCGGCGATCTCGCTGACCCCGCGCACGGCGAGGAAGCTCTCGTGCTGGCCGGCCGCCGAGGCCTGACCCGTGTCCTCGTTCGCCGCCGATGATCTCACCGCCACGGGCGGATCGCCGAGCTCGTCGAGCGCGCGTCCCAGCGCGTCGATCACCGAGGCCCGGACCGGGCGGGCCTCGATCGCCTGCCGCGTCGCGTCGGGATCGTCCGACTCGCCGAGGTCCAGGTCGCGGACGGCGGCGAGGTAAGCGGCGAACGGTACGACGAAGCCGTCAGGAACCGGCAGGCCCGCGCGCAGCAACGCGCCGAGCGCACCGGCCTTGCCACCGCACGTGTCGGCGACGGCCTCCATCAGGGGTACGATCACCCGTTCCGCCCTTCAACAAATTATTGACAACATTTCGTTGATTCTCCATCATGAGTCACATGGAACGCAAGCACGACATCGCTCACACCGGGCACGACGAACACGTCCAGGCCCGACGCGAGCAGGACGCGCGTGAGCGTCTTCTGAGCCTGGGCGCGGACTCGCTCGACGCCCGCCCGTGGCGGCCCCCGCCCGCCCCGCTGTCGGCGGTCGACCTCGTGCAGTTCGCCGTCTGGCGCCACGCCGACCTGGGTCCGGAGGACGTCCTGAGCGCGCTCGCCCTCCTGCCCGCCGCCCGCGCCGAGGTCGAAGGGCTCGAGTCCGGCCTGCTGTTCATGGCCCGGAGCGCGGGGCTGACCTGGGCGCAGATGGCGCACGCGCTGGGGTTCAACTCCCCGCAGGCGTGCCAGCAGCACTACAACCGCCTGGCGGCACGACAGGACGCCGGCTCGTGACGCGGGACTCGTCGCCCGGCCTCCTGACGTTGCACGCCGTGCGCATCACCGGGTTCGCGGACACGCCGGTGATCGCTCACCGGTACGGACTCGATGTGGCCGAGACAAAAGAGACGCTGTACGACGCCGAGGCGCGTGGCTGGGTTCAGTACGCCGCCTTCGCCGGCACGGGAGGCTGGTCGTTGACCGAATCGGGCCGAGCCGGGAACGAGCGACAACTCGCGGCCGAGCTCGCCCACGTCGGCGGTGCCGACGAGGTCCGTCACGTCTACCGCGAGTTCCTCCCGCTGAACGCCATCCTGCGGCGCGCCTGCACCGACTGGCAGCTCCGGCCCACCGACGGCGATCGGCTCGCCGCCAACGACCACTCCGACTTCGCCTGGGACGCCCGGATCCTCTACGAGCTCGCGGGCATCGACCGCGCGCTCGCGCCACTCGCGGACCGGCTCGGGAGCGTCCTGACCCGGTTCCGCGGATACGACACCCGGTTCACCGCAGCCCTGGCGCGCGTCCGAGCGGGGGAGGGCGCCTGGGTCGACCGCACCGACGTCGACTCCTGCCATCGTGTCTGGTTCGAGCTGCACGAAGATCTCATCGCCACGCTCGGCCTCGACCGGCACGCGGAGGCCTGACACCCCCATGCTCGGCCACCTCGCTCCGCACGCGGGTGGCCGAGCCGGCACCTGGCTGCATCCGCTTCCACGTGCCGTCGATCAACCGCTGTGCGAGCGCGCGGTGAGCGTGGCCGAAGATCTCGATGTGCCGCTGGACCCCGGACCTGCCCATGATCATCGGGTTGGGCGCCGCCGGGTCCGCCTTGAGGGCGCGTAGATGGCTGAAGACGCCGCCCTGGTAGGCGTGGGTGTTGATGAAGGTGTCCGCGCCCTCCAGACCGGCCAGGCCCTGGACGTAGTCGGCGGAGACGGCGTACTGGGCGGCGGCGTCGGCGTTGTCGTTGCCGCTCCAGACCAGGAGCTTGTGGGTCTCGCCCTGGTGGACGACGGGAACGATGACGTGCATCTGCCCTTCGGTGTGGCCGGGGGCGAGGATGGCGACGGCCTCCGTGCGCCGGCCGATCCGGATGCGTTTCATCCCGACGGTGTGGCCGGGCGTGGCCTCGACCTCGATGTCGATCCGGCTGGGGAGGCGCGCGAGGCGGGCCCGGTACTCCTCTTCGGTGTACTCGTGGCGGTGTGCCCGCAGCTCGGCCAGGTCCTCGGCGACGGCGGCGGCGTCCGGCTGCCCCATGACGAACTTGGCCCGCCGCGCGTGGTTGTCGCGGATCAGGTTCGCGCCGCCGATGTGGTCGCCGTGGCGGTGTCCGAGGAAGACGTAGCGGATGTCCCCGGGGTCGAGGCCCGCGGCGGCGGCCTGGTCGAGGAACTGGCTCTGCATGTCCTGCGGGGTGGTGAGGGCGTCGAGCATGATCAGCCCGTCGGGGGTGCGGACGATCACCAGGCCGGTGTAGTCGGTACCGAAATACCAGGCGTTGTCCATGAACTGGACTCCGCCGGCGGGCATCGGCTGGACGTAGTCCTGGTACAGGAAGCCCATCGGGGAGACGAAGTCCTTGGTCGGATCGACGGGCCGGTCGACGGGCTGGCCGGTGCCGCGTTCCTCGGGCTGCGGTAGCCGGTCTGGCACCACACCCGGTACTGCCAGCGGATCATCGGGTTGTCGTCCACCTCCGCCGGCGCCCTGGCCGCGGTGTCATAGGCCTTGGCCAGCGGCAGGTCGGGCGCGAGCGGACCGCCCCAGGGCACGTCCTGCACGACCTGGGCCGCGACCGGGGCGGATGGGATCAGGGTGGCGGGTAAGCCGCCGATGGCGAGCATGCCGAACTCACGCCGGGAAGGCGTCATCGTTCCTCCTGGGTGTGGGAAACCCCTAAAGGTGCTCGGGCGGCCGACCTCCTGGGCTTCATGGTCGGGTGGAGCTCAGGCGCGGATTCATTCATCGCCGTCCTGCCGTGTCAGGGGATGGCGCAAGTGAGGACCGTCATGTGCACCGGCGACCGGTAGCGAAGCAGGCGCGCGGGGCGATATCCCGGTACCGGTCGTGGTATGCGGGGCCGCGCACGCGAGCCTGGAAGGGGCCATGATGGCGCAACGACCTGACGGCGGTGACTGGGGCGCGCTGCTGGTGGCGGACTCGCCGGACGAGGCACGGGACCTGTACGCCTGGTTACGCCGGGAGCCCGAGCTGCGCGCCGCGCTCCGGCTGGTCGAGAAGCCGCCTCCCGACGGAGCGCTGGGCCCGGTGGCCGAGGCGGTGCAGGTGCTGGCCGACGCGCCGGAGGTGGTGGCGGCCGTGGCGAGCATGGTGATCGCCTGGCTGCGGTACCGCAGGACCGATGTGAAGATCACCGTGAAGCAGGGCAAGGACGGGCCCGAGGTGCAGGTCACCGCCACCGGCCTGAGGGCGCTGAACCCTGAACAGACGCTCGCCCTGGCCAGGCAGATCGAGTCGGCGTTGCGGGACGGCCGGAAGGGCGGCTGAACCCGCCGCCGGGCCGGCGGCCTTCAGCCCCGACGGGCGCACGCCGGCGAGCGGGGCGGGCCAGGACGCCGCGTTGATGTTGTGGGACGGGCCGCCGGCTGAGCTGATCATCTTGCCTGCACTCTCAGATGCATGTGCATTTGCGAATTTCACCAAATTGCGGGGGAGGGTTGGGGAGCGGCGGCGGCGCATCGTACGCTGTGCGATCACGGCGGAATGTTTGTCCGTTGGCGGGCGGGGGCAAGGATCTCTCTCTCGTACGCCATGGGTGAACGGCACGCAAAGGCCCCAGGACAAGTCACCACTTTTGTGGACAAGAAGCCTTCGATCTTGCTAAACCGGGCATCTGGTCTCGGATGGCGATTAGCCTGGGGCCTGCATCACCCGTGCATCACGTGGTTACTTGATCAGGAACCACGCCGCGGCTGCAACCGCGATCAGGATGCACAGGCGGATGGTCCGGGGAGTGCTGTCAACTACATCCCGGACCATCCGCGCCACCTCCCCGATCCAGGTGGAGGGCGGGGGTGTCTCGGAGTCCGCCGGCTCGGGCTCGCGGCCCGAGCCAGATTCTGGTGGCCTTTCTGGCATTGTTCTCCTTTCAACCTTTTCGTCAGACGATTTCGTCCGATAACGAGAAAAGGCCCGCTTCGGACATTCCGCCTCATTTGTGATGCATGGGGCGGTATCCATCAGCGAGCCGTGACATGCCTCCTTCCGGTTGCCCCCTTTCCAGGTCCGGGCCGCCGTTCCGGAGACTGTCGAGTCACACCTAACCCCGCAGTCCCAACATTCGCAACCAAATCGCCACAGTCCGAAGCGTCTCACCTTGAGTGACCGTTGAATTACCAGATGCGCGGTTTGATGCCCGAGCTGCCGGATTGCTCGGCATCAAAGGGCTCACCTGCGGAAACGGCACAGGTGTCGGCTTCACCCGGAGGATTTGCGGGGATCTCTCGCCCCCGGTGCGGTTAAGTCGCAGTTGCCGTGACCTTCGGCCGGTTCGGGCCAGGTCGGGGCTGCGTGCGAGACCGGTGACGCCGGCGCGTCACAGGCCGCGCGACCGCCGTAAGGCGAGACGGGTGATGTTCACCATCCAATGCTTAACGCCCGTCACCGTCATGACGATCAGGAAGACCAGAACAGACCGATTCGGAACGAGCTGATATCGGAAAACCCTTTCCTGCCACATGAAGCACAGGCGAACGGGAAAGAGATCGTTCCGGATCGTTCCGGGCCGCGGCCTCTCCTGAGGCTCGCGCGCCGTTCCACATCGTTCCGGATCGTTCCGGAACGCCCTCTGTCGCAATGTCGACGCCACGATAAACGCCCAGGTTAGGGCCGTTCCGAGATGGTACGGCCCTTGGTGGGGGAAACGCGTAGGGCATTCAGCTCTGCGCCGGTACGGGAGAATCGGAGCCTCACTTCCTCGTCAATGGCGATCAGGATTGGCGGTGCAGATCGCCCATGCGTGAAATCCCTCCGGCCGCAACGCCGGCGGCCCGTTGCGTGGCAGCGCTGGTCGCACTCCGGCAAAAGGCCGGAAATCCGTCATATGGTGAGATTGTCAGACTGTCAGGGCGACGGCTGAGCAAAACCGCAGTGCAGAACGTCCTGACCGGCGCGCGCAAGAACCCGCCCCGCTGGAGGTGGGCGGCGGAGTTCTTCACCGCGTGCCGGCATTACGTGGCGAACACCGGCCTTGACCCCGAGGTCGTGCTCGGCAGCAAAATGGCGTGGCACCAGCACTACTCGGCCCTGCTGGAGGCCCCGGAGACGCCGGCGGCCTGCGATCCGCCTGAACCCGTTCCCGGCCCGGACCCGGCCAGTCCTTCCCGCCCCAGCCAGTCCGACGCCATCCCGCCGGCGCCGCCCCCACCGGAGACCCGTGACGACGGCGGCGCGGTGATGGTGTCGGTCCCGGTGTCACCGCTGGAGAGGCTGGCCGTGCCGATGCCCGGCTCCTCGTCCGCACTGGCTGACCTGCTGCTTGATCAGGTCATGGAGCAATGGGACGGCCTCACGCCCGACCTCGTCCCGCACAACTGGCCGGTCACGGAGAGCCGGCCCCGCGAGCCGACCGACCCCCTCCCCGCGCCCCGCACCGAACCACCTGTCCGCCCCCAGCCGATGCTGGAACTGCCGCAGCCGGTGGAGCAAGAGGCCACCTACGCGGCGCTGACCGCCATCGGCGAGAAGAAGAGCCTCACCCACGAGCGCATGCGCGACTGGTTCGGCCCCCGCGGCGCCGCTCTCTGGGAGGCCGCGGACGCGCTCTGCGTCTCGGGTCCCTGCGCTGACCGATACGCCTGGGCCAACCTGCAGCTGGGCATCCTGCTGGTGAATCGGGACGCACTCCATGAGGGCGATCAGTTCCTGCAGCGGGTCCGGCACGTACTGCCCGAGATCGCCATCGGGCCCACCCCCTGTCGTGGTGACTACTTCTTCGGCACCATCCCGGCAGACATCTGCCGGCACGTGGCCCACGACTACCGCGCCGCCGGGCGTACCGACAAGGCCGAGCAGTGGCTGCAGTACGGCAAGGCCCTCGAGGCACCCATATCCATCAGTCTGGCCATCTCGGCCCGGGGAAAGCATGCCCGGCAGGCCGGAACGTTCCAGCATCACCCACTGGCCAATGCCGCGGAGATCCACCGCCTCCTCTGGCAGGTGGAGCCGCGCACCACCTTCCCCCTTGCTACGTCAGGCCATTAGCATGCCGGGCCAGAGGCGGCCGGCCTCGCAGATCGCCCCGCACCACCAGCCGCGCGACGGGCGTTAATCCCGGGTGTGTTCGGGCATGCGACGGCCATGCCAGAACGACCGGAGAGTACGCCACCCGCACAGAAGCAGCCATACCCGGGACACACCGAACGCATGGAGCCCGAGCCGCGTGACGAGATGCGTGACTACACCGGCAGCGCGCTGCTGGAAGGCAAGCGCGCCCTGATCACCGGAGGCGACTCCGGCATCGGCCGGGCGGTGGCCGTGGCGTTCGCCAAGGAGGGCGCTGACGTCGCGATCGCGTACCTGAGTGAGCACGAGGATGCCGCGCACACGCTGAAGCTGGTCGAGGCGGCGGGCCGGCGATGTGTGCTCATCCCGGGCGACCTCGGTGACCGCGACCACTGCGCCTCCGTCGTCGAGCGGACGATCTCGGAGCTGGGCGGCCTGGACATCGTCGTGAACAACGTCGCTTACCAGCAGCCCGTCGAATCGCTGGAAGAGCTGTCCGAGGAGCAGTGGCAGCACACCTTCGACGTCAACATTCACAGCTACTACCGCATCACCAAGGCGGCGCTGCCGCACCTGCGCGAGGGCTCGGCGGTCATCAACACGTCGTCGGTCAACGGGCTGCGCGGGAACAAAGGGCTCATCGACTACGCCGCCACCAAGGGAGCGATCAACGCCTTCACCTATTCGATGGCGCAGAGCCTCGTGGAGCGCGGCATCAGGGTCAACGCGGTGGCTCCGGGCCCTGTCTGGACTCCTCTCATCCCGGCGACCATGCCGGAGGAGAAGGTGGAGCAGTTCGGCAAGCAGGTTCCGATGAAGCGGGCCGCCGACCCCGACGAGATCGCCCCGTCGTACGTGTTCTTCGCCGCCGGGCGCCTGTCCTCGTACTACACGGGCGAGGTCCTGGCCCCCATCGGCGGAGAGACCCTGCCGGGCTGAGCAGGCAAGCGGGTTGCCGGGTCTGGCGGAGGGCAGGCGACTCGCCTTGCCGATGATCGTGGGCATCGTCGGCCTCGGCCATCTGCTGGCCGGCCGGTGCCGCTTCCCCAGCCTCCAGCAAGCCGGAACTCGGACTCTGCCGGTGACGGTCTTCGCCACCGCTCTCGCCGGTCGATCATCAAGTAGCGCAGGACTCGGCTCGCCAGGGCGCGCGCACTTCGTAGTGCAGGCGGGACGTCAAGGGTGCGCACCTGGGGCGAGCGGCCGTACGTCGATGCGGCCGTCATCGCACACCCTCGCCGTGAACGGGATCTCCAGGTGGGCCACCTCGTCCGGAGGAATGATCATCAGCCGTGCCGATGTGGGGCACCGTTTCTCGGCTCCGGTCTCCACCATCCCCCAGTGCAGCCGGGCGTGAGCGGAGGCGCGCGGCTTCAGCACCACGCGGTGAGGCCGGACGTTCTCCCTGCGCACCCGCGTACGCAGGGCGTCCCCGTTGCCGTCGAACATGACCAGCCCCACGAAGCCGTACACCCAGCAGGTCTGGGCGGAGGTGTTGGTCAGCACCAGCGGCGCGTACACGTTTCCCGCCCCGGGATCCTGCCGCCCGAGGTGCGCGGAGAGGGCCTCGGTACGGCAGCGCTTGGGCGCCGACCCTTCTCCGCGGGCGGAGTCTGTGGTCGCCGAGCTCTGCGCACTGACCGCGGTGGCGTCACCGGATGCCGGGAGGCTGCACACGGCCAACGTCAGCAGGGCGCCCGCCATCACTGCCGATCCGGCACGTTTGAATCGCTGCATGCTCTGTTGGATGAGCCTCATGCGTGTTTTGTTTGCTCACCATCATGGCTTGTTAGCGTTAACTTTCGTTCGTCGGCCGCGTTCCTTTCTTCGTCGGGCGATGGAAAGTGGTGGTGGGCGGAGCAAATACGAGGAGCGGAGGTGCAGTCAAGGGATTGACGGGCGCTGTGCCGGCGTGCGTCGGCGGCCGGGCGGGGCTCAGCTGGTGTCATGTCGGGTGGAGGCGCCTCTTCGACGAGGACGCTGGGATGAAACTTTCATCGACGATCCCGGAGGCGTCCGAAAATTTCGGCGTACCCTGCTCGCAGCTTGAAGCGGCGGCGAAGGCGGGTTCGGTCGACAGGGAGATCGAAACTTTCCAGAAGCTCTTGACAGGTTTCGGTGAAGTTTCCACACTGAGTCCCCGAGATCTGCGACGCCTTGGTGGTGGGCGTTCCCCGGTGGTGGGGCGCGGCGTCGATCCCGTGGGCTGTGCCCGCGTTTCCCCTTTCCATGACTTGCTTATGGAGGCTCAGGCATGGGCGAAAACGCCATGTCCCCACCCGGAACCCGGCGATCCATCAGCGGCCTACGCTGCTCCCTGATCGTCGGCGCTGTCGCCGTGCTCGCCGTGATCGCGGCGCTGATGGCGCCGCTTCGGGCCGATGCCGCGGCGAGCACGCTCGGCGCGGCCGCCGCGCAGAGTGGGCGCTACTTCGGCGCCGCCATCAGCGCGGGCAGGCTCGGCGACTCGCAGTACACCACGATCGCGAACCGTGAGTTCAACATGGTGACGGCCGAGAACGAGATGAAGATCGACGCCACCGAGCCGAACCGGGGCCAGTTCACCTTCGCCAACGGCGACCGCGTCTACAACTGGGCCGTGCAGAACGGCAAGCGGGTGCGCGGGCACACGCTGGCCTGGCACTCCCAGCAGCCCGGCTGGATGCAGTCGCTGTCCGGCAGCAGCCTGCGTCAGGCGATGATCGACCACATCAGCGGCGTGATGGCCCACTACAAGGGCAAGATCTACGCCTGGGACGTGGTCAACGAGGCGTTCGCCGACGGCAACTCCGGTGGGCGGCGCGACTCCAACCTGCAGCGGACCGGCAACGACTGGATCGAGGTGGCGTTCCGCACCGCGCGCGCCGCCGACCCGGCCGCCAAGCTGTGCTACAACGACTACAACATCGACAACTGGACCTGGGCCAAGACGCAGGGCGTCTACAACATGGTCCGCGACTTCAAGCAGCGCGGCGTGCCGATCGACTGTGTGGGCCTGCAGTCGCACTTCAACAGCGGCAGCCCGTACAACAGCAACTACCGCACCACCATCTCCAGCTTCGCCGCCCTCGGGGTGGACGTGCAGATCACCGAGCTGGACATCCAGGGCGCCTCCGCGCAAACGTACGCCGCCGTGACCAACGACTGCCTGGCCGTGGCCCGTTGCGCCGGCATCACGGTGTGGGGGGTGCGCGACCAGGACTCCTGGCGGTCGGGTGACACCCCGCTGCTGTTCAGCGGCGGCAACAAGAAGCCCGCCTACGACGCGGTCCTCAACGCCCTCAACGCCGCGACACCGGGCCCCACGCCCACGGTGACCCCGACGACACCGCCCAGCGGCAGCGGGCAGATCAAGGGCGTGGCCTCCGGCCGCTGCCTGGACGTGCCCAACTCCAGCACCACCGACGGCACCCGGGTGCGGCTGTGGGACTGCTCCAGTAGCAGCAACCAGCAGTGGACCTTGAGCTCCGCGGGTGAGTTCAAGGTGTACGGGAGCAAGTGCCTGGACGCCGGCGGCAGCGGCAACGGCGCGATCATCCAGATCTACGGCTGCTGGGGCGGCGCCAACCAGCAGTGGCGGGTCAACTCCGACGGGACCATCGTCGGGGTGCAGTCCGGGCTGTGCCTGGACGCCGTGGGCGCGGGCACCGGCAACGGCACCCAGCTCCAGCTGTACTCCTGCTCGGGCGGCAACAACCAGAAGTGGACCTGGGGCGGCGGCTCCGGCCCGACCGACCCCGACCCGCCCGGGGGCACGTTGCCCTCAAGCCTGCGGTGGAGCTCCAGCGGTCAGCTGATCGCGCCGAAGTCGGACGCCACGCACAACATCGCGGGCATCAAGGACCCGTCGGTGGTCTACCACAACGGCAAGTACCACGTGTTCGCCAGCACCGCCAACTCCTCGGGCTACAACCTGGTGTACCTGAGCTTCACCGACTGGTCGCAGGCCGGCTCGGCCACGCACTACTACCTGGACCGCACCCCGATCGGCACCGGCTACCGGGCCGCGCCGCAGGTGTTCTACTTCGCGCCGCAGAACCTGTGGTACCTGGTCTACCAGACCGGTAACGCCTCGTACTCCACCAACCCCGACATCAGCAACCCGAACGGGTGGAGCGCGCCGAAGAACTTCTACTCCGCGATGCCCGACATCATCCGGCAGAACATCGGCAACGGCTACTGGGTCGACATGTGGGTGATCTGCGACGACGCCAACTGCTACCTGTTCTCCTCGGACGACAACGGACACCTCTACCGGTCGCAGACGACGCGGGCGAGCTTCCCCAACGGGTTCACCAACACGGTCATCGCCATGCAGGACACCAGGAACAACCTGTTCGAGGCGTCCAACGTCTACAAGGTGCAGGGCTCCAACCAGTACCTGCTGCTGGTCGAGGCGATCGGCTCGGACGGCAGGCGCTGGTTCCGGTCCTGGACCTCCAGCAGCATCGCCGGGTCCTGGACGCAGCTGGCGGCCAGCGAGAGCAACCCGTTCGCCCGGGCGAACAACGTCACCTTCAGCGGCACCGCCTGGACCCGGGACATCAGCCACGGCGAGATGATCCGCGCCGGCAACGACCAGACCCTGCCGATCAGCCCCTGCAAGATGCAGTACGTCTACCAGGGCCTGGACCCCAACGCCGGCGGCGACTACAACTCCCTGCCCTGGCGCCTGGGCCTGCTGACCCAGACCAACTCCACCTGCTGAAACCTGGCTGCGGTGCGGCGTGACCCGCCGCACCGCATTCCACCAAGGTCGTCCTGGACCTTGCCGTTAAACTACGGCCATGACCGCCACCGGGGAGTCGTCCGGCACCCAGCCGCTGACTCTGGCGGAGCTGGCCCAGCTCGCCGGCGTGTCCGCGGCGACGGTCTCCAAAGTGGTCAACGGCCGCTCCGCGGTGGCGCCAGAGACCCGCGCGCTGGTCGAGGGCCTCATCCGCGAGCACGGCTACCGCAGGCAGCGGCGCCGCGTCGACCCGGCCGCCGCGGTGGAGCTGGTCTTCCACGAGCTCGCCGGCGAATACCCGACGGAGATCATCAGGGGAGTCGGTCAGGTGGCGCGCGAGCACCAGCTGACCGTGTCGGTCTCCGAGCTGCAGGGCAGTCACGTCCCCCAGAGCGACTGGCTCGAGGGCGTGCTCAGCCACCGCCCGACCGGCGTCATCGCGGTCTTCTCGGGCCTGACCGAGCTCCAGCGCGAGCGGCTGGCCCGTCGCGAGATCCCCCTCGTCCTCCTGGATCCGACCGGCGACCCCGGTCACCGGGTGCCGTCCGTGGGCGCGGGCAACTGGACCGGCGGCCTCTCGGCCACCCGGCACCTACTGGAGCTCGGACACCGCCGGATCGCCGTCATCACCGGCCCCGACCACGCCCTGTCCAGCCGGGCGCGGCTCGACGGCTACCGCGCCGCGCTGGACACCGAGGGCGTGCCCGTGGACCCGGAGCTGATCTGCCGGGGCGACTTCCAGATCGAGGACGGCCTGGCCTGCACCCATCGGCTGCTGCGCCTGCCCGACCCGCCCACCGCCATCTTCACCTGCAACGACGGTGAGGCGCTGGGCGTCTACCGCGCGGCTCACGAGCTCGGGCTGCGCATCCCGGACGACCTCAGCGTCGTGGGCTTCGACGACCTGCCGTCGATCCGCTGGGCCGTCCCGCCGCTGACCACGATCCGCCAACCGCTCACCGAGATGGCGATGGCGGCCGCCCGGATGGTGGTGGCGCTCGCCCACGGCACACCCCTGCCGCAGCACCGCGTCGAATTCGCGACGGAGCTCATCGTCCGCGGCAGCACCGCTCCTCCGAAGCGTCAGTGACGGCGTTCTCGCCGTGAGGTGAAGCTTTCAGCAGCTCGCCCCCCTGCCGGGCCGTGAGGTCACGCAGATGGGAACGTCCGTCGTGAGCGGCCACGGCAATGATCCACAAGCCGGACGCTTGACGGTGCCGCGCCGCCATCCGACTCTTTGGGTGCGCGAAAGTTACCGTCCAAACGCTCATAACTTACGTGGCGCAGCTCGGTTGGGAGAAGCCTGTCAACGCTTGCTTCAAGGTGAGCGATGGTCGCCGTCGCCGCGTTGATCGCCGCAGCGGGCCTCCTGGTCGCACCCACCGCCCAGGCCGCGGCCGGATGCCGGATCGACTACAGCGTGACCAACCAGTGGGCGAACGGGCTCGGTGCCGATGTGAGCGTTACCAATCTGGGTGATCCGCTCACCAGATGGCGGCTGACCTGGACCTTCACCGCCGGGCAGAAGGTCACCCAGCTGTGGAACGGCACCGTCTCCCAATCCGGCGCGCAGGTCACCGTCACCAACGCCGCCTACAACGGCTCGCTGGCCACCGGAGCGAGCACGTCCTTCGGTTTCAACGGCTCATGGGACAACGCCGGCAACCCGGCCCCGACCGACTTCGCCGTCAACGGCACCCCTGCACCGGAAGCACGCCGACGACCACGCCCACGGTGACGCCCACCGGATTCAGGGCCCCACCTCCACCGCCACCGTCGAGCTGGACTATTCCGCCATGAGAGACGGCGACCTGGCGGGGCTCGCGCTGCTGCGCGACTCGTCCGCGTGGATCGGCGTCAAACGCGACGGCGGCGCGACCAGGGTGGTGACGGTCAACAACCTCACCATGGACAGCAACTGGAACACCACCGGCACCGGGACCGAGGTGGCCGGAGCCGGCGTCTCCGGAGGCCGGATCTGGCTGCGCGCCAATGCCGACATCCGTCCGGGGGCGGGCAGGCAGGGCCGCTTCTCCTACAGCACCGACGGCGTCACCTTCACCTCCCTGGGGTCCGGATTCGCGCTCAACAACGCCTGGCAGTTCTTCATGGGCTACCGCTTCGCCGTCTTCAACTACGCCACCCAGGCACTCGGGGGAGCCGTCAGCGTGAAGCGGTTCGAGCTGGCGACGCCCTGACAGCCCGCGCCAAGTGGTCGGCCCCGCTCGACCTGGGGACGGCGAGCCCGTTCGCTCAGCCCTTGGCCCGGCCCTGGATGTACACACGGTCGCCGTGGCGATGGCGCCGGTGAACAGCGAGCGCCGCGGCCATATCGCGCGGTCGCCGGTCTCCGACTGTTCTTCTCGGGGCCGAGGATCCGTTGATGGCACGTCACGTGTGATGGATGGACTCTTGCGGACGTATAGCGCCCTTTTGAGAGGAACTATCCTCGATGTCTGCTTCTGTAGAACCCGAGCTCGTGACGCGACGGCGGTTGCTCGCCGTCACCGGTGGACTGGTCGGCGCGGTCGCCGTCGGCGGCCTGAGCGGTCCGGCCTGGGCCGACGACCGGCGACCCGGTGCGGGCCGCCGGCGCTGGCTGCCCGGCGACCACCATGTGCACAGCGAGTTCAGCGTGGGGTACGACAACTCCACCACCCCGCCCAAGCCGATCCTCGGCGGGGACGCGATCTACCCGTTGTCGGTCAACGCCACGCACGCGCAGCAGTTCGGGCTGGCCTGGATCGTGTCGACCGACCACGGAGGCCCGCTGCACTCCAAGCTGGACGCGGAGCAGAGGTATCCGAGCCTGCTGGAGGCGCGCCGGTCCGTGCCGCGGGTGTTGCAGTTCTACGGCATGGAGCTGGACACGCCCGCGGCCGACCACTCCAGCCTGATCATCCCGAAGGTGACCACCGAGCGCGACATCCTGTTCCAGCTGGAGAGCCGCTTCTCCAAGCGTGACCCGTTCCCCGCGGACCCGTCGTTCGACACCGAGCAGAAGATGCTGGAGGCGCTGCGCGTGATGAGGCAGCTCCCGCACAAGCCGCTGCTGTTCGCCAACCACCCCGCCCGCTCCGCCACCGGGCTGGGCGTCTACGGCCAGGACACCCCGGCGGAGTTCCGCAACTGGAACGACACCGCGCCGGAGATCGCGCACGGCTTCGAGGGCGCCCCCGGCCACCAGGCCGGCACGCTCAGGAAGGACGGCAGCATCGACCCGGACGGCGAGCGCGGCGGCTACGGCAACTACCCCACGATGGGTGGCTTCGACCAGATGACCGCCCGGCTCGGCGGCCTGTGGGACTCGCTGCTCGGCGAGGGGCGCCGCTGGTGGATCACCTCCACGTCCGACTCTCACCGGCACTACAGCGAGGGCGGCAGCGACTTCTGGCCGGGCGAGTACTCCAAGACGTACGTGCACGCCGGCTGGGACTACGCCGACATCCTCGACGGGCTGCGCAACGGCCGGATCTTCGTCGTCATCGGCGACCTGATCGACCAGCTCGACCTCACGGTCTCCCGCGCCGGGCAGGCCCAGGGCCAGGCCGAGGGCAACACCGTCAGCGTCGGCGAGACCCTCGAGCTGCGCGGCGGCGACCGTGACGCCGAGGTCGAGGTCCGCTTCCGAGTGCCGCGTACGGCCAACGCCAAGGGCGAGCGCCCCCAGGTGAACCGCCTCGACATCATCACCGGCCGCGTCACCGGCCCGGCCGAGGACCGCTCCTCCGACACCAACCCCACCACCAAGGTCGAGGCCCGGTACGGTCCCCGGCAGTGGCGGCGCGAGGGCGACGAGGTCGTCGTCCGGCACACGTTGCGCGACATCGACGGCCCCATGTACGTCCGCGTCCGCGGCACCAACACCGACGAGCTCGAGCCCCAGCCCGACCCGCACGGCTCCGACCCGTGGGCCGACCTGTGGTTCTACTCCAACCCGGTGTTCATCGAGCGCTGACGGCAAACCGTCCGACCGGGCGCGGCGCGGCGCCCGGTCATCCCGCCACAGGCGCGGGACCTTCCCCGGCGAGTTCGGCGTACGGCAGCGCGCCGGTGAGCCCCGAGACGGGGACCGCCAGGAGGTCCGACAGCGCGAACAGCACGGTCAGCGCCGTCGTCCCGGCCCAGAGCGGCGCTGCCCAGGACGCCATGCGCGCGTATCCGCTCGCCTCGGGGACAGCAGTCCCCTGGCGGAGGGGAGCAGGAAGGCCGCGGCGAGGAACAGGCGGGTCATGCGCGGTCGCGCCGTCAGAGGGTGACGCAGACCAGCGGTGCGATCAGTACGGTCATCGGCCCGCTGAGCAGCAGGCCGGCCGTCGAGTAGGCCGCGGCCGGCACCCAGCGGGGCGGCCGGCGTTCGGTGAGCAGTCGCTGCAGACGTTCGACGACGCCGGTGTCGGCCAGGGCGAAAGCGGAAGGCCCCGGGCTCGACGCGGCGGGGCCCGGGCTCGACGCGGAGGCGGCCATCCGGACGAGGGCGCGGGCCAGCGGCAGCGTGCCGTGCGCCCGGCCGGCGTGATCGTCGGCGATCATCTCCACCAGCACCGCGACCGCCTGCCGGGCAGTCCGGGAGCAGGCCAGCCAGGGGAAGGCGTGCGTCAACGCCACGAAGGGGAGCAGGGCCAGGTCGTGGTGGCCTCGGGCATGCGCCCGCTCATGCCCGAGAACGGCCTGCAGCTCCTGCGGGCTCAGCAGTTCCAGGGTCCCCCGGCTCAGGACGATCCGCCGGTGCCGGCCCGGCACGCAGTAGGCGACGTGCTCGGCCACGGGCAGCACGTAGGCGTCGTGCGTCGGCGAATGATCGGCGACCACGTCGACCAGCAGGCGCTGGCGGCGGCGTTCCCGGATCGTCCTGGTGGTGGTGCGTACGGTGTGGATGAGTAGCCAGCTCATCAGGCCCGCCGACCAGGTCAGGGCCAGGAGCTGCACCGGCCCGAGCCCGTCGAGGCCGGGCCCGCTGACGATCTGGAGTGCCAGGGTGTGCGCCCCGTGCGGGAACACCGCGGCCAGCGGCGCGACCGCGGCCACCAGCCCGAGACCGACCGCGCCCAGCCCGGCGGCCAGCCCGATCGCCTGCCACAGTGCCAGCGCCGCGCGGGGGCTGCGGTGCGTCCACGCCGCCCCGGCCAGCCCGCGCGCGGCCCGGTCGCCCAGCACCACCGGCAGCAGCGCGACCCCGGCCGCGACCAGCCAGGCGATCACGGCGCGGATCCGTCGCGCTCGCCCAGCGCCTCGCGCAGGGCGGCGGCCACCTCCGGCGTCACCGTTCCGACGAAGCGCTGCACGGCCGCCGCGACGTCGCCCGCCTCGTCCAGGGCGGCGCGCATGGCCTCGGCGACGAACGCGTCCTTGCCGGCGGTGGCCTTGTAGAGGTGTGCCCGGCCGACGCGTTCGCGGGAGACCATGCCCTTGTTCGACAGGCGCATCAGGACGGTCAGCACCGTCGTGGTGGCCGGCCGGGACGGCAGGCGGGCCGCGAGGACGTGGGCGAACATGCCGTCCGGATGCTCCCACAGAGCTTCCATGACCGATCGCTCCAGGTTGCCGAGCTGCACCGTCGCCCCCTGCCGTGTTCCGCTCCGGCTAGAAGGCTACCGCCCCGGCGCCGCTTGCCACCGGTCACCGGTAGCCGCGGTCCGGCCGGTGGGGGAGAGCCGGCCGCGCCGGTCCAGCCGCCTGACGGCCGCGGCGGAGGCCAGCCCCGCGACGGCCAGGAGCAGCCACGGCAGGCCGGCGGACCCGGTGGAGCGCGCCGCGTCGACCAGGGCGCCGGCCACGAGATTCCCGGCCAGGATCCCCACCCCGGACAGCAGGTTGTACAGCCCGTAATAGGTGCCGATCAGGCGATCTCCCGCCATGTCGGCGATGGTGGCCATCTCGAAAGGGAAGGCGACCAGCGTGCCCAGGGTGAGCAGGAGGACGCACATCACGACGGGCACCATCGCCCACACCGGCGCGAGAGCCGGATGGGCGAGCGCTGCGGGCGGCAGGAAGGCGATCCCCATGAGCGCCAGGCCGCGGCTGATCGCCTGGCCGCGGGTCCACCGGGCCGAGCACCAGGCGGTCAGGCGGACCTGGCCGGCGATGCCGAGCAGCGCCGAGAGGGCGTACAGGGCCATCACCCCCGCCTCGCCGCCGCCGAGGCGCTGCACCTCGAGCGGCAGGGCCAGATACATCTGGTACGACAGCGCGTACGAGGCGATCATGGCCGCGGCGAAGGACACGAACTCCCGGTCTCCGAACGCTCGCCGCCACTCCCGCAGCACCGGCTGCCGCTCCTCCCGCACGGGAGCACGCCGGGCCGGAAGGCACAGTCCCTGCAGGACGGTCAGCACCGCGAAGATGGCCGCGGCGGACAGGCACACGGCCGTGAACCCCGTCCGCAGCAGGGCGAGCCCTGCCAGTGGGCCCAGCAGGATGCCGGCCTGGTAGAAGACGTTGAACACGGCGAAGGCGGCGACCTTGCCCTCCCCGGCCGCGCAGGCCAGGTAGGCCCGCGCGGCCGGGTTGAACAGCGCCCCCGCGAAACCCGTCACGGCGGCGGCCAGGACCAGCAGGGGCAGCGAGGTGGTCAGCCCGAACAGGGCGAAGCCGACGGTACGCAGCGCGCACCCGAGCATGATCATCGGCTTGTGGCCGAGCCGGTCGGCCAGGGTGCCGCCGATCAGGAACATGCCCTGCTGGCTCATGTTCCGCAGGCCCAGGATCAGCCCGATCGTCCAGGCGGCCAGGCCGGCACCGGCCGAGAGGTGCTGGGCGAGGTAGGGCATGAGCATGTAGAAGCCGAGGTTGATGCCCGCCTGGTTGATCTGCAGGAGCTGGATCGGCCGCTCGAAGGAGCGGAACTGCCGCAGCGTGTCTCTCATCGCCGGCCTGCCAGCGGGTCCGTCACGGTGGCGCAGCGCGTCCAGCGGTGCACCTCCCGCTCGCCCGGCTCGCCCAGAAGGTCGGGCTCCTCGGCCGGGACCGGGTCGAGCAGGCCGTGGGCGCGGCAGTAGTCGTCGTCGAAGATGCTGTTCCAGTAGCGCCACGGCCCGTCGGGGAAGATCGCCACGACGGTCTGGTCGGGGGCGGTGCGGGCCAGCCAGCGGGCCACCAGGGTGACCGCGCCCGTGCTCCAGCCGCCCGAGACGTAGTGACGGGCGGCCAGGGCGCGGCAGGCCCAGACCGCTTCGGCCGGGCTGACCCAGTGCACCTCGCTGAAGGCGTCGTAGGCGACGTTGCGGGGATGGATGCTGGAGCCGAGCCCGCGCATCAGGCGGGGCCGGGCGGGCTGGCCGAAGATGGTCGAGCCGACGGTGTCGACGCCGACCAGCTTCAGCCGGGGGAAGTGGCGGCGCAGCACGCCGTGGATGCCGGCGCTGTGCCCGCCGGTGCCGACGGAGCACACCAGCGTGTCGATGTGCGGCAACCGGCCCAGCAACTCGTGGGCGAGCCCCGCGTAGGCGTCGGCGTTGTCCGGGTTGTTGTACTGGTCAGGGCAGTACGAGCCGGGAATGTCGGCCAGCAGGCGCCGCACCCGTTCCCGGCGGGCCTCCTGCCAGCCGCCGGCCGGGTGTGGCTCGTGGACGATCTCGAGGCGTACGCCGTAGGAGGAGAGCAGCCGGCACATGAGCGGCTCCATGCCGGGGTCGCTCACCAGCACGACCGGATGGCCGAAGACGATCCCGGCCAGGGCCAGGCCGAGCCCCAGGGTGCCGCTGGTGGACTCGATGATCGTCGCCCCCGGCCGGAGGTCCCCTCGGGCCCGGGCCTGGCGCACCATGTGCAGGGCGGGACGGTCCTTGATGCCGCCCGGGTTGAACCCTTCCAGCTTGGCCCAGAACCCTCCGCCCGGTACGAACGGCTCGGAGATGAATGCCAGCGGCGTATTGCCGACGGCTAGGGAAAGCGATGAGAAGCCGGCGAGCGGCGTCTTCTGCGGGCGCGCAAAAGTAGCTTGTGATGACATTGGTGAATCCCCGAAGTGAGTGACGCAATTCGCGGCATGACGAATGGCCGCGAATCCCAGCGGACATGGGACGGCTCATGGACGTCGCGGTCCTATATGCGCATCACGCAGAGATTTTCCAGATATGGCGAGGCGGGCCGGGCGGCGCTCGCCGGGACCGTCGTGGCCGCCGCGGCGGCCTGCGCCGACGGGAGGGACGAGGCCGCGGACATCGCCGCGGAGATCGGCGTGTCGGCCGGGTTGATCGCCGAGCAGTCCTGTTCGGTGCCGTGCTGGTGGCGCGGCGGCAGCTCGCGGTGCAGGCATCGCGCGCTGTAGACGGCGGTGTCCTTCAGATCGACGCTGTGGGCGACCGGCTCCGACAGCTCCACGGCCGCGCACGCGCCGCCATGGGCGAACACCACGCCGATGAGCAGCGCGAGCGCGAGCGCCGCATGCGCCGTCAGCCGGCCGGCCGGACGGCGGGAACGGATGGTTCGGGTCGTGAGCATCACCGGTGATAATGCCCGCGCGGCCGCCGGACGCGCCCGGCGAATTCAAAGATTCCGGTAAAGCCGCTGTCGTTGTTCATCCCGCAGGGCGCTTTTAAGAAGAGTGCGCGGCGACCGGCGCCACACTGGGGATTCGCGCGTCCCATTTGATGTCAGGTGGTGAAGTCTTCTATGACCGTTTCGAGACGCGGGGTCGTCGCCGGACTCGGTGCGCTGGCCGTCGCCGGACCGCCGATCGCCCCGCGCGGCGCGACTGCCGAGCGGCTGGCCAGGGATGAGGATTTCTGGGCCGCCGTCGCGCGCCGGTTCCGGGTGAGCCCGGACTTCGTCAACCTGGAGAACGGCTACTACGGCGTCATGCCGGAGCCCGTACGGCAGGCGTACCACCGCAACGTGGACCTGCTCAACGAGCAGAACTCCCACCTGCTGCGCACCACGTACAAGGCCGGGGCCGACAAGATCCGCGATCGCCTGGCGGGCATGCTCGGCGTCAGCAGGGACGAGATCGCGCTCACGCGGGGCGGCACCGAGGCCCTGCAGAACCTGATCTCCGGCTACCGCCGCCTGCGTCCCGGAGACCAGGTGATGTACGCCGACCTGGACTACCACAGCGGCCAGTACGCCATGAACTGGCTGAAGGACCGGCGCGGCGCCGAGGTCGCGCGGATCGTCATGCCCGAGCCCGCCACCCGCCAGGCGGTGCTGGACACCTACGAGCGCGCCCTGCGCGAGCATCCGAAGGCGAAGCTGCTCCTGCTCAGCCACATGAACAACCGCACCGGCCTGGTCACGCCGGTGCGCCGGATCGTGTCCATGGCCCGCGCCCGGGGCGTCGACGTGATCGTGGACGCCGCGCACTCCTGGGGGCAGCTCGACTTCACCCTCCCCGACCTCGACGCCGACTTCGCCGTCTTCTCGCTGCACAAGTGGATGGGCGCGCCGCTGGGCGCCGGGTTCCTCTACGTCCGCAAGCAGCGCCTGGGTGACATTGACCCGCTCTACGCCGACGAGACCTACCCCGCCACCGACATCCGCTCGCGCGTCCACTCCGGCACCATGAACGTCGCGCCCTTCCTCACCGTCGAGGCCGCCCTGGACTTCCACGACACCCTCGGGGCGCAGGTCAAGCAGGCCCGGCTGCGGTTCCTGCGCGATCGCTGGGTGCGCCCGCTCCGCGAGGTCCGGAACGTGGAGATCCTCACCCCGGACGAGCCCGGCACGTACGGCGCCATCACCGCCTTCCGCCTGCGCGGGCGCACCACGGAGGCCGACAACATCGCCGTCGCCGACCGCCTGATGCGCGAACATCGGATCTTCACCGTCGCCCGGACGGGTATGTCGGGTGGCGGCGCCGTCCGCGTCACGCCCGCCCTGTTCACGTCCGCGGCCGACATCGACCGGCTCACGGCCGCACTGCGCGACCTCCGCGAACCTTGACGAGTCAGCAGCAGGGTTACCAGGTGCGCGCGGCGCGCTGGAGGCGGTCGCGGACCTGGGCGACGTCCGGGTTGGCGTCGGCGCCCGGCCGCTGGACCAGGAAGAGCGTGTTGAGCGGTGGCTCGACCGGGTCGTGGAGCAGGGCGAGCCTGCCGGAGGCCAGGTACTCCTCGCACAGCGAGCGGGGCAGCACGCTGTAGCCGGCGCCCGCGTTGACCGCCGACACGACGGCGTACAGGTTCGGCACGGTGACCGCGGCGGCGGCGGAGAGTTGCTTGCCGAAGACCTGGCGCCAGTAGCGGCGCACGATGGGCAGATCCTCGGCGTAGGTGATGAGGGGGACGTCACGGAGCGCGGCGCAGGGGTCGGCGGCCCCGGCCACGTGCGCCCAGGCGGGTGCGGCGACGAGCACGTACTCCTCGTCCGCCAGCGGGACCGAGACCAGCGCGCGGCCACGGGGGCGCCTGGTCGCGATCACCAGGTCGTGGCGGCCCGCGCGTAGTTCCTCGATCAGCGGCTCGGTCAGCCCCGTCGCGACGCGCAGCCGTACGCCCTCGGCGACGAGCGGGGCCAGCGCGGGCAGGACCCGGACGCAGAGCAGCTCGGAGGGGCCGGCCAGGTGCACCGGATCGGTGTGCCCGGCGAGCAGGCCGCGGCGGCTCTGGAAGGAGGCGAGGGCGTCGAGGGGATCCGCGACCTGGGCGGCCAGCTCGTGGGCCGGTTGGGTGGGTTCCACGCCGCGGGGGAGCCGGGTGAACAGCTCGCGCCCGGTCTGCTGCTCCAGCGTGCGGATCTGGGCCGTCACCGTCGGCTGGGAGAGCCCGAGCGACGGCGCCGCGGCAGTGAACGAGCCGGCGCGATAGACGGCCAGGAAGGTGCGCAACAGGTTGAGGTCGACGTGGGACGGAGTCCGCTCCCGGCCGAGGTCTTCCATTGGGATGCCGATGTCGGTCATCGACCCTCCTATTGGTTCTCCGATGGCTTAGTTGCCTAGCGTAGGGGGAGTTGCCTAGGTGGCGGCACCATGAAAGGAAAGACCACGATGACCACCCAGAACGCGATCAACTGGCCGGAGCGCTACCTGCCCGGCACCGGCGACAACTTCGTGTCCAACGAGGTGATCGTCAAGGGCCTGACCGCCGCCGGCGTCTGGCGCTACCTTGTCGACACCTCCACCTGGGAGTCGTACTACGACAACGTCGCCGACATCAGCTTCCCCCAGGGCGGCGGCCCCGAGCTGGGCGAGGGCGTGCGCTTCAGGTTCGGCACCTTCGGCTTCCCGCCCCTCGACGCCCAGGTCGTCGAGTTCCGGCCGCCGGGCGAGGGCGTCCCCGGCCGCCTGTCCTGGACGGCCGCGCAGAACGGCGGGCCCGAGGAGCGGCTCGACGTCCTGCACGCCTGGCTGGTGGAGGACCTGCCCGGCGGCCGGGTACGCATCCTCACCCAGGAGACCCAGATCGGCCGGCCGGCCGCCGAGCTGGCCGCGCAGAGGCCGAACCCCATGCTCAACGGCCACCAGGCCTGGCTGGACGGCCTCGTCCGCGCCGCGTCCTGAACCGAGCCCGCTCCGGGCCGCACAACGAGCCAGAAAGGCGACGTCATGACCGACAACCTCACCGTGAGCGTTCTCGGCACCGGGATCATGGGTGCCGCGATGGCCCGCAACCTCGCCCGCGCGGGGCACACCGTACGCGCCTGGAACCGCACCCGGGACAAGGCCGAACCGCTGGCCGCCGAGGGGGCGCACATCGCCGACAACCCCGCCGACGCCGTACGCGACGCCGACGTCGTCCTCACCATGCTCTACGACGGCGCCGCCGTGCTGGAGGTGATGCGGCAGGCCGCGCCCGCCCTGCGCCCCGGCACCGCCTGGGTGCAGTCGACCACCGCGGGCCTCGACGCGATCGGCGAACTGGCCGCCTTCGCCCGCGAGCACGACCTGGTCTTCTACGACGCCCCCGTCCTCGGCACCCGCCAGCCCGCGGAGGCCGGGCAACTGCTCGTCCTGGCGGCGGGCCCCGCCGAGAGCCGGCAGGCCGTGACGCCGGTGTTCGACGCCGTCGGCGCCCGTACCGTGTGGACCGGCGAGGACGGCGCCGCGGCCGGCGCCACCCGGCTCAAGCTCGTGGCCAACAGCTGGGTCCTCGCCGCCACCAACGCGGCCGGCGAGGTCCTGGCCCTGGCCAAGGCGCTGGGCGTGGACCCGCAGAGCTTCTTCGACGCCATCGACGGCGGCCCCCTGGACATGGGCTACCTGCGCGTCAAGACCGGCCTGGTGCTGGAGGACCGCCTCTCACCGCCCAGCTTCACGGTCACCACCGCCGCCAAGGACGCCCGCCTGATCGTCGAGGCGGGGCAGCGGCACGGCATCCGCCTCGACGTCGCCGCCGCCGGCGCCGCACGCCTCGACCGCGCCGCCGCCCAGGGCCATGGCGACGAGGACATGGCCGCCGCCTACTACGCCAGCTTCGACGACGGCCCCGCTACGGCCTGAGCATGCTGACACCCTAGAGGAGCTGGTCGATCGTGATGGGCAGCGAGCGGATGCGCCTGCCGGTGGCGTGGTGGACCGCGTTGGCGATGGCGGCGCCCATGCCGACGAGGCCGATCTCGCCGACGCCCTTGACCCCGATCGGGTTGAACCGGTCGGGCCGGCCGACGAAGGCCACCTCCATGTCGGGGACGTCGGCGTTGACCGGGATCAGGTAGTCGCCGAAGGTGGCGTTGGCGATGCGCCCGGATCCCGGGTCCGTGATCATGTCCTCGAACATGGCCATGCCGATCCCGCCGACCGTGCCGCCGATGATCTGGCTGGTGGCCGTCTTCTCGTTCAGGATCCGGCCGGCGTCGATCACCGAGACGACCCTGGCCACCCGCAGCAGCCCGAGCTCCGGGTCGACCCGCACCTCCACGAACCGCGCGCCGAACGGGCCGGCGGGCGCCAGGCCGAGTTCCTGCGGGTCGTTCGGGGCGCTGGCGCCGCGGGCGGTCAGCTCGGGGAGCCCGTGCGCGGCGAGGATGTCGGTGTAGGTCTCGCCGTCCTCGGGCGATCCCGTGCGGTGGATCCGGCCGCGGCCGACGCTGACGTCGTCTACGGCGCACCCGGCCAGGGGAGAGGTGGGATCGTCGCGGACGGTGTCCAGGACGGCCTGTACGAGGTTGCGGCAGGCGGCGTGGACCGCGTTGCCGAGACCGGCCGTCAGGCCCGAGCCGCCCGCGTGCGCCCCGGGCGGCAGGTCGCTGTCGCCGAGCTCGAAGGTGACCTGCGGCAGGTCCAGCCCGAGCAGCTCGGCCGACAGCTGGGTCATCACCGTGTAGGTGCCGGTTCCGATGTCGGTGACCGCGCTGCGCACCAGCGCCGTCCCGTCCGCGCGCAGGGTCGCGCTCGCCTGGCACGGCACCTGGTACCAGAAGAACGAGACGCCGGCCAGGCCGTACCCGATCAGCCAGTCGCCCTCGCGCATCGAGCCGGGGTCGGGCAGGCGGCGCGACCAGCCGAACCGTTCGGCGCCGACCTCGTAGCACTCGCGCAGGGCGTTGCTCGACCACGGGAGGCCGAGTTCCGGGTGGACCTCGGCGTAGTTGCGCAGCCGCAGGTCGAGCGGGTCGATGCCGAGCAGGTACGACAGCTCGTCCATGGCCGACTCCAGCGCGAAGTTCCCCTGCGCGTCGCCGGGCCCGCGCATCGAGTTGCACCAGGTGATGTTGAGCCGGACCTGCCGGTCGCGCGTGGAGACGTTGGGGCAGGCGTAGGCGGTCGCCGAGTAGGAGGCGCACGGTTCGAGGTTGTTCCCCGCCATCTGCAGCGTCGTGGTGCTCTCGTGGTCGATCGCGACCAGCCGCCCGTCACGGTTGGCGCCGATCTTGAGGTGCTGCTCCGTGGCCGTACGGTGGCCGATGCCGGTGAACATCTCCGGGCGGGTCAGCACGAGCTTGACGGGCCGGTCCACCGTACGCGCGGCCAGCGCCGCCAGCATGACGTGCGGCCACACGCGCAGCCCCGCCCCGAAGCCGCCGCCGACGAACGGGACCAGCACGCGCACGCCGCTCTCCGGGACGCCGAACACCCGCGCGAGCGCCGTGCGCAGACCGCCGGGCCACTGGGTGGAGTCGTGGACGGTCAGGGCGTCGCCGTCCCAGGCGGCCACGGTGGTGAACGGGCCCAGCGGGCTGTTGGCGTTGTCGGCCGTGGCGTAGGTCGCCTCGAACCGCACGTCGGCCGAGGCCAGCGCGGCCTCGGCGGCGCCGCGGACGACGTCGCTCTCGTACGGGTCGATGAGCAGCTCCGCCCTGGGGTCGTGGAGGTCGAGGACCGGCTCGGTCGTCTCGTACTCCACCTCGACGCGCCGGGCCGCCGCCGTCGCCTCCTCGGCGGTGCCCGCCACCACCACGGCGACGTACTGGCCGTAGTGCAGGATGCGATCGTCCTGCAACGGCGGCGGCGGGGCCGACAGGAACGTGTCGGGCGCGTGCCCCAGCGTGGGAGCGTTCTGGTGGGTGATGACCGCCAGCACGCCGGGCGAGGCCTGGGCCGCGCCCGTGTCGAGCCGGCTGATCCGCCCGGCGGCCACGGTGCTGCGGACGAGCGCGGCGTGCGCCAGCTCGGGGAAGCCGAAGTCGTTGGGGTAGCGCGCGGCCCCGGTGACCTTCAGGGGGCCGTCGACCCGGTCCACCCCCTCGCCGACCAGGCCGACCTGCTCGACGGTCGTCATCTCGCACCTCCGGCGGCGGTTCGCAGGGCGCGCACCAGGGTGCGCTTGGCCAGCTCGACCTTGAAGGCGGTGCCCTCCACGGTGAACGGGTCCCGGACGGCGGCCTCGGCAGCCGCGATGAAGACCTCAAGGCTCGGGGGCGCCCCTCGCAGGACCCGTTCGGCCTCGGGCGCGCGCCACGGGATCGTCCCGACGCCGCCCAGGGCGACGCGGGCCTCGCCGATCAGGCCGCCGTCGAGGCGCAGGGCCACCGCGGCGGAGGTGAGCGCGAACTCGTAGGAAACCCTGTCGCGGATCTTGAGGTAGGTGGAGCGCGCGTCCGGCGCGAGCAGCGGGACGTCCACGGAGGTGATCAGCTCGCCGTGCGTGAGCACGTTCTCCACGTCGGGCGTGTCTCCCGGCACGCGGTAGAACTCCGTCAGCGGAACCGAGCGCTCCCCGCCCGTCCCGCGCAGGTGGACGACCGCGTCCAGGGCCACGAGCGGCACCGCCATGTCGGAGGCGTGCAGGGCGACGCAGTGCTCGCTCGCGCCCAGGATCGCGTGCATCCTGGCGGCCCCCTGTATCGCCGCGCAACCGGAACCGCGGCGCCGCTTGTTGCACGCGGGGACGGTGGGGTCGCGGAAGTAGCGGCAGCGGGTGCGCTGCAGCAGGTTCCCGCCGATCGTCGCCATGTTCCGCAGCTGGACGGACGCGCCCAGCAGCAGCGCCTCGCGCAGGAACGGCAGGCGCTCGCCCACCGTGGGGTCCGCGGCCAGCTCCTCCATCGTGGTCAGCGCGCCCACGCGCAGCACGTCGCCGTCGCGGGCGACGCCGCCGAGCGGCAACCGGGTGATGTCGACCAGCCGGTCGGGCTCCAGGACGCCGTCCTTCATCAGGTCGATCTGGGTGGTGCCGCCGGCGAGATAGGAAGCGGCGGGATCGGCGGTCACCGTCGCCACGGCCTGGTCCACCTCGCCCGCCCTGACGTACTCGAACTCATGCATCGCGGCCACCCGTCACCAGCCGGTCGCGGGCCTCGCGGATCGCCGCGACGATGTTGGGATAGGCGCCGCACCGGCACAGGTTGCCGCTCATGAACTCGCGGATCTCCGCATCGGATCCCGCGCGGCCCTCCGCCAGCAGGCACACCGCCGACATGATCTGCCCGGAGGTGCAGTAGCCGCACTGGAAGGCGTCGTGGCGGACGAACGCCTCCTGCACCGGATGCAGGACGCCGTCGGTCGCGAGGCCTTCGACGGTGGTGATCGCCCGGCCTTCGCACTGCGCGGCCAGGGTCAGGCAGGACAGGACCCGTTTGCCGTCCGCCATCACGGTGCACGCGCCGCAGGCGCCCTGGTCGCAGCCCTTCTTGGTGCCGGTCAGCCCCAGCCTGTCGCGCAACGCGTCCAGCAAGGTCACGCGGGGGTCCAGGTCGAGCCGATGATCGACGCCGTTGACGGTCAACGTCACGGCGACCCGCATGACCGGGGTCGCGGGAAGCCGGGGACTCGCCTCACGAGCCATAACCCCTCGATTCCGGCACGGCACGAGCCGCGCCCTCACGGGGGGAGGTCTGTCCTCACCGACTATACCCATTGAAGGATACGTACGAACGATCGTACTCTTTTATGTCGTGACCACGACTTCGTCCCTCACAGAAGAGACCGATCCCTACTGCCTGTCCGCCGCGCGCGCCGCGGAGCTGCTCGCCCGCGCTCCCTGGCGCCGCTTCGCCACCGTGGGCGACAGCCTGGCGGCCGGGACCTGCGACCCGAGTCCCGGATACGCCAGCCTGGGGTGGCCCGATCGCGTCGCGGACGTGCTGCGCCGGATCCATCCCGATCTGGCCTACCTGAAGACCGCCGAGGTCGGCGCGACCGCCTCCCGGACGGCGCGAACGCAGCTGGACCGGCTCGGCGAGTTCGGCCCCGACCTGGTCCACGTGTCCTGCGGGGCGAACGACCTGTTCCGGCCCGACCCCGACTACGCGGCCATCGAGGCCGCGTCGAGGCGGGTGTTCGAGTTCGCCGCCGGGGCCGGCGCGCAGCTGACGACGTTCACGCTGGGCAGGGCGTTCGTGGTGCCGCGGTACGCGGACTGGGGCGAGCGGGTGCGCCGGGTCAACGACATCACCCGCGGCCTGGCCGCCGACCACGGCGCCGTGCTGGTCGACATGTGGGACTGCCCGGTCAACGACCGTCCGGACCTGCTGAGCGCGGACCGGATCCACTTCGCCGCCGCCGGGCAGGCGGTGCTGGCCGCCGAGATCGTCAAGGGCCTCGCCCGCGCGATCCTGCGGCCCCTCAGAGCCTGGCGCTGATGATCGGTGCCAGGCGATCGGCGATGACCACGTGGCCGCTGTCGTTCGGGTGGACGTTGTCGGACATGTTCGCGCTGGTCAGCCAGCCCTCGGTGGGGACGTAGTAGACCTTGGCGTCGCCCGCGGAGTTGCGGGCGGTGACCGCGGCCCGCGTCTGCGCGGCGTACCGCCTGGTGAAGGTCTCCAGCGCGAAGATCGCCGCCGCCGGGTACGCCGCCCGCACCTCCTGCAGCAGGTGGGTGTAGTACGCCTGGAAGGTGGTGGTGCTCACGCCGTGCCCCACGTCGTTGGTGCCCAGGTTGATCACGACCGCGTTGGCCTGGTAGCGGGAGAAGTTCCAGTCCGGGGTGGCGGCGTTGGGGTTGAGCTTGGGGAATCGGGCCTCCAGGCCGACGCAGCCGTCCGCGGTCGCCACCAGGCAGGCGCCGCCCTGGGCGATCTGGGTGTGCCGGGCCCCGAGGCGCTCGCCGATGAGCCAGCCGTACGCGGTCAGGGCGTTCTTGGAGGTGGTCGTGCCGACGGTGATGGAGTCCCCGACGAACTCGATCAGCTTGGACGGGGGCGCGATCGCGTACGTCGTGGCCCCCTGGTCGAGCACGAGGCCCTGGAAGACGGCGTCACCGTGATAGGAGCCGGCGACGACCCGGTAGGAGACGCGTAAGGTGTGGCTCCCCGCGGCCAGCGGCGTGGGGGTGAGGTTGACCGTGCCGCGTACGTTCTGGATGTAGATCCACGCGCCGCCGTCGATGCTGTAGTACAGGTCGATGGTGTTGCGCTGGTTCAGCTTGACCGTCCTGCCGGTGAAACCGGTGGTGAGGTAGGCGCCCGCCCAGTACGGCACGTACGCGGTGGGGGTGGAGGTGTCCCACCGCCCGGTGAAGGAGATGTTGGCGTCGGTGGGGGAGCCGTCGCCGGTCGCCGCCTCGGCCCGCGGCGCGACCGCAGTGGCCAGGGCGACGACGAGTATCACTGCCGCGATCTTCTTCATGCCTTGCCTCCTGGGGGGAAGGACCGGCAGAGGGCTTGCGCACCAGTGGACTCGAGGTCATGAACGACCGTCAACGAGATCGTTCGCGCGGCGCGTCTCGGGGCAGGTCAGCGGCGCGTCCCCGGTGAAAGCTTCATGCCTTCAGAAGGGCTGGCAGCCCGGGCACCAGACGGTCGTACGGCCGGCGACCCGGCGGCGGGACAGGGGCTTGCCGCAGCGCGGGCAGGGACCGCCGGGCTCGTCGCGGGCCCCGGTCAGCCAGGCGTCACGTGCGGGCACGCACCGGGCCTTGATCGATTCTCGCAGGACCCGGCGCATCGCCCTGTACAACGCGGCACGTTCGGATTCGTCCAGATCACCCACGGCGCGCTGGGGATTGACGCCGGCGTGCCAGCAGATCTCGTCGGCGAGCAGGTTGCCCAGGCCGGCGACGAACGTCTGGTCGGTCAGCGCCGGCTTGAGCCGTCCGCGGCGGCCCGACAGCAGCCTGCCGAAGCACGCGTACGACACGTCGCGCGCGTCCGGGCCGAGCCCGCCGAGCACCCGCTCCACCTGCGCCTCGTCGTCGGCGAGGCGGAGGCCCTGGAGCTTGCGCATGTCGCGGTAGCGCAGCTCGCCGTCGTCGAACTGCCAGACGACCCGGTCATGCCGGTGCCACGGCTCCTCGGGGGAGTGCCAGGACAGCGAGCCGGTCATGCCGAAGTGCAGCATCAGCACCGGCCCGCCGGCGGGCGCGATCAGCCACTTGCCGTGCCGCCGCGGCCGCTCGAACCGGTGTCCGCGCAGCGCGGCGGCCAGTCGCCCGGCGCCGATGCCGCGCAGGACCCCGGGGTCGCGAACGCGCACGGCCCTGATCGGCTCGCCGGTGTGCTCCGACAGCACCTGGCGGAAGCCCTCCACGTCAGGGAGCTCCGGCATGAGGAACCCCTGCCCACCAGGGCCGCCTACTTGCTCAGATCGTGACGGCGAGCTTGCCGACGGTTCCGGTGGTGAAATCGGCGATCGCGTGCGGCGCCTCGGCCAGCGGGTAGGCGCGGGCCACCGGTACGCGCAGGCGTCCCTCGGCCGCGTCGGCGGCGAGCCGGGCCAGGGTGTCCGGGTTCGGGTCGGCCATCACCGCCGTGGCCTTGAGGTCCCGGCCGGGTTCGTCGGGCACGTAATGCACGGTGGAGGCCAGCCGCCCGCCGTCGGCCAGCAGCGCGGCGACCGCCGGGCCGTCGCCCGCCAGGTGCAGCGCGGCGTCCACCCCGCCCGGCGCGATCGCGGCCACCTGCGCAGGCAGATCGGCGTGGTCGACGGCCCAGGTGGCGCCCAGTCCGGTGACGAAGGCGGCTTCGGCTCCGGGCCTGGCGGTGGCGATCACCCTGGCGCCGCGCGCGGCGGCCAGCTGGACGGCGAACGCGCCCACGCCGCCGGTCGCGCCCGAGATCAGGACGGTCTCGCCCGGTGCCGGGGCGACGGCGTCGACGGCATTGAGCGCGGCGGTCCCGGCCAGGCCCAGCACGCCCGCGCGGGTGTGATCGAGCCCCTCGGGGATCCTGGCCAGGCCGTACTGCTCGCTCACCACCACATATTCGGCGAAGCCGCCCTGGCCCAGGGTCGGGCGCATGACCACGCCGAACACGTCCTCACCCGGCGTCAGGCTGCTCACGCCCTCGCCGACGGCCGCCACGGTGCCGGCGAAGTCCTTGCCCAGCACGACCGGGAACTCGTAGTCGTACACGCCCTTGAGATAGCCGCCCAGCACGCCCAGGTCGAAACCGTTGACCGACGAGGCCAGCACCCGGACCAGCACCTCGCCGGGTCCCGGTTCCGGCACGGGCAGGTCGGCGGCGGCCAGCTCGGCGCCGAAGCCGGTGAAAGCCATGGCACGCATAATGATCACTCCGTTTTCCGTGGAAGCTGTGATGGCCTGCCGCCAGGAGGCGCGCAGGACGGCGCGGCCCTGATGGGCGGCGGGGAGCACAGCACTTTCTGTGCGCTGGTTACTTCTTGTGCGCGCATCGAGTCTCATCCACAATGCCGTCATGGCGGAAGAAGGCACTTTGACCCGCGTTAGGCACACCGATGTGCGTGAAACGGTCGGCGAGCACCACCCGACCTGCCGGTTGCGCGACGTCCTCGACCGTGTCGGGGACAAATGGAGCGTGCTGGTGATGGACCTGCTCGGCGGCGGCCCCATGCGCTACTCCGAACTGCAGCGCGCCATCGAGGGCATCTCCCAACGCATGCTCACCCTCACCCTGCGCAGCCTGGAGCGCGACGGGCTGGTGGAGCGCACCGTCACCCCCACCTCGCCGCCCCGGGTGGACTACACCCTGACCCCGGTCGGCCAGACGCTCTCCTCGCAGGTCGCCGGGCTCATCGAATGGGCCGGGCGGCACCGCGAGTACGTGGCCGCCTCCCGCCTGCGCTACGACGCCTCCTGACCGGCCGAGCCGGCATGGCGAGGACGCGCTATCATCGCCATGTGGCGATTGATAACGACGGTGGTCGCTGTGTCAGCACCGACATCGCCGCCGGGGTCCCTCCGGCGGCGGCGCTGTTCCACTCGCTGGCCGACGAGACCCGGCTGCGCATCGTGCAGCGCCTGGCCAGGGGCGAGGCGCGAGTGGTCGACCTGACGGCCGAGCTCGGGCTGGCCCAGTCCACGGTCTCCAAGCACCTGGCCTGCCTGCGCGACTGCGATCTGATCGACTACCGGGCCGAAGGCCGCCAGTCGTTCTACTCCCTGACCCGGCCCGAGCTGATGGACCTGCTGGCCTCCGCCGAGCAACTGCTGGCCGCCACGGGCCACGCGGTCGCCCTGCGCCCCGCCCAGGCAGGGGAGTCGAGGTCGTGACTCCTCCACGGCGCTCATCGGCTTCGGGCTGGACTCGATCGTCGAGGTGGCCTCCGCCGCCGCGGTGGCCTGGCAGTTCTCCGCCGCCGACCACGAAAGTCGCGAGCGGGCCGCGCTGCGCGTCATCGCGATCTCCTTCTTCGCCCTGGCCGCCTACGTGACCGTCGACGCCGTACGCGCCCTGCTCGGCGCTGGGGAGGCCGGACACTCCACCCCGGGCCTGATCCTGGCCGCCCTGTCGCTGGTCGTCATGCCGTTCCTGTCGTACGCCCAGCGCCGCGCGGGCCGTGAGCTGGGCTCGGCCTCGGCCGTGGCCGACTCCAAGCAGACCCTGCTGTGCACCTACCTGTCGGGGGTGCTCCTCGCGGGGCTCGCGCTCAACAGCGCCTTCGGGTGGTCCTGGGCCGACCCGATCGCCGCCCTGGTCATCGCCGCGGTCGCGGTCAAGGAAGGGCGCGAGGCCTGGCGCGGAGACGCCTGCTGCGCCGTGCCCGCCGGCGCCGCGTCGGACGGCTGCTGCCCATAGGCCCGCCCTGCCCAAGCCCGCCCCAAGCGATTTGGGGAAATGTTGGCCCAGGTGGGCGCGTTGGCGTGACCGTGGGGGAAGGGGTTACGTATTCAAACCTCCACGCGGTATGGGGAAGGTGGTGTGGGACATGGCTGAAAGTCCACTCCATCCGAAACTAGACATGGGTCAGCACCCTGACATAGCAGCCCTGCGAGCTCAATACGACATGGCTGCGCAGAGCCCCTCAGGGCAGGCCGTCGGTGGACTGACGTTCCTGAGCGGTCTCTATCTCGCCATCTCGCCATGGGTGGTGGGATTCTTCGGGCGCTCGACCCTGACCGTCAACAATCTGATCACCGGTATCGCCCTGGCGCTGCTGGCGGCCGGGATAGCCTCGGCGTACGGCCGGATCCACGGGCTGGCGTTCGTCGTGCCGGTCATCGGGGTTTGGACGATCATCGCGCCGTGGGTGCTGCCCCCACACGGAGCCAGCGCCGGCACGATCGTCAACAACGTCATCACGGGGATCGTCATCGTCGCCTGCGGCCTGGCCTGCGTCATGCTCGGCACGATGTCCCTACGTCGGCGTTGACGCTTCCGGGCGGACCACCGGTCTGCATCGAGAAGCGGCTCGCCGCCGACTGCGTCCCGTCTCCTGGAGGAGAAGGGGACGCAGTCGGCTGTCCGGCCCCTGTGAGTTATCCGAAAAGTCTGATCCGGTGCTTGAGCATGATCCATCCTTGGCCGTGCAAGACGGCCCCGCCGAGACGGGGCCGTACCGCAAGGCAAGGGAGTTTCATGGCCAACCGATATCGGACGTTATCGGGGGCGGCGGCGGGCATCGCCATGCTGGCGACAGTCGTTGTGACCCCGGTGCAGGCGTCCGCCGTCGCCCCCGTCAGCGTGACGTTCGCCGCGGCGGAGGACGTGTTCGTCAGCCAGGCCGAGCCGGCCAAGAGCTTCGCGACCGCGACCTGGATGAGCGTCTGCGGCACCGAGTGCGGCAGTGCCACCGCAGGGCAGCGTGCCGCGCTGACCCGCTTCAAGGTCACCGGCATCCCGCAGGACGCCGAGGACGTCAAGGTCACGCTGGACGTGGTCTCGGCCAGAGCGACGGACACCACCGTCTCCGTCCGCCCGGTGACGGGGGCCTGGACCGAGGCCGCCACCACCTGGAACACGCGTCCGGCGCTGAGCGCGCCGGTCATCGACTCGCACACCGGTTTCACCGCCGGCGCCACGGCCAAGCTGGACGTCTCTTCGGCGGTCAAGGGGGATGGCACGTACGCGTTCGCCCTCACCGGGACCGACGCCACCACGACCGTCCTGATGTCCTCGCGCGAGAGCGGGAACCGGGGACCGAAGCTCACGGTGACCTACACGGAGGGCACCGGGGACGAGCAGACCGACGGGCCGCTGCCCTTCACCCTGCCGGGCACGGCGGCGCTGCGGGCCTCGGCGAAGAAGGTGTTCGCGCACTACTTCAGCCCCTATCCGATCTCCCTCGACAACCAGGCTCCGGCCGGCGACTACTACGCCAGGAACTACCTCAAGCCGGACGGCGAGAGCGGCAAGCACGCCGCGTACGGCGGGCTGCTGCGCGACCGGCCGCTGGGACGCGACCCGATCACGGGCGACTACGCGCTGGCCGACCTCAAGACCGAGGTGAGGCAGGCCATCGCCGCCGGCCTGGACGGCTTCACCGTCGACATCCTCTCCGTGACCAGCGCGCAGTGGACGCGGGCGCAGAACCTCGTCAAGGCGGCCGAGGCCGTGGACCCCGGTTTCAAGATCGTGCTCATGCCGGACATGAACGGCCTGGCCTCGCTGGACAGCGCCGCCTTCGCCACCGCCATGGCCAAGCTGGCCGCGTCGAAGTCGGTCTACCGGCTCGCCGACGGCCGCCTCGTCGTCGCCCCCTTCAAGGCCGAAGGCCGCACCGCCGCCTGGTGGTCGGACTGGATGAAGACCATGGAGACGCAGCACGGCATCAAGGTCGCCCTGGTGCCCACGTTCGTCGACTTCAACAAGCACCGCGACGCGTTCGCCTCCATCAGCTACGGCTTCTCGAACTGGGGCAACCGCAGCCCCGCGGCCAACGCCGGCCTGAAGACGAACATCGACCGCGCACACGGCATGGGCAAGATCTGGATGCAGCCGGTGTCCGTCCAGGACGAGCGTCCCAACCAGAGCGTGTTCGACGAGGCGGGCAACACCGAGAACCTGCGGGTCACCTGGAAGGGGGCCATCGACGGCGAGGCGGAGTGGGCGCAGCTCACCACCTGGAACGACTATTCCGAGAACACCCAGTTCGCCCCCTCCAGGAACGCCGGCTGGACGTATCTCGACATCAACGCCTATTACCTGACCTGCTACAAGCTCGGCTGCCCGAAGATCACCAACGACACGGCGTACCTGACCCACCGGATCCAGCCGGTCGCGGCCGCGCCGTCGTACACGCAGACCAAGCTGATGAAGCTGCGCGACGGCAGCACCGCGGCCCGGGACACCGTCGAGGTGCTCACCATGCTGACCGCGGCGGGCAAGGTGTCCGTCACGGTCGGCGGCACGACGCAGACCTACGACGCGCCCGCGGGGGTGTCCGCCAAGACGTTCCCGCTGAAGGCGGGCACCGCTTCGGCCTCGGTCACCAGGAGTTCGGCCGTGGTGGCGAAGGTGGTCTCGCCGTACGCGATCACCGCGACGCCGTACGTGCAGGACCTGCACTACCGCGCCGCCTCCAGCGAACGCTGACGCGGCGCGCCGGATCCCCGGGCCGGGTGCCTCGGGGATCCGGCGCGTCCACGGCCGGCGCCTCTCTCAGGCGCGCAGCCTCTCCAGGCGGAGCGCGTCGCGCAGCAGCGGGCGTGCCGCCAGGGCCACGAGCACCGCGGCCAGAACCCCGATGCCCGCCATGGCCACGGCCCTGGCGACCGCCCAGCCGAGCCACCCCACCTGGTAGGTGTCGGCGAGGGGCAGGATCACCACCACGACTCCCGCGACCGCCGCCACGACGCAGATCGGCAGCGCGGCGATGACCGCCTGCCGTACGAGGACCCCGCCCAGCGCCCGCTCGGGCACCCCGGAGGCGGCCAGCGCGGCGAACGAGCGGCGGTGATCGAGCAGTTCCTCGGCCTGGTGCACCACGAGGGCGGCCGCCGACGTCAGCAGGGCCACCAGGAGCGCGGCGTCGACGAGCGCGTGGGCTTGGTGGTAGCCGACGCCCGCCTGCTGGGCGCCGGCGCCCGCGCCGAAGAACACCGTCAGGCCCACCACGGACAGGGCTCTGGCCCAGGCCCTCGGATCCGCCTCGACCAGCCGCGCGGCCAGCAGCGTCTCGGGCGACCCGGCCCGCCGGCCGGCGCGGCGCGCGTACGCCCTGATCACCCAGGTCGTGGCCAGCGTCACCCCGAACAGGATGAGCACCACCCCGGCCGTGATGGCCAGAGCCGCCCCGTACTTCCCGGCGAGCGGGAAGCCCCCTTTCCATACGGCTCCGACAACGAAGAGGCCCACACCGGCCACGACGAGCAGCAGGTCCACCACTCTCGGCCCCCGCAGGCGCGAACGGCGAACCAGGCCCAGCGGTGAGGCGATGATGTTCCGGCCGGCGCGTGCCCCCGACAGGGCTCCGCCCAGCGCCATCACGGCCATGACCACCGGCACCTGGATCAGCGGCCCGGAGAGATGGGCGACCACATAGACCGCGGCGCCGGCCAGCGAGCCGGCCAGCGCCGACCGGCCGCCCTCCAGGGCGCCGAGCAGGCGCACGTCGCCCGGCGTGGCCCCGGCCAGCCGCAGGCCGGCCAGCCGTCGCTCCCTGGTGGCCGAGCCCAGCCGGTTGGACTGGTGCACCAGGCCGGCGACCGGCAGGGCCAGCAGGGCCAGGGCCAGCCCGGTCAGCGAGCCGCCCTCGTCCCGGAAGTCGGCCAGGCTGACGGCCGTGCAGACCAGGAACGTCGCCAGCCCCGTGCCGGCGGCGACCAGCCAGGCGCGGGCCCGCTCGGCCCGCGACCGCCCCCTGTTCAGCATCCGCATGATGGCGATCATCGGCTGATCCCCGTCAGCACGGCGCCGTCGCGCAGGGCGATCTCGCGGTCGGCGTAGGCCGCCACCCGGTTGTCGTGGGTGACCAGCACCACGGCGGTACCGCCGGCGCGGGCCGCGCCCAGCAGCGCGCTCATCACCTGCTCGCCGCCGAGGGTGTCCAGCGCTCCGGTGGGTTCGTCGGCGAAGACCACGCGCGGGCCGGTCACCAGCGCCCGCGCGACGGCCACTCGCTGCAGCTGCCCCCCGGACAGCTCGCCGGGCCGCTGATCGGCGCAGTCGGACACCTCCAGCCGGGCCAGCGCGTCAGCGGCGGCGTTCGTCGACTCCTGCCTGCCGTGCCGGTTGAACAGCATCGGTAACGCGACGTTCTCCGCCGCGGTGAGCTCGGGCACCAGCTCGCCGAACTGGAAGACCACGCCGAAGCTCTCGCGGCGCAGCTTGGTCAGCTCCGCCTCGCCCAGCGTGTCGATCCGCCTGCCGTCCAGGACGACCTCGCCGGACTCCGGGCGGATGATCCCGGCCAGGCAGTGCAGCAACGTCGACTTGCCGGATCCGCTCGGCCCGGTGACCGCGAGGATCTCGCCCTCCGCGAGCTGGAGGGAGACGCCTGTCAGCGCCCTGGTCCTGCCGTACGACTTCACCAGGCCCCTGGCCTCAAGCATCGTTGTCCTCCTTCAGCCGCGACAGTGCGGTCTCGATCCAGCGCAGGTCGGCGTCGAGGTGCTGGAGCGCGTAGTCGGCCGCCAGCACCTGGGCGGGCGGGCCGGCCGCCTTCTCGGCGGTCAGCTCCCGCATGCGGGCCAGATGCGCCTCGCGCTGCCGCAGGAGATAGCCGTCGGCACCTCGTCCCGCGACGGCGACCCGGGCGAACAACGAGCTGGCGACATACGGCGCCGGCGCCTCCACGGTGTTCAGCCACCGGGCCAGCTCTTCCCGGCCGCTGCCGGTGATCGCGTACATGGTGCGCTCGGGGCCGCCCTCCTGCTGCGTCTCCGCCACCTCCGCGAAGCCGTCGCGTTCCAGCCGCTGCAGCGTGGCGTAGACCTGCCCGTAGGCCAGCGGCTTGGCGCCGGCCAGGCGATGGTCGTGCTCCTTCTTGAGCTCGTAGCCGTGTTTCGGGCGCTCCGCGAGCAGCCCCAGCAACACATGAGCTGTGGACATGATCGCAACTATACATTCAATGAATAGTCGCGCCAACGGCGATGGCTGAGCGACGGGTCGCGGCCACGTCCGCCGCCGTCGCCCGCCTGATGGGTGGCGGGCCGAGCTGGAGCAGATCAGGGAACGCGGCTACCGCTTCTCCATGAACGAACGCGTGCTCGGCAGCTCGGGCATCAGCGCGCCCGTGCCCGCCCCGGACGCCCACTCCATGGCGTCGGTGGGCCATGGAGATGCGCGGCACCGCCGCCTACCTGGACGTCCTCGGTGTGCCCGCCGAGATGACCCGCGCGGCCGAGCGGACCCTCCGCCGCCTGTCCACCGGCTGAAACCTGTCGGTGGGCGATGACATGCTCGGCCCATGACGACCTTCGCGCCACCGCCTGACACGGCAGCCTGGCGGCATCTCGCCGCGCGCACCGGCTTCGAGGTGGTCTACTTCCGGCCGCTGCCGGACGGATATCGCGTCGAGGGGTGCACGACCGCGGTCGAGGAGGGCCGCACCTGGGTCGTCGACTACGTCATCGAGCTCGACGCGAGCTGGGCCACGCGCTCAGCCCGGCTCGCGAGCCGTTCCGCCGGGGGCCGGCGCCAGATCCTCCTGGAGACCGACGGGGCGGGGCGCTGGCGCGTGGACGGCGCGCCGGCGTCCTGGCTGGACGGCTGCCTCGACGTCGATCTCGAGTCGTCGGCCCTGACCAACGCGTTCCCCGTGCATCGCATGGGCCTCGGCGTGGGCGCCGCCTCGCCGGCTCCGGCGGCCTTCGTCCGGGCCGCCGACCTGGCCGTCGAGCGGCTCGAGCAGCGCTATGCCCGGCTGGCCGACGAGGAGGGGCGGCAGCGCTACGACTACGCGGCGCCGGTCTTCGACGTCGCCTGCCACCTGGTCTACGACGGGTCCGGCCTCGTCCTCGACTATCCGGGCCTCGCCGTCCGAGCCGCCTGAGCGGCCGCCCGCTCTTCCGCTCCCAAGGCTCCAGCTGGACGGCAACCGCCGCACCGGCTTCCGTCGCGCCTCTTCGGTACGCCCAGCGTCGGTGACGCTGACGCTGACGGTGAGCAACCGGGCAGCGGCCTGGCGGCGGGCGTGGTCGTCGATCGGTCCCGGGGTCAGGAGTCGGGGCGGTTCGCCGTCTCGCGCAGGCCGAGGATCTTGGTGAGCTCGTCGGGCGGCGTCAGCTGCGGAGACGGCGCGGTCTCCTCGACCGGGGCCGGCTCCGTCGACCCCTCCCGCGCGGGGGAGCCGGGCCCGCCGCGGTCGAAGAAGCGCAGCACCTCCACCGGCAGCGGCATCACCAGCGTGGAGGTCTTCTCGGCCGCCACCTCGACGACCGTCTGCAGGAGCCGCAGCTGCAGGGCGCTCGGCGTGTGGGCCATGATCGCGGAGGCGTCGGCGAGCTTCTGGGCGGCCTGGAACTCGCCGTCCGCGGTGATCACGCGGGCGCGGCGCTCCCGCTCGGCCTCGGCCTGGCGGGCCACGGAGCGTTTCATGGACTCGGGAAGCGTGACGTCCTTGATCTCCACGCGGTCGATGTGGATGCCCCAGCCGAGCGCCGGGCTGTCGATCATGAGTGCGAGGCCCTTGTTCAGCTCCTCGCGGTTGGAGAGCAGATCGTCCAGCTCGCTCTTGCCGATGATGGAGCGCAGCGACGTCTGCGCCACCTGCTCCACCGCGAACAGGTAGTTCTGCACCTCGACGGCCGCCCGCAGCGGGTCCTGCACCCGGAAGTAGGCGACGGCGTCGACCTGGACCGACACGTTGTCACGCGTGATGCCCTCCTGCGTCGGCACCGGCATCGTGACGATCTGCACGTTCACCTTCTTCATCCGGTCGACTATCGGGATGAGCAAGGCGACTCCCGGCCGGCGGATCTCCTTCTGCGCCCGGCCGAAGCGGAACACGATGCCGCGCTCGACCTGATTGACGATCCTGACGCCCCCGAACCCGGTCAATATGGCGATGGTCGCGAGGAAACCCAGGATGATGTCGGTAACCATAATGGCCCCCCTCCCATACTTCGAGCGTAGGCCCGTTCGAACAGGAGAGCGCCCCGAGCTTCTTCATGATCGAAAGTGAAGATCTCACGAGATGGTAGAAATGGGACGAAAGTGGGGGTCCTGATAGTAGGGGCGATGGATGATCCGGGTCTTGCTCGCCGAGGACATGCACATGGTCCGAGGAGCGCTGGTCGCACTGCTCGAGCTCGAACCCGACATCAAGGTGGTCGCGGAGGCCGCGACCGGTGACGAGATCGTGCCCCTGGCGCTGGAGCACGCGCCGGACGTGGCGGTGATCGACGTCGAGCTGCCCGGCGTCGACGGGCTCACCGCCGCGGCGGAGCTGCGCAGGCGGCTGCCGCGCTGCCGGGTGCTGGTCGTGACGAGTTTCGGCCGTCCCGGAAACGTCCGGAAGGCCTTCGCCGCCCAGGCGTCCGGGTTCGTGGTCAAGGACGCCCCTCCGGATCGGCTGGCCGACGCGATCAGACGGGTCGCGGCGGGTGAGCGGGTGATCGATCCCCAGCTCGCCGTGGCCGCGCTGGAGGTGGTGGAGAGCCCGCTCACCGAGCGCGAGCTCGACGTGCTGCGCCGTTTCGCCGAGGGGACCGAGCTGGAGGAGATCGCCCGGCAGCTGTTCCTGTCCCTGGGGACCGTACGCAACTACTTGACCGCGATCGTCACCAAGCTGAACGCCCGCAACCGGCTGCACGCGGTCCGGATCGCCACGGACGCCGGGTGGCTCTGAACCCTGCCGGCGTGCTCGTCTGGTTCGTGTGCGCCTCCTGGGTGATCCGGGTGACGTCCCACCTCGACCGGGGCACGGACGCCACCGTGGTCGTCGCCGGGATCACGCTCGTCGTCCTCCTCCAGCTGCCGATCTCCCTGCCGGGCAGGCGGTGGGTCCCGCGCGGGGTGCTCCTGGCCGCTCAGGCGGTGTGCAACTATCTGCCGTTGCTGATCACACCTCAGGCGTGGTGGACGGGCGCGTCGGCCTTCGTCGCGGGTTCGGTGCTCCTGGTCGTCAGGGGTCCTCTCGCCTGGCCCCTCTTCGTGCTGATCTCGGCCCTGGAGGGCGTCACCGGGGTCCTGCTGGGACGTGAACCCGTCGACGTCTACCACATGTCCGTGGCGCCGATCACTCTCGGCCTGATGCTGTACGGGCTCAGCCACCTCGCGGACCTGCTCGCCAGGGTGCGGCAGGAACGCGGCGAGCTCGCCGCCCGGGCGGAGGAGGTCGAACGGCTCCGGTTGTGGCGCCACACCCGCGGCCTGCTCCTGACCGGCCTGTCGACGATCGAGGAACTGGCCGAACGGGCCAGGCGCCACGAAGGCGAGGCCGCCAGAGAGCTGACCGCGCAGGCGCTCACCGTGGCACGGCGCACGCTCGACCGGATGCGTTCCCTGCCCGCCTCCCGCGCCGCGGTCCCGAGCCCGCTCCCCGCCGGCGACCGGCCGATCCTGCGGCTGGCCACGCCGGTGCTCGTCGTGGTGCATCTCATCTTCATGGGGCAGGCGGTGTTCAACGCCACCACAGGCGACGCCATTGGGACCAGGGCCGGTCTGGCGCTGCTGCCGGTGACCTTCGGCCTGCAACTGTGGCATCTGGCCACGGCCCGCTCAGGCGCTCGCCCGCGGCACTGGGCATGGACGATGGCGCTCCAGGCCCTGGCCACGTACCTGCCCGTGGCGCTCGGCGGGGAGTCCGGCCTGATCGTGTCGGGCTTCCTCGGCGGGCTGGTGCTGCTCCACGTGGCGGCACCGGCCTCCTGGGCGCTGTGCGCGGTCATCGTCGGGGTCAGCCTCGTGGACGGCGTGCTGCGCTGGGACCCGGTCAGCGGGGTGTACGCCGGCTGCAGCACGCTCTCGGTGGCTCTGGCGGTCTATGGGCTGACCCGGCTCGCCGCGCTCGTCACCGAACTCCGGCGGACCCGCGCGCAGCTCGTCGAGATGGCAGCGCTCCAGGAACGCCTCAAAGTCGGCAGGGACGTCCACGACCTGCTCGGGCGCGGCCTGACCGCGATCACGCTGCACGCCGAGCTGGTGCTGCGGCTGCTCGGCGCCGACCCGCCGCGGGCGGCCGAGCAGCTGGCCCGGCTGGCCGAGACCGCCCGCGCCTCGGCCGCCGAGGTGACCCGGTTGAGCGGTCCGCGGGGACACCTGTCCCTGGCGGGCGAGCTGGACTCGGCGAGGGCCGCGCTGGAGTCGGCGGGTGCGCGCGTCCGCGTCACGGCCGATCGCGTGCCCGCCGCGCTGGACGCGCTGCTGGCGGTGGTGCTGCGCGAGGCGGTCACCAACGTGCTCAGGCACAGCACGCCCGCCGAATGCCACATCGAGGTGGCCACCGAGGACGGACGGGTACGGCTGCGCGTCGCCAACGACGGGGTGCCGTACGGCCCGCCGGAGGACGGCCCGCAGGAGGACGGCCCGCAGGAGGACGGCCCGCGGGCGAGCGGCCCGCAGGGCGACGGCCTCCGGGCGAGCGGCAGCGGCCTGCGCAATCTGCGCACCCGCCTGCAGGACGCCGCCGGCGAGCTCGTCACCGAGCGGACGCCCGGCCGTTTCGAGCTGCGCGCGGACCTGCCGGCCGATCATGAAATTCTCATTCCGTGAGGTGAATCCGGCGACTGGTCCGTCACGCCGCCGGACGTCCACACTGCTCAGCGACGACGAAGATCGACTGAATCGGACTGATGCACGTGGACGGCATGAAGCGCCGGCACTTCCTCACGCTGGCGGCCCTTTCGAGCGTCGCCGCGGCCTGCGGCGCGGACTCGCCGGCCGACGCCGTCCGTCCCGCGGGCAAGCCGGCCTTCCGCACCCGCCTGCGCATCCCGCCCCTGCTGGAGCCGAAGGCGGGCAAGGACGGGGTGCGCAGGTTCGACCTGACCATGCAGCGCGGCCGGACCGCGATCCTGCCCGGCGCGCTGGCCGGCACCTGGGGGTTCAACGGCTCCTTCCTCGGGCCGACCATCCGGGCGTCCCGGGGGGACAGGGTCCGGATGGCGGTCACCAACCGGCTCCAGGAGGCCAGCACGGTGCACTGGCACGGCCTGCGGCTCCCGGCGGAGATGGACGGCGGACCGCACCAGACGATCGAGCCGGGCGCCACGTGGACACCGCACTGGACCATCGACCAGCCGGCCGCCACCTCCTGGTACCACCCGCATCCGCACGGCAGGACGGCCACGCACACCTATCGCGGGCTCGCGGGCATGTTCATCATCGACGACGACCGCCCGACGGGGTTGCCGGAGAGGTACGGGGTCGACGACATCCCGCTCATCCTGCAGGACAAAAGGTTCGCGCCGGACGGCTCGCCGGCGGGCGACCCGCTCAAGGGCACCTTCGGCATCCTGGGTGACCACATGCTGGTCAACGGCACCTACGGCCCGTTCCTCGAGGTCACCACCGAACGGGTGCGCTTCCGGGTCCTCAACGGCTCCAACGCCCGCATGTACCACCTCTCCTTCGCCGACCGCCGCGGGTTCCACGTCGTCGGCAACGACCAGGGACTGCTCGCCGCGCCCGTCCCCGTCGACCGGATCTCCCTGACGCCGGGCGAGCGCGTGGAGATCGTCGCCGCCTTCGCCGCCGGCGAGCAGGTCCTCCTGCGCACGCTCTCGGGGTCGGACGACATCGACGAGGGCGACTTCGACCTCCTGAAGATCGTCGCGGCGCCGCGGCTCGCCGCCTCCCCGCCCCTGCCTGCGCGCCTGGCCGACACCGCCCCGATCACGGCGCCCCCGGGCGCCAGGGTCCGCCGGTTCCGGCTCAACGGCCACGACGCCATCAACGGCAAGGAAATGGACCTGTCGCGCATCGACGAGGTGGTCCCCGCCGGAGCCACCGAGATCTGGGAGATCGAGAACACCGTCTACGCCCACAACTTCCACATCCACGAGGTGGCCCTCCAGGTGCTCGACGTGGACGGGGAGAAACCGCCCGCGTACGCGAGCGGCCACAAGGACACCGTCTACGTGCCGCCGAAGAGCACGGTACGGCTCGCGGTGCGGTTCGGCCGGTTCACCGATCCGGCCACGCCGTACATGTACCACTGCCACATCCTCCGGCACGAGGACTCCGGAATGATGGGGCAGTTCGTGATCGTGCGGCCCGGCACCGAGGACCGGACACCGCGCACGATCGCCGCCCACCACATGTAGCGAGTGCGCCGGTGGCCCCGAAACGGCTGAAAATCTACTTTGTAAAGGGCGGATCCGGCTGAGTCGGCGCATGCGAATCTGGTAAACGTCGGTGCGGTGCGGCCGGCTCGAGTTGCGGTTCTCGGCCAATACCTGATATGGCCCGGCAAACCTTTGAATCGAACTTCAACATAGCGGATTCATCGCTATTGACCGCGGGACGGACGCACTTGCGACTAGGTTGCTGAGAGCGGGGGCCGGAGCGCAGGATCGCCGTGGGCGCGGGCGGTCCGGGGCAAAGGCGTCTCGCGCCCGCGTGCCGGAGGAGGCGGGATGGCGGCCGTGGGCGTCCGATGCCGGGGATGTCGCCGGTTGTTGATGGCTTATCACTGGTGAGAAGGGCAGAAGGGATCTCGGGCAGGTCTTTGGGCGAGCCTCGCGCAGGTCGGGTCCTGGTATGTTCCCTGCCCGGCCATGGGCCGGGGCGTCGCCGATGAATGCCGGGCACGAGAAGCGCGAAAACCGCGTCACAACAGCGAAAGGCGTTGTAGTGCGGGACACGATCGCGAAGTTCGATTGTGTCAGCACCGCGCCGCAAGGAGGTGCGTGATCTGCTGAAGGGAGCTACAGTACCTGCAACCATTACGTAATCGGAGCAGCATCATGGCGAAGCGCATTGTTGAGTCCTTTGTCGATGACATCGACGGCAGTGACGCCGAGGGGACCACAAGGTTCGCTCTCGACGGCACCAGCTACGAGATCGACCTGTCGGGCTCCAACCGGGAGAAGCTGGAGAAGGCTCTCGCTCCCTTTATCACCAAGGCTCGCGCGGTCCGCGCCGAGCGAGGTGTTCGTGGCCGACGCGGTGGCGCCGGCACTTCGCGGGCCGTCACCCGTGAGAAGTCCACTGAGATCAGGCGGTGGGCGAAGGCCCAGGGGCTGCCGGTGAGCGAGCGTGGCCGTATCGCCGCCACCGTCGTGGAGCAGTACGAGGCGGCCCACTAGGTCTTTCAGGACAGGAGCAGGGGCGGTCGGGTCCTGGCCGACCGCCCCTGCTCCTGTCATCGAGCGTCGTCCAGGGCGGCGTACAGTGCCTCGACCAGTGAGCGGACCCGGAAGTCGCCGCCCTCCAGCAGTTCGGAGCCGCGGTTGGGGACGTAGCCGAAGGCGAGGCCGCGGACAGGGTCGGCGAAGGCGAAAGAGCCGGTGGCGCCGCCCTGGCCGAACAGCCCGGTGATGTGCCCGGGCGCGGGCCAGAACGGGCCGCCGGGCACGGCGAAGCCGATGCCCCAGGCGGTGTGCACCCGCAGGGTCTGGTCGATCCCGTCGGCCTGCGGGGTGCGGATCCGGTCGACGAGGTCGGGCCCGAGCAGCCGGATGCCGTCGACCTCGCCGATCAGGGCGGCGAAGTAGCGGGCCAGGGAGTGGGCGGAGGCGACGCCGTCCATCGACGGGCTCTCCACCTGGTACGTACGGGGATCGTCGGTGCCGTCCCAGCCGATGGCGACGCTGCCGTAGAAGGCGCGGAAGGACAGGGTGGCGGGGTCGTTGAGCGCCTTGGTGAAGTCGGCGAGTTCGGGGATTTCCATGCCGAGCCGCATGGTGTCGGCGTCGGGGACGATCATGGTGGCCATGCGCGGCATGGCGCTGTCGGGGACGCGGACGTAGCAGTCGAGGCCGAGCGGGCCGGTGATCTCGCGTTCGAGGAATGCGCTGAGCGTGAGCCCGGAGACGCGGCGGACGATCTCCCCGGCGAGGTGGCCGATGCTGACGCCGTGGTAGCCGTGCGCGGTGCCCGGGGGCCATTCGGGGGCGGCGGCCGCGAGGGCGTCGGTGATGGGGGTCCAGTCGCGGAGGTCCTCCCAGGTGATGGGGTGCTTGTCCAGGGTGGGCAGGCCGGCGCGGTGGCTGAGCAGCGTCCGTACGGTGATCTCGCCCTTGCCGTTCTGGGCGAACTGCGGCCAGTAGTGGGCCACGGGGGCCTCCAGGTCCACCTCGCCGCGTTCGGCCAGCACCAGCGCGGCGCCCGTGGCGAACGTCTTGCAGGTGGAGGCGATGGGGGCGATGGTGTCGCGCCGCCAGGGCCTGCGTGTCTCCTGGTCGGCGTGGCCGCCCCAGAGATCCACGACGGGGCTGCCGTGCCGGTAGACGGTGAGCCCGGCGCCGACTTCGCCTCCGTGTGTGAAGTTCCGTTCGAACGACTCGCGCACCGCCTGGAATCCGTCGGCGGTGGTTCCTTCGATCTGTGCCATCGTCGCGCTCCTCGCGTCAGAGCCGACCTACCGGTCGGTCGGGTGGCGGGAACGCTAGCCTACCGACCGGACGGTTGGCAATCGGGGTATGCTTTCAGCCCGAACCGAGAGAGGGACAGCGATTGGCGCCGAACGAAACCTCCGACACCCGGCTGCGCATCATCGAGGCGGCGCGGGAGCTGTTCACCGCGCAGACCTACCGCGCGGCCAGCATGCGGGACGTCGCCGAACGGGTCGGCATCAGCAAGCCCTCGCTTTACCACCACTTCCGCAGCAAGGGCGAGATCCTCGACTGCCTGGTGAGGCCCCCGATCGACCGGCTCGACGCCACGATCCGGGAAGCCGCCGCCGCGCCCACCCCCGCCGAGGTGCGGCAGCGCGTGCTCGGCGGCTGTGTCGACGTCATGCTCGGCCACCGGGAGACGATGGTGCTGCTGCTCCGCGACGCCTCCGTCTACGGCGAGGAGACCACCGAGCTCATGTCGCGCGTGGTGGACATCACCAGCCGGGCCGTCGAGCTGCTGGCCGGCCCCGATCCGGACTGGCGCCGCCGCGTACGGGCCGCCCAGGCCTTCGCCGCGGCCACCGACCCGATCAGCCATCTTCCGGACGTCCCGGACGACGAACTCCGGGACGAGCTGCTGCGCGGCGCGAGCGCGATCCTTTCGCCGTGACGGCAGCGGCGGCCCTGCGGCGACGGGAGCCGCAGGACCGCCGTGCGGGAACCGGCTACGGCCGCTCGCCCGGCTTGTCGACGATCCCGGCCTCCAGGCGCGCGGTCCACACGACGGGCGTGCCCGCCTTGACCTCGCGCGGCTGTCCGGCGGTGTAGGTGCGGGTGGCGACGGTCTCGCCGTACGTCCCCAGGAAGCGGTAGTCCTCCGGGCTCAGAATGAGCTCGAAGCGCTCCCAAGGCCCGGTGTAGACGAGCGCGATCCCGTGGCGGCCGGCCGCGTCCACGGCGTCCTGCCTGACCGACACCCCTTGGACCATCGGCAACGCGCGGAACAGCGCGGCCCGTACCTTCCGCTCGACCGCCTGCTCGCTCATGACCTGGGCGATCGTCTCGACGATCCGCTGCTCCGCGGGCTGGTCGGCGCCGGGTTCCGAGGTCGCGGCGACGGCGGCCTTGATCCGGGCGAGCGTCCGCTCGGGAGTGACGGGCTCCTCGGCCAGGTCGGCGGCGGTGACGCCGGGGCCGGACTCGTGGATGGCGAGCCTGCCCTTGCCGTCGTCCAGGGCCGTCTGCCTGCCGTCCACGCTGTTCCACAGCTCCAGGGTGATCCGCCTGTCCCGATCGACTTCGGGCGCGGGCTCCGCGCGGAGCGGCGCGATGCTCTCCTTGACGTACAGCCACTTGCCCGGGGAGGGGACGGTCTTGTACGGGTCGGTCTCCGCGGCTCTCGCGGCCCGCTCGCTCAGCTCCTGGACACTGGCGACGGGAGTGAAGGCCGGCCGGTCGTCGTCCCTGGTCAGGGCGACGCCCACACCCACGGCCACCGCCAGCGACGCGGCGAGGGCCATGCTCCACACCGGGCGCGGCGTGCGCCACCGGCGGGGCGCGGGCGCCGGCTCGCTCATCGCGCGCAGCAGGCGGGCGCGCGCGGCGTCCTCGGCCTGGCGGGTGATCGTGGGGGTGGAGCCGCGGAAGTTCTTGATCTCGTCCATCAGGCGTCCTCTCTCGTCGGATCGTCGCCGCCAAGAGCGGCCCTGGTCTTCTTGCGGGCGCGGTGCAGGCGCGAGCGCACGGTCCCGACCGGGATGGCGAGCGCCCCGGCGACCTCCTCGTACGACAGATCGCCCCAGGCCACCAGCAGCAGCACGTCGCGATCGCCTCGCGAGAGTCCCGCCAGCGCCCCTGCCAGCCGGCGGTCGTTGTCCTGGGCCGCGACCCGGCCGACGACCGCGTCCGCCAGCGGCTCCGGCAGCGGGTCCACGCCCGTACGGCACAGCGCCCGCAGGAACCGCTCCTCGCTGCGCCGGTGCCGGGCGATCAGCGTGGTGGCGATGCCGTACAGCCACGGCCGGGCCATCTGGTGCGAGGGGTCGTACGACGCGCGCCGGCGAAAGGCGATCAGGAACGTCTCCGCCGCGATGTCGTCGGCCGCCTGGGTGCCGAGCCGCCGCGCCGCATAACGGTGGATCTGCCGGACATAGCGATCGAATATCCCGGCGAACCACTCCGGGTCGTCGTGCGAGCGGCGGATGAGCTCTGCGTCATCCTCCTCCTCCACGCTCTCGACTGCTCGTGTTCGTGTCATGCCTGCTGTCTCCCGGTGGGCCGGATCAGGTTCTCACCCGCCGGCCGCGTCTAAGGGAGCAGGGAGCGTCCCAGGTCGACGACGAACCGGGCGAGCCGGGCCCGCTTGCGGAACAGGTCGTGCAGCTCGGGGGTGGGTGCCTGGCCCAGGAGCTCGAAGGGGATCGCGGTCCAGGCGCTGCGCAGCACGAGGGTGGCGGCGTAGCCGAAGGAGACCTCGGCGGGGTCCGCGAGGCCGGCCACCGCGGCGGTGTACGCGGCCTCGATCGCCTCGTGGAGGGCGGGCAGGTCAGCGGGGTCGAGGTCGCCGGTGTGGGCCCGGCCGACGAGGAGCTGGCTGAGATCGAAGCCCACGGCCGCCGGATGTGACCAGCCCCAGTCGATGGCCACGAACTCCGCCGAGCCGTCGGCGGGAACCAGCAGGTTCATGGGACTCGCGTCGCCGTGGACGAAGGTGTGCGGAAGGCGGTCCAGAGCCTCCAGCAGCGGATCGATCCGGTCGGCAAGGGCCAGGAGGTCGGCGCGGAGCAGAGGGTCGGCGTTCGCGGCGACCAGCGGATGCCGCCACGTCGCCGGGTCCCGCAGGGCCGGCAGGAACAGGTTGGCGACCGGGACCGCGCAGTAATAGCGGAGGCTGCGGTTGAGCGGCTCGCGCGGAGCGGACGACCGGCCCGCCACGGGCCGTGCGGCGGCCAGGCCGCCGAGCAGGCGGGCGGCGGCGTGGTAGCGGTCCTGGTCCCACGCGGCGGGAGCGACCCGCACGTCCTCCAGCCACATGACCAGCCGGTCGTCCCCCAGGTCGTCCAGCCGGTACATCCGGGGCAGCCGCAACCCGCCGGGAAGCGGGGGACGGGTCAGGTAGACGTCGGCGTCGGCCCGCCAGGGGAAATGTGCGAGCGCGGCGGCCCGCTGCTCCTCGGGAATCTTCGCGAACCCGGCCGAGTGCCTGATCGCGTGGATCGACTTCACGAAGAACGACCAGCTCACGTTGCCGGTCGTGGTGCCGCGCACGCGGTGGAGCGAGGCTGTCGACAGCGACCCGGGACCGTGGTGGAGGAGCTCGACGTGTTGTTCCGCGATCTCCGCCAGCGGGTCGCCGAGGCTCTCCCGTACGAGGTCCGTCAGGCCGGTGGTCAGCGCCATGGTCATGGGCCCCAGCATGCAGGGCGGGACAATGCGCTCGCATGAGCATGGCCTACTCAAATACGCTTTCGCCGTGGCAGGCTCCTGGCCGTTCATCGGGCGTGTGGCGCAATTGTCGGAGATCAGGTCCGCTTCCAGGGGCGTGGTCGTGGCCGGTCCGCCGGGCACGGGCAAGAGCCGGCTGGCGGCGCAGGCCGTGCACGGTCTCGACGGGGTCGCCTGGGCGCGGGCCACGGTGGCCGCCGCGGAGGTTCCGCTCGGTGCCTTCGCCCCGCTGCTCCCCGCCACACCGCCCGCCGGCAACCCGCTGGGCTGGGCGGCCGCCGCGCTGCGTGTGCCGGTGCTGGTGGTGGACGACGCCCACCTGCTCGATCCGGTCTCGGCCGCGCTCGTCCACCACCTCGTGACGCGGGACGGCACCCGGGTGATCGCGACGTTACGCAGCCGGACGCCCGTGCCGGACGCGGTGCTCGCGCTGTGGAAGGACGACCTGGTGCCGCGGCTGGAGCTGGAGCCGTTCTCCCTGGAGGAGACGGCGGCCGTCCTGGAGGCCGCGCTGGGCGGCCAGGTGGAGTCGGCGACCGTGGCCCGGCTGTGGCGCGTCAGCCAGGGCAACGCCCTCTACCTGCGCGAACTCGTGCTGTCCGGGATGCTCGCCGCCGACGGGGGCGTGTGGCGGTGGAGCGGGCCGCTGACGATCACGCCGACGCTGCGCGAGACCATCGCGGGCCGCATCGGTCAGGTGAACGCGCGGGAGCGGGAGGCGCTGGAGCTGCTGGCGTACGGCGAGCCGCTCGGCGCCGACCTGCTGGCGGCCCTCGGGTCGCTCGACGCCGTCCAGCACCTGGAGGACCGGCAGCTCGTCACGGTGCAGCCGGACGGCCGGCGGCTCCAGGTGCGGCTCGCGCACCCCCTGTACGGCGAGGTCATCAGGGACGGCTGCGGGGTGCTGCGCGCCCGCACGATGATGCGCCGCCTGGCGCAGGCGGTCTCGGAGGCCGGGCTGCGGCGGCGCGAGGACGTGCTCAGGGTGGCCGTCTGGCGGCTGGACGGCGGCATGACCGGCGATCCCGCGCTGCTGCTGGCCGGCTGCGAGCGCGCCAGGGTCGTCCGGGACCTGGAGCTGGCCGTACGGCTCGGGCGTGCGGCCGTGGACGCCGGCGGCGGGGCGCCCGCGCTCTCCGCGCTGGCCACGGTGCTGTCCTATTCCGGCAGGTACGCCGAGGCCGACGAGGTGTCCGCCATCGCGTGGGAAGCGGATATGACCGAGATGGCCAGGACCGACCTCGCGGTGCAGTGGGCGCTGAACCTGGCCGTCGGGCTCGGGGACGTCGCACGGGCGCGGGCCGTCATGGAGGAGACCACCCGGCGCGGCCGTGACGTCGGAGCGCGGCAGGGCACGTTCATCATGCGGGCCGTACTGGCCGTCCTCGCCGGTGAGATCGCCGCCGCCGAAGATCTGCTGGCGCGCGCCAGGGACATGGGGCCGCTCAGCCCGCACGGCGCACGCCTGCTGGCCGTGGCCGAGGTGGCCGTCATGGCGGCGCGGGGCCGCGCCGCGGAATGTCTGGCCCGTGTGGCGGAGATCCGGGCCGGGCTCGTGCGGGAACCGGACGGCATGCGGAGCCTCGCCGCCACCTTGACCGAGAACGCCGCGCACGCTGGGCTGTTGCTAGGCGATCTTGACGCCGCCGAGCGGTTCGCCGACGAGGGATACGGCTTGGACGGCCAGTTCGGCAGCTGGACGCGGGCGCTCCTGGAGTTCGGCACGTTGAAGGCCCGCGTGCTGCGGTTGCGCGGCCGGGTCGCCGACGCCCTCGCGTGGGCCCGCGACACCGCCGCGCGGCTACCCGACCGCAGCGTGCAGGCGGGGTCGTGCCTGGGCGAGCTCGCGCACGCGTACGCGCTGCTCGGCGAGGTCGCCGCCGCCGAGCAGGCGCTGGAGCGGGCGGAGGCGACGGGGACGCCGATCGGCCCGTCCGTCGTCGTGCCCCTGCGCCTGGCCCGGGCGTGGACGCTGGCCGGTCGCGGCGACGCGGCCGGGGCCGTGGAGCTCTGCCTGGAGACCGCCGAGGGCGCGCTGCCGTGCGACGTGCCGTTCCTGCTGCACGACGTCGTCCGGCTGGGCCGCGCCGACCTGGTGTGCGAGCGGCTGGCCGCGCTCGACGTGGGCGGCCCGCTGGTGGCGCTGTTCGCGCGGCACGCCGCCGCCCGCGACGGCGCGCAGCTCGACGCGGTCTCGGAGGGCTTCGAGCGGCTCGGCCTGCTGCTGTACGCGGCCGAGGCGGCGGCGCAGGCGGCGGCCCGCTACCGCGAGTCCGGTCTGGCGCGCGGGACGCGGGCGGCGCAGACCCGGGCCTGGCGGCTCTCGCAGCACTGCCAGGGCGCCCGTACGCTCGCGCTGATGGACCTCGACGTGCCCAGCCTGACGCCGAGGCAGCGCGAGATCGCGGTGCTGGCCGCCCAGGGGCTGACCAACCGCGAGATCGCCGAGCGGCTCGTCGTGTCCGTCCGCACCGTGGCCAACACCCTGTACGCCGTCTACGACAAGACCGGGGTCAACGACCGCGCCGCCCTGGCCGCCCTGCTGAACCGGCTGGCCGGTTGACCGGTGGTCAGCGCAGGATCGTCGTCACGACCTGGAGGACCAGCACGACCAGCAGCACCGCGGCCAGCACGAGCCAGCGGGGATCGAGCCAGGCGGACCTGACGGCCTCGGCGGGGGCGTCCGGGTCCAGCAGGTCGCGCAGGATCGGGTTGACCTCGTCGTCGGGCAGCAGCCGCTCCAGTTCGGGCACCAGGGCGTGCAGCCGGGAGCGTACGTCGGCCGGCGGGCGCGTCTGCGCCCAGGCGTGGACGTCCCTCAGGATGCCCCGGGCCGCCCCGGCGGTGGTCGCCTCCGCCAGCTCCGCCAGGAAGTAGTCGAAGGCGTCGCGCACCGCGACGGGCTGCGCCTCGGAGCGGGCCGGCGGCGAGACCGGCGCGCGGGTCCCCGAGGCGGGCGGCGGCCCATCCTGCGTCGCGGGCGCGGGGCCCGGCGCGGGCCGTCCCCTCGGCACGCGCGTCCGAGGGCCCGTGTTCACGAGGGGAGGGGCTGGAGACGCCGTGGGAGGTCCCTCCGGAGCGGCGGGCCCAGGTTCGGAAGGCGCGGGAGGGCGAGGAGCGCGGGGCTCGGCCGGTACGGGCTTCGGCGGCTCGCGCAGGGCGGCCCTGAGCAGCTCGACCCGCTCCTCCAGCGCCATCCCGTCGCTGATCCGCAGCCGCTTGACCAGCTCCGGCAGCCGCCGGCCCGCGTACGCGTCGACGACCATGGCCGCGATCTCGCCGTACAGATCAGTCTGATCGGGCGCCCGCAGATCGACGCGCCGCCGGTGCGAGGCCCGCGACGACGGCCCCGGCCACTGCTGCAGGAAGATGACCTCGGCCCCCGGCTTGAGGTCGTCGCTCTCGTAGGTGGAGAACGTCTCCGGATAGCGCCCGAGCACCAGGTCCAGGATGTCCACCAGCCCCCACAGCTGCACGACGGCCTCCCCCTGGGCCACCACCGACAGCGACTCCCGGTGCCCGCGCAGCGCTTCGGAGACGATCGGCGCGAGCGCCGGCGCCTCGGCGCGGGCGCGCCGGTCGAGTGCCGCGCTGGAGTCGGCGTAGGGGCGCAGCAGCACGGCCAGGTCGAGCGGCTCCGGGTCGGCGGGCAGCAACGAGCTCCAGCCGGGCGCGAGCGCGAGCGCCTGGCGGACGTTCGGCATCGCCGAGGTGTTGGCGGCGGAGCCGCCCAGATACGCCTGGACCCGGATGGTCCGCCTGCTGTCCGAGCCGCCGGTGCGCGTGCGCGAGAGCACCACCACGCGCCCGTCGACCATGAGCCGGGCGACGCTGACCCCGGGCGCGGGCCCGGGGTCGAGCCAGGGCCCGAGCTGGTGGTACCAGCCCCGGGTGTCCTCCAGTGAGGAACGCACGGGGCCGAGGCCGGTGCGGCGCTCGTCCCACTCGAACAGGATCCAGTCGACGCTGGAGTAACGCCCCATCAGATCCCCACCTCCGGATAGCCGCGCAGGACGCCGGTCATCGCGAGGAGCGAGACCAGGGGCGCCAGGACGCGTCGCGGCCGCACGCCCCTGGGGAAGCGTCCGTCGGTCGGGGCGGAGCCCGTCGCCGAGACGAAATGCAGGGTGCATTTGTGGCATTTGTCGTAAGGGCTGAGCCACGCCTGCGCGCCGCGCCGGTGCAGGAAGGCGTAGACGTCGCGGCTCTCCCGCAGGACGTCCACCTGGTCCAGCCGGTCGGGCTCGTCGTACAGCCAGGTGTCCACCGGAGCCTCGAAGCGCACCGAGTCGCTCTTGGTGACCGCGATGACGGCGGGGATGTCCAGCCGCCCGCCGCTCATGGGCAGCCGGTCGAGCACGGCGCGGAAGGACTCGTCGCCCATCCTGGCCGACCTGGTGGCGGCGTCGATCACGAAGAGCAGCCCGCCGACGGCCGGCACGAACCTGGTCGCCTCGTGGGTGGCGCTGCGCAGCAGCTCGCCGGCGATGTCGAAGAAGGCCACCGCGGTGGTGTGCCGGCCGTCGTTGACGAGCAGCGTGGCGGCCGGCTCGGCGGTGGCCCGGTGCGTGGTGCGCGAGAGCGCGGTGCGCTCCACCATCAGCGGATGCACGTACGTGTTGACGTACTCGGCGTGCCGCTCGATGTCCACCGCGTACGAGGTCAGCCCGTACGGCCGCAGGCCGCCCTGCTCGATGGCGCCGATCATCGAGGCCAGCAGGTGGGTCTTGCCCGTCTCCGGCCCGCCGACCAGCCCGATCACCAGCGGGCGGCCGTGCCGTACGTAGGTGTAGGGCAGGTGGTGTTCGAGGCTCGGGTCGGCCACCGGCGCCGGGCAGCGGACGTGGGCGCCGCGCAGCAGGTCCTCGCGGCGGGCCCCGGTTGCGTGCTCCAGGGAGAGCCGCTGGTAGTGGCCCGCCGGGGTGCGTTCGTAGAGCTCGTCCTCGCTCCAGGCGAACTCGTGCAGGCAGATCGGGCAGAGGATCACCGGATCACCATCCAGACGACCACGACGAGGGCGATCAGCACGGCCAGCGGAAGCCAGCGGGCCCACCACTTCTGCGGCTGCTCCCGCGGCACCTGCTCGATCCGGGTGACGGGCGGAGGTTGTTCCACGTCCGGCTCGCGCTTGGCTTCGCGGGCCCGGTCGAAGGCGACGCGGCCCTCCTCCAGCCTGAGGTCCTGTTCGGCGGGGATGGACCGCATCGGATCCGGCTCCCGCAGCCGGTCGAGCACCTCCAGGGCCGACGGCGGCTGACCGGAGAAGACGTCGTGGATGGGCTGCAGCGCCGGGGCGGCGGTGAGGTCGGGGCGGTCGGCGACCTCGCGGGCGGTGACCGTGCGGTAGATCACCATGCCGGCGCTCCAGAGGTCGTCGGCGGTGGAGGCGCGGCCGGTGCCCGCGCGCTGCTCCGGCGCGGCGTAGGGGGCCTCGCCCAGCCGCAGCCGGCGGTTGCCGACCAGCGTGGCGTGGCTGAGGTCGGTGAGCTGTACGGCGGTGCCGTCCCAGCGCACGGTGCCCGGGTCGATGCGCCGGTGGACGATGTCGCAGGCCGACAGGATGCGCACGGCGCGGAAGAGGCTGGCCTGCAGGGCCCGCTGCTCGGCGATCAGCAGCGCCCCTGCGAAGCGGGTGACCGGCTCGCCCCGGTGGTCGGAGAGCAGCACGAAGGGCTCCTCCTCGTCCAGGCTGTAGCCCATCAGCCGGGGCAGCTCGACGGGGTAGGCCCGCCGCAGCCGGGTGAGCAGCCTGGCGCCCATCCGGGCCTCGTTCTCCAGCAGCTCGTAGAGGTATTCGCGGTCGCGCCCCTCCGCGCGGGGCACCCGCCGCTGCACGATCTTGGTGCCCTGGACGACGAGGGTCAGCCGGCGCTCGAAGGGGTCGTGGTCCGGCTCCGCCTCCACTTCCCAGGTCACGCGGTCGCCGTCGGGAGTGAAGAAGGTCAGCGGCTCAGGTTCCATCCTCGCTCCAGTTCTCCTCGACCGTCCCGGGGCGCAGCGGCACCAGGCGCAGGGTGCCGGCGTACTGTCCTGACCGGGTCCACACGACGTCGGGCGGGTTTCCCTGCCCACGCACGGCCCTGGGCGCGAAGCGCACCGCGTACGCCTGCCGCAGCAGCATCGCCAGGTCGCGGTCGCCGCACAGTTGCAGCATCTGGCCGTTCGCCTCGGCGCGCAGCGCGCGCACGACCTGGTTGGACTGCCGCCAGACCGCGTCGACGAGCTCCTGGCGGCCGGTGTCGCCGGTGCCGAAGCCGGGGCGTTCCTGGACGCCGCGGTGGGTCAGGTGGTAGCGGTACTGGCGCAACGTTTCGTCGATCCGGCGGTCCAGCCCCACCTGCGCGTCCCGGTAGGCGCCCTGTTCGAGGGAGGTCCAGGCGGGCTCCAGCCAGCTCGCGACCGCGTCGACGAGGTCGCCGGTGATGACCTCGCGCAGCTGGCCGCCGCGGTCGCGCAGCCGTAGGGTGACCTCCTCGTCGAGCGCCGGGCTCGCGGCGGCCTGGCCGGTCTCGGCCTTGCTCCAGTCGGTCAGCGTCCAGGAGACCTGCGCGCAGATCTCGTTCAGCGCCGCCGCCAGCGTGCGGGACGCGTCGGAGGTGTGCATGCGGGCCTGGCCGAGCATCCACTCGCTGGCCGCGACCCGTTCGAGCATCGAGCGCAGGTCGTCGAGGGCGGTCCTGGCCGGTCCGAGGCAGAGCTGCTCGCGCCACCACGCCCGCGAGCGCCGCCAGAAGACGAAGCGGGGCAGGAACGTGGCGGGGAACTCGGCGGGCGCGTGCAGCGCGTTGAGCAGCTCGTCCGGGCAGGCCCGCCAGAGGTCGCCGACGAAGGCGCGGCTGCCGATGGGCGCGCTGTGGTCGGCCAGCAGGCGGAAGCGCGAGACCATCCGCAGCACGCTCTTGCGCTCGGCCAGGGCCGCCTCCAGGTCGGCGCGCAGCTCGCCGACGATCTGGGCGTGGCCCATGTCGGCGGGCACGGCGAACCTGATCCCGTGCGCGGCCAGCCGCTCGGCGGCGTTCTCGTCGCTGTGGTCGATCTCCTCGAAGAGCCGCGCGACGGTGTCGCGGAACTCGGCGAGCGCCCGCCCCGCGGCGATCACCTTGTCGACGATCGCGGCCCGGGCCCGGGCGTTGTGGAAGTAGCCGAGGTCGTCCAGGGCGCGGGCCGCCTGGTCGATCCGCTCGGCGGCGCTCCGGTAGAGCCGGTCCAGCGGGCCCTCGGGGATGAACGCGTCGAGGAGGTCGGAGGGCAGGTCGACGGTGCCGCTGAGCACGGGGAGCGCGGTGGCCAGCGGCGAGCTGAAGGTGGCCGTGTCCTGCTGGACGGGCCCGTCGAAGCGTTCGGCCACCTCGCGGAAGGCCTGGCCGAGCACCTCGGGGTCGATCCGGCCTGCCACGATGCGCCAGCCGGGCGAGGCGGTGCCGTACGGGATGTCGCCCAGGCCGTTGACCACTTCGTCGAAGACCTCCGGCTGGGTGAGCAGGTCGATCAGGATGGCCTCCGCGCTCACCCCGGGCCCGTGGGCCGCCTCGCCGGTGTCGGCGTTCCAGAGGATGCCGCAGGGGTCGCTCACCCAGAGCACCCTGCGGCTCTCCCCACCCAGGACGGGGGGCAGGCGCAGGTCGGGGCCCACCGCCAGGACGAGCACCGACCTGACCAGGCGCGAGCTGAAGACGTCCTGGAGCACCCGCTGGGCGCCGGCCAGGCGCTCGGTGTCGGCCACCACCAGGACCTGGGCGCCGAGCCGCTCCAGCTCACCCTTGCGCAGGTCGAGCACGACGACCATGCTCACTCCCCGAGGAGCGCGTCCAGGTCGCGCAGGTTGTAGGCGACCGCCTCGGCGACCCGCTCGAACGGCAGGTCCAGGGCGGCGGGCAGGGTGTGCGCCCAGAAGGTGATCAGCTGGTCGGCCCGGTTGCGCGCGCCCGACGGCAGCTTGGGCACCATGATCTCCAGCAGGCCGAGCTGGTCGGCGGACATGCCGGTGACGAGGTGGTAGAGCGGGTCCGGCACGCTCGGGGCGCCCGCCAGGCCCTTCGGGGTGGCGTTCATGAGCTGCTCGCTGACCAGGCTGCGGAACTCCTCGTCGCCGCCGATCACCCACTGCTCGTAGGCCCGCAGCATGCTCGGCCACGAGGAGGCCTTGCCGTACCCGGTCAGAGGGAGCGTCATCGAGCCGCCCTCGACGTCGATCCGGATCCGCGCCGGCGAGCTCAGCTCGCCCTCCACCACGCTGACCCGGCCGTTCCACAGCAGGCAGAGCAGCCGGTGCAGGATCCGGACCCGGTGCTCCTCGGTCGTGGCCAGGTAGCCGAAGTCGTAGCCGAGCCGCTGGCGCCACTTCAGGTGGTCCTGCGGCCGTTCGTCGCGCAGCGCGTCGGCCCAGCTGTGCAGCACCTCGCGCAGCTCGCGGACCTGGGTGACGCTCATTGAGGTGCGCAGTTGCACGACGGTCACCGAGTCGGCGTCGATGTTGCGGAAGTCGGGCACGCCCGGCAGGTCGATCCGGTCCTTGAGGAACCGTTCGAGGGCGGGATCCTTGGCCGGCGCCGGATAGGAGACCAGCACCTTCAGGTCGCCGGTGCCGTCGGGGGTGAAGCCGCCCGGCACCAGGTCGGCCAGCTTGAGCTGGAACTGCCGTACGTGCGGGTCGTCGCCGCCGCCGGAGGCGGCCTGGGCGAGGATGTCGGCCAGGGAGGGCAGCAGCGGCTGCTCGCCCAGCGCGGCGGCCTCGTCCTGGTCCTTGAAGAGCTTCTTGACCTCCAGCTTGAGCCGGTCGCGCACCCAGGTGAGCGCGTCGGCCGGCTTGCCCGTCCGCCAGGCCAGGTCGTAGGCGTGCCGCCAGCCGTCCGGGCTGATCAGCGCGTTGGCCACGGCGGCCTCCCCGTCGGTGGGGCGCAGCAGCTGGCGGGAGACGAAGACGTCGACGAAGCGGCGGACGACCGCGTCGTAGAAGGACTCCGCGCCCGCGGGCGGCAGCAGGTGGTAGACGCCGACGCGGGTCTCGTAGAGCTCGCCGGCCCGGCGCGCGAAGCGCTCGGCGTCGGCCTCGGCGTGCTCGGCGAAGACCTGCGTGAACTCGCGCACCTCGCGGATGAGCTGCTTGCGGCGCGGCTCCCAGCGGGGCATCTGGTCGGCCCACGCCCGGTGCCAGAGCGCCTGGCTGCGCCACAGGTACCAGGTGTCCTGGTCGGCGATCGACGCCTGGACCTCGGGGTCGGTCCACTGCGCCTTGCGCAGCAGCCGGTCACGCATCGGCCGCGGCTGCGGCGGGGCCTCGGTCATGTTGTCGTACGGCTTGCGAGGCTGCGCCCTGCGGTGGTCCAGGAGCCCGGCGAAGCCCAGCCGGTCGGCCTCGTGCACGTCGCCGGGCAGGCCGACCACCACCCGCCGCAGCCGGAACGGGTCGACCTGGCCGAGCGCTTCGAGGGCGCCGCGGCGCACGTCCATCTCCTGGGCCAGGGTCGGCACGACGCGGTTGAGCTGCCGTTCGAGCGAGGCCAGGTTGTCCTCCATCGCCCGCATCCGGTTGGCCAGCGACTTCTGGATCTCGGCCGCGCCGGTGGCGGGGCGGACGTCCGGCAGCGGCAGCGGCTCGCGGGTGTTGAGCGGTTCGAGGTTGGTGGTGGTGAACATGCGCCGGATCTCGTCGACGTTGCTCTCGGCGGCGCCCGGCGGCACGGCTTCGAGCTGCGTCACCGCGCGGGCCAGCAGCCGGGAGCTGACCAGGTCGGCCAGCTCCTCCACGGGGACGGTCATGGAGGAGACGAACGCCGTGGAAACGCCCCGGTTGCCGATGCCGGAGGCCGCCGCCACCTCGCGTTCCACGGCCCGGTTGATGAAGTCGTCGGCGAAGGAGGACTCGCCGCGGTCCTCCATGCCGCCGCCCTCGCCCGAGCCGCGCGGCTGGGTGCCGGCCAGCGAGACGATCAGGGAGGCGATCGAGCGGTGCAGGTCGTCCCGCTCGACGCCGGGCGGCATGGTGAACAGGAACGCCGTCTGCACGGTGCCGGTGGCCAGCCGTACCTCGCCCTTGCCGGGGTAGCGCACGCCGAGCTCGCCGGCGATGCCCTGCTCGTCGACCTGCGTGCCGGCGTGCGGCGCGTTCTGGTCGTCGACCAGCCGGAACAGGTCCAGCAGGCTGGCTCCGGCATTAAGGCGGGCCCGGCGGCCGCCGCCCTTGCCCTCGGCGAAGGCCGACGGCATGACGACCAGCGGGTAGATCCGCGCCCTGATGTGGTTGCGGGCGAAGGCGTCGCCGATCAGGTGCAGATAGTCGTAGAAGATGCCGCTGCCGGTGCCGCCCGCCACCGAGAAGGCCACGAAGACGTCGCAGCTGCGTCTCAGCCGGCCGCCCAGCGCGGCCAGCTCGCTGCCCGAGTTGCTGATCGCGCCGATGGCGTCGTCGATGCCCTGAACCACCGGCCCGGGGCCGTGCCGCATCCGCTCGAACAGCGCCGCCCTGGCCACCGTGGGCAGCTGCCCGGCGCCGCGCATCAGCGGGGCGACCAGCGGCTCCTGCTCGCGCGGCGGCAGCCAGTCCTTGACGTGGTCGCTCGACGTCGCCCGCAGGCTGCGGGCCACCTCCGGGTAGGAGTCGAATTTCGGCACCACGTCGTGGATCAGGTGGGCGGTCCGGCCGGCAGCCGGGAACTCCCGCTCGGTCGGCACCACCCGGCGCCGGGTGCGGGTCAGCTCGGCCTCGTTGAGGTCGACATAGACGAACTGCAGGCAGGAGGGCAATTCGTAGGGCTGGTAGTTCTGCCAGCTGAAGTTTCTGATCAGGTCCATGCCGTCCGGACCGCACAGCTCGTCCCGCAGCCGCCGCTCCAGCTCCACTCCGACCCGGCAGCCGGTGCCGCCGAGCCCCACGAACATCATCGGATCGAAGATCCTCATGCGCCCCTCACAACAGGTCGTCGCCTGGCATCGGTCTGTGGGTCCTGCTCTGGTACGGCTCCCGCGAGCCGTACACGGGTTGCTCCGCGCCCTTGACCCGGGCGTCGTCGACGCCGAGGAACATGCCGCCGGGCAGCGGGATCGGGCGCCCGGGGCGCAGCGGCTCCAGCTCCTGCCCGGACGGGTCGCGGACCATGACGGTCTGCCCGCCGCCCCGCCGGGCCGTGTAACCGGTGCCGAACGTGCGCACCAGGCGGCCGCCGGAGATCTCGAAGGTGAACTCGGGTCCCTCGCCGAGGGGCGCCTGCATCTTGCTGACGTACGGCTCGCCCGGCCGTTCGAAGAGGTAGAAGGTCAGCTCGCTCGGATCGGCCGCCCGCATCCGCGCGCGCCTCCTGACGAGCAGCAGCGGCAGGGCCACCGCCACGATCAGCAGGAGGACCAGGAGGGCTTGGAGCAGCCGCTGCCACAGCGGGGTGGGCGGCTGGACGTCGACGTCGACGAACTCCTCGGCCACCACCTGCCCGGCCGCGTCGACCACCTGGACCGAGCCGCCGACCGGGCCCTTGGGCGCGTCGGCGCCGATCCGCAGCTTGAGTGCGTGCTCGGAGGCGCCCGCCGGCGCCTGGAACCGCTGGACGGACAGGCTCACCGTGCCCGGGACGTCGATGAGCCGCAGGGCGAGCTGGGCGGGCTCGGCGTCGTTGGTCACCCGTACGGTGCCGGAGACCTCCCCGCCCGGCTCGACGGTGGCCGCGTCGAGCTGCACCTGGGCGCGGAGCCGGTCGGCGGGCCCGGCGACGCGGGTCGCGTACGGGCGCTCGTCGCCGGCGACACCCGGACCGGTGACCTTGCCCAGGAAGGACAGGGCGCCGGTGGCCGAGGCCGGGATGGTGACCTGGCCGGAGTATTCGCCGTCGCCCCGGGCGCGGTCCGGGCCGTCACCCGTGTCGCGCAGGTCGATGGGGAGCTCCTGGAAGCCGTCGCCGGACATCCGGGCGGTGAAGCGCAGGCCCTCCAGCGCCGCCGGGTCGGTGATCGTGCCGGTCCTGGTCTGCAGGCGCAGCCGGACGGCCACCTGCTCGCCGGGACGCGGCCGGGGGTTGCTCAGGGAGATGGAGGCGCGCAGCGCGCCCTGCCAGACGACGGTCGCGCTGACGTCCTGGCGGCTGACACCCGGTGGCGAGGTCAGCCGGACCCGCCACCTGCCGGGCAGCGGGTTGCGGATGCGCAGCGACTCCACCGGGCCGGCCTCGCCGGCGACCTGGAAGGTCGAGTCGTTCTGCTCGCCCTGCTTGGGCACCTGGTTGCCGTCGGGGTCGAAGTAGGTCACCCGGATGCGCCGGTCGCGCTTGACCACCACGATCGAGCCGTCGGTCGCGACGATCGGGATGTTGACCTGGAGGTCGATGGTGGCGTTCGGTTCGAGGGAGTCGGTGACCGACCGCTCGATGCCCGCGCACCGGGCGTAGGCGAACGCCTCGAGCAGGGATCGCTCCACGTCCGCCGAGCTCGCGACCACCCTCGCGCGGGGCGTGGCCGTCTCCTGGTCGCCGCAGGGCTGCCGCCAGCCGCCCGCGGCGAAGGCGTCGAGGCTCGTCTTGTCGGCCGAGCCGAAACCCAGCGGCCAGATCTGCACGTGCGCCTTCTCGGCGTCCCGGAGGCTCCGGTCGATCTGCGCCCGGGCGTTGCGGTTGCGCGCCTGGGCGTCGGCGCCGTACTGCGGGCTGTTCCGTACGTCGAGGACGCCGTCGGTCAGCAGGAACACGATCTTCGCCCGCTGCCGGTCGTCGGGCGTGTTCATGATGTCGAGGGCCTGCTCCAGGGCGGCGGCGTGGTCGGTGTCGCCGCCCTCATTGGCGGCACGGCGGCGCAGCTTCTCCACGCACCGGCTCAGCGACTCGCGGTCCTGGGCCGTCTCCACGCCGGTCAGCGGGCAGGCGATGTCCACGGCCGCCTGGCCGGGACCGTTGGAGCTCCCGAAGCCGACCACGGCCACCTGCGACTGCGGCGAGAGCTCGCTGAGGGCGATGAGCTGGCTGGCGGCCCGTTCACGGGCGACGTCGGAGCCGGACAGGCTGCCGGACTCGTCGACCAGGACGACGACGCGGACGGGTTTGACGTCAGAGGGCTGCGAAGCCCTCGCGGCCGTCGGCAAGAGCACCACAGCAGCGGTTACGGCCAGGGCGAGAAGGGACCTGAGGGATGAAGTGACGCGCACATTTCCTCACAGTTGCCGTTTTACCTATCCGCAGAACGGAGAGAGGCCACCAGAAGTTTCTGCCGCAGTTATGGACGCAACGCAAGTCTGATTAAGTAGGCCCGAAATTCGATTACGATGCAGACATATTGAAATCCTAAGGGGAGAAACGGCGGGTCAGGCGCCGAAGTGACGGAGAGCGGCCCAGATGCGCGGCTGGGCCGGGAAGCGGCGGCGAAGCTCAAGGGCGACGTCGTGCACGTGCCAGGCCGTCGAGCGCTCGCCCGCCTGCCGGCTGACGTCCTGGAGCGCCAGGCGGACCTCCTCCGGCACCGGCCACATGACGGCCACCACCTCGCGGAAGGCCGCCAGCAGGTGCGCAGGCAGCGGCGCCGCGCCGTCCGCGGGCTCGCCCAAGCCGGAGATCACCTCGTGCCGGGGCAGCACCGCGAGCCGGCCCGGCGAGCTCGCCAGCTCCGCCACCTGGTGCCAGGTGCCCTCGAAACGCACCTTGCTCCGGGCCGGTTCATAGGGATCGGTACGCGACAGGTCCGCGGTCCGCACGCTCCTCGCGGCCGGCGTGCGTAGCCCGTCGCGCGTGTCGGCGAGGTAGGAGGAGATGACGTGGTCGAACATCGTCCGTTTGCCGTCGCTCGCCGCGTGCAGGGGGAGGAAGCTCAGGGCGCCCGCCGCCGACCACCACAACCGCCGTCGTTGCTGTCCCGGAGCCCGGCCGAGCCACCCGAGATGGGCCAGTACGGGCTCGCCGACGAGCTGCCACAACCACGCCAGCGTGTCCGCGATCGGCTCGTCGTCGGCCCAGCCTGGCTGTCGCGTGGCGGTGAGCAGGTCGCGGGCGTTCCTGTTGACGTCGTCCAGGCTGACGCCGCTCAGGTGCAGCACCTCGATCCGGCTCGCGTTGAGCACCAGGGCGTCGGTGCGCCGCTCACACACGTTGATCAAGACCATCGGCCCGCGGGGCGCGGGCAGGCCGGGCAGGGTGGACCTGCGGTGGTCCGTCAACCGGCGCAGCCCGGCCTGCGCCAGCCGCAGCGCGCCGGCGGCGTCGCCCCGCTCCAGCTCGACGGCGGCGGCCTCACTGCACAGGGTGGACAGGTCCTCGTCGGCCGCCCGGCCGACCTTCCCGCAGAGGCTGATGGCCTGGGCGTAGGCGGCCGAGGCGCGGTGCCAGCGTCCGGCCGACACCTCGCAGCCCGCCCAGGTCCGGGCCGCACGCAAACGCACCGGCGGCTCGGCGTCGGACTCGGTCAGCCGCTGCAGGTGGTCCGCCGCCCCCCAGAGGTCGTGAACGTCCTGGAAGCTCTCATACCGGGCGATGAGCAGCCGCGACAGGCTCTCGTCGATGCTCGCCGACCGGCTGCCGTCGCGGTCCCGGGCCCTGAGCAGGAGTACGCGGGCGTCGTCGGCGACGCCCGGCCGGCGTTCGATCGCGAACCGTTCGAGCCGCACCTCGCCCAGGTCGTTCAGGACGTCGCAGGCCAGGCGGTGATCGCGGGGCAGCGGCAGGCGGCCCAGCCGGTCGAGTGCCCGCCGCAGCGCCTCCTCCCCCTGCTCCAGGGAGGACGAGGTGCGTTTCAGCCGGAACTCCTCCAGATGGACCCGTCCCAGCCCGGCCCAGATCCAGGCGAGCAGCGGCTCGCCGGCGGCGCAGGAGCGCTGCGCCAGCCGTAGCTGCTCGGCCGCCTCCGCCAGTGTCTCGCCGCGCCCGCTGCGGCGGAACTCGGCCAGCAGATGAGCGCCCAGATCCGCCCGGCAGGCCAGCACGTCGGGGTCGTCGTCCTGGGCGGCAGAGACGGCCCGGCGGAGCAGGCCGATGGCGTGTTCGCGCCCGCTCTCGTCCAGGACGAGCAGGATCCTGGCCAGCGTGCCCGCCATGAGAGGGTGGGCCGGGTCGCGCGGGGAAGGGGCCCGCAAGGCGGTGGCGCAGCGCAGCAGCAGCTCGCGATCGGCAGGCTCGTCGATCCACCGGGCGCTCTCGACGGCGGCCAAGGCCAGGCCGCACACGTCTCGCGGGCGAGCCTCCTGCCCTTCGGCGGCGTCGGGGAAGGTCACCTTGGCCTCGGTGAGTGTCAGCGGGTCGCAGTCCCACCGGAACCGCGTCAGCATCGCCCAGCCGAGGTGGCCGTCGATCACGTCGAGCCCATCCCGGCCGGCCAGTTCGGCTTCGCCCCGTGCGCGGGACAACAGGGCCACGCAGTCGTCGAGCGCGCTCCGGTCATCGTCTTGGCGGGCGCGTGCCAGCAGGGCGACGGCGAGGGAGACCGCGGTGCCGTACCGGCGGGGATCCCCGGGCCGGCGCTCGCGCAGCGCCTCACCCCAGAGCCGCCGCAACGCCGGGACGTCGGCGCCGGAAAGGCCCGGCTGAGCCGGGCCGATCCCCGGCGGCAGCAGCCCGGCGCTCTCGAGATCGGCGAAAGCCTCCTGCAGCGTCCACGGCTCACCGCCGGAACCGGGCGCCACCATGGCCCAGAAGCGCTGCTTGCGCCCGATGCCGGCGGTGCGGCGGCCGATCTCCGCGGACACCGCCGCCCGCACCCGCTGTGCCTCCGCCGCGGGCAGCGCGCTCTGCAGGACGGATCGCACACCGGGCTGGAAGGCGAACGTCTCCGTCTCGCCCTGACGCCGCAACAGGCCGCTCAGCAGGACCTCGGCCATCGGCAGCGGATCGGCCTCGCGGAACATCGAGCGCTGCACCAGCCACATCAGGCCCAGGTCGAGGGGCTCGGTGTAGGACAGGTAGCCGGCCAGGCGGTAGGCGTGCGTGGAGGCGCCCTGGCGGAAACCCGCCACCCGAGTGGCGGCGTCCTGCCGGGACGGCCTGGGGATCTTGGCTGGGGGCGTGCCGCCCGCCATGGTCACGGCGCAGATCAGCCCGTGGTCCAGCGAACCGGTCACCAGCCTGGCCCAGGGCGCCAGCCACGGCCCTTCCGGCCGGATGACGGGGACGGGCGTGCCCTCCGGCTTCTCGCCGGAGAGCGCCTGGAATGTCAGCGAGCGGTTCGCCTGGGCGGGCACCGGAGAGTGCAGCAGCCCCGGAACGGGCGCCAGGGCCGTGCGATCCCACAGCTCCTCCGGCAGCGGGTGCAGGATCGCCGACGGCCCGGCGTCGGCCCATTTGCGCAGCGCGGCGCCGGCCGTGCCGTCACGCCACATCGGCCCGCAGCCGTCGGTCAGCACGAGCGTCAGCCGCCGCCCCGTCACGTCGATCAGCGCGGCCGGATCATGCGACTCCGCGCCCGGCGTGGCCGAGGCGCTGATCCGCACCCGCCCGTCGCTCCCGTGCATGTACCACAGCCGGACGTCGCGGAAGGGGACCTGGAGGAGCAGGTCGTGCAGCTCCCTTGCCAGCGGACGCCAGACCCGCATCGAAACACTCGCGTCCACGACGAAGGCCACGTCGAGCCAGCGGCCCGAGGCCGGCCGCAGGACGGGGGACCAGATCCGCTCGTGCGCGATCCGCTCGACCGTCCGCTCCTCGTCCACGTCGATCTCCCCGCCCGCGTCGACGTATCTGCGGAACGGGCGCAGGGCACGTACGAACTCTCGCGGACGCTCGATCGCGTGCGGATAGGCGAACAGCTCGACCGACACCGCTTCGGCGGCGTCCGGATCCTCGCGCGAGGAGCGCTCGGGCCGTTCCGGCGCAGGGCGCGGCCGGGGCGGCAGACCGCCGGCGATCGCGACCTTCCGCGGCGGTACGGGTGCCGCCGCGGGCGGCCGCCGCGGCGGTTCCGGTTCGGGTTCCGCCGGCGGCTCGTCCGGATGCCGGGGTTCCGGGGCCGCCTGTCGGGCTTCTGCCTGGGGGGTCATGTGCGCGGCGAGCCAGGCCGCGTCGAGCAGTTCGCGGGCGTTCAGGTCGACGCCTCTCGCCCGGAGCAGCTCCAGCCAGCGGTCGAGGCTCATTCCCGCTCCTGTGGCCCGTCGATCGGCTGCATCGCGAGCTTGAGCAGCTGCTCGCGGAGCTTGCGGTCGCGGACGTCCTTGATCATGAAGACCGCCGACAGCAGCTGGTCCACCGGAAACTGCCCGGACTGCGACGACTTGACGAACTCCGCGATCCCGTCCGCCACCGCTTCGTCGGCCACGCCGGGCAGCTGTGCCCGGAGGACCTTGCCCAGGTGAGCCCGCTCCTTGTGGTGCTCGATCCGCAGCTGGAGGCAGCGGCGCAGGAAGGCGGGCGGGAACTCCCGTTCGCCGTTGCTGGTCATGACGATGACCGGGAAGTTCGCGCACCGCACGATCCCGCCGCGGACCTGGACCGACTGCCTCTCCGCGGTGAGGACCTGCGCGGTCTCCTCCTCGGCGGTCATGGGGCGCACCAGCTGCTTGATGGGGAACTCTCCCTCGTCGAGGGCGTTGAGCAGGTCGTTCGGGAGGTCGAAGTCGCCCTTGTCGATCTCGTCGATGAGCACGACCCGCGGTCGCCGGTGCGGGTACAGGGCGGTGCCCAGCGGCCCGAGCTGGATGTAGTGGCCGACCGGTGGCATCGGCTGGCCCCTCTTGGCGAGCTGCGCGTCGTGCAGCCTGGCCACCGCGTCATAGGAGTACAGGCCGTCGACGAGTTTCGAGCGGCTGGTGACCTGCCAGCGGAGCACCGCCCCCAGGCCCAGCTCGTAGGCGATGCGGTAGGCGAGGCTCGACTTGCCGCTGCCCGGATCCCCCGTCACCAGCAGCGGCCGGCGGAGGATGAGCGCGGCGTTGACCATCCTGGCCTCGTCGGTCAGGCCGTCCGGGCCTACGGCGCCCGCCGTCTGGTAGGTCTCCCCGCGCCGAAAGGCCACGCCGGTCAGCTCGGGGGCGTCCGGTGAATCGCCGGACGGACTCTCCGTCGAGAAAGCACGCCAGGGCGGCACCGGCCCGAAGGAATGGCAGACGCGGGGTTGGCCCGAGCCCCTGTATATAGGCCACGTGAACCCATCGACCGGCGACTGCAATTCAGCCTCCTCGGTTCGAGTCTAGGCGGATCAGGAGGAATGGAAAGCGTCATAATCGAAACGCAGATAATCAGCGGTGAAAGGATCGTCGAAAAGCAGGACGAGACCGGCGCCGCAATGGTCCGCCCCGTCGATCTGAGCCTCGCCGCGCAGCTCTCTGACCTTCTCCGGCAGCGTCGCGAGGCGGACGTGCGCGAGCTCCGCGGTGAGGCGGGCCATCCTGACCGCCCCGGGACAGGGCTCAGCGCCGGGGCTCTGCTCCGGCCCCGGGCAGGGCGACCGCCACCACAGCGCGACCGGTACGCCGAGCCCGATCGCGCACCTGAGGAGCTCGTCCGAGCCGCAGGAGAGCATGAACCCGGCACGCTCCTTGATCCGCACCGAGAACCAGCCTGCGCGCTGGCCGGCGGAATAGGTGACCAGCTCATGCCGGCAGCCGATCTGGTGCAGCGGGAGCGGCATAGCGTCCTTCAGCGTCTCCCAGCGGGTGTCGCGCCAGTTCCGGAAACCCCTGCCCGAGGTGTGGTCCCGGACGACGATCGGGAAGCGCGTGCCCAGGGACATGTCCTTCTGCTGCTCCACCAGGCCGGTCCACTCCTCCACACCGAGGTCCAGCAGCTCGCCGGGGAGGTTCAGGTAGACCTTGGGCTCGCCCAGGGCGCGGCCGAGCCTGATCAGCGGGCCGAGGAGATCCCTCTTCAGCGCCTCCTCCAGCTCGCCCCGGCGCAGGGGAACGGGATTGCGGTGCGGGCGGTGGGCGGCCGATTCGGCGATCGCATACCGGTAGAGCGGCGCCCCGGCCTGGCGGGCCTGCAGGTCGAGGCCGACATGGACGGCGACGGCTGGCGCCTCCTCCGGGGGCGGATCCGCCGCCGTGCTCCGCAGCGCGATGCGCCAGGCCCGCTCCTGATCGACGATCTCCGCCCACAGGTCACCGCATTCCAGGAGCCGGTCCCGTTCGCTCTGGCCGAAGATCGGGAGCAGCTCCTTGATCAGGCCCAGCACGGGATGGAGGTCCCGCCCGGCGTCGTCGCCGAACACGTGGTGGGCGATGTCCCAGTAGTCGCGTACGAGGTCCGGCTCGGCCCGTTCCGGGTTGGCCCGGGCGAGCAGCCCGGCCGGATCGTCCGGCGGCGGCTGCCCGGCCAGCAGGATGAGCAGGTCGGCCTCGGCCCGCGCGCGCCTGCCCAGCAGCTTCGCCCGCTCCCTGATCCAGGCCGGGGCGGAGGCGTGGAAGCGGATGTTCTCCCGCCAGATGTGCTGATAGAGGGCGGGCCGCAGCCGCGCCAGCTGGAGGAGGCTCACGGCCAGGCCGCCGAGGTCGTCGTTGGTGCGGCGCGTGGTCTTCATGACGCCGCGGACCGCACCGCTCTTGAGGTGGATCACCGGAGCGCCGGAACAGCCGCCGGTGACCTCCACCAGCTTGATGCGCAGCTCGCACTCGTCGAAGTCGTCCACGAGGGTGGAGGACGGATGCGTGAACCTGAGGCGGTCGCGGCCGTACTCCGCGGGGCGGTAGTTGTCGGCACAGGCCGCGAGCCGGTGATGGTCGTCCAGGTCGGGCAGGCCGAAGCCGATCCAGGCACACGCGCGTTCGCCCGGATCGCCGTCGATCTCCACCACGGCGAGATCGGGCATGGCCCACATCTTCTCCGGGCCTTTCCCCGGCGGCAGGACCTGACGCACCGTGCCGGTCAGCGGCTCATCCCGGCCCGGCCGGACGAGGTCCAGCTTGGCCCCCACGGAGGTGGCTTCGAGCTCGCCCAGCACGTGCGCGCACGTGAGCACGTGCCTGGGCGTGACCAGGAAGCCGGTTCCCCTCAGCGCGCCGCCGTCGTGCCCGCAGACGGCGACGGCGCATCGGTCCAGGAGGGCCATGAGGCTCACGTGGGAAGCTCGCCCTCCTCGGCGCGGGTCCAGGTCAGCGTCACGGTGACGCTGGCGTTGGTGCTGACGTCGGCGAGCCCGGCCAGCCATTCCCCGGCCTGGCAGCCGACCTCCAGGCCGAATTCCAGGCTCACCTCGTCCGGCCTGATCCCGGCCATGGACTTGTGCACGCTGCTGACGATGCCGCCCAGAGTCTCCCCGAACCCCTGGAGCTTCTTGACCGTCCTGCCGCCGAAGACGTCCTGCGGCCCGTCGTCGTGCTCCTGGTCGGCGGGCGCGACGGTGGCCGCCACCCAGATCGTCTCGCCGGTACTGAGCTCGACCTTCTCGAAAGTCCTCATTCAGTCCTCACTGGTTGTCCTGTAGGTGAACTCGACGCCGTTGATCATGACCCTCTGGCCGAGGGGGCAGGTGGCGGCGTCGCTGCGGCCGGGCAGGCCCTCCGGCGCGTACGTGATCCTGATGCCGTCCGCGGCCGCCCGCACGTCCACGGTTCCCTTGACGCTGCCCCCGGGCAGGTCCAGGTCGGGAGCCAGTTCGGAGGTGCGGACCGACCGCCGCCCGCCGAGCTGGACGGGGCCCAGGGTGTGCTCGTCCCATGCGTCCTCGGCGTCCTTGACGTACGCCGACCAGAGCACGCCGGTCATCTTCGGCAGCCGCCGCCTCCGGGCCCGCCGCCACCACAGCAGCGGCATGATCAGCGCCGCGACGAGCACGACCGCGACGGCGGCGGCCCACCAGGAGGGGGAGCCCCGGTAGGAGCCGGTCACGCGCGCCGCGTCAGTGCTGATCTTCTGCTTCCCGTAGCTCAGGCCCAGCAGGCCGAGATCGCCCTCCCACGGCGTCCGGACGGTCGCGCCGACCCGGACGGTCCGGGACAGGTCGAGGACGACCGGCTGGACACGGACGAGAGACGGCTCGGCCCACGACAGCTCGATCGGCACCGACACGGTGCGGCCGGGCTCGATCCGGATCGGCGCCGGCAGGGCGGAGCGGCCCGTCACGCGCTCCTTGCCGTCCGAGACCTCGACCTCGACCGCGCTGAGCTCCAGCGGCAGCACCTCGGTCTGCGACCGCACGTCGAGCGTGAGCGAGCCGGTGCCCCGGGCCGGGTCCAGCCGCACGTCCGGCTGTTTCCAGGTGGCGGCGACGCCCCGCTTGAGATCTCCGGCCACCCGCCGCCTGGCCTCGGCGCGGAGCGAGTCGTCCTTGACCATCGACAGATCCTTGGCGGCCTGGCTCTGCCGCGGGTCCAGGATCTGCGCGTTCGCGGGGAAGACCCGCTCCACGATCTCGTCCTGGTGGCGCCGGACGTCGGCTCCGCCGAACGGGAAGGTGTAGAGCAGCGGCTGGGGCTTCAGCCCGGCGGCCTGGTCGCGCAGCTTGTCCCAGGCGGGCCCGTCCGCGCTGCCATACGGGCTCCCTGGTGCCGGCTCCTGTATGCCGTCGCTGACGAGCATGACCGCGGCCAGCCGGCTCGGGTGCTCGCGCAGGTAGCGCACGACCCACTCCAGGGCCCGGCCGATGTCGGTGTACTCGCCGGCCGGGGTGGGCAGGCCGTCGATGTCCTTGTCCGTCTCAAGCGCGCTGCGGTGGTAGGGCCTCCTGTCGAAGCGGACCAGGGTGACGCCGTCCCGCTCGCCCTTGGCCTTCAACAGGCCCTTGAGCTGCTGCTTGACGGCCTTCTGCTGCGAGCTCATCGTGCCGGACGTGTCGAGCAGCACGATGTAGTCGGCGGGACGTTCCTTCAGGTCGAGTGCCTCGTAGAGGGCCGTGGGCTCCGGATCCGCCGCCGCGGGCGCGGACAGCGGCCAGGCCACCAGCATGAGGGCGGCCAGGATCGCTCGGGCCCTCACGAATCGCCCTCCTTCATCAGGTAATCCGTGTTGCGCCTCAGGGCGACGTCCTGACCCAGGCCGTCCAGGCTGTCGAGGTTCGTCTCGATCTGGCCCCGCTTGGTGGCTCCGACCTCGCCTCGGTCGAGCATGGCCAGCGCGCTCTTCTTGAACGCCGTGCTCTCGGCGAGGGCCTTGTCCAAGATGGCCGCAGCGTCGATGATCAGGTCCTCGGGGCACTTACGGACCGCCTCCTCGGCCAGCTCGAAGGCGCACTCCAGCAGCCTGAGCCGGGCCAGCGGGGCGTCGCCGGACCGGAGTTCCTTGACGATGCCGGCGAGCTTCTGCAGGGCGATTGACGGGTTCATGGCGCTCTATTCGCTGTAGGCCGGAAGGGTGCCCAGAGGCAGGGAGAACGGGGCGGCTTTGCCGTTCGCGGGCGCGAAGAGGAGTTCACCGTGCCCGCTGTGGCCGACGCGCACGCCGAGGCGATACTCGCCGCGGCTGATCTGGTGATCGAAGGTCAGGTGCCGGCCGCCGGCGGGATCGTCGCCCACCGCGACCACGACACGGTGCCCGTCCTCGACCAGCACCGGCCCGCTCTCCTCGTGCGCGTAGACCGCCTCGTCACCCAGCCGGAGTCGGCCGGGGGCGGCCAGTTCGAGCCACTCGCCCAGCACTTCGGCGCCCTCGAACCGGTGGGCGGCGAGGGACAGGCGCAAGGGGTAGCGGTCGCGTTCGTCCTGGCCGGCCGCGACTCTGGCCGCACCGTACGCGGCGGCGTTGACGACCTCGTCGGGCGACAGCAGGAGCATGGCTCGCTCGTCCAGGCCGAGCGCCTCGCGAAGGGCCTCGTGCACGAGGGAGAAGGTGCCGGCGCCTCCGAGCGGGATCAGGACGTCGCCGGGCCGGCCGCCGAAGTCGCCCAGCCGGTCCCGCATGAGCGCGGCCGACTGCGCGGCCAGGTCGGCGACCTGGTGGACGAGCTCGTACATCTGCGCGGTCGTCAGGTCCCCGTAGGCCCGGGTGTCGCCCCACGCCTTGTCGCGTGTGACATGGGCGAGCAGCTTACGCAAACGCGCCTCCGACGCCTTGTCCCGCCGGTCGAAGCGCCGGTCGGTGACGTTCGCGCCCTGTAACCGGTCGACGGCGGCGCCGAGGTCGAGGGAGGCCCGATGCTCGCTGTCCAGGACATAGATCACGGAGTGGCCGAAAAAGCACAGGTAGAGGTCGATCCAGGCGGCGCCGACGTCGCACAGCAGGACCCTGCGGCCGGGACCGATCCGCTGCTCCGCGCCGAGGTGGAGCAGGACCGCCCTGGGCAGGCTCAGGGTGGTGAAGTCGCGGAATCCGGCGCGGCGGGCGTTGGCGATCGCGCGCTCCCTGGCGCCCTCCGCGACCGCCAGGACCACGCGCTCGGGGCTGCCCTCGAACCGCGTGGTGGCGCCCAGCTGCGTGATCAGGGCGGGCCCGGCCGGGCTCACCTCGGCCACCTTGATGTACGCCCAGCCCGCGTCGATGCCCAGCCTCACGAGTCCTCCCGGTCTGTTGTGCCGCCACGGCCGAGAAGCAGGTTGCGCACAAGGCGGCGCAGGACGCCGAGCAGCTTGAGCCGGGCGGCTCGCGGCCGGTTGCCGGCGCGACCGGCGCTCGCGGTCTCCAGCAGCCACTCCAGCCGGTGCACCTCGGCACGCAGGTAGTCGATGTCCCGTGGCACCCTGCGGCGGACCCATTCGGCGTACTCGGGGACACCCGGGTGGTGCACGACGACCTCCACCAGCCTGCGGCAGCCGGCGTCGGAGAGCACGCCGCGGCGGGCCGACTCCTGCCGCAGGTATCGGAGCAGCTCGTGGACGGCGCCCGGGTCCCGGGAGCTCGGCCAGCGAGCCAGGAGCGGTCCCGGGTCGAACGCCGCACCCACCGACTCCAGCGCCAGCGTCCACAGCAGGGCCAGCTGCGGGGGCCGCGTGTCATTCTCCGCCGCCGTCAGCAGGGACCGCACGGCCGGGTTGGCGTTGACCCGCTGCCGGTCGATGATCTCCGCCAGCGCCTTCTCCCGCCTTCCCAGCTCGTTCAGGAGAGGGTGCCGGTGATCCAGCGGCGAGACGATCCGGCGGGCCACCTCCAGCCGGAGCTGTTGCGACGGAAGCTGCTCCCAGATCCTCACGAAGCTCGCGGCGTACCGTCGTACGGCGTGGCTCTCCGCCGCGAGCGCCCAACGGGGCTCCGTCCCGACCAGGGCGGCGAGCACGTCGAGGAGGGCGCCCGCCTCGATCGGCGCCTGCACGATGTCGGAGAGCAGCTTGGCGAGCTCCACCCGGGCGGGGACGGCCGGGCCAAGCGCGAGCCCGAGCAGGTGGGAGTACGGCGCGGGCTGGAGCACCACCTCCACCCGGGACGCGGCGGCCGCGGCCCGGAGCAGGATGACGAGCGCCATGTCGCCGCCGACGTCGTGGAGGCTGGTCAGCGTCTGCTCCGGAGGCGGCTTGGGCGGGGTGCGCAGCACCGAGGCGTAGGCCAGCAGCCAGATCGGGCAGGTCTCGGCGAATTCGCGCCCGGTGTAGTAACGCACCCACGCGCGCAGGTCCTCCGCCGAGTTCTCCGCCACCAGCTGGGTGATCAGGCGGTAGAGGGCAAGGGGCCTGGTCAGCAGGGCCGCGCAGGTCAGGCTCCCGGGCGGGCCGCCCGGCACCAGCAGCGGGACCGCGGCGTCGTCCGGCACGGCGGGCTGGTCGAGGAGGCCGGCCAGCCAGTCGTCACGCTGCCCGTGCTGGTCCGCGAGCCTCAGGTAGGCGCGGGCCAGGCGCGGATCCCGTACGGCGAGCCGCCGGCCCGCCAGCGCCAGCGCGACCGGCGCGACCGACGGCCAGTGTGTGTCCAGCACCGCGAGATCCTCGGGTGCGGCCCGCTCCACCAGGCACCGCAGCAGCTCGGTCCGCTGCGCGTGCGTCAGCCGGTCGAAGGAGGGGTCGCGCACCGCGGCCCGCTGCTCCTCCGCCGGGACGCCGTCGTCGAGCCGGTGGATCACCGACAGGGCCTTGCTGTCCTGCAGCCTCTCCAGGGCGAGGCGCAGCTGGGGGCTGTTGAACTCAAGCGGCTCGCGCAACCCGCTCAGCCGGTGGAGCAGCTCGTCCGGGTCGGACTCCAGCATGGTGGAGATCCATCGCAGGTAGACCTGCGCGTCCTCGTCGGCCGGGGGCGGCGGCGGCGCACCCCAGCGCACTTCGAGCTGGCGCGTCCTCGCCCACTCGCCGAACATCAGCCGGATGCGATGGTCCGCGATGTTGTCGGCCCACGTGCTCGCCGTCAGCGAGGCGCGGATGCCGTACGGGAGGAAGGCGACGACGGCATCCAGGCAGTCCAGCCGGTCGAGCGGGCTCAGCGGGGGCGCGTCGGTCAGCACGACCGGCCCTTCGAGCAGCAGCGCCGCCACCCCGGCGCACCACCGCAGCCCGACCTGCCCGGCGGTGTACCGCCCGGTGCCGAGGTGGGGCAGTTCGAGCCTGACCTGCTCGCCGCTCGGACCCGGCGACGGTGTACGCAGGACGGCCTCGTAGAGGTCGCGGTAGCCGATGCCGACCTGGGCGCCGTCCTCATAGGGAAAGGTGAAGTACCGGGTCGGCATGATCGCCCGGTCACTGGCGTCCAGCTCGTCCGACCATTCCCGCACCGCGACGGCCGACCAGCGGCGTCCGTCGCCGCTGGCCTCCGGGGCGCTGAAGGTCACCCAGGGCAGCGCGTCCATGGCCCCGTCGCGGCGGCCGCGCGGGGTGCCCGGATTGACGAGCCTGATGAGCTGCCCGAACCGCATGTGATCGTCCTCGCCGAGGCTGCAGTCGACGATCCGGTAGTCGTCCGTCGCTCCGGGCGGCTTGGACATCACCGCCCACTCCGTGAGTACGCTCCGCCCGCTCATCGCCTTCTCCGGAGCCTTCGCTCGAGCTCCAGAAAGGGCTCGATCACATTGATCGGATTGATCTGGCTGATCCGGTTGCCCTGCACATTGGCGAATTTCCGGGCGTCGAAACGTTCGCCGTCGTACCGCCGGAAGCCGACGGAAGAGGAGACGAAATAGCAGGTGCGCGCCGGATCGAAATACTTTTCAATGATCCGGTCGACGCGCTGCCCGACGTCGGCGCCGAAATAGCGGCACGCCCAGGTGAAATAGGCCTTCGCATCGTGATCTTTTACCCGTGGCGCGCCGTCCGGCTTGTCCTGGGTGCCCCAGCCGGCCGCGCGGGCGGGCATGAACACGCCTGGGTCATCCCATTTCGTCACGCAGACCGCGACCTCGAACGGCAGATAGAGCTTGGTCTCTCCGGATTTCACGAGCAGCGTGGTGATGTGCTCCAGCATGCCGAACAGGTAGTCGGCGCTGTTGGAGTCGCGCCGCTCCCGGAGCGGGTCGAAGAGCAGCACGAAGCCCTGGCACTGGGCGAGCTGAGAGGCCACCTGCTCCATGTCCGCGCTGCGGTCGTGGAAGTCGCCGCCGGGCCGGTCCTGGACGTGCAGCACGAAATGGGTCTCCGTGCCGTCCAGGCGCTGCCCCGCGAAACCGAAGCGGAGCTCGCTGCCGGAGATGGTGGCCTCGGGGAAACCGCCCTCGTTGATCAGGCGCTGCTTGCCCTCGGTGAGGAAGGTCCGCTCGCCGTCGTCCATGCCCATGACCCGCCACCTGCCGTAATCGGTGGTGTTGTTGGCGACGTGGGCCAGAGCGTTCACGAAGGTCGTCTTGCCGCTGGCGCTCGCTCCCCACAGGCCGATCCGCATGCCCTTGGCCACGTCCGCGGGCGGGGCGAACGGAACGTCGGCGTCATCGTCGGGGCCGGGAGGGAGCCCGGGAGAGAGCACGGCCGGGCGGGTGGGGGACACGGCCTCCGCCTCGAGTTCCGGCAGGCGGTCGGGCAGACGCCGTACGGGTGGTTGCGGGGTCTCAGTCACGGCGACCCCTCCTCGCCGGCCGCGATCTGCGCGAACGGGAAGTCGCCCGCCAGCCCCAGAGCTTCCAGAAGATCATCCGCCGTCACCCTGTCCGCGTCGAAGCGGCCGTTCTCACCGATGGCCTCCCACGATCGGTCCCCTTTGATCCGGCGTTTCCCGCTCACCACCGCGAGGCAACGCGCGCCGTCCCGCTTGACCTGCTCGAGGCCGCGCTTCCAGGAACGCCGGCCGGGGCAGATCTCCGGCGTCAGCTTGCTGAACTGATCCGTGCCGCAGGGCATACGGTCTCCAACGGTGACCACGAACCGGGCGCTGCGATCTCGCCACGGGATTTCCGACGCGGCGTGGAGGGCGTCCGACAGCGCCGCCGTCGTGGGATGGGCCGGGCCGTTGTCCCAGTCGTCGAGCCGGGCGCGGGCCTCGTCGGGGCGGCCGAGCGGCACGGTGTCGACCACGGGTTCCGTGCGGTACAGCCGCCTGCTGCCGTGGTCGCGGTAGCCGACCAACCCGACCCGCAGCAGATCGCGTGCGGCCAGTGCCCGGCTCGCCTTGGTGATCACCTCGCGGACCAGCCCGCGCCGGTCGAGTGAGATCCTGTCCTCCGTGGTGTTCAGCTCCAGCAGGAAGACCAGGTCGACGGTCCGCCGCCGCTGCGTCCAGACGGAGAACGACTTGTAGAGCTCGGACCAGGATCTGCGGTCGGGCTGCACCTCCTTGGTCTGGCCGACCAGGCGGACCCGGTCGACGCCGTCGAGCACCGCCCACAGTCCGGCGCTCTCGCCCGGCCCGAGCGGCAGGAAGCCGCTGCCCACCAGCTCCCAGGTCTCGGGCGGCCCCCACGTGAACCTGACCACCGGCAGGCACACCCCGCCGCTGATCGCCTCCGGTGCCTGGACGGTCAGCGCCTTCTGCACGTCCTTGCCCGGCACCGTGCCGGTCTCGAACAGCGTCCGCGTGACCAGCGAGGCCGTGCCCTTGTCGGCGTCGATCTGCCCCAGCACCAGCGCGTACGGCTCGCGCAACGGCGATCGGTCGATCATCTGCTGGACGGCCTTGTCGAAGTCCTCCCCATGGAGCGCGGCGACCGGCTGCCGGTGCCGGGCCAGCTCCCGCGCCACCTGGTCCAGCAGTGGCCAGCCCGGCCGGTCCAGCACGAGGGCCAGCGCCACCCGGCCGCTGGTGAGGGCGTACGCGCTGTCCAGCTGGGCATAGAGGGCGTCGGCGTGGGAGGCGGCGTCCAGCACGTCGTCGGGCTGGTCGCCCACGCCGCCGGCGAGGACGAACCGGCAGATCGTACGGTCCGCCGGCAGGCCGGTGCCGATCTCCTCCCAGGTCCTGCTCCAGTCCGGGCCGTCCACTTCCAGCGGTGTCCCGTGCTTGCCCGCCTTGATCTTGCGCGCCGCCACCCGGTCCGCGCCCAGGCCGACGACCAGCAGCCCCGAGATCTCGCCCCTGATCACGTGGCCGAGCATCTGACTCAACACGTCTTTCAGCGGCCAGCGCGGCACCCGCTCGATGCGGAGCCGGGTGCGGCAGCTCTCGACCGTCTCCTCAGCTGCCGAGGTGCCTCTGACGGCGCGGTCCAGCAACTCCTGGAGCAGCTGCCCGTCCTCCTCGCCAGGAGCTCCCGTGGCCCGGAGCGCGGCACAGATGTCGTGCCGGGCTTGGGCGCGCTCCAGATGGGAACGGAAATTCCGGTGCAGTTCGGGTGTCGCCGGTCCGAGAATGAGTGGCGTACGAACCCGCCAGGCACACTGGTCACATTGTTCACTTGATGCCCAAGACCGACAGATAGGACATCTCACCATTTTTTTCCAGGGTGCTTTCTATCCATGCGCGTACATGCCCCTCCACACACCCCGAGCCCTCGCCCACGTGGCAATCAGGATATTTCTCGGCACGCTGTCATGTGATGTGTCTCTTGCATTTTGTTCAAGGTGCATCACGAAACGTGATAATCGCTGGAAAGGGTCGTCCTAAAGGGTTATCTCCGGCCCTTCTGAATCCACCACGTAGATGCGCCGCGGCCCGCGCCGCGGTGAACGAACCGCGCGCGTGATCACGCGACGGCCTCCCCTGACTGGCGTGCGGCCTTGGGGGACGGTCGGCTGGAGCGGCGGAGGGGTGCGTCATGGCGCAACCGCCCTGCACTGGCCAGGTCGCCGGTGCGTCCTGGAGCGGCACGCGACCATGGGGGCTGGCAGCCGCGCGGCCGATCAAGAGGTCGCGAATCGGTGTGCGGCGATCAAGGGCTTGCCGGCCCGCGAGTGGGATCACGGAGCCCGTGTGTCTGCGCGGGTGGGATCACGGAACCCGTGTGTCCGCGCGGGTGGCATCACGGGACCTGTGTGTCCGCGCGGGTGGCGATCGTGCGGCAGCGTCTCCCCATGTGGTGCCTCGTGCGGTGTCAGGGGCGGTGGGCGCGGATGATGAGGTCCGCGGCGTCGGCGGCGATGGCGTGGCGCCGTTCGGGCCGCAGCGGCAGCATCCCGTACGCCGTCTCGACCCGTCCTTCGCTGATCACCAGGTGCGAGAACTGGCGCGCCGCCTTGGCCGGGTCCGGGATCCGCAGCCGTCCGTCGGCGTCGCAGTCGCGCAGGTAGTCGACCACCGCGTGGTCCGCCGACGCCGAGCTCTCCCGCCAGGTGCGCTGGAGCTCCGGATGGTGCGCCACCTCCGCGATGGTCAGCCGGTGCAGCGCGGACACGCGGGGTGAGAGTGCGATGTCGAGGATCTGCCCGCCGAGCGCGGTGAGGTCCTCGCGCGGATCCCCGCTGAAGACGATGCCCGACATGCCCGGCATGCCCTCCGTGTCGCCTGCGACCGGCGTGGTGCTCACCGCCGACCTGGCCTCCTGGACCGCGGCGAGGAACAGCTGCTCCTTGTCCCCGAAGTGGCCGTACACGGTCTGCTTGCCCACCCCCGCCACCGCGGCGATGGCGTCCACGCTCGTCCGGGCGTACCCCTGGTCGGTGAACACCTTGATCGCGGCGTCGAGGATGGCCCGGCGCTTGACCGGGGAGCGTCGCGGGCCGTGCTCGGCCATGGTCTGTACCCACTTCCTTCGGATGAGGACTAGTCTACGAGACGAGACGGTCTAGTCTAGTTTAGGGAGCGACGATGGATGCCGACGTCATCGTGGTCGGGGCCGGGCCCGTGGGGCTGCTGCTCGCCGCCGAGTTACGGCTCGCCGGAGCCAGGCCGCTGGTGCTGGAACGGCTCGCCGAGCCGAGCGCCGAGCCCAAGGCGCGCGGGATCGGCCCGCTGGCCGCCGAGGCGCTGCGCCGCCGTGGGCTGGGCGGGGTCCTGGACGCGTACAGGGAGCAGGGCCTTGCCGACAAGGCGCGCGACCACGGCAGCGAGAAGGGGCACTTCGCGCAGATCTTCAAGATCGACCCAGCCCTGCAGGAGGAGCCGGACCGGGTCGGCACGCTGATCTGGCAACGGGACCTCGAACGGGTCCTCGCCGAACACCTCGCCTCGATCGGCGGGGGAGAGGGCGGCGTGTCGCGTGAGTGCGAGGTCGTCGCCCTGACCCAGGACGACTCCGGCGTCACCGTCACCGTCGCCACCCCGGCAGGGGAGCGGCGTTTGTCCGCGCCGTACCTGGTCGGCTGCGACGGGGGACGCTCGACCGTGCGCAAGCTGGCGGGGTTCGACTTCCCCGGCACCGAACCCACGAGCGTCGTACGGCGGGTCCTGACCGACGCCCCCGGCCTCGACCGGCTCCCCGAGCCGGGCTGGACCCCAGCGGGCCGGCTGATGCGGGCGCCCGGGATGGTGGCGACGATCGAGTTCGACGGGTTCCCCGAAGATCGCGGGCTGCCGCTGACCGCCGAGGAGATGCGCCAGAGCCTGCTCCGGGTGACGGGCGTGGACGTCGAGCTCCCGCAGGTGAACGGCCCGCTGCGGTTCACCGACGGGGCCCGCCAGGCGGCCACGTACCGGAGCGGCCGGGTCCTGCTGGCGGGCGACGCCGCCCACGTCCACTCGCCGAACGGTGGCCAGGGACTCAACCTCGGCCTCATGGACGCCGCCAACCTGGGCTGGAAGCTCGCCGCCACCGTCGCCGGGCGCGCCCCCGAGGGCCTGCTCGACACCTACACCGCGGAACGCCACCCCGTCGGCGCCGCTGTCCTGCACAACACGCGGGCCCAGTCCGCGTTGTCGCTGCCGGGGGCGCACGCGGCGGCCATGCGCGACATCGTGTCGGACCTGCTCGACCTCCCGGACGTCAACCGCTACTTCGGCCGGATGCTGAACGGGCTCGGCACCCGGTACGAGTTCCCGTACCCCGCCACGCACCCGCTGACCGGTCGCGCCTGCCCGGACCTGCGGCTGGTGACGAGTTCGGGGGAGACGCGCACGCTCTCGGAGCTGTGCGGGAGCGGGCGGGCGCTGCTCGTCCACGCGCCGTCGCAGCCGGAGATCGCGGAGGCGGCGGGGCCGTGGCGCGGGGTGCTGGACGTGGTCGAGGCGACCGTCAAGGATCGCGACGATCTGACGGCAGCGCTCGTCCGGCCGGACGGGGCAGTCGCGTGGGCATCCGGCCCCGGCGCCGCCCCCGGCCCCGCTCCCGCTCCTGCTCCCGGCCCCGCTCCCGCCGACACGGTCACACTGACGGCCGCCCTGTGCGCGTGGCTGCTGCCCGCATGAGGCCCTGGCCGCCCCGCCCCTGGCCATCGCCCCGCCCCCGGGCCACCGCCCCGATCCCTGGCCGCCCCCGCCTCCTGGCCGCCCCCGTCTCCTGGTCGCCCGCTTCTTGGGCGCCGCCGCACGCTTGACTGGGCGTGTCGGGCAATTTTGGGGGCGATGTCAAGAATGCCCTAGTTTCTCTACTTTGCTCCCTGTCACTACGATTTCCGCGTGCCTCCTGAGCAACACAACCCGACAGCCGTCTTCGTCAACCAGAGCGGACGGCGTCGAAGGCTGATCATGATCGGCTCGATCGCCGCGAGCGTCCTGGCTCTCGCGCTGCTCGCCGTCGTGATCGCCGGAATGTTCTCCAGCACGACGCTCTCGGTGAACGGCTGGCCGGGCGACAGCCGAGGAGCGTCGGACGGCACGGCTTCGCCGGACCGCTCGCCGACGCCTTCGCCGACGCGGTCCGAGCAGCCGACCCCCTCCGTGACGCGCCCGGATACGACACGCCCGCCGTCGCGCCGGCCGACCCCCAGAGCCACCGGCCAGGTCAGGCCGTCGGCGACGTCCGGGCAGACCTCGCCGCAGTCGGCGCGGCCCACGCCGCGGCCCAGCACGGATGCGCCGAGCACCGGCCCCGCCACGGATCCCGCAGCCGACCCCACAGCCGGCCCCACGGACAGCGAGCCGCCCGGCCAGACCAGGACGCCGCCGGGACTCGATCCGGACCGGACGAAGGGCCCGAAGAAGTGAACGGCCCACACGAGCCCGACAAGCTGGTCTGGCCGTCCGCGCCGCTCCCGGCCTGGCAGGACCACACTGCCCGGCAACAGGACGAACGACCGCACATCCCGCCCGCGCCGACCGCGAGACCCCCGGCCGACCCCAAGGGCCACTGGTTCCCGCTCGCCGTCTGCATGCTGCTGGCCGCCGCCGCGCTGGTGCTCAACGGGTACGTGACCAACGTCGTCGGAGAGACACACGCGCCCCCACCCTCCACCGGCTCCCCGTCCCCGGAGCTGGAGAAGGTACGGCGCGGCGGCCCCGTACTCAACATCACGGCGAACGGGCCCTCCAGCGCCCGCCTGCCGAGCAGGACCATCGCGCTGACGTTCGACGACGGCCCCGACCCGGCGTGGACCCCGCAGGTGCTCGACATGCTGAAGAAGTACGGTGCCAAGGCCACCTTCTTCACCGTCGGCTCCAAGGTGGCGAAATACCCCGAGCTGACGCGACGCATCGTCGCCGAGGGGCACGAACTGGGCAACCACACCTACTCGCACGCCGACCTCGCGGCGCTGCCCAACTGGCGGTTCAAACTGGAGCTGTCGCTGACGCAGCGGGCGCTGGCCGGAGCGACCGGGCTGCACACGACGCTGGCCCGCCCGCCCTACTCCTCGACCCCCGCGGCGATCTCCGGGCCGCAGTGGGCGAGCATGAAGGCCCTGGCGGCCGAGGGCTATCTCGTCACGCTGACGGATCTCGACACCAGGGACTGGAGCCGCCCCGGGACGACGAACATCGTGGCGTCCTCGCTGCCGGCCAGGGGCCGGGGCGCCATCGTCATGATGCACGACTCGGGTGGCGACCGGCGGCAGACCGTCGAGGCCGTCGGAGCCGTCCTGCGGGAGCTGGCAGGAAAGGGCTACCGCGCCGTCACGGTCACCAAGGCGCTCGGCATGCCCTCGGCGCACCAGCCGGCCGGCGGAGCCGAACAGTTCGCCGGCTCCGCGCTCAACCTGGCCCAGCGTGCTTCGGAGACGTTCGCCGACGTGCTGGCATGGGTGCTGCTGGCCGCCGGAGCGCTCACACTGGGGCGGCTCGGCTTCTTCGCTGGGCTCGCCTGGGTGCACGCGGCACGCAACAGGGGCGGCAAGCGGCGAAAGGGTCGCGCGCCCGTGTGGTCCGCGCCCCCGCCGGTGACCGTGATCGTGCCCGCCTACAACGAGGCGGCCGGCATCCAGGCGACGGTACGGTCGCTGGTCGACACCACGTACCAGGGCCCGCTCGAGATCCTCGTCGTCGACGACGGCTCGACCGACGACACCGCCACGCTGGCTGAGGCGCTGGGGCTGCCCGGCGTACGGGTGATCCGCCGGCCCAACGGCGGCAAGCCGGCCGCGCTCAACACCGGCATCGCCCAGGCCACCCACGAGCTGCTCATCATGGTGGACGGCGACACCGTCTTCGAACCCGCCACGATCGGCCACCTGGTCCGCCAGCTCGCCGACCCCACGGTCGGCGCGGTGAGCGGCAACACCAAGGTCGGCAACCGGCGCGGCATGATCGGGCGCTGGCAGCACATCGAGTACGTCATCGGCTTCAACCTCGATCGGCGCGCCTTCGAACTGCTCGACTGCATGGCCACCGTGCCCGGCGCGATCGGGGCGTTCCGGCGTTCGGCGCTCGTGGCGCTGGGCGGGGTGAGCACCGACACGCTGGCGGAGGACACCGACCTCACGATGGCACTGTGCCGGGTCGGATGGCGCGTGGTCTACGAGGAGAAGGCGCTGGCCTGGACCGAGGCGCCCACCTCGCTCGGCCAGCTGTGGAAGCAGCGCTACCGCTGGTGCTACGGCACCATGCAGGCGATGTGGAAGCATCGGCGTGCCGTCCTCGGGCCCGGCCCGTTCGGCCGCCGCTGCCTCGGCTACCTGACGCTGTTCCAGGTGCTGCTGCCCCTGCTGGCCCCTGTCGTCGACCTCATGGCGATCTACAACACGGTCCTGGGCGATCCTCTCCCGGTCGTCGCGGTATGGGCCGGTTTCGTGGTGGTGCAGGCGCTGACGGGCTGGTACGCACTCCGCCTGGACGGCGAACGCGCCTCCGCGCTCTGGGTGCTGCCGCTCCAGCAGTTCGTCTACCGCCAGCTCATGTACCTCGTGGTCATCCAGTCCCTGGCGACGGCCCTGCTGGGCGTGCGGCTGCGCTGGCACACCGTACGGCGTGAGGGCACGTTCAACGACTCCGGGCACGCGGCGCCGGCCCCGCACGGGATCGACGGCGTCGAGCGGTTCGCGGACGCGAGGTAAGGCACGGGCCGGTGGTTGTGAGGTGGCTTCCGTAGACGCGAGGTAAGGCACGGGCCGGTGGCGGTCAGGTGGCTTCCGTAGACGCGAGGTAAGGCACGGGCCGGTGGCGGTCAGGTGGCTTCCGTAGACGCGAGGTAAGGCACGGCCCAGTGGCTGTCAGGTGGCTTCCGCGGACGCGAGGTCAGACAAGGGTCAGTGGTGGGTGTCAGGTGGCTTCCGCGGCGGTGTGCGGCAGGGGTTCGAGCATGCGGTGCGGGTGCCGTAGGGCGCGGCTGACCGGGTCGTCCCGGAAGAGGTCGGCGTCAGGGCCGGGGCGTACCTCGATCTCGGTCAGCTCGGGGCGGACGCCGCAGGCCGGGCACATGCCGTAGCCGTCGATCCTGGTGTAGCAGGGCACGTGGCAGAAGATCCGGCGCGGCTTGGCCGACAAGTGGCGTTCGCCCCAGCTGCTCAGGACGAGGACGGCCGGCCAGAGCTCCTGCCCCATCTCGGTCAGGACGTACTCCTCGCGCGGTGGCGACTCCTGGTAGCGGTGGCGGCGCAGGACCCCGGCGTCCACGAGCGTGGTGAGGCGCTGGGACAGCACGGCCCGCGGGATGTCGAGGTGGGCCAGGAAGTCGCCGTAGCGGCGCACGCCGTACAGGGCGTCGCGGATGACGAGCATCGTCCAGCGCTCGCCGACCAGCTCCAGGGAGCGGGCGAGCGAGCAGTCCTGGCCGTCGTAGTTCTTGCCGAGCGCCATGACCCCCAGGGTAATTCATTCATTGAACCTTGGCGTGTTAGCGTGTGCCTCCATAGTTCAATGAATGAACCAAGGAGGTGCCGTGACACTCACCCGATCGGCTCCCGCACAGACGGCCCCGCATGCGGCGGGTACGGTGGCCGTGGCGGCCTGCGCCGCCGCGCTGCTCGCGCTGATCAACTACACGGTGCCGATGGTCACGCTGTCCCAGGCCGCCGCCGACCTCGGCTCAGGGCCCACCGGTCCCGCCTGGATGCTGAACTCGATCTCGCTCGGCCTGTCCGCCCTCCTGCTGGTCGCGGGCGGGCTCGCCGACGACCACGGCCGCAGGCGCGCCTACGTCGCCGGCACCTGGGTGCTGGCCGCCGGAGCCCTGCTGGCGGCGCTCTCCGCGAACACCGCGATGTTCGTCGTGGCCAGGCTGGTGCAGGGCGGGGCGAGCGCGGCCATGCTGGCGGGCAGCCTGGGCATGCTCGGCCACGCCTACCCGGGCGGGCCGGACCGCGTCCGGGTGACCGGCCGCTACGGTGCGATGCTGGGGCTGGGCATCGCCCTGGGCCCGCTGCTGTCCGGTTCGATCGCCGCCGCCTGGAGCTGGCGCGGCGTGCACGTCCTGATCGCCGTCGCCGGCTCGGTCCTGGCCCTGGTGGCCGGCCGGATGCTGCCGGAGTCGCGCAGCGACCGCCGCCGGCCGCACGACCTGCCCGGCGCGATCACCCTGGCGCTCGGCACCGCCGCGCTGCTCGCCGGGGTCACCGAGGGCCGGCTGGGCTGGAACCGGCCCGTCGTGTACGCGTCGTTCGCCGCCGCGGTCGTGCTGCTGGCCGCGTTCACGCTGATCGAGCACCGCCGCCGCGAGCCCCTCATCGACCTCGGCCTGCTGCGCCGCCCGCTCTTCCTGGTGGCCACCTCGGGCGCGTTCGTCACGGGGATCGCCGTCATCGGGATGATGAGCTACCTGCCCACCGTGCTCCAGGTGACCCGCTCGCTCACCCCGCTCACCAGCGCCGTGCTGTTCTCGCTGTGGTCGGGCATGTCGTTCCTGGCCTCCCTGCTGGCCCGGCACCTGCGCGTCCACTCGGGCGTCCGCCTGGCGCTCGGCCTGCTCCTGTCCGCCGCCGGAGCCCTGCTCACGCTCGGGGTCGCGGACGCCGCCCCCTGGACGCGGGTCGTCGCCGGGCTGGTGGTGGGCGGCGTCGGCAGCGGGCTCATCAACGCCTCGCTGACCCACCTGGCCATCGAGAGCGTGCCGATCGCCAGGGCGAGCATGGGTTCGGGCGCCAACAACACCGCCCGTTACGTCGGCTCCTCCCTGGGCGTGGCCGCCATGGCCACCACGATCGGCGCTCTCGGCTGGCAGCACGGCACCGACGTCACCACGCTCGCCTACGCCGTCATCGCCGCCCTCGCCGCCGCCCTCACCCTCACCCTCAGCCGCTCCCGCGCATGAGCGCCCGGGGGAGGCTGCGCTGTCGGTGGGTGGTCGGGTTCGGGGGAGGCTGCAGCGTCGGAGCGTGGCGGGGTTCGGGGGCGGTCCCGCCGTCGGTGGGTGGTCGGGGTCAGGGGACGAGGACGAGGCGGCCGCGGAGGCCGCCCTTGGTGAGGCGGTGGTGGGCGGCGGCGACCTGGTCCAGGGGCAGGGTCTCGGCGACGCGAAGGGTGAGGGAGCCGGCCTCGACCAGCGCGACCAGGTCCGCGAGGCGGGCGCCGTCGGCGCGGATCCAGTGGTCGAACACCCGCGTGCCGCGCAACGGCAGCGGCGCCCCGCCCGCGACCAGCGCGGCGAAGGCGCCGCCCGAGCGGACGGCGTCCAAAGCCGCCGCCCCGGCGACCGCGGCGTCCAGCGCCCCGTCCACGCCGCCCGGCACGAGAGCGCGTACGGCCTCGCCCAGCCGCGCCGTACGCGGCACGAACCACTCGGCGCCGAACCCGCGTACCAGCGGCTCGTCCTCGGCACCGGCCACCGCGACCACCCGGAGTCCCCGCGCGGCGGCCAGCTGCACGGCGAACCCGCCCACGGCGCCGGCCGCGCCGGTGACCAGCAGCGTCCGCCCGGCGGCCAGCTCCAGCCGGTCGAGCGCCTGCACCGCGGTGAGCCCGTTGAGCGGCAACGTCGCGGCCTCCACCGCCGAATGGCCCGACGGCGCGCGGGTGACCGCGTCCGCGTCGAGGACGACGTACTCGGCCTGGGCGCCCAGCGGCACGTCGAGGCGGTCCGACAGGCCGATCACCCGCTCGCCCGGCACGATGCCGGTCACGCCGGGGCCCACCTCGTCCACGGTCCCGGCCACGTCCCAGCCGATGCCGATCACGTCGCGGGCCGGCAGCAGGCCCGCCTCCGTGAGCGCCCCGGACCGGGTGGCCAGATCGACCGGATTGACCGTCGCCGCCTCGACCCGGATGCGGACCTGCCGCTCCCGGACCGCGGGTACCGGCACGTCCGCGATCTCCAGTGCCTCGGGCCCGCCGAAAGCGTGGATGACGACTGCGCGCATCGATGACTCCCTCATCAGGTTTCGCTGCCACGACCCTACGGAGAGCTGCTCTCTACTAGGAAGTACGCACTTGAAGGTGCGTACCGCACGCGGACGAGCGCGGCTCGGATAGCTTTTACAGCCGAAGCGGCCGGCGGCGAGGAGCGGAGCGGGTGACGGGAACGGAGCGGCCCAGCGCGATCGGGCAGGCGCTGCTGGCGATCGGCGACCAGTGGACGCTGCTGATCCTGCAGCGGGCCTTCCTGTTGCACATCCGGCGCTTCGCCGACTGGCGGGACGAGCTGGGCATGTCCGAGTCGGTGCTGGCCAACCGGCTCAAAGAGCTGGTCGCGGGCGGCCTGTTGCGGCCGGTCCCCTACCGGGAGCAGGGCCGCACCCGCACCGAATATCTCCTGACCGAGCGGGCGATCGAGCTGTGGCCGCTGCTCGTGGAGATCTGGTCGTGGGAGCGCAGGTGGGTGCCGCGCCGCCACGGGCTGCCGGAGCTGGCGCACGACGTCTGCGGGCGGCGTACGGACGTGGAGCTGGGCTGCGCGAGCTGCGGCGGGGCGCCGGTCACCGCACGCGACACCGAGACCGTGCGGGGGGCGGCCACGTTCGCCCAGGTGACGGTGGCGCGTCATCACCGCAGGACCGTGCGGGGCGAGGCCGGGCGCGACCCGCTGTCGTACCTCCCCGAGACCTTCGAGCTGCTGGGCGACCGGTGGAGCACGGTGATCCTCGCGGCCGCGTTCCTCGGCACCCGGCGGTTCGCCGACTTCCAGTCGGAGCTCGGCGTGGCGCCGTCGGTGCTGGCCGACCGGCTGCGGCGCTTCACGGAGCTGGGGGTGCTCGCCGCGGACGAGCCGGGGGCGCGGCCCCGCTACCGGCTGACCGGCAAGGGGCTGGACTTCTTCGGGATCTTCGCCTTCATCGTCGACTGGGCGCAGACCTGGTACGCCGGCCCGCCGGACACCGACCTGCGCGTCACCCATCGCGCGTGCGGCCGGCCGTTCCGTCCCTGTCTGCGGTGCCGGTCGTGCGGGCAGGCGCTCGGCCGTACCGAGGTGCACTTCGTCATGCCCGAGCAGCGGCTGCGGCTGGGCGTCAGTCGCGGGTGACGGCGAACAGGGCGACCGTGGTGCAGCTGCCCCCGATGTTGAGGGTCAGCGCCGTGCGCGCGCCCGGCACCTGGCACTCGCCCGCGGCGCCGGAGACCTGGCGGGCCGCGTCGTGCAGCATGCGTACGCCGGTGGCGCCGACCGGGTGGCCGAGGCCGAGCAGGCCGCCCGACGGGTTGACCGGGAGGCCGCCGTCGAAGGCGATCATCCCGGACTCGATCGCCCGCCAGGACTCGCCCGGCGGTGTCAGCCCCAGGTGGTCGAGGGCGACGTACTCGGTGATCGTGAAGCAGTCGTGCGTCTCGATCACGTCCACGTCCTGGGGCCCGCGCAGCCCGGCGCGTCCGTAGACGTCCAGCGCGGCCCGCCGCAGGTGCGGGAACAGGTACTCCGCACGCGTGGCCAGCCGGTCCTTCAGCGGCATCGGCGCCGTACGGTGCCCCCACCCCGCGATGGCCGGGCCCCGCCCGCCGTACCGGTCGGAGGCCAGGACCACGGCGGCGGCGCCGTCGGTGATGCGCCCGCAGTCGTACTTGCGCAGCCGCCCCTCGACCACCGGGTTGAGCACGTCGTCCGCTCCGAAGCAGCCCTCGGGATAGGACCAGGAGCGGGTCTGGGCGAGGGGGTTGCGCAGGGCATTGCCGTGGTTGATCTCGGCGATCGCGGCGAGGTGGTCGTGGGAGAGGCCGTGGCGGGCGTCCACCTCGTCGGCGATCTCGGCGAACAGCGCGGGCCAGGGGAAGTCCGCCGACTGCGCCTCCCGCCCGGCCCAGGCCGCGCACCCCAGGTGCTGAGCGGCCTCCTTCGCGCCCACGTTGCGCATCAGCTCCACGCCCACGACGAGCGCCACGTCGTAGAACCCCGCCTCCAGGTCGGCCATGGCGGCCAGGACCGCCATGGACCCAGAGGCGCACGCGGCCTCGTGCCGGGACGCCGGGAGCATGGCCCACGCGGGGTCGATCGCGGCGACCAGGCCGCCCAGGTGCGCCTGCCCGGCGAACAGCTCGCCCGCCAGGTTGCCGACGTGCGCCACCTGCACGTCCTCGGCGGGTACGGCCGCCGCCTCCAGCGCCCCGAGCGCGGCTTCGCGCAGCATCCCGAACAGGTCCGCCCCGGAGCGGGCGAAGTCGGTCTGGTGGCCGCCCAGGATGCGGATCACAGCTTCAGCTCCCTCTTGAGGATCTTACCGACGGGGTTCCTGGGCAGCGCGTCGACGATCTCCAGCCGCTCGGGCAGCTTGTACGAGGCGATGCCCTTGTCCCGCAGGAAGGCCACGACCGACTCCAGGTCGATCTCGCCTTTGGGGACCACGACCGCGCAGACCCGCTCGCCCAGCACCTCGTCGGGGTATCCGGCCACCGCCACCTCGGCGATCGACGGGTGCCCGGCGAGCAGCGCCTCCAGCTCGGCGGGGGCGACGTTCATGCCGCCGCGGATGACGATGTCCCTGGCGCGGTCGACGAAGCGCAGGTACTGCCCCCGCTCGCCGGCGATCTCGAACAGGTCGCCGGTCCTGAGGTAGCCGTCCTCGTCGAACGGGTCCGCCGCGGCCGTGCCCGGCAGGTAGCCCGCGAAGACCGTGGGGCCGCTCAGCCGCAGCTCGCCGGGGACACCGGGCTCGGTGATCTCCTTGCCGCCCGGGCCCGCCAGCCTGGTGCTCACCCGGTCGAGCAGCTCCGGCGCCCCCGGCGCGCCCGGCCGCGGGAAGAATCGGGCACGGACCTCCGGGTCGGGCATGTGGGCGGGATCCGACAGCAGGGCGATGCCCTCGTTGGAGCCGAAGAAGTTGATGATCGCGATGCCGTGCCTCTCCTGCCAGCCGCGCACCATCGGCGGCGGCAGCGGGGCGGAGCCGGAGCCGATGCGGGTGAGCGAGGAGATGTCGGTTCTCGCGAGGATCGCCTCCTGGTGCAGGAGCAGCGTGAGGAGCGCGGGCGGGGCCAGCGTGTACGTGACCCGCTCGGCCGCGATCTGGGCCAGGTAGGTGGGCAGGTCGAAGGGCTGGTGCTGGACCAGCAGCGCGCCGGTCCGCAGCCACGGCAGGAAGACGCCGCCGATCCCGGCCATGTTGACCATCGGAAAGGGGTTGAGGATGACGTCCCGGGCGGTGAGCTCGGCCGCGGCCGTGCAGATCGCCTCGACCGCCAGCCAGTCGTAGTGGCACCTCGGCACGCCCTTGGGAACGGCCTCGGTGCCGGAGGTCCAGCAGATCGTCACGCGTTCGGCGGGGTCGGCGTCGCGCCGCGGCGCCCCGGCTCCCGTCGCGTCCTCCAGGTCGTCCGGCCACGACAGCGTGGGCGTGCCCTCGGGCGCCCTGGACTCCCGGCCGGTGACCAGCAGCCGGGCGCCGGACAGCGGCAGCAGCTGGGCCAGCTCGTACTCGCGGTACTGCACGGGGAACGGCGTGACGGTGGCCCCGAGCCGGACGATCGCGAGGAAGCTCACCGCCAGTTCGACGCCGTTGGGCAGCTGAACGGCGACCACGTCGCCGGGGCCGACGCCGTGCGCGTGCAGCACGCCGGCCACTCGCTCCACCTCCGCGCCGAGCCGCCCCCAGGTCAGCCGCTTGGTCGGCCCGTCCTTGTCCGGCGGGTCCACGATCGCGAGGTCCGCGGGACGGGCCGCGACGTGGGTGGCGAGGAGCTTGTCAATCGTGTCACCGGTCCACCAGCCCCGGGCGGTGTAGCGGGCGATCCGGTCGGCGGAATGCGTCATCGCGGCTCCCACGGGTGTGATGGGCGCCACACTACGAAAGCAGAAGTCAGGTCGTCAATGCCCGGTCATTGACGCCTGACTTCGTCTATCGTAGCTTCCAGACATGGCCGAAAGTGTCGTAATCATGGACGAGTCGGGCGAGCCGAACCCGTACCTGCTCGGCGTCTACGCACCGGTCCAGGACGAGATCACCGCCGACGAGCTGACGGTGATCGGGCGGATCCCCGCGGACCTCAACGGCGTCTACCTGCGCAACGGGCCCAACGCGCGGTTCCCGATGAAGGGGCGCTACCACTGGTTCGACGGCGATGGCATGGTCCACGCCGTGCACTTCGAGAACGGCCGGGCCCGCTACCGCAACCGATGGGTGCGCACCCGGGCCTTCGAGGCCGAGTCCGCGGCCGGCCGGTCGCTGTGGACCGGCGTCATGGAGAGCCCCAAGGCGAACCCGTTCGGCAACGCCCGCGGCCTGCCCTTCAAGGACACGGCCAACACCGATCTGATCTTCCACCGGGGCCGGGTGCTGGCCTCGTGGTACCTGTGCGGCTCGCCGTACGGGCTGGACCCGCTCTCGCTGGAGACGCTGGGCGCCGACACCTTCCTCGACACGCTCAACGGCGACATGATGGCGCACCCCAAGGTGGACGAGCGCACCGGCGAGCTGTTCTGGTTCGACTACGGGCCCCGCCCGCCGTACCTGCGCTACGGCGTCGTCGGAGCCGGGGGCCGCGTGGAGCACCGCGTGGAGCTGGACCTGCCGGGGGCGCGGCTGCCGCACGACATGGCGATCACGCGGAACCACGCGATCCTCATGGACCTGCCGCTCTACCAGGATCTCGACGCCGCGCGGCAGGGCCGCTACAAGCTGACCTTCGACCGCGAGCTGCCCTCGCGCTTCGGCGTGATCCCGCGGCGCGGCCAGGCGCACGAGATCCGCTGGTTCGAGGCCAAGCCCTGCTACATCTACCACGTCGTCAACGCCTGGGAGGAGGGCGACGAGATCACCCTGGACGTCTGCCGGGTCGCCCGCCCCTCGCCGTCGGGGAACGGCTCGCCGCTGGCGCGGATGATCTCCTACCTGAAGCTCGACGCGCGGATGTACCGCTACCGCTTCGACCTGCGCACCGGGACCACGTCGGAGGGGTACGTGGACCCCGACCACAACACCGAGTTCCCCTCGATCGACGCGCGCGCCACCGGATACCCCACGCGCTACGCCTACAACGTCTCCGTGGCCGACGCCGAGACCAACCTCTTCGACGGCCTGGTTCGCTACGACAACGTCACCGGCGCCAAGGAGACCTACTTCTACGGCCCCGGCGTCTACGGCAGCGAGGCCCCCTTCGCCCCGCGCGACGGCTCGACCGGCGAGGACGACGGCTACCTGGTCAGCTTCGTCACCGACGAGCGCGAGGGCCGCTCCGAGGTGCGGATCCTGCACGCGGCCCGGATCTCCGAAGGCCCGATCGCCCGGGTGCTGCTGCCGCGGCGGGTGCCGCTCGGCTTCCACGCCACCTGGGTGCGCGCGGAGCAACTGCGGTGAACGTCTACGTCTACGAGTGCGTCCGCACCCCGCGCGGCAAGGCCAGGCCCGGCGGCGGACTGTCCGGCGTCACGCCGCTGGCCATGCTGGAAGGGCTGCTGGCCGCCCTCACCGAGCGGACCGGGATCGGCTCGGCCGACGACCTGATCGTCGGCTGCGCCACCCAGACCGCCGAACAGGGCGGCAACCTGGCCCGCACCGCCGCCCTCACCTCCGGCTTCGACGCGCCCGGCATTACCGTCAACCGCTACTGCACCTCGGGCATCGACGCCGTGCGCACCGCCGCCGCGCTGGTCGCCTCCGGCGCGAGCGGCGCGGTCGTGGCGGGTGGGGTGGAGTCGGTGTCGCGGGTGCCGATGTTCTCCGACCGCGGGCCGCTGTGGTCCCTGCCGGTCGGCTCGCTCCACATGGGCGTGGCCGCCGACGTGGTCGCCACCCTCGAGGGCTTCGAGCGCGACGAGCTCGACCGGTACGGCCTGCGCACCCAGACGCTCGCCGCCGAGGCGTGGGCGGCCGGCCGCTACGACCGCTCCCTCGTGCGCCTCAACGATCTGGACCGCGACGAGCACGTACGCCCCGGCCTGACGATCGAGTCCTACACCGCGATGGCGCCCGCCTTCGCCGGCACGCCCGAGCAGGACGCGGTCGTGCTCAAGCACCGGCCCGAGCTCGGCGAAATCCGCCACCTGCACACCCGGGGCACCTCGCCCAGCCTCTGCGACGCCGCCGGCCTGGTGCTCGTCGGCACCGGCCTGGACCTGATTCCCCTTGCCCGGATCGCCGGCACCGCCACCGCCGTCGCCGACCCGGTCACCATGCTCACGGCCGGCCAGCTCGCGGTGGAGCGGGTCCTGGCCGGCGCCGGGCTGTCCACCGAGGATGTCGAGGTCTTCGAGTTCGCCGAGGCGTTCGCCGCGCTCTGCCTGAAGTTCCAGCGCGACCTCGGCGTCGGGGACGACCGGTTCAACGTCAACGGCGGCACCATCGCCATGGGCCACGCCTTCGGCGCCACCGGCGCCCTCCTCGTCGCGGCCTGCGTCGACGAGCTCCACCGGCGGGGCGCCCGGTACGGCGTCGCCGCCGTCAGCGGCGCCGCGGGCTCCGGATCGGCCGTCCTCCTGGAGCGCGTGTGAACCCCTCGTTGAGCGTGTCGCTCGGGTTGTGGCAGGACCGGCCCGCCGAGGAGGCCCTGGTGACCGCCCGGGCCGCCGACGAGCTGGGCTATCCGTCGCTGTGGATCGGCGAGATGGCCACGTACGACGCCTTCGCCCTGGCCACCGCCATCGGGCTGGCGACCGCGCGGATCCGGCTCACCGTCGGGCCGCTGGCGGTGGGCGTACGCGATCCGATGATGATCGCCATGGGGGCGGCCTCGGTCGCCGGCCTGACCGGGCGGCAGGTGGACGTCGCGGTGGGCACGTCGAGCCCGCTCGTCGTGGAGGGGTGGCACGGACGCTCGCGCGCCCGGCCCGCGACCGCGTTGCGGGAGGCCGTCGAGGCCCTCCGGCCGCTGCTGGACGGGGAGCGGTCCGCCGGCGGCTACCGGCTGCGGCTGCCCGCCCCGCGCTCGCGGCTGACCGTCGCCGCCTTCGGGCCGTCGGCCGTCCGGACCGCAGCCCTGGCCGACCGCATGGTGCTCAACCTGATCACGCCCGCCTCGGCCGGGCGGCTGGCCGCGCAGGCGCGCGCCGCCGACCCGGACGTCCGCGTGGCCGCCTGGGCCACCGCCGCCGTGGACCCCGGCCGCGAGGCCGTCGACCGCATCCGCCGCGCCGTCGTCGGCTATCTGGCCGCGCCCGGGTACGGAGAGATGTTCGCCGAGGCCGGCTTTGCGGATGTCGTCGCGTTCGCGCGTACCCGGCCCCATCCCAGGGAGCTGTTCGAGGCCGTGCCGGATGAACTGGTCGCCTCGGTCGCGCTGCTCGGGGACGCGGACGCGATCCGCGCTCGGCTGTCCGCCTACGCCGCGGCCGGGGTCGACGAGGTCGCCCTGGTGCCGGTGAGCACGGACCGCGACCCCGGGGGCACGGCCACGCTGAAGGCGCTGAGCGGCTGAAGCGGTAGGTTGGCGATCCGTGGGCACCCGCCGGGGCCGGCCCCGGATCGGTCAGGTGACCGCGCGGGTGGCGGCCGGGGTCATGCTCGTGGTTTACGGCACCGGCTGGCTGGCCTTCCTCGTGGACGTGGCCATCGACCGGAGCTGTGTCTCCAGGTGGGGCGGGCTGCAAGGAGTCGTGTTCTTCCTGGGGCGGGTCCGTGGCGGCCACGCCGGCCGCGCTGTGCGTGCTGGCCGCCGTGCGGCGACCCCGCCACCGCCTGAAGGCCCTGCCGCGGGCCCGCCGGCTCGGGCGGACGGCGGCGGGCGGGGTCGTAGGGCTGGGACAAGGTGATCGAGGTGGGTTATCAGAGCCCCGGCGGGGACCTCCTGCTCGGGGACCCGATGGACTCGCCCGAACTGCCCGACCTGGCCATCGCGGGCAAGGGCCACTACCGCGTACGGGTGCACTACCGCGTACGGGTTCCCTACCGCGAACCCGGCACCCTTCAGCACCTGCTGATCATGGTCTACCCCGGGCGCGGCGACCAGGTCACCGTCCTGAACGGGGCGCGCGGATGACGTACAACCCACGGTTGTCCATCGCGCGTGTCGGTTGTTTGTTTCCCGGGCGCTTCCGGGTGTTTGATCGCCTCCGGCAAAAGGGGGCGGAATGGCAGAAGACGCCGGGCTGGGGCGGGATTTCGGGTGGTTGTGGCGGGCCTTCGCGGTCAGCAGCCTGGGGACGATGCTGGCGCTGGACGCGATCCCGCTGATCGCCATCCTCGCCCTCGACGTCAGCGCGACCCAGGTGTCCTGGATCGCGGCGGCCGGCGGGGCGGCGGGCGCCCTGCTCGCGGTCCCGCTGGGGCCCTGGGTCGAGTTCCAGGCCAAGCGGCCGCTGATGATCCGTGCCGACCTGCTGCGGTTCCTCGTCCTGCTGACCGTGCCTGTCGCCTACGGCCTGGGGGTGCTGAGCTACGTACAGCTGCTGGTGGTGGCCGTGGTGGTCGCCGCGGCCGACATCGTCTTCGTCGGGGCCAGCGGCGCGCATCTGAGAGCCCTCGTCCCCGACCGGCACCTGACGCGGGCCAACGGCCGGTTCGAGACCGTCAGGTGGATCTCGACGGCGGTCGGCCCGCCGGCGGGCGGCGCGCTCGTCGGGATGCTGGGGCCCGTCGTGACGACCGTCCTGAACGCCACCAGCTACCTGCTGTCCGCGCTGGGCCTGCGCGCGATCTCCGCGCCCGAGCCGGCGCCGCCCGTGCGCGGCGCGGGCGCGTCGCGGCTGGCCGAGGTCGTCGAGGGCTGGCGCGTCATCGCCACGGACTGCGTGCTGCGCCGGCTGTTCGCCAACACCGCGCTCGTCTCCGCGCTCATCATGGCGACCGCGCCGCTGCTGACGTACCTGATGCTGAACGACCTGGGCTTCACGCCCCTGCAGTACGGGCTCGGCTTCGGCATTCCCTGCCTGGGCGGCCTGGCGGGCTCCCGGTTGTCCGCGCCGCTGGTCCGGCGCTTCGGGCAGCGCCGGATCCTGCTCGGCTTCGGCGTGGCCAGGGCCCTGTGGCTCGTCGGCCTCGCCTTCGTGGGGCCCGGCACGGGCGGGCTCCTCGTCGTGATCGCGGTAGAGCTAGGGATGATCTTCTGTATGGGCGTCTTCAACCCGGTCTACGTCACGTACCGGTTGCGCAGCGCCCCGAACGACGCGCTGGCCCGCGTCCTCACCGCCTGGGCCATCAGCGGGCGCGCGGTCACCGCCGCCGCCACGGCCCTGTGGGGCGGACTGGCCTGGTTGACGAGCGCCCGCACCGCGATCGCGGTGGCCGGGATCCTGCTGATCGCCACGGGCGCCCTCCTGCCCTGGCGGGAGCGCGCGTTGGCCGGCCACCCCTGAATACGGAGAGTATTCGCAAGCGACCCGGTATCCGTATATCCGCAGATCAGCCATCATGTTGCTGAGGGGGTCCACGGGTGAGCGTCACTCGTGGTGATACGGGGAGGTCGGAATGAGATGGCGAAACGGCTGTTTCCACGCTCGATCCGGGCGCGGCTGACCACGGTCGCGACCTTGGCGGCGGCGGTCGTCTTCACCATCACGGCCGCGATCACGCTCGCCACCGCGCCCCCCAATCTGCGCGGGGCCGTGCAGACCAGACTGGAGCTGGCCGTGCGCCGAGTGGCGAGCGAGCTGGAGTCGGGAGAGTTCCACACGGTGCTTCAGACGCCGTCGCGCGTCCAGCTCCTCCAGGTGGTCTCGGCCCGCGGCAACGTGATCGCGACCAGTCCCGGGGCGAGCAACATCCCGACCCTGATGAGGTTCCGGGCGGACCAGCCCGAAAAGATCTACACGACCGAGCTCACGCTGTCCCGCCATCTCGCCGAGCCCGAGGCCCACTACCTGGTCATGGCCTTGAAGGTGAGCTCGCCGATCGGCGTCACCACGGTGTACGGGGCGGCCTCGCTGACCGACGTGGACAAGGCCATCAAATGGGTACAAGTCCTGATGTTCCTCGGCATCCCGCTCATCCTGCTGAGCGTCTCCGGCGTCGCGTGGGCCGTGGTCGGGGCCGCCCTGCGCCCGGTCGAGCGCGTACGGGCCGAGCTGGCCGAGATCACCGGCCAGGACCTCAGCAGGCGCGTGCCCGTGCCCGACACCGGCGACGAGATCACCGACCTCGCCACCACCACCAATCACACGCTCGACCGCCTCGAACGCACGGTCGAGACCCAGCGCCGCTTCGTCGCCGACGCCTCCCACGAGCTCCGCAGCCCCATCTCCGCCCTGCGCGCCCAGCTGGAGCTGGCCAACACCTACCCCGACGAGACGGACTGGCAGGCCACCGGCGAACAGGCGCTGGCCGCCGCCGACCGCCTGACCGGCATCATCGACGAACTGCTGATGCTGGCCCGGCTGGACGCCGGCGCGGTCGGCGAACGCCGCGTGGTGGACCTGGCCCGGCTGGCGGAGGACCAGGTCGACCGCCGCCGGAGCGGCCGGGTGCCGATCGTCGCCGACCTGTGCGCCTCGGCCCCGGTCTACGGCTCGCCCATGCAGCTCGACCGCCTCCTGACCAACCTCCTCGACAACGCCACCCGGCACGCCGCCACCCGGATCGACCTGGAAGTGGCCGTGGAAGGCGGCAAGGTGATCGTCACCGTGACCGACGACGGCGACGGCATCCCGCCGCAGGACCGGGAACGCGTCTTCGAACGCTTCACCCGCCTGGCTCCCGCCAGGGCCAAGGACAAGGGCGGCAGCGGCCTCGGCCTGGCCCTCTCACGCGACATCGCCGTGGCCCACGACGGCACCCTCACCCTCGCCGACCACTCACCCGGCGCCCGCTTCGTCGCCGTCTTCCCGGTGCCCGAGCACCTCTGACAGCCTGTTCGGAACTTTTCGGAACACGGCGCATTCCTGCGCGCACTCAGCCCGGCTGGTAGTCGCGCATGTAGCGGGAGACCTTCTCGGTGTAGTCGCGCCACCGTTCAGGGATGCCGCCCGCCCGCTTCAGCGGGTCGACGCCGCTGCGGTAGAGGGCGGCGAGCTTCAGCGCCGGCTCGCCGGGCAGGTCCGCGACCCTGGGGCCCAGCGTGCACAGGAACCGCCCCATCGACAGGATCGACAGCTCCGGGCTGAACGGCGGCGTGGGCTTCGGGCTCTGCAGGCCGCCCGGCTGCCAGAACCACAGCACCGACGGGGTCCACCTGGAGATGCCGTACTCGTCCTTCACCGGATCGGACAGGCCGGGGTCGTAGCCGGACTCCGCCTTGAGCATCGCGGCGATCAGGGCCGGGCTGAGGCCGGGCTCCTTGCAGTACGTGCCTGCCTGCACGATCAGACCGCGGTATTGGCCGGGGATGTCGGAGTCGTTCCGCAGCCACTGGCTGGTCGAGCCGCTCGCGGGCGGCGGGCTCGCCGTCGCGCGGGTGCCGCCGGGTGGTTCGGGGGTCTGGGGGATGTTGACGACCACGGCGGTGACGGCCGCCGCTGCCACGACGGCCGCCGCGCCCCCGGCGATCGCCCTGCGCCGGCCCTTTTCGGGCCGCCGCACCTGCGCTTCCCCGCCCGAAGGAGGTTCCCCGCTCGAAGGCGCTTCCCCGTCCGACGGGGCTTCCTCGCTCGACGGCCGTTCCCCGCCTGGCGGTGGTACGGCGGTGGACGGCGACAGGGCCGCGGCGTAGGCGGCGGCGTCCGGCCAGCGCGCCTCCCTGTCGGGATCCAGGGCGCGCATCACGGCGGCGTCGATCGCCTCCGGCACCTCGGGACGCAGCGCGCTCGGCGGCACCCGCTGCTCCGGCTTGGCGGGCACCCTGCCGATGAGCATGTGGTAGGTCAGCGCGCCCAGGCCGTGGACGTCGGCGCGGGCGTCCGGCGCGCCGTCGAAGTAGAGCTGCTCGGGGGCCTGGTAACCGGGCGAGCCCGCGGGCAGCGTCAGCCCGCTCAGGTGGTCGGTGGACCGCGCGATGCCGAGGTCGGCCACCATCACCCGCTCACCGCCCTCGGGCCGCGAGCAGAACAGCACGTTCGACGGCTTCAGGTCGCGGTGGACGACCCCGATGCTGTGCAGCACGGCCACGCCCTGGCAGATGTCGCGCATCAGGCCGAGCGCCTCCTCGACGGCGAGCGCGCCGCCGGACAGGCGGTCCTCCAGCGTGCCGCGGTCGGCGTAGGTCATCACGAAGTACGGCCGGCCGTCGTCGAGCTCGCCCAGGTCGAAGACCTGCACGAGCAGGTGGGAGTCGGCCCTGCGCAGCAGCCGCGCCTCCTGGAGGAAACGCCCGCGCACGTCGTCCTGGCGGGCCCAGTTGTCGGCGAGGATCTTGACCGCCACCGGCGAGCGCAACTCGTCGTCTTGGGCCAGATAGACGGAGGCGAACCCCCCGACACCGATGAGCTGCTCGATCCGGTAGCGACCTGCTTGGGACGGAGCCGTCATTCAGCTCATCATCGTCGATCATCGTGGATCCGTCCACGCGCCCTGGTAGCTACCAGGTTACGGAAACGGCCGTTCGCCCCGCAGGATCGACGCGGATACCGACATCGGGAGGGAAAGCATGATGAGTATCCGACGGGCCGCGCTCGCCGCGGCCTTCGGGCTGGCGGTCGCGGGGGTCGCCGGCCCGGCTGTGGGGACGGCCGCGGGGGCCGCCGCGGGCGACGCCAGCCCGTGCGGGAAGCCGTACCGGCACGGAAACCACACGGTTCAGACGTGCCCCGACTGGTCGCCGAGCGGGAGCATCCCGGTCTACGAGTCGCCGGCGAAGGGCAAGATCGTCGGTTACATCGATCCGGCGGGGGACGACTGGTACCTGTGCGAGAAGGTCGGGGCGAGCTACACGCTGGGCTCGTACCGGAACTACTGGTGGGCGGCCACGATGGCCGACAACGACAGGTGGGGGTACGTCAGCGAGGTCTACTTCCGCGGGGGCGGCAACGACGAGTCCGACGGCGGCCTGCGGGAGTGCGGGCGCCCTGGTGGCAAGCCGTTGCCCGTATGACCTGGACACCTTCACCGGCACGCGAGTAGGGTCCCGCGGATGCACAGCACCATCTTGATCCAGATGGCGGCGGCGCCGACCGACGACCGGCCGTACTCGCTGGAGCTCGCGCCCGGGGAGCAGGCGCTCTTCGGGCGCGGGGCTCCCGGCTCTCCCGTGGACCTCCGGCTGGACGACGCCGCGGTCTCCCGGCGCGCCGGCGAGATCGTCGCGGTGGGGGACTACTGGCTGCTGTCCAACCTCTGCACGTCGAAGACGTACGTCGTGGAGAACCCGGAAGGGGGCGGGGAGTTCGTCAAGGTGCCGCCGGGGCGGATGGGGGCGCCGATCCCGTTCGAGTTCTCCAGGGTGAGCCTGCCCGCGGTCGACGGCACGGTCTCCTTCCTGGTGTTCGCGCCGCAGCACGTACACGTGCCGCCGAACCGCGCCGACGGGGGAGCGGCCACGCAGGTCGCCTACCCGCTCGACCAGAACGCCAAGTACTTCCGCATCCTGGTGGCGCTGTGCGAGCCGCGCCTGCGCGACCCCTCGACCTCGCGCATACCGACGATCCCCGAGATCGCCGAGCGGCTCCCCGACCTGGAGCTGAGCCGTACCGCCATCGGCTTCCACATCGGCTACCTGGCCGAGAAGAAGCTGCACGTGAAAAGCCCGCAGGGCGGTGAGGGCAAGGCCGACTGGCAGCGCCACGCGCTGGTGTCGCTGGCGCTGAGGTTCGACCTCGTGACCAGCGAGCACCTGGCCCTGCTGCCGGTGCCCGGCCGCTGAGGGTCAGCCCGGCCGGAACGCCCTGACGGCAAGGACGGACGGGACGGGGCGCTCCTGCGGCTCGTACACGCGCCCGATGGCCAGCCCGGCGTCGACGAAGGCGTTCATCAGGTCGGACAGCGGCACGTGGCTCATCCCGACCCGGTCCCGCACCCCGCCCTTGCGCCACCACGGCGAGCGCTTGTGCCACCCCTTGATCCGGTACGTGGGGTGGATGATCACCGCGCCGTCCTCGCGGGATTCGATGTGGGGGCCGTTGAAGCACGGGTGGACCCCGTAGAACAGCAGCAGGCCGCCCGGGCGCAGGACCCTGGCCGCCTCCCGCAGCAGCCCGGCGAAGTCCGGGATGTCGGTCGAGACCCAGATCGCGGTGACGGTGCCGAACGTGCCCGTGGCGAACGGCAGGGCCGTGGCGTCGCCCTGGAGGAGGGACGCGGGGTCCCGGCGGCGGGCCAGGCGCAGCTGGTCGGCGGAGCGGTCGAGGCCGACGACGGTCCGGCCGGTGGAGCGGATGGCGTCGAGATAGAGGCCGGTCCCGCAGCCGACGTCCAGGCACGGTCCCTCGCCCGGGCCGAGGAGGTCGACGATGTCGTGCGTGGTGACGTGGGCGCTGGAGCCGATGTACTCGTCGTACCACTCGGCCTGGCCGTCATAACGCGCGGTCATGATCTAGTCATACCTGCCGTGGCGGGAGATCGGCGGATCCTTGCAGGGGGCGTCAAGGAAAATTACTCGCCAAAGCTATACAAATCGGACTTAAGGCCATAATCTCGACATGCCCCAGCCCGGGGAGCTGGCTGGGGCACCAAAACTTCACGGCGCCCGGCCACGCGCTCACCCTGGTGGCTCGGCGCCGAGGGCCGCGTACGTGCGGAAAGCATGACCGACGGCGTCTCCAAACGGCGCCCCCATCGGACTGGTCGCGCCTGGGACGCCGTGCGGAGATGGGAGAGCGTGGGAATTGTCGGTGGGATCCGACATGGTGGTGCCATGACCGACGCGCCCCCCACCACCGTTCTGGCCGACGACACGGCCTACGCCGAAGCCGTCCAGCTGGCCGTTGACTCCGCCGCGGCCTATTATGCCGACGGCACCTCCACGCTCGACGACGACGCCTACGACCGCCTGGTCCGCGGCATCCAGGCGTACGAGGAGGCCCATCCCGAGGCGGTGCTGCCGTCCTCGCCGACCGGCAAGGTGGCCGGCGGGGCCGTGGTGGGCGACGTGCCGCACACGGTGCCCATGCTCAGCCTGGACAACGTGTTCGGCGCCGAGCAGCTCGCCGACTGGGCGGCCTCGCTGGAGCGCCGGCTGGGCCGTCCGGTGGCGGCGTGGAGCGTGGAGCCCAAGCTCGACGGTCTGGCGATCTCGGCCCGCTACCGGCACGGCCGCCTGGCCCAGCTGGTCACGCGCGGCGACGGCACCGCCGGCGAGGACGTCTCGCATGCCATCGGCACCATCGTCGGGCTGCCCGACCGGCTGGCCGACGCGGTCACGGTGGAGCTGCGCGGCGAGGTCATGATGACCGCCTCCCAGTTCGAGGAGGCCTGCGCCAAGCGGCAGGCGCACGACGGCACCACGTTCGCCAACCCGCGCAGCGCCGCCGCGGGCACGCTGCGCGCGCAGGACCGGCCGTACGTGTGCGAGCTGACCTTCTTCGGCTACGGCGTGCTGCCGCCGCCCGACGACCACTCCGAGCTGGCCGTACGGCTGCGCGAGCTGCCGCACAGCCAGATCATGGACTGGGTCGCCGCGCAGGGTGTGCAGACCACCGCCGCCACGCCGGTCGCCGGGATCGTGGCCGACAGCCTTGAGCGCGTGCAGGAGCGGGTGGGCGAGATCGCCGCGGTCCGCGCCGAGTTGCCGTTCGGCATCGACGGCATCGTGATCAAGTGCGACCTCGCCGCCGACCAGGCCGAGGCCGGGTTCAGCTCCCGCGCCCCCCGCTGGGCCATCGCCTACAAACTGCCCGCCACCGAGAAGATCACCAAACTGCTCGCCGTGGAGTGGAACACCGGCCGCACCGGCGTCATCGCCCCGCGCGCCGTGCTTGAGCCGGTCGAGCTGGACGGCAGCATCGTCACCTACGCCACCCTGCACAACGTCGCCGACATCACCCGGCGCGGGCTCATGCTGGGCGACAGCGTGACCGTCTACAAGGCGGGCGACGTGATCCCCAGGGTCGAGGCGCCGGTCGTCCACCTGCGCACCGGTGACGAGCAGCCGATCGAGATCCCGCAGGCCTGCCCGTCGTGCGGCGATGCCATCGACAGCTCGCAGGAGCGCTGGCGGTGCGTGCGCGGCCGCGGCTGCCGCGCGATCGCCTCCATCATCTACGCCGTGGGCCGCGACCAGCTCGACATCGAGGGGCTGGCCGAAAACCGCATCAAGCAGATGCTCGACGCCGGCCTCATCGCCGACTTCGCCGACCTGTTCTTCCTGACCCGCGAGCAACTGCTCGGCCTGGAGCGCATGGGCGAGACCAGCACCGACAACCTGCTGGCCGCCATCGAGCAGGCCAGGACGAGGCCGCTCAGCAGGGTGTTCGCGGCACTCGGCGTGCGCGGCACCGGCCGCTCCATGAGCCGCCGCATCGCCCGCCACTTCGCCACGATGGACACCATCCGCACCGCCGACGCCGAGGCGATCCAGCAGGTGGACGGCATCGGCTCGGAGAAGGCGCCGGTGGTGGTGGCCGAGCTGATCGAGCTCGCGCCGCTCATCGACAAGCTCGTCCAGGCCGGGGTCAACATGACCGAGCCCGGCGCCACGCCGCCCGCCGAAGGGGAGAAGCCCGAGACGGGGCTGCCGCTGGCGTCGATGTCGGTGGTGGTCACCGGCTCGATGACCGGGCCGCTGGCGGCGCTGTCGCGCAACGAGGTCAACGAGCTGATCGAGCGGGCGGGCGGCAAGGCGTCCTCCAGCGTGTCCGCCAAGACGTCGCTGCTGGTGGCGGGGGAGAAGGCGGGCTCCAAGCGGGCCAAAGCGGAGGCGCTCGGCGTGCCGATCGTCACCCCTGACGACTTTGCCGCCCAAGTCGCCGCCTATCTGTAGCGCTTCAGAAGCGGCCACCTTTTCCTCAGTCCTTTTGTGGCGACAATCAGCCGAATCGGTGGTCCGCCGCGAAGGGCTGAGGCCCGGGTCTGGGGGCGGCAGGCCTGCTGGTCAATGGGACGATCAGATCACCATCGTGATCATCGACTCTGCGTCGTACGCGAGCCGCGACGTCGTGGGTGCGCTCATGTCGGCCGCGCCTACAGCCGAGTGATCGCTCACCGCCAGCCTCCAGTGCGGCCAGGCGATGTTCCTCCAGCGCGTCCTGGATAGCTGGCATGCGCCGGTCCTGGGTGGCGCGCAGCTTGTCACGGCGCCGGTGAGGACGCGGGCGGCGCGGGCGGTGTCGCCTGTCCGGCTTGGGTTGAGGGTGACGTGCTGGAGGGCACGCCAACCCTCTTTCAGCTCCGCCGCGGTGCGCTCGCCGAACGCTCGGCCGTGTCTGATCAGCGCGTTTCGCATGCGGGTGTCGACGTGGAGGGCCTGCCCGGAGCGGCCGCGGGGACGTGGATGCCGGCGCCGATGTAGCGCTTGTCCGCGAGGGTGGGAAGGCCCTTGGCGGCCACGTGCATCATCCCGGACGCCTGGCAGTGCGTCAGGACCTCGTGCAGCGCAGGTGCCTTCGGTCGGTGAGGACGTCGACGCCCTCGCGCAGGTAGCGGTAGCCGGTGGGCCGGGAGATGTCGGCGTCGCGGGCCAGGCGGTGGACGCAGCCGTGCTCCCGGAATCAGCGCAGCACCGGTACGGTTCCAGCGCCCGAGACCCATGACGATGCCGGTGGCGTAGTTGATGAGGTGGAGCTGGCCCCAGAAGCGCGTCATGCGCTCCCGTACGGCCGCTTTGGCGGGATCTCGGGTGAACGCAGCCCTGGGTGCGTGATCGCCACGACAGGGACCAGGCCCATCTGCCGGTGGTGGCCGCGAATTGGAGTCCGGCCAGATCCGCAGCGCTCATGGTGCGGCCTTCCGCAAGGCATATCCCCCGCATCCAGCTCGCCGCCACGCATTGAGCTCAATCGAGGAGCGTTCGACGCGGAAGAGCTTGCCGTGTCGTTCAGCAGGGGCCGCTGCGGTCGAACAGAGGTGCGCCCGGTTCGCTCTCCAGTCCGGCGGCGGAACGGCTGGGCGATGCGATGGGTCTCGTGGCCCAGCTGAGGTGCTCCAGTCGCGCCATCACACTTCAGCTCCATCATGTCGCCCAGTACATAACATCATAGCAATATTAATCTTAGACAAGATAACTCCAGAGCCATAGCGTCGGAGGTGTGAGAAGCCAAGATTCCACCGCAAAGGGAAGGGCTGGGGTAGCGATGCCTACGCAACGCGAGGTTGACGAAGCCAAGATCCGCCAGCTGGTCGACAAGATCGTCGAAGGGCTCCAAGGCAAGGATCTCGAGGGCCTGAAGCGGCTTTACGCAACGGACATCGTGTCCTTCGACGTCGAGCCGCCGCTCCAGCATGTGGGGATCGAGGCGAAGCTCAAGAACTGGGCGCCCGTGTTCACGTTCTTCGAGCGTGTGAATTATGAGGTTCGCGACCTGACGCTCACCGTGGGCGATGAGGTGGCGTTCGGGCACGCCTTCGCTCGTCTCAGCGGCACGCTGAAGAACGGGACGGCGACGAGCGGTATGTGGGTCAGGGTCACGTACTGCCTCCAGAAGATCGACGGCACGTGGTTGATCGTGCACGACCAGGTCTCGGTGCCGCTCGACATCGCCAGCGGCAAGGGAGTCGTCGACCTCGAGCCCTGACCCACCACCCCACCCCGCCTGCGCCGCGTCGCCGCGGCACCACATCCATGGAGGAAGCCATGCCCCCCGTCCCCGCGACCGTCGAGATCCCGGGCTATCTGGTCGGCACCTGGAAAGCCGACCCGGTGCACTCCGAGATCGGCTTCACTGTCCGTCATCTCATGATCAGCAAGACGCGTGGCCGGTTCACCAGCTACGACGTCACGATCGTCACGAGCGAGGACCTGCCGGGCTCGTCGGTGACCGCGACGATCGACCTCGCGTCCATCGACACCGGCCACGAAATACGTGACAACCACCTTCGCACCGCCGACTACCTCGAGATCGACAAGTACCCGACGATGAGCTACCGCTCGACCGGCATCCGCGAGACCCGCGACGGTTGGGTCATCGACGGTGAGCTGACGTTGCACGGCGTCACGCGGCAGGTACCGCTGGCCGTCGAGGTGAACGGGTTCGGCTCGGACCAGTGGGGTGCACAGCGGGCCGGCTTTTCGGCGACCGCGGAGATCAACCGGCGCGACTTCGGCATTGACATCAGTACCCCGATGGAGGCCGGTGGCGTCGTGGTCGGCGACAAGGTGTCGATCAGCCTCGAGATCCAGGCCGTTCTCCAGAAGTGACCCGACCCGGACGGGCGCCCGCAAGGCCCAGTCCCGATTCCGCGGTTTGACCGAGCGGGATCGGGACACCGCCACTCTGGTCCAGCGCCTCGTCGAGCTCAGGAGGATTGCCATGAGCGCCGATCCCGGCATCGTCATCGTCGGAGCGAGCCTGGCCGGCGCGACGGCCGCTCAGGCCCTGCGGCTCGACCACGGCTACGACGGGCCTATCACCCTGGTCGGCGACGAACCCCACCTGCCGTACGAGCGCCCTGCCCTGTCCAAGGGCTACCTCCTGGGCACCACCGGGCCCGGCGACCTCGACGTCCTGAAGCCGCGGTTCTACGCCGACCAGGACGTCACTCTGGCACTCGGCGCCCCCGCCACCGCCCTCGACCTGGACGCCCGGCGGGTACGGCTGGCCGACGGCACCGAGTTCCCCTTCGCCCGGGTGCTGATCGCCACCGGCGCCCGCCCGCGCCGCCTCCAGGTGCCGGGCGCCGATCTCGACGGCGTCCGCTACCTGCGCAACCGCGACGACAGCGAACACCTGGCCACGGCCCTGCGCGCGGCCGGCAATGTCGTCGTCATCGGCGCCGGCTGGCTCGGCTCCGAACTCGCGGCCGCCAGTCGTACTTTCGGCAACCACACCACCGTCATCGACCCCCTGCCCACACCGCTCTACCACGTGCTGGGCGACCAGATCGGCGGCCTCATCGCCCGCCGCCACCACGACCACGGCGTGAACCTGCTCCTCGGCGACGGCGTCGAGGCCATCCTCGGCACGCGCTCGGTCGAAGCCGTCCAGACCATCACCGGACGGACGATCCCCGCCGACCTCGTCCTCGTCGGCGTCGGCGCGACCCCCAACACCGAACTCGCCCGGGCAGCGGGACTGCACGTCGACGGCGGCATCCTCACCGACGAGCACCTGCGCACCTCGCACCCGGCCGCCGTGGCCGCCGGCGACGTCGCCCGCCACCAGCACCCGCACTACCTGAATCCCGTACGGATCGAACACTGGGACAACGCCGTGATCCACGGCACCGCCGCCGCGGCCACCCTGGTCGGCAAGCCTCCGACCATCGACCACGTCCCCTACTTCTTCTCCACCCAGTACGGTTCCACCCTCGAATACCTCGGACTCCCCACCGCCTGGGACCGCACCATCACCCGCGGCGAGCACGCCACTCAGGGGTTCACCGTCTTCTGGCTGAACCGCCGCATCCCCGTGGCCGCCCTGACCATCGACAACTGGGGCGCCGCCGATCACCTGCGCACCCTCATCGCCACAGCGCACCCCGCCGACCCGCAACAACTCGCCGACCCCGGCACGCCCTTGCCGGACCTGCTGCCGAACGCGCCGAGCCGTACCTCGTGAGACCCTTCCGTACGGCAGGCCAAGGAGGCCGAACCCAGGCCAGGGCAGCGTGAGCACCCTCACCCGCCCCGGCCGGCAGACGCTTGAGGCAGGGCGCGGGAGGCAGGTCGATCATGCGCCACCCGCATGACGGTCACCACGGAAGTTTCCAACCTCATCCTCGTTGAGGCTGGGAGACGACGGTGCGCTGCAACGTCCGTGAGAAGCCCCGCGGACGGACATCCGCGGCCACGACCTCCGCCGGTGTCCGATGTGAGACGATCATGAAGCGCGTCCTCAGCGCTTCTCCTGTGGTTCGCCGGTGATCCAGTTCCAGTTGGCGATCGTGGTACGCATCAGGCGGGCGGCGGTGGACAGGTGGCTGCCGGCGCCCCAGTACAGGGTGACCGCGCGTCGGCAGTCAGGGTTGTCGACGGGGACCCAGGCGGCGGGGACCCGCGTGGGGCTGCTCCGGGCGAAGGCGGGGACGAGACCGATGCCGAGCCCCGCGCTGATCAGGGCCGCGATGGCGCTGGGCTCGTCGACCTCGCAGACGATCTTCGGGGTCTGGTCTCGTGCGGCGAAGAGCCGGTCCAGGAGGCGGCGTTGCCAGTGCCCTTTGCGGGCGCTGACGAAGGGCTGGCCGGTGAGCTCGTCGAAGCTCACCGACGTACGGCTCGCCAGCGGATGGTCGAGCGGCGTGGCCAGACCGACCGCCTCATCGAGCAGTTGGACCGCTTCCAGGCCCTCGGCGGCGATCGGCTGGGAGGCGACGCACAGGTCGACGTCCTGGGCCCGCAGGTGACGGCCCATCTCGTCGGCCGCCATCCAGCGGAGTTCGACCTCGATGGTCGGGTGAGCTCGTTTGAAGGCCGCCAGCGGCCCGGTGAGCGTGAGGAAGGTCTCCGACGCGAGCCGTACGGTGCCCACACCCTCGCTGACGGCCTCGGCGACGGCTCGCCGCCCCGCGTCCAGCTCACCCAGGGAGCGTTCGACATAATCGCGGAAGAGCTTGCCCGCGGCATTCAGCCGCAGCCGGCCGCTCCGGTCGAACAGCGGTGTGCGCAGCTCGCTCTCCAGCCGGGCGATGGTACGGCTCAGCGACGGCTGGGCGACGCGAAGCTCCTCGGCCGCGCCGCTGAGGTGTTCCAGCCGCGCCACCACCAGGAACTGCCTGAGCGAGTTCAACTCCATCGCGCCTCCAGATGTATAGCACTACGGCGATATCAATCTTAGTGAAGATAACTCGTGGGCCATAGTGTCTGGATCTGTTCGCACATCGAGCCTGAACCGTTCGCCGAACCGCGCGAGCCGTACCTCGTGAGCGTCGTGGGAGAACTGCGATCACCGTTCAGCTCATCACCGACGCCCAGGACGGCGCCGAACCCACCGTGCACCACGTCGGCGCCTGCGGCCGCGCCCGACTGGTCGGCCACGCCTATGAATCCGGCCGCGTCACCCCCGACTGACCCGTCTCCGGGGAGGGCGTTTCTCCCATCCGGAGGGCGTTGGTGGTGGTGCGCAGGGCGGTGATGAAGGCGGTCGTGGCGGGCGGGTCGGGTGGTTCGCCGAACGTGGCGAGGTAGATGCGGCGCCGGAACTCGGTCAGTTCGCTGGCGACGACCCCGTCCGCGTGGTGGGAGCGCAGTGCGAGGCCGGGCATGGTGGTGACCCCGAGCCCGGCGGCGACGAACGCCTGCTCGACGACGATGTCGTCGCTGCGGTAGGTGATGCGCGGGCTGAACCCGGCGGCTTCGCAGAACTGGAGCAGCTCACCACGGCAGTTCTCGCAGCCCGCGATCCACGCGGAGTCCCGGTGGTCGGCGAGCGTCTGGCCAGGGTGCCGGCTGAGCAGGTACATCGGGTCGTCGAGGAGATAGGAGTAGCGGATGCCGTCCTCCGGCACGGCGTCGTCGTAGCGGTGCACGATCGCCAGGTCGGCCGACCCGTCGCGCAGCCGCCGCTGCGCCACCGTGGGATGGGCGTCGTCCAGGTGCAGCTCGATGTTCGGGTACGACCGGGACAGCGCCATGGCCGCGGGCGGGACCAGGACGCTCAAGGCCGAGCTGAAGGCCGTGAGGCGGACCCGGCCGGTCTGCAGCCCGAGTTGGGCGGCCAGTTCGGCGCCGGCCGCGTCGACCCGGCCGACGATCTCCGCCGCGCGGCGGGCGAGCAGCTCGCCTTCGGGCGTGAGCCGGATGCCGCGCCCGACGCGCTGGATCAGCTTGGCTCCGGTCGCCGCCTCCAGCCGGGCCAGATGGTGGCTGATCGAGGGCTGGGAGTAGTGCAACGTCTTGGCCGCCTCGGTCACCGAGCCGTGGGCGGCGACCGCCGCCAGGACGCGAAGCCGGACGATGTCGAGCATTCATCAAGCTTATCGATGGATTTTCGCTAAAGGTGGCATTAGACGCATGAGCCCTCTGGGGTGCAGGCTCGTGGTGAGCCGAGATGGGCTGGATGACCGGGTTCACCACAACGGCCGAGCCTGTGCCGGCCGCCGGATGCTGTACGCACCGACGGCGGACGAGAGTAAGGGAATCCACAACGATGCGTACGTACCGGGAACTGTTTCGAACGCCCGAGTTCACCCCGCTGTTCGCGGCCTCGTGCGCGCAGGTCGCCTCGACCACGCTGAACGGGCTGGCGCTCGCCACGCTGGTGTATGCCCGCACGGACTCCCCGCTGCTGGCCGCGTTGAGCATGTTCGGGCCGTCGTTCGCCGAATTGGTCGGTGCGACCACGCTGCTGTCGGTGGCCGACCGGGTGCGACCGCGTGCGGCGCTGACGCTGACCGCGCTGGCCGGTGGCCTGGGCAGCTTGGCGCTGGCCATGCCGGGCATGCCGCTGTGGGCGATGTTCGCGGTGATCTTGGCACTGGGCCTGGTCGGCTCGATCGGCGGCGGTGTCCGGTACGGCCTGCTCAACGAGATCGTGCCGCCGAACGGGTACGTGCTCGGCCGCTCGGCGCTCAACATCTCGGTCGGCGCGATGCAGATCGCCGGCTTCGCGCTCGGCGGCATCCTGCTCGCGGTGGTGTCGCCGCGTGCGACGCTGGCCATCAGCGCGGCGCTGGCCTTCGTCGCGGCTCTGGTGCTGCGGTGGGGACTCAGCGCCCGGCCGGCGCGGGCGTCCGGCCGCCCGTCCGTCGCGGTCACCTGGCGGGTCAACCGGCACCTGCTGTCCACGCCGGCCCGCCGGGCCGTCTACCTGGCGATGTGGGTGCCCAACGGCCTGGTGGTGGGCTGCGAAGCGCTGTTCGTGCCCTACGCGCCGCGGTCCGCCGCCGCGCTGTTCGTCGCGGCGGCGCTGGGCATGCTGTTCGGCGATCTGGCCGCCGGGCGGTTCCTGTCGCCACAGGGGCGGCGGCGGTACGTCACTCCGCTGCGATTCTTGCTCGCGCTGCCGTACCTGCTGTTCGCGCTGCCGCTCAGCACGCCGGTCGCGGCAGGCGTCGTCGCGGTGGCGTCGATCGGCTTCGCCTCCACGCTGCTGCTGCAGGAACGGCTGATCGCGCTGATCGGCGAGGACGTCCGCGGCCAGGCGCTGGGCCTGCACGTCACCGGCATGAAGGCGATGCAGGCGGCCGGCGCCACGCTGGCCGGGCTGGTCGCGCAGTACCTGCCCGTGGGTGCGGCGATGGCCGTGATGGCGGTGGCGTCGCTCGCGGTCACCGCGATGCTCAACCCGGGCCTGCGCCTGTCGAACGGGACCCCGCTGCCGAGACCACAACCGACCACCGCGCAAGCAGTGGCCGAACGCCCCTGAACCGACGCAGAGAAACAACAATGAGAGGAATCACCGTGCGACCGAATGAGATCACCGAGGTTCTGAACCGGCCGCTCAGCCAGGAGCTGCTTGCCCGTGACGTGGCCCGCCTGGCCTACGTCGCCAAGGACGGCACACCCCGCAATATCCCGATCATCTTCGCCTGGAACGGCTCGGAGATCGTCATGTGCACTCCGAAGAACGCTCCGAAGCTCCAGGCCTTGAGCGAGAACCCGATGGTCGCCCTGACCATCGACACCGAGGTGCACCCGCCCAAGATCTTGCTCGTCCGCGGCCGGGCCGAGCTGGACTTCGTCGATGGCATCCCGGACGAGTACCTCCAGACGACCAGCACCTACGAGATGACGCCCGAGCAGCGGGTCGTGTGGGAGGCGGAGGTGCGTTCGCTCTACCACGACGGCATGGTCCGGATCGTCGTGACCCCGACGTGGGCGAAGCTGATCGACTTCGAGACGACTCTGCCGAGCGCGGTCGAGGAGCTGATCCGGCAGCGGGAGGAGCGTCAGGGCGACTGAGCGCCGCCCGATCGCCCGCGTGGGCTGGATCGCCCGCTCCTCAACGCGGTGCGCGGAAAGGCCCGCTCCTGACGCGCGGTCTCCGATGCGGCCTCGTCCAGAAAGAAGAACCGCTCCAGTTCCTCCGGCGTCAGATCCGTCACGAAACCCCTGGGTTCTCCTGGTCCGAAAGCCTTGAAACGGGCGGGTCGCCATCCGGCTACTGTTGCTTCGCATGACGCACACCGAGATCGAGATCAGCGCGGAGTTGGTGCGGGATCTGCTGCGTGACCAGCACCCCGACCTGGCCGATCGCCCGGTGCGGCTCGGCGCGCGGGGCTGGGCCAACCAGCTGTGGCGGCTCGGCGACGACCTCGCCGTCCGGTTGCCCTGGGTGGGGGAGTCCGCGGACGCGCTGTTGCTCAAGGAGTACACCTGGCTGCCTTCCCTGGCCCCGCGCCTTCCGCTGCCGGTTCCCGTCCCGCAGCACCTCGGCGAGCCCTCCGCCCGGTTTCCGCGCCCCTGGATCGTCACCACCTGGGTGCCGGGCGAGCCCGCCGACCGCGCCCCCGTCCAAGGCCAGGTAGTTAAGGCTTTTGGGCCGCTGGCAAGGGCACTGAGGGATTTGGCTGGGCGGTGTAGATGCCTGGCCCGATCTTGCGGATGAG
>NZ_JBITHZ010000026.1:0-187104 GCF_044458585.1 Nonomuraea sp. NPDC050451
ATCACCGAACAGGGCGACCACCACACCCTGATGTCCCTCAACGGCCTCTACGCCGACCTCTACACCCTCCAGGCCGCCGCCTACCGCTGACCCTCTTCCACGCGCACTTGCACAATGTTCAAGTCGCCCTTACCGTCGAACTTGAACATTGTGCAAGTCGTCGCCCCAGGAGGGTCCCATGCCGGTTTCCGTCGTCATCGCGTCCACGCTGCAGTACGCGCTCGCGGTGCTGTTCCTCGTCATGCCCGTCATCGTCCACACCCACGGGGAGCGGGCTCAGCGCGCCGCGGAGGCGGTCGTGACCCGGCAGGGCCTGCCTGCCGGCGTGCTCGCCCGGCACGGGGTCAAGTTCGCCGAGAGCGTCGTGGAGCTGCTGTTTCCGCTCGCCATCTCCGCCGCCCTGGCGACCCTGGCCTCACTCGGCCTCGCGGGGAGCGGGGTGGGCCGGATCCTGTCGTGGATCGCCGCCGCGTTACTCATGACCGCGGGCGGGTTCGTCACCGGCAGTCAGATCTTCGCGGCCCGCTACGTCGAGGCGGCTTTCAAGAAGTCCAAGGAGCCGGGGGTGCGGGAGCTCGACGGGAGAGCGGTGGTGCGCGCGGCGGCGGAGGCGCTCCCCGCGATCGCGCGCCCGCTGATCGTGATCCGGTTCGTGCTGACGACCGCGGGCTCGCTGGCCGTCATCGTCCTGCTGGCGACTCCGGCCGCGAGCGCGTACTTCCAGTAGCCAGCCGCGCCTCCAGCCCGTCGAGGATCGTGCGCAGCCCGAACTCGAACGAGTCCTCGTCCGGCAGCGACCGGGCGGCCTCCACCGACGGCGTGGCACGGGCCCGCAACCGGGGGAACTGCGCGGCGATCTCGCTGATGCGCGCGATGGTGTCGCGCAGCTGCTGCTCCTCGTCCGCCCCCGCCCTGCGGAGCCGGGCCCGCCACGCCAGCTCGGCCGCCTCGCCCTGCGCGGCGCCGATGACGAACATGAGCACGGTCGCCGCCGCCTGGTCTGCGTCCGGCCCGCTGAACCCGGCGGCCTCGTAGACGGCCAGGCAGCGGTCGTCGTAACGGGCCTTGTTGGGGCCGTGGATGAGGTGGGTGCTCATGGCCGGAAGCATCCAGAAGTGGCGGCCCAGCATGTCGTGCGCGCCTGCGGCCAGCGCCGCCGCGGCCGCCCGCCAGCCGACCTCCGCGAGGTCGGGCAGCTCGATCTCGTCCCACACGTGGTCGGCGGCCAGCACGACCAGCTCGTCCTTGCTCTTGACGTGCCAGTACATGGCCGTGGCGGCCGCGCCCAGGTGGGTGCCCAGACGCCGCATGTTCAGCCCGTCCACACCCTCGGCGTCCAACACCGAGACGGCGGCCCGGACGATCTGATCCCGGGTCAGGGTGTCACGCGGCATGCCCCCAACCTACCGCCCTCCCTTCCACGATCACCCACCCCTGAGATCACCCACCTCTGCGGTCACTCGCCCCCGCGGTCCCTGGTCCCCACGGCACCCATCCTCACGGCGCCCACCCAGACAGCCGCCCATTTCGCGTCCGCGCTTCTTCACGGCGCCGCCCGCAGCGCCCGCCCCGACAGCCGCCCACCCCGATAGCCGCCCATCTCGCGTCCGCTCGCCCCGTCCGCTCATCCCGCTCGCCCCACCGCCTTACCCCAGCACCAGCCCGCCGCCCCCTATCGCCTTTCGGTCCTTCGGCTCCTGGGGCATTGCCTTGTGTTCGGTCGCCTTGCGGTGCTTTGCCCGGCCGCCGACGGACCTCTCGCGTGCCAGTCGCAGGGGCGGGCACGGGAGAGGTCCGGGAGGTGGGCGTGTGGGCGGTAGTCCGACGGCGGTGGAAGGTCAGCAGGAGGTGAGCATGCTGCCCAGCGCCGCCTTCTCCGTACTGTCAGTGCTCAACCCCCAGTACCACTTCACCTGGATCCAGGCGCGGGCGTACCGGCAGCGTTCGGCGGTGCGGGGCGGCTGCCACTCCGCCGGGTCCTGGTCCGACTTGGACTGGTTGACGTTGTCCGTGACGGCCCACAGCTGGGGGCCGCCCAGGTCGTTGGCGAACTGCTGGCGGCGGGAGGTGGTCCACGCCCAGGCGCCCGATGCCCAGGCTTCGGCGAGGGGGATCATGTGGTCGATGTCCACGTCGGAGGCGGCGGTCCAGGTCGCGCCGTCGTACGGGCTGTACCAGGAGCCGGAGGTGGCGGCGCAGGAGGAGTTGGTCACGACGTTGGTGCCGTCGCGCTTGAGCACTTCCTCGCGGGTGTTGCAGGAGCCGCTGATCGTGATCCAGTGCGGGAACAGGTCGCGGTCGTACGTGCTGCTGTGAGATTCGGCCGCCACCGTGAGCTCGGCGAGGCGGGCGGCGGCGGTGCCGGCGGAGGGGATGTTCGGGGGGATCGCGGCGGCGGGTTGGGTGGTGGCGGTGAGGGTGAGAGTGGCGGCGCAGGCGATGGTGAGGGCGGCGGGTAACACGCGGTTGCGGTGCATGGGGGGGTCGGCCCTTCTGCCGCCGTCCTCGGCCGGCCGCAGGCGCCGGTCAGAGGCGAGGATGGCGGGCACCTTGACCGTGCCATTGTCCGTATTGGTCCATATATAGCCAGGTTTGCCGAGCTCGCATGAGGGCGTCGGGCGATTCCTGACATGAATGGTCATGCAGTCATAAGTCCGCCTGTCAGTGTTGGAGCGACGTTCATTGCTCCGTCATTGCGCACCGGGACGGCGACCGTCGGTGTCCCGCGCATGCGCCAGACCCTTGTCGAAGACCGTGCCCCGGCCGTGCGCGATCCGGCCGGACTTGGGATCCGGCCGGATCCGCTCGCGCCCCCGCCGCCTCGTCCTGGGGCCGGGCGACTGTGCCATCCTGCCTCTGCTCCTGGCCGGCACGTCGTCGAAGACATATAGGGGTTGCCATACGGGCTCCGATTGAGCGAATATGCAGGCAACTCGCTGGGCCGGATTCAGGGGCTTTAGTGAGTGTTTGAGAAGTTCTCATGTAGACGGCGTGGCGGCATGGCGGCTGGTATCAGGCCCGGCAGGGTGTCCGGGTGTCATCACGCCGCGGCTACCCGTCTGACCTGGCTGACGCCCAGTGGGACCTGGTCAAGGACTTGCTTCCCGAGCCGAGCGGGGACGGCCGACCGGAGAAACATCCCCGGCGCGAGCTCGTCAACGCGATCCTCTACCTGGTCCGCTCGGGCTGTCCGTGGCGGTACCTGCCAGCGGATCTGCCGCCATGGCAGACCGTGTACTGGTACTTCACCCGGTGGAAAGACGCCGGCGTCACCGAGAAACTGCTCGCCTCGCTCCGGGTCAAGGCCCGCGTGGCGCAGGGCCGCGAGCCCGAGCCGTCGGCCGGGGTCCTGGACTCCCAGAGCGTCAAGGGCGCCGACACCGTCGGCAAAAGACTCCCGCGGCTACGACGCCGGCGAGAAGACCGACGGACGCAAGCGGTTCATCGTCGCCGACACCGCCGGCCTGCTGATCACCGTCGCCGTGCTCGCGGCTTCGTGGCAGGACCGCGATGGCGGTGAGACCGCCCTTCTCGGTGCCTGCCTGAGCAGCCCGATCCGTCACGTCTTCGCTGATCAAGGCTTCGCCGGCCGGTTCGTCGACTGGGCGAACACCACGCTCAAGACCACCGTCGAGATCGTGCGCATACCCGCCGACCAACGTGGCTTCGCCGTTCACCCGCGCCGGTGGGTCGTGGCGAGAACGCCGGCCTGGCTCACGCCGCACCGCCGGCTGGCCCGCGACTACGAACGACACCCCGAGACCTCGGAAGCAGTCATCCGCTGGGCCGCCATCAACGGCATCCTCCGGCGGATCAACCGCGGACAACCTGCCCGCCGGCAGCTCCGCCGCACTTTCACCTGGACCTGATCAACATCTCACACTGGCCAAGGAAGAGCCGGTCGCGGCAGTGTTCAGATACGCGTTTTGGACCCGCTGTCGTTTCCGTCCAAGACGGCTACCGCGGCCGTGATCTACCGTGGACCCGGCAGCTCGCCCGAGCATGAGGAGACGGCACAGTGCGTAAGTTGGTCTACACCGGTTTCATGTCGCTCGACGGCATCGTGGACTCGCCTGGCGGCGGGCCGGGGGAAGAACACCGCAGCGGCGGGTGGGTGGTCAAGGACCTCGAGTTCGTCCCCGAAGCCTGGTCGCTGAAGGGTGAGGAGCTCACCGACACGACGGCGCTGATGTTCGGCCGCCGCAGCTACGAGGCGTTCGCGGCGGTCTGGCCCGGCTCGGAGGACCACGCCGACTACAAGGAACTGCCCAAGTATGTGGTGTCGACCACGCTGTCCGACGACGCCATCGTCGACGGATGGGGGCCGACCACGATCCTGCGCTCGACCGAGGACGTCGCCGCGCTCAAGGAGGGTGAGGGCGGCGCGATCTTCATCCACGGGAGCGCGGAGCTGGCCCGGCGGCTGTCAGACGCGGGCCTGATCGACCAGTACAACCTGCTCGTCTTCCCCGTGCTACTCGGTGCCGGGAAGAGCCTGTTCGGCCGGGCCGACCGAGACAAGCACATGCTGACGCTGCGGGAATCGGAGAGCTACTCGAACGGGATCCTCAAGCTGGTCTACGACGTCAAGCGCTGATCCAGGTCGAGGGCGATCGCGCCGCCGGCGCCCTCGCGCAGCTGCCTGACGGTGCGTCCGACGTAGGAGCGCAATGCCCGGGCCAGGTGCGGCTCGTCGAAGTAGTCAAGCTTGGCAACGACGTCGGCGGCCGGGTCGCCGGCAGCCAGCAGCTGCGCCGCCGTGCGGGCCCGCTCGATCTGCCGGACCGCGCCCCGCGTCAGTCCAGTCGCGGCGCGGAACCGGCGTTCGACCGTGCGCCCCGAGACGACCGGGCGGTGACCCCGCACCATGTCGGTGACGAGCAGGTCACGGACCACGATCCCGGCCCGGACGAGCCTCTCGACCAGAGCCTCGGCGTCGTCGGGGCCGGGCGTCTCCCACCGCGCGCCGTCCAGCCGGAACGTCCGGCGCGTGGTGTCGGGGAGCCCGATGCCCCCGTCGACCAGCGCCGGCGTGGGCACGGCCCGCAACGAGGTGCCCACGGCGAACTCGATGCCGGTAAAGGTCGCGCCCTCCGGCACCGGCGCCGTGCCGGTCCGGGTCTCGGGACCGGTGATGCCCGCGTACGCCCGGCCGGCGTGTTCCCAGAACACCAGGCCCCAACGCACCCCTGCGATGGACGTCATTGCAGTGACCTGCTCGCTCGTGCATGTCCACACGATGTCGACCCACGCCGAGTCCGACTCGCGCGTCTTGAACCGCAGTCCCACGGGCGAAGGATACGTCGCTTCGCGTTCTCCGTGACTTGCCCGGCTACGCGACTTTGCGCTACGGCAAGCTGTGCGGGCTGCGCTGAACCAAGCTTCGACCTCGACCGCGCGATCTAACCAAACGAACGCGATCGCCAGCCGATCCGGCCGTAGAGGTCCGACTTGTCGCGGGGGCGGATACCCACGGCGAGACGGCACTCGCACACCTTGCCTTGCCAATGCCGTCTACACGTAACTTCTCAAACACTCACTTATGGAAACCTCTTGTCGGAGTTTCGCTCGTTTGCCCATAGGAAAATGCCGGGACGGCGTGGTGGAGAATGGCGCGGGCGCAATCGGAAGCTCCAGGTCGCCGCAGGGGTACCCGTAGTGTGATCAAGGCTTGACGGGGAGCGTTCGGACCGCTAAACGACAGACATGGCGAACGTCAAGGCGCGGCTCCGTGCCGCGGTCTCCAACGTGGATCTCGGCATCGTGCTGCTCGTCGCCGCTGCCGTCAGTGTGCTCGATCTGCTCGATGTACTCAAAGACGGACAATCAGACCAGCTGATTCTGCCGGTGCTGGCCCTGCTCGCGTTCGTCTGGATCAGGGACAGGAACAGGCAGGCCCGGGTGGCCGACCAGCTTGATACTGTCGCGCGTACGACCGACGGAATGTGGCGATTGCTGGCCAGCGGCGATTCGGTCAAGTCGCTCAACGGGGCGGCTATCACGCGACTCCTCGAGGAGGCGCGGGCGGGCAGCGATATGTGGCTGTTCAAAGGGGGCACGGGCACGTTTATCCGGGCGGTGACGCTGCCCGAATGCGTTGAGCGGGCCAAGAAGAAGCGCAGCAAACTCCGTTTCCTGCTCGAATTAATCGACCCGACGGACGAGCCCCTGTGTGCCGAGTACACCCAGCTGCACCGCAGTCTCGCCGACGACGGCGCCGAGGAGAAAGGGTGGACGTCTCTGGGGACGCGCAAGGACGTGTATTCGACGATCCTCGCCGCCTGCTGGTACCGGCAGCACAACAGCCAGCTGCTGGAGTTGCGGATCGGCCTGTCCCGCACGATCTCGCTGTTCCGCTGCGATCTCACCAAGCACAATCTGGTGATCACCCAGCGCGGTCCCGAGTTTCCCGGCCTCGCTATTCCGCAGGACAGCCCGCATTACAACCCGTGGTCCATCGAGCTGCACAACAGCCTCGACCAGACCAAACTGCTGGACGTGGCGAGGGCGCCGCGGCTGAGCGTCCGGCCCACCGTGGACGAGACACGTCAGCTGTTCGAGCGCCTGGGGATTCCGCTGACCGACGAGTTCAAGGACTCCGATGTGGCGGACATCGCCAGGGGAGCGCTCAACCGCATCGACCCGTATCAGGGGCGGGTGCCGGTCGTCGCGCCGTCGGTCAACTGATCGCGCAGCCGGGCTTGCCGCCGCCATGCGCCCCGTTTCAGGTCGAGAGTGGCCGGCTCGCGTGTCACCTGGCCGAGGTGCTGACGTCGCAAGGTAAGAAGGCAGTGGCCGAGCGGGCGGGCCCGAACGGTCGGGCCTGAGCGGTCGGGCCTGAGTGGTCGGGCCTGAGCGGTCGGGCCTGAGTGGGCGGACTTCAGCGGCGGTGGTGACGCGATGCTGGCTGGGCGTGGTGGTGTCACGGTGCTGACCGGGCGTCGGCCGGCACGGTGGTCTGGCGGGACCGGGGTGGGGGCGATGGTGCGGGTCCGCCGGTAGGGGCGCGATCAGGGAGGTGCTCAGCTCAACAGGGGTCGCCGGCGTCGACGGGGCCGAGTGATTCGCGGGTCGTGTCGCTCAGGGCGGCGAGGACGGCCTCTTCCACGGTGGCGTGCACGTGCAGGACGGTGTGGGCCCACGTGAGTTCCATGATCCGGGCCAGTTTCGGATCGGGGGCGGCCAGGTGCAGGCTGCCGCCGTGCTGGCGGGCGAAGGCGTGGGTGTTGAGCAGGACGCGAAGGCCGGCGCTGCCCAGGAACTGTGCCTCGCTGAGGTCGATCACCACGTGCTCGCCGGGCTGCCGCCTGCTGTCGCGGATATGTCGATCGAGCTGCCCTGCGGTTGCGACGTCGACCTCGCCGGCCACCGAGATCACGCTCACGCCCGGCAATCTCTGAATGGCGAACGTCAGATCCGGCATGCGGTGCCCACCGATCGGAATCCGGAGACGATGCACTGTTATGGCTTGCCCGTATCGCACCATATCCGGGTGCCCGCCTTTCGCCTAGACATCAGCACTTACTTCTTTACGGCCGGGGCCGCGCGCCCGGCATCCCCGACGTGAGCAGGGGATTCATGGAACCCACACGATCCGTGCAAGACCGCCCCGGCACAGTGGAACGTACGGGACGAGTGATTGGCGGTCGGACATATTCAACGCCTGCGAACGGACGGAAATACGAATATCCGCGACGCCGCGAATTTCGGTGTCGCTCTCCCCGAGTTTGACCGTGCTCGCCATGATCACGGATGCGCTCGCGGGCCGTTATCGCGGTCTGCCCCAATCGTGGCGAAGGACGGTTCAGGCACGGACCAGCTGGCGGTCGAAGGAGGCGGTGCGGCCGCTGGGCGCACCCGGCCATGCGGTGGTGCCGGACAGCGTCGTGCCGTGCGCCCCCCTCGGTGACGTCTCCGTTCAGGAGCAGATCGATCGTTTGCATGACATGTCGCCAGACCTCCTGCTCAAGGACCTGGAGCAGGCGTTCGGGCCGCTGCCCGCGCACTGGCGGGCCGCCGCCGACCGGCCCGACCGCTGGTTAGGTGGGTACGCGGGCGCGCTCGCCGACGTGTGGGCCGTCGCCGAGCCGCTGTGGAGCAGGGCGCGCCCGCTTCTCGACAGGGAGGTCGCGCGGGTGGGCGTCGCGAGCGTGCGCGGCGGCGCGGACGCGCTGCTCGGCTCGATCGCCGGGAGACTCGTCCGCGACGAGAAGGGCCTGGTCATCGAGGGGGTCGCGGCCGGCGTCCATGAGCTGGGGGACCGGTCGCTGGTGCTCGTGCCGATGCTGGCGGGCAAGGACGCGCTGATCGTCGGGCTGGACGACCCGGAGGCCGTGTGGATCGGGTACCCGATTCCCGCGGCCGGGAGGATGTGGCGTACGGACAGCGATGACCTCTCGGAGCTGGTGGGGCCGGTACGGGCGGAGCTGCTGCGTACGCTCGACCGGCCCATGACCATGGCCATGCTGGCCGGCGGCATGAACATCCCGCCCAGCAGCCTGACGTTCCACTGCGACCGGCTGGTCGCGGCGCGGCTCATAGCCCGCGAGCGCCGGGGCCGCGAGGTGTGGATCGACCGCACGCCCCGGGCGGGGGCGCTCCTGGAGCTTTGCCTCCGCTGAATCGCCCAAGGGAAACGGGGGTACGCCCGCGATCCGGCGCGCCCCCCGTTCAGCGAACTGCTGCTCAGCCGGCCTTGGTGAACTGGTTGAACAGCGGGCCGTCGAGCTTCCAGCCCGGCTCGTTGGCCAGGATCTTCTGGGTGTGCGAGTCGATGGCGAGGCGCCACTTGTTGTTGTTCGACAGGCGGAAGATCTTCACCGTCTCACCGGGGGAGGCCGCGGCGGGCGCGTACCCGAGGATGCCCTCGTAGCGGAACTTGCCCGAGCTCACGAGCGACTCCCGCTCAGCCACGGAGCCGGTGACGATGTAGGAGGCCTTGTTCTCCCAGCGCAGCCGGAAGAGCGGCTTGCCGCCGGCGAAGGGGGCGCGCGAGATGTAGTACATCGGGGTCTGGGTGACCGACCAGCCGTGCTTGGTGATCGCGGTCTCCTTCTCCGCCTCGTTGCTGGTGTAGAAGAAGCCACCGTCCTTCGTCATCAGCTCGTAGACCTTCACCCGCTGCTCGGCGACGCTCTGGGCCGACGACCCCGTGGCGGCGGACGCCTGCGTGGCGATCCCGAAGGACAGCGTGGCGCCGAGCGCCACGGCGAGCCCGAGGCCGACGGGACGGGTCATGCGGCCGAACGATATTGCCATGAAAGCTGTTTCCCTTCATATGGATGGCGATGCCCGGCCAAGCTAACCGGCTGCTGCGTAGCCGCCCTTTCCATTTCGAGTAACGTCTAAGGGTTACTCGGCCTCCGGGTGGCTGAGCAGCTCCAAGGTGCGGCGGAACGTGGCTCGGGCGCCGGCGGGGGTGCGGGCGTCGGGGGTGGCGCGGGTGCGGGCGCGGCCGGCGGTGTGACGGCCGGCGGGATGCCGGGGTCGAAGGCGTCGAGCTGGATCGGCCGGGCGCCGTGGCCGGTGATGAGGCCGGGGAGCTGGCGGCGGCTGGTGACCAGCACCGCGCAGGACGGGCTGCCGGGCAGCAGCGGGGTCACCTGGTCGGTGTCGCGGGCGTTGTCGAGCACGATCAGCATCCGCTTGCCCGCCACCAGGCTGCGGTAGAGCGCCGCCTGCGCCTCCAGCCCGACGGGCACCGCGGCGGCGTCCACGCCCAGAGCGTCGAGGAAACCGCGCACCGCCGTCTCGGGTGGCATGGGTGCGGGGGAGGGGGCGAAGCCGTGCAGGTTCACGTACAGCTGGCCGTCGGGGAAGCGGGGCAGGTTGGCGTGTGCCCAGTGCAGGGCGAGCCAGGTCTTGCCGACGCCGCCCGTACCGCCGATGACGGAGATCACCACCGTGTTCCCGGGCGCGGCCATGATCCGGTCGAGGGCCGACAGCTCGCGCGAGCGTCCCGCGAACGACGGCGGCGGCGGGGGAAGCCGACGGGGCACCGGAGCGGGGCGCGGGGTGAGCGTGGTCTCGGCGTTGAGCAGGCGCAGGTGCAGTCGCCGCAAATCGGGCCCGGGGTCGGCGCCGAGCTCGTCGGCCAGCCGGTGGCGGGTCCGCTCGTAGCGGTCGAGCGCCTCGCCCTGGCGGCCGTTGCGGTGGAGGGCGAGGATGAGCTGCCCGACGAGGCGCTCGTCGAGCGGGTGGCGGTCGGCCAGCACGGTCAGCTCGGGCAGCAGCTCGGCGTGCCGGCCCAGCCGGAGCTGGACGTCGTGGTGGTCGAGCCGGGCGGACAGGAGCTCGGTCCGGAGCGTGTTGCGCAGGGTCGCCAGCCACGGGGTGTCCAGGTCGGCGAACGGCTCGCCGCGCCACAGGCCCAGCGCGACCTCGTACAGCCGGGCGGCGTCCTGGTCGTCGCTCGCCCGCGCCCGGGCCAGCAGCGCGCGGAACCGGTGGAGGTCCACCGCCTCCTCCGGCACCCGCAGCAGGTAGCCGGCGGCGCTGCGGTGGATGCTGTCGGAGGGGGACAGGACGGAGCGCAGGCGGGACAGGTAGCTGTGCAGCGTGCCCGCGGCCCGTTGCGGCGGGGCGTCTCCCCAGACGCGGTCGGTGAGCTGGTCGAGGGAGACGGGATGGTTGGCGTCGACGAGGAGGGCCGCCAGCACGCAGCGCTGCCGCGCGGGCCCGAGGTTGATCGGCCGGCCGTCCGCCCACGCGCTGACCTCGCCCAGGATCCCGAACTCGACCCCCACGGACTCATCCTAGGGGGCGGCCGTCACCGCGACAGGAGCGGTTTGGACAGCTCGAACACCCCGCCGATCCCTCTGCCGGGGATGTCGAAGACGACGGCGGCCAGGTCCTTGGCGGGGATCACGTGGGTGCCCGTGGCGCCCCGGCGCGCGTTCGGGTCCCAGACGGTGATCGTGCCCTTCGCGGTGTCGTAGCCGTAGGCGACGATGGCGTGGCCGAAGTCGCGCTTCTTCCTGCTCCAGGGCAGCCGGTTGCCGAGGACCGCGACGATCGTGGGCTTCCCGTGCACGCCGACCGCCTGGGAGACCTGCGCCATCAGCGCGGCGGGGTCGTCCTTCGCGTACGTGAGCCGGAACTGGTAGCCCTTCGGCCTGAGGTACGCGTTGAGCACGGCCACCACGTACTCCCGCTTGGTCGAGCGGGCCTCGGCGCTCGTCTTCATCTCCTCGGCCAGCTGGTCCTGACTGCGCTTGACGCCGAACGCGCGCAGCACGATCGCGCTGGACGCCGGGGCGCAGTAGTAGCTCGTCCGCTGCGCCTGCCCCTTGATCCCCGCAGAAGCCGCGGCGGGCGCGGCGAGCTGCGCCCTGACCGGGGGCAGCACGGTCGCGGACCCGGCGACACGCAGCACGGTCGCGGACCCGGCGAGGAGCGGTGCGGTCGCGGCCGCGGCAGGTGGCGGGGCGACGGGCAGGACACAGGCGGCGAGGGCGGCGCCGAGGACGAGTCTGGCGGAACGCACGCGGTCTCTCTCCGTGTTGCAGGCGATACGGAAGTGACCAAAATACACACTTCAGCGGCTCAGTTGTTCGTTCATGATGAGGAACGCCCCCAGCCCGTGGAAGTCGTTGACCGGCCGGGCACGCCCGAAGTAGTAGCCGAGCGAGTCGCTGGCGTTGGTGCCCTCGCTGACGCCCACGAGGTTGGTCCGCCCGTCGGAGCCGAGTGACACCTGGGTGAGCACCCCCTGGTAGCCGCGGTCGGCGTTCGCGCGGTAGGAGGCGTCCACGTACCCGCGCTCGACCGCCCGCGAGATCGTGTACGTGTACATCGCCGAGCACGACGTCTCCGTCCAGTTCGACGGGTTCGACGGCTCGGTGACCACCTGCCGCCAGCGGCCCGTGGCCGGGTCCTGCCAGCGGGCGTACGCGGGCACGAGCTCGCGCAGGATGTCGATCAGCGCCGCCCGGCGCGGATGGTCGGCCGGGATCAGCTCGAGGATGTCGGTCACGGCCATCCCGAACCAGCCCATCGCCCGGCACCAGGAGATCCCGTTCGTGTTGCCCAGTGAGGGTTTGACCCAGGACGCGGTGGGGCCGCCCGGCTCGTCGTAGGCGTGGTACAGCAGTCCGGCGGTTTGGCCCGACGTGCGGCGCAGGTGGCTCCAGTAGATCTCGAGCTGCCTGGCCGGCTCGGTGCCGGTGAAGGAGTCGGCCGCCACCCAGGCACCGTACCGGGCGAGGAACGGGTCGGCCATGTAGACGCCGTCGCCCCACAGCTGGCCCTCGCGGGAGGTGGAGGTGGAGTGCCACCAGCCGCCGTCGGAGGTGCGCGGGTACGTGTTCAGCCGGGTCCTGATCTTGGCCGCGGCCGTGCGGTAGCGGGCCTGGCCGGTCTCCCGGTAGAGGGCGAGCAGGACGTTGCCGGCCTGCATGCTGTCGAGATTGTTGAAGCTCTGGGACATGCCGCCGGAGGAGTCCACGAACCGGTCGGCCCAGTCCTTGATGTACTGCAGGTAGCGGGGCTCGCCCGTGCGCTGGTAGACGAGGTACTGGCCCCAGAGGTAGAGGCCCTGCGGGTAGCTCCAGCCGCCGAGCGTGCCGGGGGAGAATCGAGCCGTCGTCGAGTCGACCATCGCCCTGGACCAGTCGGTGCCCGTCGAGGAGTCCACGCTCAGCGAGTCGAGGTTCGGGCCGCCGTCGGCGGTGGTGGCCGTGGCCTTGACAGCGTTCGCGCCCGCCGCCAGCGTGACCCGTACGGTGACGGTCCGCCAGGTGGTCCAGGAGCCGGTGCCGGGGAAGGACAGGGTGGTGCTCGTGCCGCCGGCGGTGACGGTCATCGGCCGGTCGGCGCTGGTGCCGTTGGCGTAGCGGAAGGTCAGGCCCTGGAGGCCGGCGGCCGCCGCGCTGACGGAGACCTCGACGGAGGAGCCGGCGACGTTGTCGAAGTTGACGAACCCCGAGCCGGTGAACCCGGCGTGGTTCGACTCCACGACGCCCCGCGAGACCGTCCCGTCCTCGGCCTCGTAGAGGGTGGCCGCCGCGGCCGAGCTGACGGCAACCGGTTGCAGGAATAACAGACCGCCGAGTGCTGCGGCGGTGATTGCGCGAAGACGTCCCATGTATCACTCCGGGTCTGACGAGCTGTGATGCCGTGCCCGCCGGTGTGGTCCTGCACGATCGGTGGCACATGGCTCCGATCTCCTTGCGCACCTCAGGCATACATCCCGGCGTGGCGCCCTGTCTACCGGTCGATGTCATCCGATGTATCGATGCGGCAAAGTTAGGAAACTTTCCTAAGCAATGGAGCGTTCCAACTATTGACGGGCCTGATGGTTTATGGCAAACGTTTGGGAAGCTCCCCTTCCTTACACCCGGCATCACTCTCAGCCAGGAGCGCCCGATGAACTTCAGCAAGTCCCGGGCCTGCGTCATCGCCTGCTTACTCGCCCTCGGAATGGCCTCGGCCCTTCCCGCGGACGCGGCGCCCACCCGGTACGAAGCCGAGAACGCGACGATCTCCCAAGGCGTCGTCGAGTCCAACCACGCCGGCTACTCCGGCACCGGCTTCGTCAACGGGGACAATGTCGCCGGCTCCTTCACACAATGGACGATCAACGCGCCCGCCGCGGGCACGGCCACGCTGGCCTTCCGCTACGCCAACGGCACCGGCGCCGACCGGCCCAGCGACATCGCGGTCAACGGCACGACCGTCGCCGCCGCCCGGTCCTTCCCGGCCACCGGCGCCTGGACCACCTGGGCCACGATCACGCTGACCGCCCAGGTCACCGCCGGCGCGAACACGATCAGGGCCACCGCCACCGGCGCGGGCGGCAACCCGAACTGGGACTACCTCGACGCCGAGGTCCAGTCGTCGAACTTCACCGACTACCAGGCGGAGTCCGCGACGATCTCGCAGGGCGTCGTCGAGTCGAACCACGCCGGATTCACCGGCTCGGGCTTCGTCAACTACGACAACGTCACCGGCTCCTCCGTCGAGTTCGCCGTCAGCGCGGCCGCCGCCGGCACCCAGAGCCTGACCTTCCGTTTCGCCAACGGCACCACCACCGACCGGCCGATGACCGTCACCGTCAACGGCACCGCGGTCGCCACCGCCCGGTCCTTCCCCGGCACCGGCGCCTGGACGACCTGGCAGGAGATCAGCGTGGACGCGCCGCTGAACGCGGGCGGCAACACGGTCAGGGCCACGGCCACCACGGCCAACGGCGGCCCGAACCTCGACCGGCTGCGGGTCACCGGCCCCGGCGACACCGAGAAGCCGACCTCGCCGGGCCAGCCGACGTGCTCCGACATCACGCACAACGCCCTGACCCTGGACTGGCCGCCGTCCACCGACAACATCGGCGTGGTGGCCTACGACATCTACCACCAGGGCCAGCAGATCGCGACCGCGAGCACGCCGCCGTACCGGCTGACCGGGCTCAACCCGAACTTCTCCTACCAGCTGTCGGTCTTCGCCCGCGACGCCTCCGGCAACGTGTCGCTGAGCAGCCCGGAGGCGAACTGCCAGACGCTGCCCGCGCCCGCCGACGACCCGCCGTCGCAGCCGGGGCAGCCCACCGTCAGCGCCGTGCAGTCCACCTCCGCCACCGTGACCTGGGGCGCCTCGACCGACGACAACGGCGTGCGGGCCTACCTCGTGCGCGACAACGCCACCAACGCCGTGCTCGCCACGGTGACCGGCACTCCGCCGGCCACGACGGCCGGCGTGCCGCTCGAATGCGCCCGCACGTACCAGGTGCACGTGGTCGCGCGTGACACGGCCAACCAGCTCTCCACGCCGAGCGCGCCGTCCGCGTCGTTCACCACGGGGAGCTGCGGCACCGTGCCGCAGACGCCGACCAGCATCGCCGGCGGCTGGGACGTGCCGTGGGACATCTCCTGGGCGCCCGACGGCACGTACGCGCTGGTGACCGAGCGCGACACGTTCAAGGTGTTCAAGATCACCCCGTCGGGCACCAAGACGCAGGTCGGCACCGTGCCCAACGTGCAGACCACCAACGGCGAGGGCGGCCTGATGGGCCTGGACTTCTCGCCCACCTGGAACGGCACGAGCGACCAGGAGGTGTTCTTCATGCACACCGCCTCCGAGGGCAACCGGGTCGCGAAGATGAACTTCAACGGCACCGCGCTCAGCGGCTACGCCACCATCCTTCAGGGCATCGACAAGAACCGGTACCACAACGGCGGGCGCATCAGGTTCGGCCCCGACGGCTACCTGTACGTCACGACCGGCGACGCGCAGCAGTCGAGCAACGCCCCCGACCTCGACTCGCTCAACGGCAAGATCCTGCGCATCACCAAGACCGGCGCCGCCGCGCCCGGCAACCCGTTCGGCACCCGCGTCTACAGCTACGGCCACCGCAACCCGCAGGGCCTGGCCTGGGACTCGGCCGGCCGGCTGTGGTCGTCGGAGCTGGGCAACTCCTCGCGTGACGAGCTCAACCTCATCCAGCCGGGCAAGAACTACGGCTGGCCCACCTGCGAGGGCACCTGCAGCACGTCCGGCATGACGAACCCGAAGTACACCTGGGGCGTCGCCGAGGCCTCGCCGAGCGGCATCGCCATCGTCAACAACACGGTCTTCATGGCGGCGCTGCGCGGCCAGCGGCTGTGGCGCATCGTGCTGAACGGCGAGAACGTCTCGACGGTCAACTCGTACTTCAACGGCACGTACGGCCGGCTCCGCGCGGTCGAGAAGGTGCCCGGCGCCAACGCCATCTGGTTCGGCTCCACCAACTCCGACAACAACGGCGACGGCTCGGCCGACACCATCCGCCGCTCCAACATCCAGTAGTCACCCCCCCACATCGCCGGCGGCCGCGCCATCGCGCGGTCGCCGGATCCACCCCCCGGAGCCTCCGATGCATCCCTCCAGAAGGGCCGTGCTCAAAGGAGCGTTGCTCGTCCCCGTGCAGGCGGGCGCCGTGCTGCCGCCGGCGCCCGCCACGGCCCGGACGCTCGACTCCCCGTGGGACCAGGTGCCCGCGATCCTGGCCAGGATCGCGCCGCCGACCTTCCCCGACCGCACGTTCCCGATCACCGATTACGGTGCCAAGCCGGACAACTCCACCGACTGCACGGCCGCCTTCCGCTCCGCCATCGCGGCCTGCAACACGGCGGGCGGCGGCACGGTGCTCGTGCCCGGCACCGGCAAGTTCCGCACCGGCAAGATCCACCTGCTGTCCGGCGTGCGGCTGCACGTCGAGGCGGGCGGCACGATCCGGTTCAGATCGGACGCGGGCTCGTACCTGCCGACGGTCTTCACCCGCTGGCAGGGGATCGAGTGCTACAACTACTCGCCCTTCATCTACGCCAGGAACCAGACCGACCTCGCCCTGACCGGCACCGGCACGATCGACGGGAACGCGGCGGCCGGGCCCTGGTTCGGCTTCGACGACCAGCGCGGCCCGGACTGGGACCGGTTGCAGCAGCAGGCCGTGGACGGCGTGCCGGTGGAGCAGCGGCAGTTCGGCGACGGCCACTTCCTCAAGCCGAACATGATCCAGTTCTACGGCTGCCGGAACATCCTCGTCGAGGACCTGGACATCCGTAACCCCGCGATGTGGACCATCCACCCCGTCTTATCCCGAAATATCACGATCAGGCGGGTCAAAATCTATAGCCGGGGCGCGATGGTGGACGGCGTCGACCCCGAATCCTCCTCGGACGTGCTCATCGAGGGCTGCACGTTCGACACCGGCGACGACGGCACCGTCATCAAGTCGGGCCGTGACACCGACGGCCGCCGCGTGGGCGTGCCGTCCACCGACATCGTCATCCGCGACAACACCTACTACGGCCGCTGGGGCGCGATCACGGTCGGCAGCGAGATGTCCGGCGGCGTCCGCAACGTCTTCGCCGAGAACAACCGCATCCTCGCCGGCTCCAGTTATCACTCCTTCTACGCCCTCTACCTGAAGACCAACAACCGGCGCGGCGGGACGGTCGACGGCGTGCACGTCCGCAACCTGACGGGTGGCCCGTGCGACCGGGGCGGCTTCTACATCGACATGAACTACAGCCTGACCGGCCCCGGCAACGGCCCGATCGTCAACCCGGTCATCCAGAACATCACCGTGGACGGGCTCAACATCGCCGACTCGCCGTTCGCGATCAAGCTGTCGGGCTCCGCCGCCAGCCACATCCGGAACGTCACGATCGCCAACAGCACCTTCACGCGAATCGACACCCCGGCTCCCCAGCTCTCCAACGCAGACAACGTCGTGCTGCGCGACGTCCGCATCAACGGCGTCCTGTACGGAGGGTCACCGCCGGGCAACCGGTACGAGGCCGAGAACGCGACGATCTCGCAGGGCGCGGTCGAGTCCAACCACGCCGGCTTCTCCGGCACCGGGTTCGTGAACTACGACAACGTGGCCGGCTCGTACGTGGAGTTCACCGTGAATGCCGCCGCAGCGGGGACGGCGACGCTCACCCTGCGCTACGCCAACGGCACCACCGCCAACCGGGCGATGGACATCGCGGTCAACGGCACGGTCGTGGCGGCGGCCAAACCCTTCAACGGCACGGGCACCTGGACCACCTGGGAGTCCACGACGGTCTCCGCCCAGCTGGCCGCCGGCGCCAACACCATCAGGGCGACCGCCACCACCGCGAACGGCGGCCCCAACCTCGACTACCTGGAGGCACAACCATGAGCGTGACCCGTCGCCAGCTTGGCGCCCTGGTGGGGGCCGCGTTCCTCGCCCCCGCCCTGCCCGCCAGGCCCGCCTCGGCCGCCGCCCCGGCCTGGAAGCTCATGTGGGCGCCCGACCCGGCGGCCGTCGGGCTGCGCGCGTTCGAGACGATCGAGGACGACCGCGCCGACTCGCATCCGGCCGGCCAGCCCCACATCTACGTCGAGGGCGACGCCTTCCGCTTCAACATGCACACCGCCGACCGCGACACGTCGACGGACCGGCAGCGCCAGGAGGTCACCGGCAACCGGAACCCGGACGGCTACCTGCGCTGGCTGACCGGTGAGACCTGGCGCGTCACGTACTCGATGTACATTCCGAGCTCGCTGAAGGCGACCACGACCTTCACCCACATCAGCCAGACCAAGATGCCGGGCACCGGCACCAGCCCGATCACCGTCACGTCGCTGCGCCGCGTGAACGGCGTCCAGACCATCGAGCACAAGATCTTCGAATCCGACACCCTGGTGGGGCGCACCGAGCTCGAGCCGCTGCACGACAAGTGGATCGACGCCGAGTACGAGATCAAGATCGGCGACGGCGGCTCGGGCTCGGTGCGGTGGGTGCTGCGCAGCGGCGGCACCACGCTCGTGGACGCCACCAAGACCGGCGACACCTTCCTCGGCGACCGGGTCCGCCCCAAGTGGGGCATCTACCGCTCGCTCGGCGACACCTCCGGCTCGCTGCAGAACTGCTACCTGCTGCTGCGCAACATGCGCGCGTACAAGCAGGTGCAGGCCACCGCCACCCGGCTGGAGGCGGAGAGCGCCACGATCTCGCAGGGCGTCGTCGAGTCCAACCACGCGGGATTCTCCGGCGCCGGGTTCGTCAACACCGACAACGTGGCGGGCGCCTACGTGGAGTGGCGGCACACCGCCGCCGCGGCCGGCCCCGCCACGCTGACCGTCCGGTACGCCAACGGGACGGGCTCCGATCGCCTCGCGGACCTGGCCGTCAACGGCCGGGTCGTGGCCTCCGGCCTGTCCTTCCCCGCCACCGGCGCCTGGACCACCTGGGCCTCCCGGAGCGTGGTGGCCGACCTCGCCGCCGGGGCCAACACCATCCGCCTCACCGCCGCCACGGCGGGCGGCTGCCCGAACCTCGACTACCTGGAGGTGGTCCAGTGACGATCTCCCGGCGCGACCTGCTCAAAGCCGGCGGCGTCGCGGGCGGCGCCCTCCTGGCCGGCACCGGCACGGCCCATGCGGCGGGCTCGGCCACCAAGGCCACCGCCACCAAGGCCACCGCCACCACGGCCGGCTCCACCACAGTCACCACCACCACGGGCAGCGCCACCACGGCCACCACGGCCGCGTCGCCGTGGGACCGGGTGCCCGAGATCCTCGCCAGGATCGTCCCGCCGACCTTCCCCGACCGCACGTTCCCGATCACCGATTACGGTGCCAAACCGGACAACTCCACCGACTGCACGGCCGCGTTCCGCGACGCCATCGCCGCATGCAACGCGGCGGGTGGCGGCCGCGTGGTGGTGCCGTCGGGAACGTTCCGCACCGGCAAGATCCACCTGCTGTCCAACGTCAACCTCCAGGTGAACGGCACCATCAGGTTCCGCACGGACCCAGGCTCCTACCTGCCCACGGTGTTCACCCGCTGGGAGGGCATCGAGTGCTTCAACTACTCGCCCTTCATCTACGCCGACGGCCAGACCAACGTCGCCATCACGGGCACGGGCACGATCGACGGCAACGCGCCCGCCGGCGACTGGTCGTCGTGGGGGAGCGGCGGCGCGGACCGCGACCAGCTCCGGTCCTGGGGCGCGAGCGACCACCCGGTGGCGCAGCGCCAGTTCGGCAGCGGCCACAAGCTGCGCCCCAACCTGATCGGCCTCTACAACTGCACGGCGGTGCTCGTCGAGGGCGTCAACCTGCGCAACCCGGCGATGTGGACCCTGCACCCGGTCTACTGCACGAACGTCACCGTCCGGAACGTCACCTTCTACTCCACCAACTCGCAGGGTGACGGCTGCGACCCCGACTCCTGCACCGACGTGCTGATCACCGGCTGTAAGTTCGACACCAACGACGACTGCGTCCCCGTCAAGTCGGGACGTGACCGCGACGGCCGCCGGGTGAACCGCCCCTCGCAGAACATCGTGATCCAGAACTGCAGGTTCAGCGGCCGGTGGGGCGGCGTGACCATCGGCAGCGAGATGTCCGGCGGGGTCCGCGACGTGTTCGCCGAGGACTGCGAGTGCAACGCGCCCGACTTCCCCGGCCGCTACCCGGTCAAGTACGCCCTCTACGTCAAGACCAGCTTCAACCGCGGCGGCTTCGTGGACGGCGTGCACCTGCGCCGCATCACCGGCCACGACCTGGAGCGCAGCGCCCTCTACGTCACGCTCAACTACGAGACCTCGGGCTCCCTGCCGCCGGTCGTGCAGAACCTCACCGCCGACGGCCTCACGATCGACGGCGCGGCGCAGGCGTACAACCTGGACGGCCGCCCGACCGACCACATCAGGAACGTCACGATCTCCAACAGCACGTTCACCGGCATCACGACGGCCACGCCGACCGCGTCGAACGTCGACAACCTCGTGCTGTCCGGCGTCTTCGTCAACGGCAAGGACATTTCGAACACGGCGGGAGCCCGCTACGAGGCCGAGAACGCGACGATCTCCCAAGGCGCCGTCGAGTCGAACCACGCCGGGTACTCCGGCACCGGCTTCGTCAACACCGACAACGTGGCCGGCGCCTACGTCGAGTTCGCGGTGAGCGCGGCGGCGGCCGCCAGCAGGGCGCTCACGATCAGGTACGCCAACGGCACGAGCACCAACCGGCCGTTCGCGGTCACCGTCAACGGGAGCGCCGCCGGATCCGCCGTGAACGCCCCCGGCACCGGCGCCTGGACCACCTGGGTGTCCGCCTCCGTCACCGTGCCCCTCGTCTCCGGCGCCAACGCCGTCCGGCTCACCGCCACCACCGCCGGCGGCCTGCCCAATCTCGACTACGTGGAGCTCCAGCCATGAAACCGCTCGCCCGAGCCCTGCTGGTATGCGCCCTCGCCCTGCTCGGAGCCGCCCCCCTCCCGGCCCACGCGCTCGCCGAGTTCGACGTGCGCGACTACGGCGCCACCGGGAACGGCTCGACCAACGACGACGACGCCATCGACCGCGCCATCAACGCCGCCAGTGCGGCCCCGGGCGGCACCGTCGTCTTCCCCTCCGGCCGCTACCGGGCCCGCACCATCCACCTGAAGTCCAACGTCACGCTCAGGCTCGACTCCGGCGCGACACTCCTGGCCGCGAGCAGCGGCATGGACGCCGCCGAGTCCAACCCCAACGACGACTACCAGGACTACGGCCACAGCCACTTCCACAACTCGCTCATGTGGGGCAGCGGCATCACCGACTTCCACATCACCGGCACCGGCACGATCGACGGCGACGGCAACCTCATCACCGGCAACCCGTCCTCCGGCCAGGCCGACAAGGCGCTGACCCTCACCGAGTGCTCGAACATCAGCCTCGAAGGCGTCACGTTCCGGCGCGGCGGCCACTTCGCCGCCCTGATCAACGGCTGCCACGACGTCACGATCGACAACCTCAAGACGATCCACTCCAGCAGCGGCGTGCGCGACGGCATCAACCTGATCAACAGCTGGAACGTCACCGTCACCGACAGCCGCATCGAGGCCAGTGACGACGCCCTGGTGTTCAAGAGCGACTACGCGCTCGGCCACACCTACACCAGCCAGAACGTCCGCGTGCGCGACACCACCGTCTACTCGCACGAGAACAACGCGCTGCAGTTCGGGTCGGAGACCTGCGGGAGCTTCCGCGACTTCCGGTTCGAGAACATCACCGTGCTGGGCGCGGGCAAGGCCGGGATCGGCATCGTGTCCATGGACGGGGCGATCATCGAGGACGTCCACTACGACAACGTGACGCTCACCAAGACCACGTCGCCGTTCTTCTTCAAGATCGGTGAGCGGAAGCGCTGCCCCGGCTCGCCGCCCGCCGGACGGATCCGAAACATCACGATCTCGAACGTGACCGGGACCAACCTGACCGCGCCCGTGGTCACCAGCACCGTGGGCGCCTCCGACTACACCAGCACGCTGACCGGCACGCCGTCCGTGGACCTCGGCCCCGGCATCACGTTCCAGAACGTGGACCTCACCGTGCCCGGCGGCCACCCCGCCTCGGAGGCCGGCCGGGTGCCCGGCGAGTTCCTCACCACGTACCCGCCGCGCGACTACGGCGCCCGCCCCTCGTACGGCTACTGGATCAGGCACGCCACCGGCATCACGCTCAACGGCGAGACCCGCTTCGACGACAACGACAACCGGCCCTACGTGATCGTCGACGACGCCTCCGACGTGCGACTGAACGGCGTCGTCGCGCAGCGCGGCAGCGGCAGCGCCTACGACGTCGGGTTCAGCGGCGTCAGCGGCTACGCCGTGCGCGACAGCGCCGACACCTCCGGCGGCGCGCTGCGCGTGCGCGCCACCGGCTCCACGCCCGTCCCCGGCACCCCCGACAGCCTGTACGCCGAGGCGGAGGCGGGCACGGTCACCGCCCCCATGCAGGCGGCCGCCGACCAGGCCGCGTCCGGCGGCTCGTACGTCACCGTCGCCGCCGGCAACAACAGCAAGTCCAGCGCGCCCTCCACCGGCTGGACGACGATCCCGTTCACGGTCGAGCACGACGGCACGTTCGCCGTCTGGGCCCGCGTGATCGCCGCCAATGACGGCGACGACTCGTTCTGGGTGCGCTCGGGCACCGGCTCGTGGACGAACTGGAACAACATCCCGATCGGCACCTCCTGGCACTGGGCCAAGGTGCCCGTCACGTACGACCTGGCGGCCGGAGCGCGCACGATCACCTTCGCCTACCGCGAGGACGGCGCCCGCCTGGACCGGGTGGCCATCAGCAGCGACCCCGCGTTCAACCCCGGATCCTAGGAGGCGCACCATGAGACGCACGGCGACGCTCGCCGTCTTCGCGCTCCTGCTCGGCCTGCTCACCGCCGCCCCGGCGCGGGCCGACCTGCAACACCCGCGCCAGGCGTTCCTGCGCGACTCGATCGCCGGCCTCTTCCTGCACTGGGGCGAGCGGACCTCGCCGCAGCACACCAGCTGCAGCGCGTGGGAGGCCGACGTCACCAACGGCGGCTGGAGCGCTTCCTACTGGGTGAACGAGGCCAAGAAGCTGCACGCCCAGTACATCGTGCTGGCCACCTTCCACAGCCGGCTCGGCTACGCCCGGCCGTACCCGTCGGCGATCCCGGGCTCCTGCCGCACCACGCGGGACTTCCTCGGCGAGCTGATCGACGCCGCGGACGCCCAGGGTCTGAAGGTCATCCACTACATGACCGACGACCCGCAGTGGCACAACGAGGGCCTGTCGTCGGGGTCGTGGCTCAACTCGTCGGCCTTCTCCGGCTACGTCGGCCACGACGTGGACCTGACCACCCGCGACGGGTTCGGCGAGTTCAGCTACCTGCAGTTCTTCGAGCAGATGCAGCGCTATCCCAAGCTCGCCGGGTTCTGGATCGACAACGACAACGCCTACTGGGAGCGGAACGACCTCTACGCCAAGATCTACCAGCAGCGCCCCGACATGACGATCTCGAACAACAACGAAGACACGCCGATCATGGACATGATCAGCAACGAGCAGAAGACCGGCATGACGCCGTCGTACGACTACCCGCAGGCGGTCTACACGGCGTTGCCCCGGCTGATCGAGGCCGACTTCAAGCTGCCCACCGCCGGCCCGTGGTGGTACGGCGGCTCCGACCAGGCCGTGGACCGCAAGCTCACGCTCGGCCGGCTCATCACGAACGCGGGCTCGTCGGTCAAGGCGCTGATGGCCGAGACACCCATGGTCAACGGGCGCTTCCCGGCCCAGCAGGCCGACTTCAACACCTTCGCGAACACGTACCTGTCGGCCATCTGGGAGTCGCTCGGCGGCACGGAAGGCGGCGGCTACATGTTCGGCGGGCTCAAGCCGGGCTTCTGGAACAACGGCGCGCACGGCGTGACCACCGTCGCCAAGAACGACCCCGACCGGCACTACATCCACGTGATCACGCCGCCGTCCGGCAGCACGCTGACGCTGCGCGACAACGGCTACCGGGTCAGCGCGGTGACGAACCTGCGCACGGGCGCGCCGGTCGCGTTCACGCAGTCGGGCGGCACGCTGACGCTCAGCGGGATCTCCGGTTGGGACCAGTACGACACCGTCTTCAAGGTCGTCACCAGCGGCCGCCAGGGCATATACACCGGCGTCACGCTGTCGGCGAGCTCGTCCACCAGCGGCCACGGCGCGGCGGCGGCGGGCGACGGCAACTACCTGACCTACTGGGACAGCGACGCCGCCGAGCCCGCGCGGCTCACCTTCGACCTGGGGTCCGCCAAGCCCATCCAGTACCTGGCGATCAACCAGCGGGAGGACTCCACCGTCTACCCGTCGTCCGGGTCGGCGCGGATCTCCGGCTACCAGGTGCACGTCAGTAACGATGGCTCGACCTGGGGGAGCGCGGTCAAGACCGGGACCGTGCCGAACGCCCGCGGCGTCCAGTTCATCGACCTGAACGCGGTCACCGCCCGCTACGTCCGCCTCTCCAAGACCGGGCACCACGGCGTCGCCCGCTGGCGGGTGGACGAGGCGTGGGCCGGCGGCCGGTACGCGGGCGGCGGCGGCCCCACCGGTACCCGCTACGAGGCCGAGAACGCGACGATCTCCCAGGGCGCCGTCGAGTCCAACCACGCCGGCTACTCCGGTACCGGGTTCGTCAACGGCGACAACGTCACCGGCTCCTACACCGAATGGACGATCAACGCGCCCGCGGCCGGAACCGCCACGATCGCGCTGCGCCACGCCAACGGGACGACGACCGCCCGCCCGGCGGCCGTCACCGTGAACGGCGGCGCCGCCCAGAACCGCGACTACCCCGGCACCGGCGCCTGGACCACCTGGGCGACCGACACGTTCACCGTCCCGCTCAACGCCGGGGCCAACACGCTGCGGGTGACCGCGACGACCGACGGCGGCAACCCGAACCTCGACTACATCGACGTCACGACCGGAGGCGCCTCATGAAAGCGTTATTCGCGGCGCTGGCGCTGGCCGCCACCTGCCTGACCGTGCCCGCGGCACCGGCCGCCGCCTCCGACAACGGGCTGTCGATCAGGCCCGCGATGGGCTGGAGCAGCTGGAGCTTCGTGCGCCGCTGGCCCGACGAGACCAAGATGAAGGCCCAGGCGGACGCGCTGGTCAGCAGCGGCCTGGCCGACAAGGGCTACGTCTACGTCAACCTCGACGACTTCTACCAGAAGTGCGACTCCAACGGCTTCGTCGTCGACGACTACGGCCGCTGGGCGGTCGACACCGCCAAGTTCCCGTCCGGGATCAAGGCGCTGGCCGACTACGTGCACGCCAAGGGGCTGAAGTTCGGCTTCTACGTCACCCCGGGCATCGCGAAGAACGCCGTCACCGCCAACAAGCCGATCGAGGGCACGTCGTACCACGCGCAGGACATCGCGGACACCTCGCAGACCCACAAGAACTACAACTGCAAGAACATGTACCGGCTCAAGTACTCCCACCCGGGCGCGCAGGCGTTCATCGACTCGTGGGCCGACCAGATGGCCTCGTGGGGCGTGGACTACCTCAAGATCGACGGCGTGGACGCGTCCACGGTCGCGGACGTGGAGGCGTGGGACAAGGCGCTGCGCCAGACCGGCCGGCCGATCAACTTCGCGCTCTCCAACAACCTGCCGATCGCCCAGGCCACCACCTGGAAGCGGCTGGCCAACAGCTGGCGCACCCAGGGCGACGTCGAGTGCTACTGCGGCTCCGGCCCGAACGGCAGCGGCTACCCGCTCACCGACTGGTCGCACGTCGTCAGCCGGTTCAACTCGGCCGCCTCCTGGCAGCAGTACGCCGGTCCGGGCGGCTGGAACGACTACGACTCGCTGCAGATCGGCAACGGCGACCAGGTCGGGCTCACCGCCGACCAGCGCCGCTCGCACATGACGCACTGGGCGATGGCCGCGAGCCCGCTGCTGCTCGGCACCGACCTGACCGCGCTCACCTCCGTTGACCTGGCGATGCTGAAGAACGACCGGCTCATCGTGGTCAACCAGGACGGCGTGGCCGCCCAGCGCGTCGTCAACAGCGGCGTCAACCAGGTGTGGCGCAAGCGGGAGGCCAACGGCGACTACATCGTCGCGCTCTACAACACCGGCACGTCGGGCAACTCCACGGTGAGCGTCACCTGGGCGCAGGCCGGTTTCACCGGTCCGGCCGCCGTCACGAACCTGTGGTCGGGCGCCTCCGAGGGCACCGTCGCCTCCTCCTACAGCGCCACCCTGCGCCCGGGGGAGACCCGCCTCATCCGCGCCCGGCCGGCCGCCGCCGCGACCCGTTACGAGGCCGAGAACGCGACGATCTCGCAGGGCGCGGCCGAGTCGAACCACGCCGGCTTCTCCGGCACCGGGTTCGTCAACGCCGACAACGTGGCCGGCTCGTACGTGGAGTTCGCCGTGAACGCCGCCGAGGCCGGCTCGCGCACCGTCACCATCCGGTACGCCAACGGCACCTCGGTGAACCGGCCGATGACCGTCGCGGTCAACGGCGCCGTCGTCCAGACCCGCGACTTCCCCGGCACCGGCAACTGGGACACCTGGGCGGACTCCACGCTCACGGTGTCGCTGAACGCCGGGGCCAACACCGTCCGCCTGACGGGCACCACCGCCAACGGCGGACCCAACGTCGACTATCTCGACGTCTCCTGAGACGTTTTCAGCTTGGAAGGAACGCCTGTGCACCCCCCACGCTTACGCCGCCTCGTCGTCATGGCCGTCTCCTGCCTGGCCCTCACCGGCCTGGTCGCGTTACCCGCCCGGGCCGCGACCGTCCGGTACGAGGCCGAGAACGCCACCAACGTCCAGGGCGTCGTCGAGTCCAACCACGCCGGCTTCTCCGGCACCGGCTTCGTCAACAGCGACAACGCCGCGGGCCCGTACACCGAGTGGACGGTGAACGCGCCCGCGGCCGGCACCGCCACCCTCGCCATCCGCTACGCCAACGGCACGACCACGACCCGCACCACCGATGTCTCGGTCAACGGCACGGTCGTCTCGGCCGGGCGCGCGTTCGGCCCCACCGGGGCCTGGACCACGTGGGCCGCCTCCACCCTGACCGCCACGCTCGCCGCGGGCGACAACAAGATCCGCATCACCTCGACCGGCTCGGGCGGCAACCCCAACCTCGACTACCTCGAGGTGACCGTGGCAGACGCGCCCGCGACCGAGTACCAGGCGGAGGCCGCCACGCTGTCGCAGGCCGCGGTGGCGACCAACCACACCGGCTACACCGGCTCCGGCTTCGTCGACTACGTCAACGCCGTGGGCGGCTACATCGAGTGGTCCGTCAACGTGGCCGAGGCCGGCACGCACACCCTCACGCTGAGGTACGCCAACGGCACGACCGTCAACCGGCCGATGACCCTCGCGGTCAACGGCACCGTCGTCCAGACCCGCGACTTCCCCGGCACCGCCAACTGGGACACCTGGGCGGACGCCGCCTTGACGGTGTCGCTGAACGCAGGGGTCAACACCGTCCGCGCGACCGCCACCACCGCCAACGGCGGCCCCAACGTGGACCGGCTCTCGGTCAGCGGCTCCGGCGGGCCCGACGGGCAGGCGCCGACCGTGCCCGCGGACGTCCGCGTCACCGGCACCTCGGCCTCCAGCATCACGCTGTCCTGGACGGACTCCACCGACAACGTGGCCGTCACCGGCTACCGCGTCTACGAGGGGACGACTGTGGTCACGACCACGCCGACGGCCGGCGCCACGATCGGCGGGCTCACCGCCGGGTCCACGCACACGTACACGGTCACCGCGATCGACGCGGCGGGCAACGAGTCCGGGCGCAGCGCCGCGGCCACCGGCACGACCGGCGGCGGTGGCACCGGGCCGACGGCCGACCAGCTCCTCGCGAAGGTGACCGCGTGCAGCCAGATCTCCAACGGCAAGTACAAGACGGACTCCGACGTGAGCTCGGCGACGGTCGCGGTGTGCGAGAAGACCGGCGCGGTGTTCTGGAAGGGCGACATGGACATCGACTGCGACGGGGTGCGCACGTCGCAGTGCAACGAGGACACCGACTGCTGCTTCCAGCCCGACACGTTCTGCCACACCAGCGGGGACACGCCGCTCAACGCGGCGCAGCTCGCGTACATGGTGGTGCCGAGCCCCAGCTCCATCTGGGACTACCGGACGAAGGGCATCGGCTGCGGCACCGTGGTGGCGATCGTCTACAACGGGCAGGTGGAGTACGCCGTGATGGGTGACACGGGACCGAGCGGGATCATCGGCGAGGCGTCCTACCGGACGGCGGCCGACCTCGGCATCAACCCCGACCCGAGCAACGGCGGCACGGACACCGGCGTCACGTACATCGTCTTCACCGGCTCCGGCACCAAGGTCCAGACCATCGAGAACCACACCCAGGCCGTCAACCTGGGCCGCACGCTGGCCCAGCGCTTCCTCGACCAGAACTGACCCGCGGCGCCGCGCCGCCGCTGTGCCGGCGGTGGCGCGGGCCGGTCTTCATGAGCGGCCGAGGATGCCGGCGGCCTGCTCGCGCATCTCCACCTTGCGGATCTTGCCGGTGACCGTCATCGGGAACGCGTCCACCACGTGCACGTACCGGGGGATCTTGTAGTGGGCCAGGCGCCCCGAGCAGTACTCCCTGACGCGCCCGGCCGTCAGCGGCTCGGCGCCCGGCCGCATGACGACCCAGGCCATCAGCTCCTCCCCGAACTTCTCGTCGGGCACGCCGATCACCTGCACGTCGGCGACGTCCGGGTGGCCGTAGAGGAACTCCTCGATCTCGCGCGGATAGATGTTCTCGCCGCCGCGGATCACCATGTCCTTGATGCGGCCGACGATGTTGACGTAGCCGTCGGCGTCCATGGTGGCCAGGTCGCCGGTGTGCATCCAGCGGGCGGTGTCGATGGCCTCGGCCGTGGCGTCGGGCTGGGCCCAGTAGCCGAGCATGACCGAGTAGCCGCGGGTGCACAGCTCGCCCGGCACGCCGCGGGGGAGCGCCAGCCGGGTCTCCGGGTCGACGACCTTGACCTCGACGTGCGGCATGACGCGGCCGACGGTCTCGGTGCGGCGGGCCAGTCCGTCGTCCCGGCGGGTCATCGTGGACACGGGTGAGGTCTCGGTCATGCCGTAGCAGATGGCGACCTCGGTCATGTTCATCTCGCTGACGACGCGTTTCATGACCTCGACGGGGCACGGGGAGCCAGCCATGATGCCCGTTCTGAGCGTCGAAAGATCGAAATTTCCGGACCCGGTCAGCAGGGCCAGCTCTGCGATGAACATCGTCGGCACCCCGTACAGGGACGTGCACCCCTCGGCCTGCACGGCGCGCAGCGTCGCCTCCGGGTCGAACCCCGGCGAGGGCAGCACGACGCACGAGCCGTGCGAGGTCGCGCCGAGATTGCCCATGACCATCCCGAAGCAGTGGTAGAGGGGCACCGGCAGGCACACCCGGTCGGCCTCGGTGTAGCCGAGCAACTCGCCGACGAAGTAGCCGTTGTTGAGGATGTTGTGGTGGGACAGCGTGGCGCCCTTGGGGAAGCCGGTCGTGCCCGACGTGTACTGGATGTTGATCGGGTCGTCGAACGTCAGCCGCGCCGCCCGCTCCGCCAGCAGGGCCGGGTCGGCGTGCCTGCCGCTCTCGACCAGCTCGTCCCAGCCGGGCTCGCCGATGAACACCGCGTCCGCGAACCCGATCTCGCCGATCATCGCCCGGTAGTCGCTGCTCTTGTGCGTGACCGCGCTGACGAGCAGCCGCATGCCCGACTGCTTCACGACGTAGGCCAGCTCGTGGGCCCGGTACGCGGGATTGACGTTCACCAGGATCGCGCCGATCTTCGCGGTGGCGTACTGGACGAGCACCCATTCGGCGCAGTTGGGCGCCCAGATGCCGACCCGGTCGCCCTTGGCGATGCCGCGGGCCAGCAGGCCGAGCGCCACCTCGTTCACGGCGGCGTCGAGCTCCGCGTAGGTCCAGCGGCGCCCGGCCGCCACGTCCACCAGCGCCTCGCGCTCGCCGAACCGCGCCACGGTGCGCTCGAAGTTCTCCCCGATCGTCTCCCCCAGGAGGGGGACCTCGGACACGCCCGAGGCGTACGAGAGCAGTGCATCAGCCATGAACGGAGAATTCCCCCGGACCCGGCCCCGTACTACCCCCATTCGGGGGTGGCTCTCGACCACGGCCTCGTCCATGCTGGTGCTATGGCCGCACCGTACGCGCCCACCGACCGTGAGGCGTTCCAGACCGCCGTCGGCCGGCTGCGCCGGGCAACGGGGCTGCCGGTCGTGTTCGGAGGTGGGGTGGGGCCCCGCTCGCTCGGCGTGACGCTGACGGAGTTCAGCGGCACCCTGACCGGCGCGCTGCGCGGCCTGGTCGTCAGCGCGGGCAACGGGCTCGGCGGCCGGGTGATCACCACCGCGCGCCCCGGCACGGTCGACGACTACGCCGCCGACCCGCGCATCAGCCACGAGTACGACAGACCGGTGATCGCCGAGGGGCTGCGGGCCATCGCGGCCGTGCCGGTCACGGTGGACGGCGGCGTGTCCGGCGTCCTGTACGGCGGGATCCGCGAGCCCCTGTCGATCAGCGACCGCGTGGTGGACGCCATGACCCAGGTCGCCGCGCGGGTGAGCTTCGAGCTGACCGTCAGGCGGGAGGTGGAGCGGCGGCTGGCCGAGATGGAGACGGCGGCGATCACCCGGGCCGCCCGCGAGTCGCCGACCGCCGGCGAGTGGGAGGCGGTCCGCCAGGCGCACGCCCAGCTCAGGGCCATCACCCAGGACGTCGCCGACGCCGGGATCCGGGCCCGCCTCCAGGACGTGTGCGACCGGCTGGCCCGTCCGAACGGCCGGACCCCGGAGCGGCCGAGCCCGCTGTCGCCGCGCGAGCTCGACGTCCTCGCCCTGGTCGCCGTGGGCTGCGGCAACGCGGAGACCGGGGAGAGGCTCGGGATCCGGCCAGAGACGGTCAAGAGCTACCTGCGCAACGCGATGCGCAAGCTGGGGACGCACACCCGCATGGAGACGGTGGTCGCCGCCCGCCACCGCGGCTTCCTGCCCTGACCCATGCTCAGTTGCCCTGGGGGTGGGTGCTCCAGTACTCGTCGGCGGCCGCCTGGATGTCCGTCAGGACCTTCTGGTAGGTGTCCGGCTTGACGACGAAGGCGCCGAAGCCGTCCAGCGCCGCGGTGAGCACCGGGGGCGGCGTGGCCTCGAAGTAGCGGTTGACCAGGCGGTACTCGCCGCTGCCCGCCGCCTTGCTGACCTCGGCGATGGCCTGGTCGGCGATGGCGACCTTGGGGTTGGCCGACACGTCGCCCCTGGCCGTGGCCCACTTCTCCTGGGCGGACGACCCCACCCACCACTTGAGGTACTTCGTGCTCGCGTCGGGGTCGGGCGCCTTGGCCAGCGAGCAGAGCGGGCCGCTCTCGAAGATCATCGACGTCTTGGGCAGCGCGGGGTTGACGTTCGGGATGACGAAGAAGCCGTAGTCGGTGCCCGCCTTCATGTCGCGCTGCGTCATGCTCGTGTTGAACCACGTGCCGAACGACACCATCGCGGCCTTGCCGGTCTTGAGCACGTCGCCCGGGTCGGTCTTGTCGCCGGGGTTGTTGAAGTACCCGGCGTCGATCATCGACTTCCACCGCTTCATCACGTCGACCACGCCGGGGTCGGTGTACTTCGCCTGACCTGTCGAGAGGCGGTCGTAGAGGTCGGGGTCGGTGCCGGCCAGGAGCTGCTCGAACCAGACGAAGGAGAACAGCACCGACGTGTGGTAGAAGGCGGTCACGCCGTTCTTCTTCAGGGTGTCGGCGACCTTGGTCAGCTCGTCCCACGTCGTCGGCGGCTGGAGCTGGTACTTGTCGAAGACGCTCTTGTTGTAGAACATGCCCCAGTACGCCGCGTTCAGCGGCACGCAGTACTGCTTGCCGCCCACCGTGTAGTACTTGGCCAGGTCGGCGGACAGGTCGCCGTTCTTGATCGCCTCCTGCCAGATGGCGGTCGTGTCGGAGACCTGCTTCTGCGCGACGATCTCCGCCAGCCGCCCGCCCGTCGTCCAGGTGAACAGGTCGGGCTTCACGTCCGTGCGGAACGACGCCTTGATGAACGCCTGGTACGTCGGCTCGTCGGTGTAGCCGACCGGCTTCATGGACAGGCCGATCTGCTGCTTGGACAGGCTGCCCATCTCTTCGAAGTATTTGCTCCAGGCGCCCTTGTCGTTGTAGAGCTTCAGCTCCGTCTTGCCGGCGGCCTGCTTGGGCGCGGAGCCGCCGGAGGAGCAGGCGGTGAGAGCGAGGCAGATGACGGCGGCGACACCAAGTGACCGGATCATGCCCGGCCTCCTTCGATCTTGGGGGGATTAAGTCATCTAATCACTTGATATCTTGGCTGTCCATAGGGACGACGGCCCGCCGCGTAACCTCCCGGTAACATCGCGGGGCCATGCCGTACCGCTCCTGGAAGAGCCGGCCGAAATACGACTGGCCGGAGAAGCCGCAGCGCTGGGCGATCCGGCCGATGCCCTCCGTCGTCGTGGTCAGCAGCAGGGCGGCGTGCTCCAGCCGGCGCCCGACCACGAACCCGATCGGCGTGCACCCGTAGTGCCTGCGCATCGAGCGGGCCAGATGCCCCGGGCTGACGGCGGCCAGGGCCTGCAGCCGGGGCAGGCCCTCGCGCAGGTTCTCCTCGCGCCGCATCGCGACGCAGGCCGAGACCAGCCAGCCGGGCCGCCGGTCCACGGCCGTCCCGTCGGCGCCCTCCAGCAGCGGGACGACCGCCGTCAGCAGCCCGACCAGGTCGAGCACGCGGGGCACGCCGGAGTAGGCGGCCAGCACGCGGGCGAACTCCGCCGCCACCGGCCCGTCCAGGTCGGCGCGGGCCGACAGCGGGAGCTCCCGGCGGTCCCAGTCCGCCGGTCCGGCCAGCCCCGCCAGGTCGGCGAAGGCCCGCCAGCGCTCGCTCGGGAAGGCGATGTTGACGAAGCGTATGCCGTCGGCCGAGGCGAACTCGTGCCGGTCGTGCGGCCGTACCAGCACCACGTCCCCGGCGCGCAGCGGCTGCTCCGCCTCGCCGACGCGCTGCACGCCCGCCCCCGCGGTCACGAAGACCAGCTCGTGGAAGTCGGCGTGGGAGTGCGGCTCGGGCCGGTCCCTGCGGCCGCCCTTCACCGGCACCAGAGCCGCGTGGTACGGCAGCCCGGCCGCGAACTCGACCCAGCGCAGGACGGTCGGCATGTCAGGAAATTAATACTTGTGGAGCGGCGATTACTAGTAACCCGTCCCGCGAAGACCGAAGAATCCGAGTGACGCCCCACCCTCACAAGGAGCGCATGGTGAGAGTCGAACGGACCCTTCAGGACTACGACCGCGACGGCTACACGATCTTCCGTGACGTCCTCGACCGCGACCTGATCGCCGAGGCGAGCGACCACGTCGCCTGGCTCCAGGCCAAGCACCCCGACCTGCACGGCGAGGACCTGGGCACCGAACTGGTCGCCCGCGACCCCTTCTGGGTGCGGCTGGTCAGTGACGACCGGCTGCTGGACATCGCCGAGTTCTTCGTCGGCTCCGACATCGCGCTGTTCGCCTCGCACTACATCAGCAAGCCGCCCTTCTCCGGCAAGCCGGTCCTGTGGCACCAGGACGGCGCGTACTGGCCGTTGGAGCCGATGCGCGTGGTCACGCTCTGGCTGGCCGTGGACGAGGCCACGACGGAGAACGGCTGCCTGCGTGTGATCCCCGGCTCGCACCGGCAGGACCTGCACGAGCTGCGGCAGCGCGACGACATCGACAACGTGCTCGGCTCGGAGAGCGCGGTGACGGTGGACGAGTCGCAGGCCGTGGACCTCGTCCTGGCGCCCGGCGACGTGGAGGTCCACCACCCCAACATCCTGCACGCCTCCAACGCCAACACCTCGCCGCGCCGCCGGTGCGGCCTGACCATCCGCTACATCCCGACCTCGACCCGGATCACCAGCGAGGAGCAGCCGTTCGTCTCGGCCCTGCTGTTCCGCGGGGATCCAGGGGTGAACGTCTACCAGCCGTTCCCGACGTACGTGGAGGGCGAGCACATGCCCTTCGCCGGAGCCGAGAAGTTCGCCTGACCTCGCCGGGGCTAGTGGGCGCGGTAGGCGATGTCCCCGTCGAGCATGGTGAGCCACGCGTCCACGCCGGACAGCGCGTCCGCGGGCAGGCTCCGGACGTCGCCGTCCAGGACCACCACGTCCGCGAGCTTGCCGGGCGTGAGCGACCCGATCCGGTCCTCCATGCGCAGGGCGTACGCCGCGTCGATCGTGTGCGCGCGCAGCGCCTCCTCCAGGGTGATCGCCTGCTCTGCCCCGATGGGGCCGCCCTCCCTGGTGCGGCGGCGCACCGCGTTCGACACCGTCTCCATAGGCCGCAGCGAGGAGACGAACGAGTCGCTGGACAGCACCGGGCGCAGCCCCGCGTCCAGCTCCTCGCGGATCGGCTGCAACCGGTGCGCCCGCCGCTCGCCGAGCCGGCGCACGAAGTCGGTGCCGCTGTCGTAGAGGAAGTTGGGCTGGTTGACCGGGATCACGCCGAGCCCGGCGAACTCCCTGACCTGCGCGGGCGTCGGGTGGCCGCAGTGCTCGATCCTGGGCCGGGCGTCGTCGCCCGACACCGCCACCGCGGCCTTGATCGCTTCGAGGGAGTAGCCCATGGCCCGGTCGCCCTGGGTGTGGATGCCGATCTGCCAGCCCGCCGTCGCGGCCCGCCGTACGAGGTCGACGAGCTGCTCGGGCTGGTGGTAGAGCGAGCCGGTGAAGCCCTCGCCGTACGGCTCGTCGAACATCGCCGTGCCGCCCAGCAGCGTGCCGTCGCAGTAGAACTTCATCGCGCCGAACCGCAGCCGGTCGTCGCCGAACGGGCCGGCCAGGCCGATCGAGGACAGCTCGTCCAGCATGTGCGACAGCGGCATGACCGCCGTGCGCACCGGCAGCGTGCCCGCCTCCCAGGCGGAGCGGTAGACCAGCAGCTCGCGGCGCGAGACCTGCGGGTCGCACACGGTCGTCACCCCGGCCCGCAGGTACGTCTCCCCGGCCAGCTCCAGCCACGACCGCAGCTGCTCCAGGGGCAGGTCGACGTGGAAGTTCGGGCCGTGGCAGCCGATGTCCACGGCCACGGGCAGGATCAGCTCCATCGCCGAGTCCAGCACCATGCCGGTCAGCCGCCCGCCCTCGTCGCGCACGAACGCGCCGCCCGCCGGGTCGGCCACGTCGTCGCCGATGCCGCGCCAGGACAGCGCGGCCGAGTTGACCACCGCCTGGTGCCCGGACACGTGGTAGACGATCACCGGGTGCTCGGTGGTGGCCTCGTCGAGCTGCCGCCGGGTCGGCCGCCCGCCGGGATATTTGGCGTCGTCCATCCCGTACGCCCTGATCCACTGGCCCGCCGGGGTCCTGGCGGCCTCGGCGGCGATGGCGGCGACCAGGTCGGCGGCGCTGCCCACGGCCGGGTAGCGCGCGTCCACCGCCACCAGCGTCTCCGCGGTGGACAGCAGGTGGTTGTGCGGGTCGATGAAGCCGGGCAGCACACTCCGCCCGCCCGCCTCCACGACCTCGGCCCCCGGGCCCGCCTGGGCGAGGACGTCCTCCTCGCGACCCACGGCCAGGACACGGCCGTCGCGTACGGCCACGGCCCGCGCGCACGGGTTCGAGGGGTCCATGGTGATGACGTTCCCGCCGGTGATGACGGTGGTGGACAATGCACTCTCCTATTCGGTGGTGATCGGAACGGCCGGCACGCGGTCGCGGTGACGGGGCGCCACGGCCAGGCAGAGCACGCTGAGCGCGCACATGGCGACCAGCAGCGCCACGGCCGGCCACGCGGCGCCGCCGTACGCGCCGACGAGGGCGGTGGCGGCCAGCGGCGACAGGCCGCCGAAGATCGCGCCGGCGCCCTGGTAGGCGAGCGAGATCCCGGTGTAGCGGACCTGCGGCGGGAACATCTCGGCCAGGATCGCGGCCATCGGCCCGTACGTGCCCGAGGTGGCCAGCCGCATCAGGCCGAGCATCAGGAAGATCAGGAACGTGCTGTGCGTGCCGAGCACCGCGAACTGCGGCACCGCCAGCACCGCCGTGATGATCAGGAACCAGATGGCGACCTTGCGCCCGCCGAACCTGTCGCCCATCCAGGCGATGCCGAGCGTGGCGACCAGCTCCACGAACGCGGCGAAGCTCAGGCCGTTCAGGATGAGCTGCTCGGTCTCGCCGACGGACGGGCCCGTGGCGTACGACAGCAGGAACGTGGTGAGGATGTAGTAGCCGCCGATGGCCACCGGCAGCGTCCCGATGCCGAACAGGACCGACCGCCACGACGTGCGGAAGACCTCCTTGATCGGCACCCCGGTCTTGTCGGTCTCCTCGAAGACGGGCGACTCCTCGACGCGGAGCCGGATGAACAGGCCCACCAGCACCAGCACGGCCGAGACGATGAACGGCGCCCGCCAGCCCCACGAGTGCAGCGCCTCGTCGCCGAACAGGGTCATCAGGCTGAACGCGCCCGTGGCCAGCAGCGCGCCCGCCGGGTTGCCGAGCTGGGCGAAACCGCCGTAGAAGGTCTTCTTGCCCGGGGGCGCGTGCTCGACCGCCATCAGCGCGGCCCCGCCCCACTCGCCGCCGACCGCCAGCCCCTGCACGAAGCGGAGCAGCACCAGGAGCACGGGGGCGAGCGTGCCGATCGACGCGTACGTGGGCAGCAGGCCCACGGCGAACGTCGCGCCGCCCATCATGAGCAGCGTGACCACCAGCGCCGACTTCCGGCCGACCCGGTCGCCGAAGTGGCCGAACACGATGCCGCCGAGCGGCCTGGCGAAGAAACCGACCGCGTACGTGGCGAAGGACGCCATGAGCGCCACCGTGGGGCTGGAGGCGTTGGGGAAGAACAGGTCGTCGAAGAGCAGCGCGGCCGCGGTGGCGTAGACGTAGAAGTCGTACCACTCGATCGTGGTCCCGACGAAGGCGGCGCCGGCCGCCCGGGTGGCGCGATTCATGGATCCTCCGGGTCTCAGGGGGTGCGACGACGATAAGCGCAGGTCAGCCGGACGGGGGCCGGGACGAAACGCACCACCGGCGGTGAATTAGAGTGCGGTATGCACAGCCCTGAGGAACACCCATGGCGTTGACCGTCGCCCAGGCCATGACCCTGCCCGGCATGCGCATGCGGCTGCTGGCCGGGCGTGCCGGCCTGTCGCGCATGGTGCGCTGGGCGCACGTGTCGGAGCTGGCCGACCCCGTGCCGTGGCTGCGCGGGGGCGAGCTGGTGATGACCATCGGCCTCGGCCTGCCGGGCGACCCCGCTGGGCAGCAGGCCTACGTCGAGCGGCTGTCGGGCGCGGGCTGCGCCGCGCTCGCCTTCGCGCTCGGCGAGGCCGTGACGGCCGTCCCGGAGGAGGTGCTGGCCGCCGCCGACCTCCAGGGGCTGCCGGTGCTGGAGATCCTGACCCCGTTCATCGCGGTGACCGAGGCCGTCGCCCGATGGCACGCCGACGAGCGCGTACGCGGGGAGCGGCGGGTCGTCGCCGCCCAGGAGGCCATGGCGCGGGCCGCGCTGCTGTCGGGTACCTCGGGCATCCTGCGTGCCCTGGCCGAGCACACCGGCGGCGAGTCACTGCTGCTGGACCCGCAGGGCAAGCCCAGGGCGGCCACGCCGGCGGGGGAGCGGCCCTGGCACGCCAGGGCCCTGGAGATGGCGGAGGGCGCGGCCCGGCTGAGCGCGGGCGTGCTGGACGACGGCATCCAGGCCGTCCAGGTGCAGAGCCTCGGCTTCTCCGGGCCGCCGACCGGCTGGCTGGCGATGTGCACGGCCTCGCCGCTGGAGTGGCACGCCAGGATGCTGGCCAACCAGGCCGCCTGCCTGCTCGCCATGGAGCTGCTCGGCGTGCGGGCCGGCCGGGCCAAGGAGCACGCCCAGCGGGGCGCGCTGCTGGCCGCCGTGCTCGACGGCGGGCTGTCGCCGCGCCAGCTCGGCGAGCTGTGCCCGGTCGCGGCGCCGCCGTACGAGGTGGTCGTGACGGCGGCGCCGGTCCCGCCGGAGGCGGCGATCGAGGCGCTGGAGGAGGTGGCGGCGGACGCCGCGGAGCCGGCGCTCGTGTGCGCCCGGCCGGAGGGCACGGTGTTCGTGCTGCCGGAACGGATGCCCCGGTGGGGTGCGGAGCTGTGCGCGCGGCTGGGCGTGCCGGGCGGCGGCTGCCGGGCGCCCGGCCTGGACGAGCTGCCCCCGGCCGTACGGCACGCCGCCACCCTGGCCGCCCGGGGCGCCGGCTACCTCCACGTCGACGACCTCGAGACCACCGCGCTGCTCAGGGACGCCTTCGTGCCCGACGCCGCGCACCGCTTCGCCGCCGCCGCGCTCCGCCCGCTGCGCGAGTACGAGGCGCGGCACGGCGGCGACCTGGTCGACTCGCTCCGCGCGTACCTGGAGGCGGGCTCGAACCTGGAGACGGCCGCGCGGCGGCTGGGCGTGCACCGCAACACCCTGCGCCGCCGCCTGGCCGTCGCCGAACGCGTCTCGGGCCGGCCCCTCACCGACCCCGGGCATCGGCTCCAGCTCTGGCTGGCCCTCTCCCTCGGCGACCTCGTGCCGCCCGGCTAGACCTCATGCCTGGGCATTCCTTCGGGCAAGCCCTCCGGCAGGTCGCGGCCCCGTCCGGGTGGCCTGGGCCAGGAAGAGGCCCGTGGCATCTTCGCTTCGCTCGTGGCTGCGCGCCGACCCGTGGCGGGCGCTGCTGGTCCTGGTGGCCACCTGCTACGGGGCATGGGGCCGGGGTGCGAGGGGGAGGGACAGGGCGAGGCGGACGCCCCGGGCGAGGGGTTCGGCGCGGACCGTGCCGCAGGAACCCATGGAAGCGCAAAGGGTGTTGGTGTTTGCCCAAATATGTGTGGGTGGCTCATGATTGGCGGCTGTGGACCGTTCCCGCACTGTCGTGCGTGGGCGCGCCGGGTCGGGCGGGGGACTCGTAGATCAGGGGGTGCCATGCTCCATATCCAGGTCCTCGGACCGCTCCAGGCCAGTCTGCGCGGCCGCGGCGTGGACCTCGGTCCGGCCAGGCAGCGGGCCGTGCTCGCGCGCCTGGTGGCGGCGGGCGGTCAGGTCGTGTCGGCGGACCGGTTCATCGACGATCTCTGGCAGGGCCAGCCGCCGCCCAAGGCGCTGGCCGCCCTCCAGGTCTACGTCTCGAACCTGCGCCGCGCGCTGGAGCCCGACCGCCCGCCGCGCGCCCCTGCCACGGTGATCGTGAGCGCTCCGCCCGGGTACCGGCTCCGCCTGGCCGAGGAGAACGTGGACGCGTGGCGGCTGCCCGGCCTGATCGACGCCGCCGGGAAGGCGCTGCAGCAGGGTGCGGCGGTGGCCGCGCACGACCTGCTCGACGAGGCGCTGGGACTCTGGACGGGATCCGCGTACGGGGAGTTCCCCGAGGAGTGGGCGGTGCCGGAGGCGACCAGGCTGGCCGAGCTGCGGCTGATCGCCGTCGAGTACCGGGCCGAGGCCGCGCTCATGCTCGGGCGCCACGCCGAGACGGCCCCGGAGCTGCGCCGGCACGTCGACCGGCATCCGCTGCGCGAGAACGCCGTCCGCCTGCTGGCCCTGGCCCACTACCGGTCCGGCGGCCAGGCGGAGGCGCTCTCGGTGCTGCGCCGGGCCAGGGAACAGCTGGCCGACGAGTTAGGAGTCGATCCCGGCCCGGTGTTACGCGCCCTCGAACAGGACATCCTCCGCCAGTCGGACTCTTTGAACGCGCACCCCGCACCCAGCCCGGAACCCGCACCCGCTCAGGACCCGATGCCCGTTCCCGGGCCCACGCTCGTCGGCAGGGAGCGCGAGCTGGCCGTCCTCCGGGAGGAGGCCGCGCACCCCGCCCAGCGCACGGTCTGGCTCGGGGGCGAGCCGGGCGCGGGGAAGAGCGCGCTGGCCGAGGCGTTCGCGGCGGAGCTGGGGGAGCGCGGGTGGCGGGTGGCCATCGGCCGCTGCCCGGAGATCGACGGCGACGCGCCGCCCGCGTGGGCGTGGAGCGAGGTCGTCCGCCGGCTGGCCGCCGCCCGCCCGCCGGACGACCCGGCCGGGCTGGCGCCCCTGCTGCACGACGGCGTGGCGATCCAGAACCAGTTCCGGCTGGCCCGGTCGGTGGCCGACTACCTGGCGGCCAACGCGCCGCTGGTCGTCGTGCTGGAGGACGTGCACCGCGCCGACGGCGAGACCCTGCACCTCCTGCGCCACCTCACGCCCACGGCCAAGCTGCTGGTCCTCGCGACCCACCGGCCCGCCGAGGCGACCGACGACCTGGCCGCCACGCTGGCCGCCCTCGCCGCCGGGAGCAGGCACCTGGAGCTGCCCGGACTCGGCGAGCCCGACGTCGCCGCGCTGCTCGCCCGCCACTGCGAGCGCGAGCTGGAGCCGGCGACCGTGCGCACGATCGCCGAACGCACGCTCGGGAACCCCCTGTTCGTCTGCGAGATCGCCCGGCTGCTCGCCTCCGAGGGGCCCGCCGCCGCCGAGGCGCTGCCGCCCGGGGTACGCGACCTCATCCGGCGCAGGATCAGCCGCCTGCCCGCCAGCGCCCAGACCGTGCTGCGCAACGCCGCCGTCATCGGCAGGGACGCGGACGTGGACGTGCTGATCGCGCTGCACGACGGTGACGAGGACACGGTCTTCGACGGGGTGGAGGCCGGGGTCCTGACGGGGCTGCTGGCCGAGCCGGGGCCCGGCCGGCTGCGGTTCACGCACGTCCTGGTCAGGCAGGTGCTGTACGAGGACACCGCCAGGATCCGCCGTACCCGGCTGCACGGGCGGGTGGTGGCGGCGCTGGAGCGGATCCGCCCGGGGGACGTGGCGGCGCTGGCCCATCACGCGCTGGAGGCGGCGGCCCCGAGCGCGGTCCGGTACGCGCGGGCGGCGGCCGTACAGGCGTCCGGCCTGCACGCGCACCGGGAGGCGGCGGCGCTGTGGCGGGCGGCGCTGGAGTTCGCCGAGGACGACGAGACCAGACTGGAGCTGCTGTGCGGTCTGGTGTCGGCGCTCGGGCACGCGGGTGACGTCATCGGCGCCGTGGCCGCCCGCACCACCGCCGTCGAGACGGCCCGCCCACTCGCGGGGCGCGTCGCAGGCAGACCTGTCGCCAGGGCGCTGACCTCGTACGACGCGCCCGTGATCTGGACGATCCAGCAGGACTCCCGCTACGACGAGGACTTCGTCGCGGCGGTGCGGTCGGAACTGGCCGCGGGACCCGACGACGAGACGCGCTGCCGGCTGCTGGCGGCGCTCGTCTTCGCGCTGGAGGGGCACGACGACGTCCGGGTGGACGGCGCCGGTGCCGAGGCGGTGGCGCTAGCGCGCCGGCTCGGCCGCCCTGAGCTGCTCTGCCTGGCACTCAACGCGCGCTACTTCGCCGTGCTCTCCCCCGACCGGCGCGACGAGCTGGAGGCCGTCGGCGGCGAGCTGCTGGAGCTGGGGGGCACGCACCGGCTGGTCGCCTACCTCACGCTGGGCCACAGCGCGCTGCTCATGGCCGCGTTGGGCCGAAACGACGTGGCGGCCGCGGCGCGCCACGCCGACCGTGGCGTGGCGGTATCCACCAGCGGCCAGCTCGGCCTGTCGCTGGTGATCCTGACGCTCTTCGGCGCGCAGCGGAAGCTGGTCGAGGGCGACTTCGACGCCGCGGAGGCCATCTACACCGGGGTCTCCCGGCAGATGGCCGAGCGCGGTGGCGCGAACGCCGAGGCGATGGGGATGCTGGGCAGGTTCGTGGTGCGGCTGGCCCGCGGCAACGTGCGCGACTCGCTGGACGAGCTCGCCTTCCTGTGGGAGCACGTGCCCAACGACGGCACGGCCGAGCTGTACGCGGCGGCGCTGGCCGCGGCGGGCGAGCTGGAGGCCGCCAGGCGGGTCTGGCGGCCCGGGGTGTCCCATTCGCTCGACTACTACTGGCTGCTGTGGGAGGGGCTGCGCGCGCAGACAGCCGTCGCGCTGGGGGACGTCGAGGTGGCCGTCCGCTGCTACCACAACCTGCGGCAGTGGGACGGGGAGCTGGCCGGGATGCACAGCGGGTCCGTCACGCTCGGGCCCGTCGCGCTGCTGCTCGGAGACCTGGCGCGCCTGATGGGCCGGGATCCGGACCGGCACTACGCGCGGGCCGAGGAGATCGCGGAACTGGTCGGCTCGCCCCACTGGGCCCGGGCGGCGCGTGAGAGGCGCGGTCACCTGCCGTAGCCGAAGATCAGCGCCTGGCGGCGCCGGTGACCGCGGTTCAGCAGCCTGAGCAGGAGCGCGAGCACCGGCCCCGCCAGTTTCCGCAGCTCGGCCAGCTCCTCCGGCCGCGCGTACTGGCCGATCCGCGGCAGGTCGAAGCCGATGTCGCCGCCCTTGCGCACCTCGTCCTCGACCGACTTCCAGTCCGCCTCCGACACGTATTTCGCGATGACGGGGAAGAGCAGCCGCTCCTCCTCCTCGATGTGCTCGTCGAGGAGGTCGGCGAGCGTGGTCAGGGCCTTGGCCATCCGCCCGGCCGCCGCCTGATCCTTGCCGAGCCGGGCAGCGGCGGCGGTGATCTCCTCCAGCAGTGGGTCGAGCTCGGCGTGGTCGTCGCTCAGGTCGCTCAGGTCCACCTCGGCGCCGGCCGAGCGCACGATGACGGGCCAGAGCACGTTGTCCTCGGCCTGGTGGTGATGGTGGATGCCGGCGCACAGCTTGGTGGCGAACGTCGCGATCGCGGCGAGCCGCGCCGGATCCGCCCGCTCCTCACCGGCGGCGAGCCCGCTCATCAACGTGGCCAGGCGGCGCGCGTCGCCGCGCATGGCGCGGTGCGTGATGCGGAATCCGAGCATGTTGGGGGCCATCGGGTGCTCCTTCGATCGGGGGATGCCACCACAGTGCGCCCCCGTACTTAGACCTTCCTTGGCGGTGACTTGGCGCAGGCTCATCGTCTCCATACGGTTATCCGGCAATCACATTGTGTGATCTTGCTGGCTGGCCGATGATGCCGGTATGCGGAGCGGTGTGCTGGTATGGGGCGGGGCGGGCCTCGGGGTCGCGGCGCTGGTGGGGCTGGGCGTCTACTTCGCTCGGGTGGGGCTGGACGACGCGGACAAACTGGCCAGCGTGATCGGGGTGTTCGTCGCGGTGGCCGGGCTGGGGCGTCGGCCTGGGGGCTGCTCGCCGACCGGCGATCCGGCGGCGCCGCGCGCACGGCACCGGTCGTGGCGGAGCCCGAGGCGCGGCCCGGCCCGACGCGTACGTACGGCGGGGACCACATCGAGATCTCCGGCAACGTCGTCCACGGTGACGTGATCGGGAAGATCGATGGCGCCTCCGGATGACGACCCTCAGGACGGCGAGGTCGCCTACGGCGGCGACCACGTCGACATCCACGGCAACATCGTGCACGGCTCGGTCACCGGGAAGATCGGCCCGGTGCTCTACCACGAGTACCACCAGCACTTCCCGCACGCCCGGCCGGGACCGCTGTGGCGGGGCAGCCCGTACCGGGGGCTGGCGCCGTTCGACGAGCGGGACGCCGAGGTGTTCTACGGCCGCGAACAGGCCACCGCCCAGTTGGCGCGGATGCTGGCCGGGCGGCTCGACGCGCCGAGCATGCTGGTGGTCACCGGGCCGTCGGGGGCGGGCAAGTCCTCGTTGCTGCGCGCCGGGCTGCTGCCGTACCTGAAGGGCGGGCACCTGGCGGGGGCGCCGGACGGGGCGCGCTGGCCGGCCCTGGTGATGACGCCCACCGCCGACCCGCTGACCGAGCTGTCGGTCCAGCTGAGCGCGCTGACCGGAGGCGATCCCGCCGGTGTCAGGAGCACGCTGAGCCGTGATCCCGGCCAGGCGCATCTGATGGCCCGGCAGGCGACGCTGGCCGCCGGCTCCCCGGGACGGCTGCTGCTGATCGTCGACCAGTTCGAGGAGGTGTTCACCCTGGCCTCCGCGGCGTCCGGCACGTTCGCGGACGTGCTGGCCGACGTCGCCGGCACCCCCGCGGGGCCGGACGGCCGCCCCGCCGGCCTGGTCGTCATCGGAGTGCGCGGCGATTTCTGGGATCTGTGCGCCGGCCTGCCGCCGCTGGTTCCGGCCTTGCGCGCCGGGCCGTTCACGGTCGCGGCCATGAGCCAGGCGGAGCTGCGCAGCGCCATCGTCGGCCCCGCCGGGCGCGCCGGCCTGAGCCTGGAGAACGGGCTGGCCGACCGGATACTCGACGACCTGCGCACCCACGCCGGATCGGTTCCGGGCGCGCTGCCGCTGCTGTCGCAGGCGATGCTGCTGACCTGGGAACGGCGCGACCAGGACAGCGACACGCTGACCCTGCACGGCTACGCGGCCACCGGCGGGCTCGCCGACGCCGTGCGGACCAGCGCGGAGGCGGCCTACGCCGGGCTCGGCGGGACGGCGAGGGAGGCGGTCCAGCCGATCTTCCAGCAGCTGACCGCCATCACCGCCGACGGCGCCCTCGCCCGGCGCAAGGTCGCCATCGAGGAACTTCCCGGCGGCGACGACACGCAGGCCGTCCTGCGGGCATTCATCCACAGGCGGCTCATGGTCGCCGACGGCGACAGCGTCGAGCCGGCGCACGACCTGCTGCTCTCGGCCTGGCCGAGACTGGCCGGCTGGCTGGAGCAGGACCTGGACAACCGGGCCTTGTACGCTCAGGCGCGGCGCGACGCCGAGGAATGGTTGCGCAGCGAGCGCGACCCCGCCTTCCTCTACCAGGGCACCAGGCTGGACAGCCTGCTCCGGGCGGACGCCCACTGGCGGGAGCACCGGCGGCGCTTTCCACCGCCGACCTCCGCGATGCGCGACTTCCTCGACGCCTGCGCGCGGGCCGCCGCGGCGGCCCGCCGTCGCGCCGTCCGGAACAGACGGCTGGGGCAGGCGGCGGTCGCGCTGCTGGCCGTCCTGCTGGTGACCGTCTCCATCACGGCCGCCATGGCCCGGCAGCAGAGCGGGCGGGTCGACGGCCAGCGCAGAGAGGCGCTGTCGCGGCTGCTCAGCAGCCAGAGCGAGCGGCTCTCGCGGGCCGACCCGATCACGGCGGGCCTGCTGGCCGTCGCCGCCGCCCGCTTCGCGGGCAGCTCGCAGTCGCAGGCCGAGGCCCGCTACGGCATGCTCGCCGCGCTCGCCACCGGCGCGCGAGGGGTGATGGGGGGTCCGGTCTCCGGGGTGGCGTTCAGCCCGGACGGCACCATGCTGGCCAGCGCCGACAGCGACGGGACGGTGGTGCTCTGGGATGTGCGCTCGCGCCGGCAGCTCGGCGGGCCGCTCAGCGGCAACGACGCCTCGATGCCCAGGGTCGCCTTCAGCCCCGACGGCAGCACGCTGGCCGGCGCCGGGCCCGATGGGACCGTGCTGCTGTGGGACGTGCGTTCGGGCCGGCGGATCGGCTCGCCACTACGCACCCCTCTGATGTTCGTCTACGCGGTGGCCTTCAGCCCCGACGGGAAGACGCTCGCCAGCGCTCACGGGGATCCCACGATGTCGCCCACCGTCAACAGCGGCGCGGTGCGGCTGTGGGACGTGCGCTCGCGGCGGCCCATCGGCGAGCCGATGCTGGGCCACACGGCGACCGTCAAAGATGTGACATTCAGCCCCGACGGCATGATGCTGGCCAGTGTCGGCTCGGACGGCACCGTACGGTTGTGGGACACCGGCACACGGCGCGCCATCGGCGTACCCTTGACGGGCCACAACGGCGACGCCCACTCCGTGGCCTTCAGCCCGGACGGCAGGACCCTGGCCAGCGCCGGCAATGACCTGCGGCTGTGGGAGACGCTCAACCAGCGCGCGCCCGGCCTGCCGATGGAGGGCGGCAGCCAGGTCACCTACGAGCTCGCCTTCAACCGGGACGGCACCAGGCTGGTCAGCGCCGACGCCTACGGCATCAAACTGGTGGGCGACGGCGGGAGCGGACTGGCCCGGGTGTGGGACGTGGGGACGAGGCGGCTGATCGGCCCTCAGATCCGGCATTCGCGGGGCCGGTTCCTGTCCGTGGCCATCAGCCCCGACAGCACGCTGCTGGCCACCGGCGGCTGGGACGCCATGGTACGGCTGTGGGACGTGCGCACCAGACGGCAGGTGGGCGAACAGCGGGGGGACCATGGGCCGCGCGTCGACAAGGTGCGGTTCAGCCCGGACGGCGAACTTCTGGCCACCGGTGGCACCGACGGGAAGGCCCAGCTGTGGGAGGTGCGCACGATGCGGAGGACCGGGCCGGAACTGCCCGCCGGCGATCCGGGGGCGAACCTCGACGACGTGTCGCCGCAGAGCGTGAGCGACATCGCCTTCAGCCCTGACGGCAGGACGCTCGCGACCGCCGGCGTCGACCAGAGCGTACGTCTGTGGGACACCCGGACACAGCGCGAGATCGGCGACGGTCTCAAGGGGCACACCGGTCCGGTGTCCGAGGTCGCGTTCAGTCCCGACGGCAGGACACTCGCCACCGCGAGCGCCGACCACAGCGTGCGGCTGTGGGACGTGGGCGCCCAGCGGCAGATCAGCGACCCCATCGGCGACCACGTGGGCACCGTGTCCGCGCTCGCCTTCAGCCCCGACGGCACCAAGCTGGCCGGCGCCGACGAGGACGGGCGGGTCCGCCTGTGGGAGATCCGCCTGCCCGCCGACCCGCGGGCCGAGATCTGCGCGGTCGCCGCCCGTTCGCTGACCGAGGCCGAGTGGGAACGCTACGTGCCCGACGAGCCCTACCAGCTCATCTGCCCCTGAACCCCGCCGCCTCCGTCACGTCACCAGTCGCGGGTCGCGATCAGCTCCTCCATGTCCGCGTCCGCGAAACCGTAGGCCGTCGCCACGAACCAGAAGTCCTCGGCGATCACCTCACGCGCCACGGTCTCCATCTGGCTGCCGGCCTCCAGGAACTCGACCGCGAGCTCGTTGAACTCGTCCGTCGCCGCCTGTGTGAGGACGTACAGCGCCGGGAGATCCGACGGCCGCTCGGCCTCGATCCGCTCGCACAGCCGCAGCAGGATCTCCCTGCCCTTGTCGACGAGCCGGCGAGGGTAGTAGGCGTCGTCGTACATGCCCTTGAGGAAAGGGTGGCCGGCTGTCTGCTGGTCGGTGGGTGGCACCCTTGATCTCCTTCGTGCCGTGATCCGGTGTGCCAGATCCTGCCCGACGCCACCGACAATCGCATGAACGCAAAGCCCGGGCGTCCGCGTCTGTTACGTGAGCTGAACGATCGCGCCGCGCTGGAGCTGCTCGGTTCGTCGGGAGCGCTGACCCGGGCGCAGGTGAGCGAGATGACCGGGCTGTCGAAGGTGACGGCCAACCACGTCCTGTCCCGGCTGGAGGAGCGCGGCGTGGGACTGCGGCCGGTGAGCTCGGCTGGATGCCCGTCCCCGGCGCGGCCGTCAGCGACGGCGGCGGGGAGTGCGGCGGGTGTGGCCTTCCTCGATGAGCTGGCTCGGCGGATCGCGTTGGGGGTCGCGTCCATCTGCGCCGTCCTCGAGCCCGAACTCGTCGTGCTGGGCAGCCACGTCGGTGCCGCCGGAGGCGATGCACTCGCCGGCCGCGTCCAGCAGGCCGTGGCCAACATGTGCTCTGGCCCGGCCACGGGTTGCGGCGAGCGCGATCCTGGACAGGCCCGTGGTGCGCGGGGCCCTGCTGATCGCGGCCGAACAGGCACGCGAGCGGGTCTTCTTCGCCGACCTCTGAACGGCGCGGGTAGGAGGCTCGCCGCCCTGGGCAGAGCCCACGATGATCGCTAATCTGCGACAATGTCATCCCATTTCCGAGTGCCTGGCGCGTTAGCACTCGCGGCGGCTGCCGCACTCGCCACGACGTCGATCGCACAGGCGCACGCGGCGCCCACGGCCGCCGAGGATCGAGTCTTACGGGTCTACAACAACAACATCGAGAACCTGGTCAGAAACAACGCCGACGGCACGTGCACCCGGATCTCAGGCCCCGACCACCTCGCGTCGATGCTGGTCGACGACGACGGCAAGACAGGCACCTCCGGCGTGCAGGCTCCCGACCTCCTGATCGTGCAACAGGTACGCGGCACCGGGCAGGCCACGGCCTACGCCGACCAGCTCTCGGCCATGTTCGGATATCCGGCGGGCACGTACAAGGCGATCGTGGCCTGGGACAACCCCGAAGAGTGGGGCAGCACGCACAAGTGCAGCCAGCAGTCGCTCGGCGACCTGAAGAAGAGGCAGACCAACGGGATCCTCTACAACACCCGAACGTTGGGCCTCGCGGCGGGCGACATCTCGAAGTACTGGAGCGCGGGCTGGTTGAAGCCCGGGACCTCGTACGACGGCGGGGCCGGGTGCACGCTGTACAAGCCGCCGGACAGCGACGACGGCACCACCAACCAATACAAATGGAAGCGCACGAGTGCCATCGCGGCGAAGTTCACGATCAAGGAAACCGGGACGTCGGTCTTCGCCGCGACCATGCACCTCCCGGAACAGAACGGCGCGAACGCCTGCGCGGGCGCCGGCTACACGGGCATCGCGAACACCGGCATCCATGTCGGCGCGGACGCCACGAGCCTCATGAACGCGTCGACGATCCGCGTGATCGGGATCGACGCGAATCGTACGAACATCGCCGCCTCGACACTCGCCGGCTTCGGCATGACCGGCTACGGGGCGAAGACGACCTCCGGTTCCAGGAAGATCGACTACCTCTTCGTCAAGGGCACCGTGCGGCCGTCGAGCATCGACCACACCGTGAGCAGCACGAAGTCGAACCATCTCGCGCTGTACGGCTTCATAGAGTTCTGAAGCACCGGGTAGGGATCGGCGGCGTGCACCTGAGCGGGCGGCACGCGCGCGCAGGTGCGCGGACGACGGGACGGCTCACTACACAGCCGCTATAAGATCGCCACAATTGCTGTTTGGGTCTTGTCAAAACCATAGTGAGGGTGATCATCCTCGCCTTAAGATCACTTCCATGCTGATTCGCCGGACATTACGGATGATCACTGCTCTGGCCGCGACCTGCACCGTCGCGATCGCCGGGGGCGTGGGGACGGCCCAGGCCGAGGAGTCCCACGTTTCATCCCAGGGGCAGTTGCTGTTCTACAACCACGCCTACAGCGTGGTGGACCGCGAGACAGCGGACGCCGTCGAGAACTCGGCCTACCTGCGCGAGTTCGCCAACTTCGAGGTCCGCACCACGACCGGTGGCGGCCTGACCTGGAAGGGCCGCTACCTCAAGGGCCGCGAGACCTACATCGAGCTGTTCGGTGAGAACGACCTGCCCGGCCAGGACGCCCTCTTCGGCTCCGCCGGGCTGGCCGTCTCGACCGAGCGCGCCGGAGACCTGGCCAAGGTGACCACGCAGCTCAAGGCCCAGGGCATCTCCGACCCTGCCGAATACCGCCAGACGCGCGACTTCGGCGATGGCGTCCCGATTCCGTGGTTCGACACCATCCGCACCACCTCCGCCCAGTACGAAGCCTTCGACCCGTGGGCGATGGAGTACTTCCCCGAGTACTTCGCCGACCCGCGCAGCCAGACCGAGCCGGAGAGCTACCCCGGCGACGTCAGCCGGGAACGCTACCTGCCCGACGCCTACCAGGACCACCTGATGCGGGACATCACCTACATCCGCATCGGTGTCACCGCGCGCGACCTGGCCAACACGCTGCCCGTGCTGCGAGCCGGCGGGTTCGACGTCGCGACCGTCGGGGGCGGCGCCATCGCGACCGGCGGCGGCACCACCATCCAGCTCGACACCGTCGCGCGTGAGCAGGCCGGCCTGAAGACGGTCGCCATGTCGCTCAACCGCCCCGTGGAGGCCCGGCACGAGGAGCGGATCGGACGTTCGACCCTTGCCGTGGGTCCGGGCGCCCGCGCCGAGTGGACCTTCGACGCTCCGCAGTAAAGCCCTTTAGTACCTCCTCCACGCGCCCGGCCGGCGGCGACGCTGATCGTCGCCGGCCGGGCGTCGTCATTCCGCGTATCAGGTTCCGGCGTGCCCTCCACACCGCCCGGCCGGCCACCAGGACGAGAACGCCGGCGAGCCATAGGACGCCCTGGAGCGACAGGGCAGCGGGCCCGGCGACCTGTGGTGGGTCGCCGGGCCGGGAACCGGTGGTCAGCTCGGGATTGCGCTGCCCTCGCAGCCTCTGCCGATCCGGCCCGTCTCGAAGTACCGCACCACGTCCGCGGCGCACTTGGGCACCCGGGTGGTCGAGACGTGCACGTCGTCGGCGACGGTGTAGACGGTGCCGCCGATGGCGCGCCGCGTCTGCAGCGTCCAGTCGTAGACGGACATGAACTCGTGCAGGTGCCCCGCCAGCACCAGTGACCCGCTGCTCCGCTTCAACGTGGCCTGCTGCACCGGCAGTGGCCAGCCGGGACACATGACAGGCAGCCCCCAGGACCGGCCGGTCGCCGGATGGCGCTTCACGAGCTGTTGGTAGTCACGCCAGGCGGTGTCGAAATCGGCCCGGCTGCTGTCCTCGTTGCACGCGACGGCCAAGTTCATGGTCAGGTTCAGTGGTTCGGGCGCGCCGGGAACGGGCGCCCCCATCATCGGCGCGCCGAGCAGCTCCTTGACGGTGGGCGGGGCGGTGGTGCCCGTGGCCGTCCGCAGTTCGGCCAGCGCCTTGCCCGCGCGCGTCCACTCGGTCGAGTTGCGCCTGGCCAGGTCGGCGACGGCCGAACCATCGATGGGCCGCTGCAGGTCGGTGTAGGTCTTGGGGCTCTTGTCGTACGCGCGGACCAGCTTCGCCACCTCCTCGCGCACCTGCCGGGCGGTGTCACCGAGACCGTAGGTCCCGTCGCGGCGGGCCAGCCAGGCGGCCATGCGCCCGAAGTTGCGCTCGGCCGCCTCCGCGGCGCCCTTGGCGTGCTCGTCAATACGGGTCCACGGCGGCGCCACGCTGTCCAGGAAGGCGCGTCCGGTGTGCCCGGGGAACAGGCTGCGGTACACCATGCCCAGATAGGTGCCCCAGGAGAAGCCGAGCAGGTTGAGCTTGCTCTCACCCAGCGCGGTCCGTACCAGGTCCAGGTCCTTGGCCACGTTCTCGGTGGTGAGCTGGCCGAGGAAGGCGGGGTCGGAGCGCCCGCACTTCTGGTTGGCGGCGACCTGGGCGTCGTATATCTTCCTGGCCGCCTCCTCGGTCAGCGTGCCGGGCTCCTGCGGGCCATTCGGCGAGAGGGGGCAGGCGACCTTGGTGCTGTACCCGACGCCGCGCGAGTCGAAGCCGATGATGTCGTACCGTTCGTTGAGCCCCGCCATCTCCTCGTTCCTGAGCGCGGCCCGCAGGACCGGGTCCAGGTATCCACTGTTGCCGGGGCCGCCCGGCAGGACGGCGACGGCGCCGAGCCGGTGGGCCTCGTCCGTGGCGGCCAGCCGGGTCACCGCGATGTCGATCTTCCGTCCGGCGGGGTCACGGTGGTTCAGCGGGACGCTGACCGTCCCGCACTCCAGGCGCTTCATCAAGGAGCGGAAGGCCGCAACCTTGTCCTCCGCCACGCCCAGGCTGCGGATCACCTCATCGGAGTAGGCCGGGCAGGATTTCCACTGCACGGATGACGCGCCGGAGCTCGATCTGGGGTTCGCGGTGGCGCCCGCCGCGGAAGGATGCGCCACCAACCCCGCCAGCGCCAGGGCCAGTGCCGTCAGTGAAGTTCGGTACGTCATGCGGACCAGTAGTAGAGCAGCGGTTGTTTCCGCACCGTTTCTATGAGGATGGTGGCCGATCAACGCTCACGAGCAGGTCGGTGAGCAGCGCCATGTGCCGGGCTGCGCACATCGTGCCCACCGGCGTCGCCGCAGGGCCGCACGCGGTGCTGCGCCTGCCGCTGGGAACGAACGCTCCGCCGTCAAGGCCGCCGCCTGGCAGTCGATCGCTCTGGACGGACTCGCCGGCTTCCGCCGGGACGACTGTCTGGGCGTGGGCCCACTGCCGGACACCTGCTCCACGGTGGGATAGATCTGGGACTCGTCCAAGGTCCTGTCGCTGTAGAAGCTGAAGAGCACCGCGCCCTCGGCGGCCACGTCCACCTCCGCGCGCGGACGGCGAAGATCAGCAGAGCCAGGCCAAGGAGGCCGTAGGTGCCGTCACGCAGGCCCTTGATCGTCAGGTAGGCGCCGTGGTCCTTGGCGGGCACACCGTACCCCGCGGCGCGGCGCGTGGCACGAGCAGGAAGCGGGCCCCGATGAGCAGGCACATCAGGTTGAGGACGATGGCAAGGCCGTAGGCAGCGCCCAGTGCAGGACCCTGCTCAGATCGTGCGGGAGCTCGGTTCTGTCTGGATCAGGCGCATGCCGACGTAGGCGCCGATCCCGGTGAACTTCGCGTGGCGCACCTTGGTCCGCTTGAACTCGGTGAAGCCGAGCTTCTCGTACAGGCGCAGGGCCGGGGTGTTGATGTCGGCGATGGTGTCCAGCACGTACTCGTCGTACTGCGGCAGGTCGAGGAGGTGCTTGATGATGGCCGAAGCCACCCCCTGCCCGCGGAACCTCGATCCGGTCGCGACGAACTCCAGCGAGGCCATCCTCTCCCTGAAGTACGGCAGGGGCCGCTCGAACTCGCGGCTGAACGAGAGGTGAGCGATCGTCCCCTTGAAGACGCCGAGGTGCCTGCGCAGCTCTCGCGCGTCGTGCCGGACCGCCCGCTGCCGCCCGTCGGTGCACGCGACGATGCCGGCCGGCTCCCCGTCGATCAGGCCGACGTGGAACACGTCGAGCACCAGCATGTGCGCCAGGGCGTCGGCGAGCTCGTCGGGGTCCTTGGAGAAGAAGGACAGGTCGGGACCGAACCCGTCGACGAAGATCCTGGCGATCGCTCCACGGTGGCTCTCGCCCAGGTCGCCGGCACGCTTGACCTCGATCACGCTTCGGTCTCCTTCCGTCTGGCGATGAGCGCCTCGATGCCGTCGAGGAGCAGGGCGAGGCTGAAGGTGAAGTCGGCGTCCTCGACCCAGTCCTGCGCGGCGCCGAAGGCGCCGGATTCGAGAGCCGCCGCCAGCCCGGCGTAGGTGTCGGCGTCGACGAGCTGGGTGAGCAGCGCGGTGTAGCCCGCCGGCCCCTCTGGTCCCGCCTCGTCGACCGTGCCGCTCATGGCGGTGAGGAGGGTGGCGGAGCTGGCGGCGTACGCGGACAGGGTGGTGGTGATGTTGATGGCCTCCACCGCCGCCAGCCCGGCGCCGGTCAGCACGATCAGTGCCCGGTCCAGCCAGCGCAGGGCGCGCGGCCCTGTGGGCGGGGTGAGGGGCGCGACCTCCAGCAGCCACGGGTGACCGGCCAGGAAGTCGCGGTAGGCGCGGGTCCAGTCGGTCAGATAGTCCCGCCAGGCGAGCGTGCCGGGCTCGGGCGGGTCGGGGGCTGCCGCGTCCACCATCGCGGTGAGCAGATCATCCTTGCTCGGGACGTAGCCGTACAGCGCCATCGTGGACACGCCCAGCCGGGCGGCCACGCTGCTCATCCGCACGCCGGACAGGCCCTCGGCGTCCGCGATCTCGATCGCCGCGTCGGTGATCCGGCCCAGCGTGAGGCCGGGGCGGGGGCCGCGGCGCGACCCGGGCTCACGCCCCCACATCTGGGCGATCACCGTCGGCAGCTTCTGCTCTGATTCCAACACGCCTCCTAACTCCGTACGAGATACACTATATCTCGTACGGAGAAAGCGAAGGCGTGCACGGGGACCGCGGCGTTGAGCCGGAAGCCGCAGGCGAGGACGGCGTGGTCCTCTAGTTCCCTCTCCCGCTCGCCGCTGATCCAACCGCTGAGTGCGCTGCCCGGTCCGATTCGGGCAGCTGCCAGTCGGCCGTCCACAGCCGGGTGCCCGAGCGGCGGTCGAGGCGGCGCAGGAACGACAGGACGCCCGCGGTGCCGGTGCTCCAGGTGTAGGCCGCCTTGTCGAGGTCGTTGCCGGGGAAGACCGGCTGCGCCGGCTCGCCGCCGGCCCGTACCAGCATCCGCTCGGCGATGTCCTCGGCGTGGCGCCAGTAGCCGTCATCGCCCGTGACCATCGCCAGGTCGATCAGCGCTTCGCCGATGCCCGCCAGGCCGCAGCACTGAGAGACCACCCAGGCTTGCGGGGCGACGACCAGGCACGCCCGCGCGCCCCGCTCGGCCAGCTCCAGGTAGCGGTCCTCGCCGTACGCGCGGGCCGCGCGGGCCAGCGTGCCGGTGATGCCCGACATGCCCTGGCACCAGGAGGCCCCCATGGCCCGGGCATCAGGGCCGTGCAACTCGCCGATCAGCGCCTCGACCTGGACGGCCAGCGCCGCCAGCCGCTCCCGGGCCGCCTCGCCCGCCGCTCGGTCGCCGGTGGCCTCGTGGTAGGAGAGCAGGAAGTCCGCGCAGCCCGCGTCGCCGTGGGCGTACGCCGTGTCGACCGACACTCCGGAGCCGGGCTGGGCGGGTGCCACGGCGTCCTGCGACCGCGTGACCTCACCGGCGATCAGCAGCCGGGCGCACTCGGCGGCGATCCGCAGATGCCGGGCATCGCCGGGGTCGAGGGCGGCCAGGGCCAAATGGCCCGAGCCGATGCCGGCCACGCCGTGTGCCTGGTCGGCCCGCTGCGGGCCGTCGATGGTGACGGGGGCCGGCGCCGCCAGTTCCGGCGCGGCGCTCATGCGGGCCGCGGTCAGGAACAGCGCGGTGCCGGTACGGCCGAAGTACAGCGAGGGCGGGAGCTTGGCGGGCGGCATCACGCGGGCCGTCCACCGGGCCAGGTCGGCGGCCACGGCCTTGGCCTCCGGGTGGTGCAGCAGTTCCATGCCGACTCCGGCACTGCCGCCGTAGACGTTGGTCACCGGCGGGCTCTCCCGGCGGGCATCCTCGGGCGCGGCCATCAGTTGCTCGGCGAAGGCCGCGCACTCGCGCACGGTGTGGTCGAGCGCCTTGGACAGCAGCTCCCCGGTGAGCCTGGGCGGGGAGGGCGGCTTCCACCGTCTCACCTGCGGCTGTTCGGCGGCGGGCCGCTCGTCGCCGAAGCCGGTCACGGCCGGTACGGGGTGCGGCCGGTCGGCAGGAGCCGGTCCGTGGGCGGATCTGAGCTCGGCGGCGGCGGCGGTGCGGTCGGCGGGGTCGAGGCTCAGCAGGCCGGGCAGCAGTCCGAGGACGCCCGTCGTGACGTCCGGGAACATCCCCGCCAGGCACATGAGCGTGCGCTCGACGTTGCGGACCGGGTCCGGGCCGATCATGATCGGGTTCATCCCGGTGGCCGCGAAGAACAGGGTGGCGCCCAGCGAGAAGTAGTCGTCGGCGGGCACGGAGTCACGGTCGGTGTGCTGGTCGGGAACGCTGTAGCCGCGGCTCCAGCCCGGCAGCTGCAGCCCGTCGTACCTGCTGTTGCCGAAGTCGATCAGGGTGCAGCGGCCGTCCTCGCCGAGCACGACGTTCTTGGGCGACAGGTCGCGGATGACGACGCCGTGCGCGTGCACCGCGTCGATCACCTCCAGCAGCCGGACGGCGAGTGTGCCGAGGTCGCGCTCGCCGGTGGCGGGCTCCCCGGTGAACAGGCCGTTCTCCGCGACGAATCGGTTGAGGTCGCGGCTGCCCGCGTCGGTCATGACGAGGAACTCGTCCTCGCCGTGCCGGAAGTGGTCGATCGGCTCCGGTACGCCTGCCACGCCCGCGAGCGCCTGCAGGACGCGCAGCTCGTTGCGGAGGTACATCCGCAGGTCCCAGCCCTCGACGTTCTCCCCGACGTACGCGCGGGCCTCCTTGACCACGACCCGCCGCCCGGCGGCGTCGGTGGCGCGGTAGACGTTTCCGCGCGGTCCACGCACGACGCCGGACGTCACGCGGTACCGGCCGCCGATGAGCCGCCCGCTGCCGCCGTCGGCGGCCTGCCCGGTTGTCTGCCCGGTTGTCTGCCCGGTTGTCTGCGCGGGCGGCAGTGTTCCCAGCGACGGCCGTTCATCAGGCTCCGACGGGCGGGCCCCGGCAGGCTCCGTGGGGCGGAACGGGTCGGTGGCCCAGGGCGGGCAGGTGAACTCGGGGCCGGCCGCGCCCGGCAGTTGCTCGCCGTCCGGCCCGATCACGATCAGCTCGAAGTCGCCGTTCTCGTCCACGCGGTACTGCGGGGCGAACGGGGCGTACCTGTAGTACACCGGGGCATCGGGGCGGACCCGTCGATCGCTGACGATGCGCGGGGCCGACAGCCCGGACAGGGCGTCGGCGAGGGCGTGGCCCAGCTCGACCACCGCGTCCTGCTCCGGGTAGACCGTCATGGCCTTGCCCACGGCTCCCGGGTCGACGTCGCCGGAGTTGAGCTCCATGAGCCTGTGGGTGGAGCGGGCGACCTTGAAGGCGCAGCCGGTGCCGGCCAGGATCGGCAACGCGCGGTCAAGGGTGTCGTTGAGTGTGCCGGGACGTGCGGAAATGTGGATTTTCCAGCCCTGCAACGGAATGTCGTGGCGAGGATCGTGAACGCTGATCCACGTGTCGTCCTCGTATATTTCCCTACCATTCGAATCTGCAAATTGGGTAAGGCGGTCGAGCACATTAAAGTCCACGGTCATCCCTCGATAACAGAGCGCATCGGCCTGATATGAGAAAAAGGCCATCAGAGCATCGCCGACGGCCTTTCCCCAGCGCATCTCGTCACCACGCTTCACGGCGTGGGATCAGGCGCTTCACACAATGGACGGGCAGCAGGGGAAGCTGCTGCAGACCGTACGCTTGCAGGTGTTGACGCAGGCCTGGGGGCCGTGGAGCAGCTTGTTGAGCTCGCCTTCGAAGTCGACGGCGAGGTCTTCGTACTCCAGGACTCCGGCGTCGCGGGGCTCCAGTGCGAGGACCGACATAAGGGCTCCTTCCTTGGCCACCTATGGGCGGCCGACGTAGGGATCCGAGCCTCGGGATGGCACCGGTAGGCACCTTTCCCGGGCCCCGCCCGTGACCGGGAACCAGCTAGATGTTCCCCCGTCGCGAGCAAACGGTGGCATTATGTGCATATATCCGGAAGCCTGTCCAGAGGTAGCCGTAACAGCCAAAAATGTGTTTACATGCACCTTTACACCGAGAGTTTGATCTTCTAGATTGACGTGCGTGATGGGGGGATCTCCGGCGTGCCGGTCTCGGAACGGCGCCCGCGCGTGAGGCTCTGGCGGCGCGGGCGCAGGACGAGCGTCCCGGACGACCGGTCGGGGCTCGTGGCCCAGTACTGGGAGAGCCACGACGAGCACCTGCTGACCGCCACCCTCGGTACGATCGCCCGCAGGCTGCCGTCCTTGGTGGCCGCCGCGCTGCGGATGGCGTGGCAGGCCAGTCCTCGCGACACGGCCGTGGCCCTGGCGGGCAACCTCGCGGCCGGCGTCTTCACGGTCTTCGGCCTGGTGGCCACCTCCGACGTGCTGGCCTCGCTGCTGGCCGCCGGTCCCACGCTCGATCGGGTATGGACCGCGCTGCCCTCGCTGCTGCTCGTGGCCGCCGCCACCGGGTTGCGCGGAGCGCTGCTGGCCGGCGCCGGATGGGCGCAGGCCCGGCTCAAACCACTGGTCGAACGGCTGGCCGAGACTCGCCTGTTCGAGCTGACCACCCGGGTGGAGCTGGCCGCGTTCGACGACCACGACTTCCACAACGCGATGCGCCGGGCCCGCGACAGCGGCGTGCCCGACACCGCCACCGTGGTGGAGACGACGATCGCCGCGGTCACCGGCGCGGTGGGCGTGCTGGCCTCGGCCGTCGCGCTCGGCCTGCTGCACCCGATCCTCATGCCGTTGCTGCTGGTCGCCGCCGTGCCGGCGGGATGGGCCGCGGTGCGCATGGCGCGGCTGGGCTACCAGGCGTTCTACCGGCTGTCCGCCGCGCGGCGGCGCAAGTTCATGCTGTCGGACCTGATGGCCGAACGGCAGCCCGCCGCCGAAGTGCGGGCGTTCACGCTCCGGGACTTCCTGCTCGGCCAGTACGCCAAGGTCGCCGACCTGGAACAGGACGTCCAGCTCGACGTGGCACGGCGGCGGGCCGCGACCAAGGCGGGCGGCGACCTGCTGACCGGCCTGGCCACGGCCGGCGTGTACGTGGTGCTCGGCGTGCTGCTGGCCGTCGGCGTGATCCCGCTGTCAGTGGCCGGCGCGGCCGTGCTGGCGATCAGGACCGGGCAGGTGTCGCTCACCGCCCTGATCCAGACCATGAACCGGCTCTACGAGGCAGGCCTCTACTTCGGCGACTACCTGGCCTTCTGCGAGTCTGCCCGGGAGCGCGTCCCCCCGCCGCCGGCGACCCCTGCCGAGCCGGCGCCGTTCCACCTGCTGACGGCCGAGAACGTCACGTTCACCTACCCCGGAGCCGGCCGGCCCGCGCTGTCGGGCGTCAGCGTGACGGTCGGCCAGGGCGAGGTCATCGCCCTGGTCGGCGAGAACGGCTCGGGCAAGACGACCCTGGCCAAGCTGCTGGCCGGGCTGTACCAGCCGCAGGAGGGCACGATCCGCTGGGACGGCGTGGCCCTCGACGCGTTCGACGGTGACGCGTTGCGGCGGCGGATCTCCGTGATCGCCCAGGATCACACGCGCTGGCCGCTCACCGTCCGCGAGAACATCGTCATGGGGCACCCCCTGGAGGAGGACCGGCTTGCCGCCGCCTCCGCCGCGGCGGGCGCCGACGAGGTGGTGGCACGGCTGCCCGACGGCTACGACGCGCTGCTCGACCGCCGCTTCCGAGGCGGCCACGACCTGTCGGGCGGCCAGTGGCAGCGCATCGCCGTGGCACGCGGTTTCTACCGCGACGATGCCGCGCTGGTCATCTTCGACGAGCCGACCTCGGCCCTGGACGCCCGTGCCGAGCACGCCCTGTTCGAGCGGATCCGCGGCCACGCCGCCGGCCGCACCGTCGTGCTCATCACCCACCGGCTGGCCAGCGTCCGCTACGCCGACCGCATCTACGTGCTGGACGGCGGCGCGATCGCTGAACAGGGCACGCACGCCGAACTGATGGAACGCGACGGCCTGTACGCCGGCCTGTACGAACTGCAGGCCTCGGCCTACCACCAGACGGTGCCATGATCGTCGCCGAGTCGGCGTACCTCGCCGTGACCGCGGCGCTGCTGGTCGCGGCGCTGGTCAAGCTGCGGGACGTGCCCGGCTTCGCCCGGTCGGTGGCGGGCTATCAGGTTCTGCCGGGCAGCCTGGCCAGGCCGGCCGCGGTGGGCGTGCTCGTGGCCGAGCTGGCCGCCGGCGGGCTGCTGCTCGCTCCAGGCGGCCGGCGGTGGGGCGCCGTGGTGGCGGCGGTCCTGTTCGCCGCGTTCCTGGCGGCCATGACCTCCGTGATGCGGCGCCGGATGGCCGTGGACTGCGGGTGCTTCGGCGGCCGCGACCTCGTCGGGGCCGGCACGCTGCTGCGTACCGGCCTGCTGCTGGTCCTCGCGGTGACGGTGGCGCTGACCGGGCCGGTCGCGTTCGCGCCCGTCCAGCTTCCGGTGGCGGCGGTCCTGCTCGGGCTGGCCTTCCTGCCCGCGCGGCTGCTACGCGCGGAGAGAGCCTCGTACGGGCCGCGTCCCGGCACGCGCTTCGCTCTCAACGGCAGGCCGGAGCCGGCCGGCGACCGGACGATGTACGCGTTGGTCTCGCCGGCGTGCGGGCTGTGCAAGGCGATGCTGCCGGAGTTCGTCGCGACAGCCGAACGCCTGGATGTCGCGCTGGTCAGCGCGGTGGAGGGATACGGCGGTGCCGGGCTGCCCGTGGTCGTGGACCCGGATGTCTTCGACCGCAACGACATCCCGTGGCCGCCGTATGTGGTGGTGACCGACCGTGCCGGCACCGTCCTGTCAGCCGGCGGCGCGGCCGATCCGGCACAGCTGGAGCAGGTTCTGTCTCGCGCCGAAGCGGTCGCTCCCCGAGACGGGCGTTGACCGAGCCCCAGCGACTCGACCATCGTCAAGGCATCCGACCTGGGCACTGTCACTTCGATGGGCGTCGAAATGCCAGGCCGGCGTCATCGAACCGTTCCATTCGGGCATGCACCTCGCCCAACTGCTCCAGTACGCGACAGGTGGTGGGGCGCGCCTGGTTCCCAGAGGGGGAGGCGGAAGGGGGCCAGGAGAGCGCCTGCCGTACACGCCCCTGCGGCCATCTTCTCCGTGAGCCTATGGCCGGTAGCCGGCGTATGCAGGAGCGGTGGTCAGCAGCGTCCTCCGCCGGGTGCCCTCGATCTGTATGACAGCGCCCGGCAGACGCTGACAGCGATCCGGCAGAGCCGCTTGGCACGGTCGGGGTATGAACGAGAAGACGGATGTACTGATCGTCGGCGCCGGTCCGACCGGGCTCACCCTCGCCGTGGATCTGGCCCGCCGGGGTGTCGCCTGCCGCGTCGTGGACCAGGCTCCCGAGCCTGTCGGCGGCTCCAAGGGCAAGGGGCTGCAGCCCCGTACGCAGGAGGTCTTCGACGACCTCGGGGTGATCGGCCAGGTCCTGGCGGGCTCGACGCCCTACCCGCCGCTGCGGGTCAGGATGGGCAGGGTGCCCGTGTGGCAGGCCCGCATGCACAAGCGCGTCCCGGCCACGGACGCGGTGCCGTACCCGACGGTGATGATGCACCCACAGTGGCGCACCGAGGCGGTGCTGCGCGAGCGTCTGGCGGAACTGGGCGGGAAGGTGGAGCAGGGTACCGCGCTGACCGGTTTCGAGCAGGACGCGCACGGGGTGACCGCCAGGCTGGGCACGGGGGAGATCCTGCGGGTGCGTTACCTGGTCGCGGCGGACGGCGGCAGGAGCCCGGTACGCAAGGCGCTCGGCATCGGCTTCACCGGCGAGACGCGCGAGGAGGAGCGGATGGCCCTGGGCGACGTGCGGGTCGAGGGGCTCGGCCGGAACCACATCCACGTCTGGGTGCGGCCGGGCAAGGGGATGGTGGCGCTGTACCCCATGGCCGGCACCGACACCTTCCAAATGCTCGCCTCGCTGAAGCCTGGCGTTGTGTTGGAGCAGACGCTGTCCTGGTATCAGCGGATCTTCGCAGAACGGTCGATGGTGCGCGGGGTGCGCCTGACCGAACTACTGTGGTCCTCTCTCTACCGGGTCAACATCCGCCTCGCCGACCGTTACCGCTCCGGCCGCGTCTTTCTGGCCGGGGACGCCGTCCACGTGCACCCGCCAGAGGGCGGGCAGGGGCTCAACACCGGCGTGCAGGACGCCTACAACCTGGGCTGGAAGCTCGCGCGGGTGCTCGCGGGCGCGCCCGAGGCGCTGCTGGACACGTACGAGGAGGAGCGCAGGCCCGTCGCCGCCCGGGTGCTCGGCCTCAGCACTGACCTGCACGACAAGAAGTCCTACAAGCGTGACGAGGATACCTACCAGCTCTCACTGAGCTACCGGGGCGCCTCACTGGCCCGGGGCGGCGGCGAGCGGGTGCCTGACGGGCGGCTCCTGCTGGCCGACGGGACGCGGGTACGCATGTTCGACCTGCTGCGGGGCCCGCACTTCACGCTGCTGTCACCCGATCCCGCCCCTGGCGTCGCGCGTGGTCCCGAGGTCCGCGCATACAAGCCGGCCGCGCCCTACGGCGGCGAACTGCACACCCTCATCCGGCCGGACGGGTATGTCGGGATCTCCACCTCCTCCACCGACGAACTCGCTGCCTACCTGGCCATGGTGTGATCCTTGCAGAGTGACGGCGGTGTCGCGGGGGTGCGCGGCCGCTCCCGGCGCGTCCCGGCTGTCAAGATCGGAACGGTCGTGCACGTGCGTGGTGCGGTACGGGAACCGCCGGATGGCGCCGCAATTCTCGAAGGTCACCTCGGCGGCCTCATCCGGCGAACAGCGCTCTTCTTGTCCGTCGGGGTGCAGGTGGCGGACCTGGACGCTGGCCGCCATGTTCATCGCGCCTTCGAACGTCGCCAGACCCAGACAACGGCAACTATCCGGACGCAGCGAAGGTGACAGTGAGAGCTGCTTCTGACCTCGGCACTGTCACCTTGGCGCGTATCGAATCACCGGTGGTTGACATGCTCACCGAAGGATGTCCGCGATGGTGGCGATGAGAGCGGAAGATGACACCAGAGCGCGTTATTCAGCCCAGGCGGGCTGAGTGTCCTGGATGAGCAATCTCTTGGAACAATTGGAGCCATGAGAGAAAGAGTCGTCATTGTCGACTATGAGCCGGCCTGGCCGGCGATGTTCGCCGAATTGGCTACCAGCATGCGAAGGGTGCTCGGCGATGTCGCGGTGCGTATCGATCACATCGGCTCCACCTCGGTGGCGGGACTGGCCGCCAAGCCAGTGATAGACGTGCAGATCTCGGTGCGGTCCTTCGACCCGCTGGAGGCGTTCCGGGCTCCGCTGGAGAGTATGGGCTTGGTGTATCGAGCCGACAATCCCGAACGAACCAAACGATACTTCCGGGAAACGCCTGGCCGGCGCCGGACACACGTGCACGTCCGGCAGCTCGGAAGCTTTTCCCAGCAATTTCCGCTTTTGTTCCGTGACTACCTTCGGAGCCACCCTTCTGCTGCAGCTGAGTATGCGCTTGTCAAACGGCGCTACGCAGCCGAGTTTCGGCATGATCGGCTTGGCTATGTCAAGGCGAAGGATTCTTTCGTGTGGGACGTGGTTCGGCGTGCCGATGCCTGGGCTCAGTGCATTGGCTGGAGCCCTGGCCCGAGCGACGCTTGAACACCGACCCCACGCCCCAGCACCAGAGCTGATCGCAGGCCGCACGGCCCCCGAGGCGTGGCAGACGTACCTAGCGTGGTCGACAAGCGTCTCCAGGGTGCATCTGGCGTTCTCATCGTCAGGCGGTCTGCCAGGGGCGAATGCCTACGCCGGCCAAAAGCAGTGCTGCCTCGGGCAGGTCCAGGCCGTCGACGGTTTCGGGCGGGTGACGGCCGTCAGACAACTGTCTGGCGTCACTGAAGTTGGGAGCCGGGCCTGCGAGTGACCTGGGCACTGTCATTTAGATTGACGTCTAATCAATAGGGCAGAACGACATTCAAAGTGAGAGCGCGATCCGAACATGGTTCGGAAGAGCCCTTCACTCTTGGTCTTGCGCGGGTTCTGGGCTGCGGTCACCTTCTGGTCCTTGGAGGACCTGGCTGCCTCGGGGCATGAGGCAAAGAGTGAGTAGAGCGGATAGGAGGGTGAGGGTGCAAGCCGCATTGAGTGCCAGGGGAAGGCTGGTCAGTTTGCTCATTGCGGGTCCGGCGAAAGCTCCGGCCATACTTGCCGCGGCTTCGACGGTGAGGAAGGCGGAGCTGACACGGCCGAGGAGCGTCTTTGGAGTGGCTCGTTGCAGCCAGGTGTGGGTGGCGACCAGAACGGTGACTCCTGGCATCCCGAGAAGAACCGCAGCGATCAGCGCGACTGGGAGCGACGTGGCGTTGAACACCAGAAAGAACGCGCCGGCAACGAGTGCTTGACTGAGGGGCGAGAGTCGTTCTGGCGGAGAAGCGGTCGACGAGTCTTCGGCTGACGGGTGCTCCCAGGAGAAAGCCGAGGCCCAACGCGGACAGCAGGTAGCCGACCTGGACGCTTTCCCCCAGGTGTGTCACGGCGAAGGGTATGAGCAAAGCGGTGAGCGCTGCGTTCGCGAGCAGGTAAACGCTGTTCGTGGCCAGCAGCGCCCGTGTTGTCGCGGCTTGCCGAAGGTGACGCAATCCCTGGATGAGATCTGCGAGCACGTTCTGTGCGGGGCCATGTGCGCGTGACTGGGTTGTGGTCCGGGCAATGGCTGTCGCGGACAGAAGACTGGCAGTGATTGCGGCGCCAATGACAACGTTGATGCCGGAGGTGGCGAACATGAGGCCGCCGATCGGTGGAGCGCTCAGTCCGACCACCCCGGTGGTGAGGGCGCCGAGCGCGTTTGCGCTGCTGAGTAGCGGGCCGATGCCCACGACGGCGGGGGTGTGCGCTTGGGCGGCCGGGCGGAAGATCACCGCAGCGGCGCCTTGGCCGAGCATCGCTGCGTAGATGATCCAGATCGTCTCGGGTGTTTGGGCCAGGAGGACTAAGGAGATCGCCATTGCGTGGATGAGGTCGGTGGTGATCATGATGCGGGGGCGGTCCCACCGATCGGCTATGACTCCGGCGAATGGCCCCAGGAGCAGCGCGGGCAGATATCTGAAGGCCAGGCTGAGGCCGGTCGCGAGCACCGAGCCGGTGACGGCATAGATGTGTGCGGGGACCGCGACGTCAAGCAGGCCTGTGCCGAGGGCGGTGATTGATCGCGCGGTCCAGAGCAGCCGGTTGAACTTGGCCGGCGGTTGCGGAGCCGCCGTGCCGCGCTCGGCCGGACGGTCGCCTCGGTGGCCACGGAGGCCGGAGTGTCGGTGCCCTATGTGGCGAATCTGGAAAACGGCCGCGGCAACCCAACGGTCGCCGTACTCGACCGGCTCGCTGACGCGCTGGGGACCCGTTTGGTGATCAATCTTGCCGACCCGGCCGCGAATCCGGCGATCGCAGCTTTGCCGCCGTCACTGGTGGACTTCTCGCAAAGTCACCGCTTTCGACGCGACGTCGGCCAGCTTGCCGCCATGCTCGAGGAAGACCAGCGAACGGTCCGCGCCATGCTCATCGACGCCCTGGCGGCTGTTGCCGGTGCGCTCCGGCGAGACCTTCGGGAAGCCGATTGGCAGCGATTGCTTGATGCGATGGTGCTGATCTTGGGTCACCCGCCAGAGTGACAACCACGGCCGATATGGGAGGCCCGCCGTCGACCTCGTGAACATAGTCAACGAGGTTGTGGCCCGCTGTGTATCCAGACGTAAGCCGTTCTCACGGGTGGATGGCACGGCGGGGCGTGACGGTCTCCCAGGAGCGTAGTCCTTCACCGGCCAGGAGCAGCGCGGCCTCGGGCAAGTCCAGGCCTCCGTCGCAAGTGAACGCGGCATCTCGGGCAGTGATCCACCAGCAGCATCCGATGCGCGGGACAGACCGCGGCCCAGCCCAGCTTCCACCAGAGCGGCCACGCTCCGTTCGAAGCCGCCAGGCACTTCGGGCATGCCCGGCTGCCGAAGAGTTGCGCCCACTCCATCGGCGTGGCCACTGCGGGCCCAGCAACAGCGAACCCCGCGACTGCTCACTGAAGGCGTGAGCGCAGAACAGCTCCTCCAATCCGCAGGACTCCGACCGCACCTCCGGAGCGTCGCGTACTGTCATCACTCAACCACAGCACTCCTGAAGCAGATGTACCACCGATTCCGCCAAGAACAGGACCTGTGGAAGGCCTTCCCTGCCGTGACTGACCGGTGGCCGCCGATGAGTCGGTGTCGTGGGTGGTGGTTGATGATGATGATCTCGGGCTGCATGTCGAGGCGTGCGCGTACCGGCGGGGGTTGCGGGCGGTAGGCCGGGCCGACATACCGGCGATATACCGCCCTCTTCTAGCGTTACCTCCCGACAAAGCAGGCACTCTCAAGGAGATCCCATGGCCAGAACTCGACGATGGGCCACCGCGCTAGCCGTTCTCCCCATGGCGCTCATCCCGCTCACAGCGCAGAGCGCCACCGCCGAGCCGATCCCCGGCATACCCAAAATCAGGTACTCGATCAAGGTGACGAGCGTCCACAACGGCGCCGTGAACCGCAACAAGATGCTGGCGAGCTGTTCCGCCGGCGTAGGCGGCACCTGCTCGATCTCCCGGTCGTTCTCCGTCCAGCGCACCATCCAGGTCAACCTCGGTGTGTCGCGCGACTTCGTCGCCGGCCAGATCGGTTTCAGCAAGTCCACCACGGCGACCGTGACGGCCCAGTGCAACTCCCGGCCGTTCACCAAGTCCGGGCAGGTGTATCGGGCCTACCCGAACGGTATTAAGAAGCGCTACAACATCATCAAGAAGACCTACCTGGACGGCAAGGTCATCAGGACGGCGACCTCCAGCGGTGAGGCCTTCAACCCCACGGGCGTCTCGTGCTCTTTGAGCTGACCCTTGCTAGAAGGTCGGCCAGCAACCTTACCGGCTCGCGCAACCACTCGACCAAGACGACGTCGACCAGGTCGTCCAAGCGGCCACGGCCCAGGGCCGTCCCGGCGTTGACCGCATCCGGCCCGTACTCCTTACGCCAACGTGACGACGACGGCTGGCTGGTTCGCATCACTCTCTGACTTCGACCCACAAGGGCGGCGACGCGGCGTGCGCGCCGTTCCGTCGGCCGCCCTGCGCGGGGGTTACACCCGCTGTTCAGGCGAGCCGTGTGCGCTGTCCGGGCGCCAGCAGCCGCAGCCGGTCGCTGTGCCCCGCGAACGCCTTCTCCACGGTCTCCCTGCCTTGGCTGAAGTGCGCTCAGTGCTCGAAATGCAGCGGCACCACGTACGTGGCATCGAGGATCTCAGCGGCTTCGGCCGCCTGCTCGCTGGTCAGCGTCAGATATCCGTCGACCAGCGGCGTCCTGGCCCCGCCAGCGAACAGGACCGCCACGTCAACGCGCCCGAACCGCCCGACCACGACCCGGACGACGTCGAGCGAGGCGTTGTCCCCGGCTCACGTACACGGTCGGCAGCCCTTCCCCTTCGAGCACGAAGCCGGTCACCTCTCCGACCAGGTGCTCGGTGCCGTCGGGCCCGTGCTGCGCCGGCACTGCGGTCACGCGCACGTTTCCCACCTCGCCGACGTCCAGGCGGGCAGGGCCCGTACGGGGTCGCCGAGCCGCTCGGCCGCCGAGGCCGTCGAGAGCACCAGCGGAGCCGTGCCGAGGAAGGCCCGCCCTGCCCGGTCGAGGTTCAGACGTCCGCGTGGGCGATAAGGAGTCAGTCCGCCGGGTTGAGGGCCATGAGTGGGCAGTGCATCCCACGCACGACCTCGGCGCTCACGCCTGTAGCAGCCTCGATCGCCCTGCACGTCTCCGGCATCGCAACGACGCCGTACGCCAATGAACGAACCTCACTCGACGCGCGTACATCCAGCCCTAACGCCTCGACAATCGTCCACGACGGGCATCCGTTCCACAGGGCCATCCGATCAACCCACGACGCGAACGACTCGCCGTACGCCGGTGACACCACCAACGCCAGCCGCCGGGGCCAGACCGCCACCATCTCCCGAGCCGAACCTCCTGCCGTAAACGCCCCTACTGTCAACTCCGATGGCCCGCTGTCATGTCCACTTCCAGATGGCGTGACGGACTGTCATCTTCAAGGCCGTCAGACAACAACCCTGTCCGGCAGGGGACGTGCTTGACGTATGAAATGAACAATCTTTAAATTCACTCATGGGTCGCATCGCGGGCGTCACGGCCGCCGAGACGCGGGAGCGGTTGCTGAAGGCGGCCGCCGAGGTGTTCGCCGCACGCGGTTACGACGGCACGCGCGTCGCCGACATCGCCGCCGCCGCCGGGGTGAGCAACGGCGCGCTGTACGCGCACTTCGGCTCCAAGGCCGAGCTGCTCGTCGCCGCGCTGCGCGCCCACGGGCGGCGGATACTGGCCAACCTGTTCGCCGCCGACCCTGACAGGTCGGCCGCGGAGCTGCTCCTGGTTCTGGGGCGGCGGCTGCCGCGCCCCCGTGAGGCGGCCGGTTACCTCGTCGTCGAGGCGCTGGTCGCGGCCAGGCGGGACGAGGACGTCGCCCGGCCGATGCGCGACTACGTGGGCGAGCGGGCCGGCTGGATCGCCGAGCTGGTACGCACGGGCCAGGGCGACGGGGAGCTGGACCCCGGGTTGTCGCCGGACGCGCTGGCCCACTTCTGCCTGCTGCTGGCGATGGGCAGCGCGCTCATCACGCCGGACCTGCACGCCGTCGACGACGCCGAGTGGTCGGCGCTGCTGACGCGCGTCGTGGCCGCCATCGCCCCACCGGACAGAGCGGAGAACCCGCAGTGAAAGTACAGATCGATCCCGGGCGCTGCCAGGGACACGGCCGCTGCTACGACCTGGCCCCGGGCCTGTTCGGTGAGGACGACGAGGGCTACGGGCAGGTCGTCGGCGACGGCGTCGTGCCGCCGGGCGAGGAGCCGGCGGCGCGCCTGGCGGTGGCCAACTGCCCGGAGCGGGCGATCGACCTCGTGGAGGAGGCGTGAGATGACCGTCGACGACCGTTTCAGCCAGGACTTCCGGGACACGGGAGACGACCGGCCCCTCGGCACGCGCAGCGAGATCGTCACCGGCCCGGTGTCCGACTGGGCGACCGACTTCTCCCACCTGGAGCCCGAATGGGCCGCGGACCCGTACCCCATCCAGGACGAGCTGCGACAGCGCTGCCCGATCGCGCACACCGACCGGTTCGGCGGCGGCTGGCTGCCGACGCGGCACGAGGACGTGGCGGCCATCGCGTACGACACCGAGCGCTTCTCCTCGCGCTCGATCATCATGAGCAACTTCCGGCCGCCCCGCGAGGCCGCGCCGATCGGCGGCTCGCCGCCGATCTCCTCCGACCCGCCGTTCCACCACGACGCGCGCAGGCTGCTGCTGCCGGCGTTCACCAAGACCGCCGTGGCCAGGCGGGAGGCGTCGACGCGGGCGCTCTGCCATGAGCTCATCGACGGGTTAGCCGGCCAGGACGTCGTGGACGCGGCCCGCGACTACGCCCAGCACATCCCGATGCGGGTCATCGCCGACATGCTCGGCTTCCCGCCCGAGGACGGGCCCCGCTTCCGCGAGTTCATCGAGAACGCGCTCGAAGGCGTGAACCGGCCGCCGGAGGAGCGCATGGAGGGGATGGAGCAGCTGTTCGACTACCTGCTCGTCCAGATCCGTGACCACGTGGACCACCCGCGCGACGACCTGACGACCTACCTCGTCAACGCCGAGCTGTACGGGCGGAAGCTGGAGTCCTCGCACGTGGCGGGGACGATGGCGCTGCTGCTGATCGCCGGGATCGACACCACGTGGAGCGCGATCGGGGCCTCGCTGTGGCATCTGGCCAGGACGCCGCGCGACCGCGAGCGGCTGGTGGCCGAGCCCGAGCTGCTGCCGACCGCGATGGAGGAGCTCCTGCGGGCCTACGCGCCGGTCACCATGGCGCGGCTGGTCAAGGAGGACATGCGCTGGAACGGCGTCGACATGAAGGCCGACGACTGGGTCCTGCTGTCGTTCCCGGCGGCCAACCGCGACCCGGAGCAGTTCGAGAGGGCCGGCGAGGTCGTCATCGACCGCGAGGTCAACCGGCACGCCGCCTTCGGCCTGGGCATCCACCGGTGCGTGGGCTCACACCTGGCCCGCATGGAGCTGCGGATCGCCCTGGAGGTGTGGCTGGAGCGCATCCCGGCCTTCGGCCTCGACGACCCGGCGGCGGTCACCTGGGCCACGGGCCAGGTCCGCGGCCCGCGTACGCTCCCGATCCGCATCGGGTAACCAGGGACTACTTGATCATCTTCGGGGCGGCGTCGCGCTGGTCACCCACGAACCCGCGCTGCTGCGGCGGCTGGCCGGGGGGGGGGGGGGGGCCCCCCCCCCCCCCCCCCGCCCCGGGGGGGGGGGGGGGGGGGGGGGGGGGGGCCCCCCCCCCCCCCCCCCCCGGCGCCGAGGCGTCACATCGTCGTGGTGAACGTGTGGGTCCCGGCGCCCACCTCCTGTGGGATCGCGCCCGGCAGGTCCACCTCGGCGACCGTCCCCGGGGGCACGGTCGCCGTGATCGTGAGAGTCTCGCCGTCCCGCTCCCACGAGACGGACGCGAGCCCGTACGGGGTGTCGAGGCGGGCCGAGGCGTGCGTGAGATCGCCTCCCGGCCGGGGTGCGACGCGCAGGCGGCGGTAGCCGGGGGCGGCCGGGGCGAGTCCGGCCACGGTGCGGTGCATCCAGTCGGCCACCGCGCCGAGCGCGTAGTGGTTGAAGGAGGTCATCTCACCCGGATTGACCGAGCCGTCGGGCAGCAGGCTGTCCCAGCGCTCCCAGATGGTGGTGGCGCCCATCGTCACCGGGTACAGCCAGGACGGGCAGTTGCGCTGGAGCAGCAGCCGGTACGCCGTGTCGTACGCCCCGACCGAGCAGAGCGCGTCGCAGATGAGCGGCGTGCCGACGAACCCGGTGCCGATGCGGTGGTCGTCCTGGTCGACCAGTTCGACCAGGCGCCGCCCGGCCCGCTCCCGCTGCTCGGCCCCGTCCAGCAGATCGTAGGTCAGGGCCAGGGCGTAGGCGGTCTGGGTGTCGCAGGCCAGCCGCCCCGACGGGGTGACGAACTCCCGGCGGAACGCCGCACGCACCTCCCGCGCCAGGGCCGTGTAGTGCTCGGCGTCGGCGTCGTTACCCAGCAGGGCCGCCGTCTCGGCCAGGACCGCGGCGGTGTGGGCGTGGTAGGCGGTGGCGACGAGCGCGTGGTCGGTACGGGCCTTGCCGGGGTTGTCCGGCGGCGCGGCCGGGTCCAGCCAGTCGCCGAACTGGAAGCCCTCGTCCCAGAGGTGGTTCTCCCCGGCGAGCCCGGCCACCTGGTCCACCCACGCCTTCATGCTCGGGTACTGCCGGCGCAGCAGCCCGAGGTCGCCGAATCGCTGGTAGAGCGTCCACGGCACGAGCACCGCGGCATCGCCCCACGCGGCGGTCGGCGAGACGCCGAACAGCAGCGGCACCCACGGCACGTAATGCGGCACGGTGCCCTCCTGGACCTGCTCGACGGCCAGGTCGGCGAGCCAGGACGACAGCGGGCCCGAGCAGTCGTACAGGAAGGCGGCGGCCGGCGCGAAGACCTGGATGTCGCCGGTCCAGCCGAGCCGCTCGTCGCGCTGGGGGCAGTCGGTGGGCAGGTCGACGTAGTTGCCGCGCATGCTCCACACGACGTTGTCGTGCAGCCGGGAGAGCAGCGGGTCGGAGCAGGTGAAGTCGCCGGTCCTGCGCATGTCGGTGTGGCAGACCACGGCCACGACGTCGGAGGCCGGGTCCAGCTCGCCGGGCCAGCCGTCGATCTGGGCGTAGCGGAAGCCGTGCGTGGTGAAGCGCGGCTCCCATTCCTCGGGGCCGTCGTCGCCGCGCAGCGTGTACTGGTCGAGCGCGGCGGCGTTGCGCAGCGGGCGCAGGGCCAGCGCGCCGTTCTCCAGAACCTCGGCGTGCCGGAGCGTGACGGTGTGCCCGGCCGGGCCCTGGACGCGGATGCGCAGGCGGCCGGCGATGTTCTGGCCGAAGTCGAGGATCGTCTCCCCGTCCGGCCCGGTCAGCACCTCCACCGGCGCCAGCGTCTCGACGGGCCGGACCGGCGGGCCCGTCGGCGCGACGAGCAGGGCAGGGTCGTGCGGCAGGGAGTCGGCGGGCTGCCAGGCCGCGTCGTCGAAGCCGGGGCCCGACCAGCCGGACGGCAGCAGGCGGGCGTCGTACTTCTCGCCGTCGTACAGGCCGGCGGCGGTGACGGGCCCGGTCGCGCAGCGCCAGCTCCCGTCGGTGGCCACCACGTCGGTGGTGCCGTCGGCGTAGGCGATCTCGAGCTGGGCGATGAGCGCGGTACGGTCGCCGTACAGGTCGCTCTTGCCGCCCCGGAAGCCGATCCGGCCCCGGTACCAGCCGTCGGCGAGGGTGGCGCCGATGGCGTTGGCGCCCTCGGCCAGCAGATCGGTGACGTCGTGCGTGCGGTAGCGCAGGCGGTGGTTGTAGCTGGTCCAGCCGGGGGCCAGGACGTCGTCGCCGACGACGTTGCCGTTGATCTCGGTTTCGTGGACGCCGTGGGCGGTGACGTACAGGCGGGCCCGCTCGATCGGGCCGCGGACGGTGAAGTCGCGGCGCAGCAGCAGCGCGGGGCCGTCGGGGAGGCCCAGCAGCTCCAGCGGCGGCGCCGCCGCGGCCGCCGTCCAGTCGGCCGGCTCCAGCAGCCCGGCCTCCGCCCACGACCAGGGGCTCCAGTCGCTGACCGAGCCGTCGCGGCCGTGCACGCGCACCCGGGCGCCGCGCCGTTCGCGCGAGCCCAGGTCGCCGCCCGGCCAGGGCACGAGCACCGACTCCGCCGACTCGACCCGGCCGGTGGCCGTGCCGTCGCTGAGCTCGATCTCGTACGCCTGCTGCCGCCAGCCGGGGAGTTCGGTGGCGACGGTCCACGACAGACGCGGAGCGCTTTCGCCGATGCCGAGGGGGTCGTGGTGGTGTTCGAAGACGGGCGCTTCGACATGCACGAGGGTCACGGGTCTCCTAGCCCTTGATGGCGCCGGCGGTCATGCCGGCGACGATCTTGCGGTTGAAGAAGATGAAGAGCAGCAACGGTGGGATCGTGATGAGCACGATGTCCATGAAGAGCAGGTTCCACTGGGTGTTGTACTGGCTCTGGAAGTTGTAGAGGGTGACCTGCACGGTGGCGTTGTCGTCGCCGGGGGTGAAGTACAGCGGGTTGACGAAGTCGTTGAAGACGGCCACCGAAGTGGTCAGGACCACGGTGATGGTGACCGGCCGCAGCAGCGGGAAGACCACCCGGAAGAACAGGGCGAGCCCGGTGCAGCCGTCGATCTGGGCGGCCTCGTCCAGCTCGCGCGGGATGGCCGCGATGAACGCCCGGAAGAGCAGCACCGAGTACGCCATGTGGAAGGCCACCTCGATGAGGATCAGCCCCGGCAGGGTCTTGAACAGGCCGAGCGCCTGCAGCAGCCAGATGGTGGGCACGATCGCGGGCGGGATGATCAGCCCGGTCAGCACCAGGAAGTTGGCCACCGAGCCGAGCCTGCCCGTACGGCGCTGCAGCACGAACGCGGCCATGGAGGCGAACACGACGATCAGCACGACCGACGCGACGGTGAGCACGGTGCTGTTGACGTAGGCGCGCAGCAGCACGTAGTCGCGCGCCTCGATCACGTCCACGAAGTTCTGCACGATCGGCCAGTTGGCCGGCCAGGCGAAGTCCAGGTCGGTGGCCTGCGTCTCGTCCTTGACCGCGGTCAGCAGCATGAGCGCGAACGGGATGAGGAAGATCACCCCGGCCAGCACCAGCGCGACGGCCTCGGCGCTGAGCCTCCTCAGTGCGGTCATGCGGCCACCTGCCTTTTGCCGAGGAAGTAGTTGAGCGGGACGACGATGGCGGTGACGACGACGAACAGCAGCACGTTGCCGGCGGTGGACAGGCCGAAGAAGCCGGCCTGGTACTGCTTGTAGATGATCGAGGCGATGGTGTCGCTGGTGAAGCCGGGCCCGCCGCGGGTCATCGTCCAGATGAGGTCGAAGGAGCGCAGGCCGCCGATGAACGACAGGATGATGACGGAGTACGTGGCGGGCCAGGACAGCGGGAGGGTGACGTGGCGGAAGCGGTGCCAGGCCCCTCCGCCGTCGACGGCCACGGCCTGGTAGTAGTCGCGGGGGATGGACAGGATGCCGGCGATGTAGATGACGGTGGCGATGCCGACGCCCTTCCACACGTCGACCAGGGCGACCGACAGCAGCGCGGTGTTGGCGTCGCCGAGCCAGTCGGGGCCGTCGATGCCGATCACGGCCAGGGCCTTGTTGACCAGGCCGGTGTCGGGTCTGAGCAGGGCGCTGAAGGTGATGCCGACGGCGACCGTGGAGACCAGGACGGGGAAGAACACCACCGAGCGCAGGAAGCCGCGCAGTCGCAGCTTGCTGGTGAGCAGCACGCCGAGGAGCAGGCCGAGGACGACCTTGAGGCCGCTGGTGACGACGGCGTAGAAGAGGGTGTTGGTGAAGCCGATGCGCAGGTTCTGCTCGGACAGGAAGTCGCGGAAGTTGTCCAGGCCGACGAAGGTGCTGTCGAACAGGGTCCAGCGGGTCAGCGCGAAGTAGAAGGCCATCACCGTCGGCACCAGGAAGATCACCAGGTAGACGACGGCGGCCGGCAGGTACAGCGCGTACGGGTAGGCCGACTTGCGCTTCGCCGGACCGGCGGGCCGCCGTGTGAGTGCCGGGCCGGGCCCCGTGCGGGGCCCGGCGTCCTGCTTGGTCACCACCCCGCGAGCCCCAACTGCTTGGCCTGCTTCTCGACGTCCTTGTCGTACTGGGCGGCCCCCTCGGCGGCCGGCGTCAGCCCGGAGCCGACGGCGACGGTGATCTGCTCCAGCGACGGGCCCTTGACCGGGGACAGGAACTCCAGCGCGGGCGCGGTGGCGCTCTTGTCGATGTACGCCTGCAGGTCCTTGGCCACCTGCACGGCGTCGTCCGGCAGCTTGGCGCCCGTGATGCGGTACGGCCCCGAGGGCTGCACGACCTTGCTGACCGCTTCGGTCGCGGCGGGCGAGGCGACGAAGGCCAGGAACTTCTTGGCCGCGTCCAGGTTCTTGGTGGTCTTGGGGATGTAGACGCCGCCCGGCTCCCAGAGGGTGGCGCCGTTCTTGGCCGGGTCGGTGCCGGGGACGCCGAAGAAGCCGACGTCGGTGGCCGCCTGCGGCATCGAGTCCACCAGCGGCGGCACCTGGGCGCTGAGCATCGGATAGTGCGCGCCCTTGCCCTCGACCAGCATCTTCATGCCCTGGTCGGCGGTCGCCGAGCCGAAGCCCTCGTTGAGGTAGCCCTTGGCCTTGACGTCGGCCAGGTGCTGGAACCCGGCCAGCGCCGCCGGGGTGGTGGCGAACTTGGCCTTGCCCGCGGTGTAGTCGGCGGCGAAGTTGGGGACCGCGGCCTGGACGTTGTAGAAGTCGCCGAGCACGAACAGCTGCGAGGTCCAGGTGTCCTTGAACGTCGAGATCACGGGTGCGATCCCGGCCGCCTTGATCTTCTCGTTGTTGGCCATGAACTCGTCCCAGGTCTTCGGGACCTGCAGGCCGAGCTTCTCGTAGACCTTGCGGTTGTAGAGGATGCCGCCGCCCAAGGCGGTGCCGGAGGGCACACCGAACACGTGGTCGCCCTGGCTCACCACCGGCAGGAAGTCCTTTTGGACGTTCTGGATCGCCGGGTCGCCGGCCAGGTCCACCAGGGTCTGCGACGGGTTGAGCGCTTGCAGCAGCGACCCGGAGTTGTACGCGAACACATCCGTCATGTCGCCCGTCGAGAGCCTGGTCTTGACGATGTTGTCGCCCTCGCTGCCGGGCGGTCGCGTCTCCATCTCGATCTTGATCTTGGGATTGGCCTTCATGAAGGCCTCCGTCATGGCCTTGGCAGTGTCGACCGAGCCCTGGCCGTTGTCCACGAGGTATTTCAGGGTGACCGTGCCGTCGGCTGCCGGCTCGGCGCCCGAGCTCGAGCCGCAGGAGGTCAGGGCCGCCATCGTGAGAACGGCCAGAGCCGCTCCCAGCGCGCGGTGAGAGGTCTTCACAACGCCCCTCCGGGTCCGTTGAATCGTTTTAACGCCCCCCGATGCGAGTTAACGTAAGCGTTACAAGGGGGAGGCGTCAAGGTTCGATTTGAGGAACGGTCCCCAATCGTGATCCACGTGGATGGGGCGGACTCGTGGTTATCCGATCTCTTGAATGGGTAACGTTATTCATCGCGGCACCGGCCTGGAGCTCGTACAATCGGGTCGCGTCGAGTCGAACGGGGTGCGTCACATGGTCACGCGCGACGGGCGGCGACGGGTGACGATCACCGATGTGGCGAGCCACGCCCGGGTCTCCACCACCGCCGTGTCGAAGGTATTGCGCAACGCCTACGGAGTCAGCGAGGCGATGCGCGTCAAAGTGCAGGCCGCCATCGACGAGCTCGGCTACCGGCCGCAGGCCGCGGCCCGGGCGATGCGGGGGCGCACGTTCACGTTCGGCGTGGTGCTGCCGCACATCAGAAACCCGTTCTTCGCCGACATCCTCGACGGCCTCGACGAGCAGATCGCGGGCGCCGGCTACCAGGCCATCATCGTCCAGGGCAGCGGCAGGGACGCCGAGGCCGAGGTCCGCGCCATCGACGCCCTTGTGGACCGGCAGGTGGACGGGATTCTCGTCGTCGCCCCCGTCATCGCCAGGGCCCGCCTCGAGGAGATGGCCAGGAACACGCCCACCGTCGTGCTCGGCCGCCACGACCGTTCGGCGGTCTACGACTCCGTGCTCGACGACGACGAGGCGGGGGCGGAGCTCGCCGTCGAGCATCTCATCGCGCTCGGCCATCGCCGAATCGCGCACATCACGCAGAAGGACGTCGGGTCCGTCCGCTCCGTGACGCTGCTGCACACCATCAGGGCCAGGACGTACGAGCGGGTGATGGCCGAGCACGGCCTGGCCGAGCACGTCGCGCTCGCCGCCACCTCCTACACCGAGGAGGGCGGTCACCAGGGGACGCGCGAGCTGCTGGCCCGCACGCCCCGGCCCACCGCGATCTTCGCCGGCGCCGACCAGGCCGCCTTCGGCGCGCTCGCGGCCATCCACGAGGCCGGGCTGGCCGTTCCCGGCGACGTCTCCGTGGTCGGCTACGACAACGCCCGCGCGGCGGCCCTCTCACACATCTCGCTGACCAGCGTGGACCAGGACGGGATCATCATGGGCAAGACGGCGGGGCGGCTGCTGCTGGAGCGGATCGAGGGCCGCACGACCGCGGTGCGCTTCTCCGTCACCCCCACGCTGGTCACCCGCCGCTCCACCGCGCCGCCCGCCTGACGTCGGGCCGTCAGAAGGAGTACGGCCCGAAGCGGCCCCAGGCCACCACGGCGGCCAGAAGGAGGAGCACCGCGTTGACGATGATCCCCTGGTATTCCTTGCGGCGGGCGTGTACGACCGCGGCCCCGATCATGACGATGACCAGGCCGGCGGCGGCCAGCGGCGTCAGCACCGGGACGATGCCCAGCGCCGCGGGCAGGATGAGCCCGATGCCGGCCAGCAGCTCCAGGGCGCCGATGCCCTTGACGGCGCCGGCGGAGAAGTCCTCCGTCCAGGCCAGGCCGGACGCGGCCAGCTTCTCCTTCGGCTGGGACAGCTTCATCAGGCCGGCCCCGAGGAAGGCGAGGGCGAGGAGGCCGGCGATGATCCACAGAACGACGTTCATCGGGAGTCCGATCGATTGCGAGATGACTTAAAGCTTCAACCGGAATCTACGCAGACCGGACTTGAAGCGTCAAGCACGATTCGACGTGTGATCACTTGATTCATCAAGTTAGAGTGGAGAACATGGAGCACCCGCAGGAGCCGCGCTGGCTGAGCGCCGAGGAGATGGAGAGCTGGCTGGCGCTGGTCAGCGTGCTGATCAAGTTGCCGGCCGCGCTGGACGGGCAGTTGCTGCGCGACGCCGGAGTCAGCCACTTCGAGTACCAGGTGCTGGCAGGGCTGTCGATGACCCCCGAACGCACCATGCGCATGAGCGACCTGGCGATGATCTCGGAGGGGTCGCTGTCCCGCCTGTCCCACGTCGTCAACCGGCTGGAGAAGCGCGGCTGGGTGCGCCGCACGCCGGACCCGGCCGACGGCCGCTACACCCTGGCCATCCTCACCGAGGAGGGCTGGGAGAAGGTCGTCGAGACCGCCCCCGGGCACGTCGAGGCCGTACGCGGCTTCGTCTTCGACCCTCTCACCAAGGCGCAGATCCGGCAGTTGCGCGACATCGGCCGCCGCATCACCCACGCCATCGACCCCGGCGACAGCTGCCTCGACCGGCACCCGGCCACCGCGCGTCCGGAGCCCGACCCCGACCCCATCCCCAACCGGGAGCCCTCATGACGTCCATCATCAACCCGGACATCCCCGCCGGCGCCTACGACGCGTTCCTGCCCGGCGCGCTGCCCCGGGCGCGGGCCCAGCGCCCCTGGACGCCCGCCGACGGCCCGCTCCCCGCCCTGTACATCAGCCACGGAGCGCCCCCGCTCTTCGACGACGGGCCCTGGATCGGCGAGCTGTTCGCCTGGGCGCAGTCGCTGCCCAAGCCCAGGAGTGTCCTCATCGTCTCCGCCCACTGGGAGGCCGCGCCGCTGGCCCTGTCGGCGCCCGCCGCCGGCACCCCGCTGGTGTACGACTTCGGCGGCTTCCACCCGCGCTACTACACCATGACGTACGACACCCCCGACGCCGGCGCGCTCGCCCGGCGGGTGGCCGCGATGATGCCCGACGGCGAGCCGGTCCACCAGCACCCCAGCCGCGGCCTCGACCACGGGGCGTGGGTGCCGCTGATGGCCATGTACCCGCTGGGCGACATCCCCGTGCTGCAGCTCAGCATGCCGGCCCACGATCCCGACCGGCTGCTGGAGCTCGGGGCGCGGCTGGCTCCGCTGCGGGAGGAGGGTGTGCTGGTGATCGGCTCGGGGTTCATGACACACGGGCTGCCCTTCGTCACCCCGGACATGCTCTACCAGGGTGTCGTCCCCGCCTGGTCCTCCGACTTCGACGCCTGGGCGGCCGACGCCCTGGCCAGGGGCGACGTGGGGGAGCTGGCGGCGTTCCGGACGCGCGCGCCCGGCATGCCGTACGCCCATCCGACCGTCGACCACTACATCCCGCTGTTCGTCACGCTGGGGGCGAGCGGCCGGGTGGAGCAGCCGGTGACGACCGTCATCGACGGCTACATGATCGGCTTCTCCAAGCGCTCCTTCCAGACGGTGGCGTAGCGCCGATACGTACGGCAAGAATCTAGAAAGTTTCGGTCAGCGTGACGGCGGCGCGGTGCTGGCTCGGACGATCAGCTCGGTGCCCAGCTCGACCCGGGTCTGCGGCAGCGGCTCGCCCTGCGCGAGCTTCATGAGCATGGTGGTGGCCTTGGCGGCCATCTCGGTGAGCGGCTGGCGCACCGTGGTCAGCGGCGGGACCGCCCACTGCACCGAGGGTAGGTCGTCGAAGCCGACGACGCTCAGGTCACCGGGGATGCGCAGGCCCAGCTCATAGGCGGCGCGATAGACGCCGACGGCCTGCCCGTCGTTGCAGGCGAAGATCGCGGTGGGCGGGTCGGGCAGGCGCAGCAGCCGGTGGGCCTGGGCCAGCCCGCCCTCGATGACGAAGTCGCCCGAGCCGATCAGCTCGGGGTCGACCGGCACCCCGGCCAGGTCGAGCGCGGTGCGGTAGCCGTCGAGCCGGGCCCGGCTCGACAGGGCCCAGTCGGGGCCGGTGATGACGGCGATGCGGCGATGGCCGAGGTCGATCAGGTGGCGGGTGGCCGACAGGCCGCCGCTCCAGTTGCCCGCACCGACCGAGGGGACGCCGGGCCCGGGGTCGCCCGACGGGTCGAGCAGGACGATTGGGATGTCGCGGGTGACGAGCTGGTCGCGCTGCTCCTCGGTCAGTCCGGAGAACACCGCGATCACGCCCGACGGGCGGCGGCTCAGCACGCCTTCGATCCAGCCGTGCCCGGGGCCGGAGCGCTGGTGCATGTCGGAGATCACCACGGCCAGATGATGCTCGCGGGCGACCTGGTCGACCCCTTTGATCATCTCGATCGGATAGTCGCCGTCCAGAGCGTGGAACACCACCTCCACCAGGGCCGACGCGTTGACGCGCCGGCGCTGCCGGCGGTAGCCGTGGCGGCGGATGAGCCCTTCGACCAGGGCGCGGGTCTCGGGGGCGACCTCGGAGCGGCCGTTGACCACTTTGGAGACGGTCGCGGTGGACACGCCGGCCAGCTCGGCGAGCTGCGTGATGGTCAGCGGCTGGGGCGGCGCGGCGGACGGCTCCTCGGTGGCGGTCATGGCCGCAGTCTAACGGGAGGGTTTCGGAATCTGGGACCGAATGTTTCGGCGATCTTACAAGGAGGTTCTTGACGGGTTTCGGGAATCAGACCTAGAGTCCCGGCTTAACGATCGGACCTTGGACCGAAACTTTCCGACGCGCTGGCGAACCCCCCAATTCGAAGGAGCGCGGCATGCATCGACCTGTCTCCAAACGCGGCGTGACGGCCGCGCCCGCCTACTACGACATCGCCACAGCGCTCCGCCCCTGAGCGCCGGACCCCACCGAAAGAGACCGACGTGAAGTTCCGCAACGCAACCCCGGTCGTGCTCGCCGCGGCCCTTGCCCTGTCCACGGCCGCCTGCGGTGGCGGCGGTGGTGGCACCCCGTCCCAGCCGTCGGGCGGCGACAGCAAGGCATTCGAGTTCTGGTCGTTCTCCGGGATCGACCAGAAGGCCTCCGTCGACGACTACCAGAAGCAGAACCCGGGCGTGCAGATCAAGCTCACGGAGGTGGGCAGCTCGGTCGAGACGGCGCAGGCGCTCACCACGGCGCTGGCCGGCGGCAAGGTGCCCGACCTCGTCCTCATCCAGGGCGACGACCTGCCCAAGTTCGTCCAGCAGCCCCAGAACTTCTACGACCTGCGCCAGCTCGGCGCCGACAAGATCAAGGGCGACTACCTCGACTGGGTGATGAGCGCGAGCACCGCCAAGGGCGGTGAGATCATCGGCATCCCGACGGACGTGGGCGGCATGGCCGTCGCCTACCGGGCCGACCTGTTCAAGGAGGCCGGGCTGCCGACCGACCGCGAGGAGGTGAGCAAGCTCTGGCCCACCTGGGACGCCTTCATCGAGACCGGCAAGAAGTACACCGCCAAGACCGGCAAGGCGTTCATGGACAACGCCGCCACCAGCGTGTTCTACCAGGCGGTCAACCAGGGGCCGCAGAAGTACTACGACCCCTCGGGCAACGTCGTCTACAGCACCAGCCCGCAGGTCAAGACGGCCTTCGACCTGTCACTCAAGGCCGTGCAGGCCGGCATCACGGCCAAGCAGGGCTCGTTCACCGAGGGCTGGACCGCGGGCATGGGCAAGGGCCAGTTCGCGGTGATCTCCGCGCCGTCGTGGATGCTGGGCGCGATCCGCAGGAACGCCCCCGACACCAAGGGCAAGTGGGACGTCGCCACGATCCCCGGTGGGGCGGGCAACTGGGGCGGCAGCTACCTGGCGATCCCCAAGGGCGCCAAGAACGCCAAGGCGGCCTGGGACTACATCACCAAGACCCAGTCGCCGCAGGGCCAGCTGGCGCACTTCGTGGACTCCGGCTCGCTGCCCACCACCCCGTCGGTCTACAAGGACGCCCAGCTCACCGGGCTGAAGGACGAGTTCTTCTCCGGCGCGCCGATCGGCGCGATCTACACGAACTCGCTGCTCGGGCTCAAGCCGTTCTACATCGGCCCGGACAGCTCGGCCATCGGCCAGGAGCTGCAGAACGCGATCACCAACGTCGAGCAGGGCAAGGGCGACCCCGCCAAGGCCTGGGACACGGCGCTGGCCAACGTCAAGACGGCCATCGGCAAGTAGGACCAGCGTGACGACGAGCCTCAGCACGCCGCGGGCGGTGGAGACGCCGCCCGCGCTCACGACGCGGGTGCGGCAGAGCATCGGCGAGCGCATCGCCCCGTACCTCTACATCGCCCCATTCTTCCTGATCTTCGCGGTCTTCGGTCTGGTCCCGCTGCTGTTCACGTTCTACGTGGCGCTGTTCGACTGGAACCCCATCGGCGAGCACGTCTTCATCGGCTTCGACAACTTCAGCCGCCTGCTCGCCGACGCCCGGTTCTGGAACGCGCTCAAGAACACGATCAGCATCTGGGTGCTGTCCACCGTCCCGCAGCTGGTCCTGGCGCTGCTCCTGGCCCACCTGCTCAACCACGCGCGGCTGCGGCTGGCGGTGTTCTTCCGGATGTCGATGCTGGTGCCGTACATCACCTCGGTGGCGGCCACCACGATCGTCTTCGCCCAGATGTTCGACCGCGACTACGGCCTGCTCAACTGGCTGCTCGGGTTCGTCGGGGTGGAGCCCATCGACTTCAAGCAGTCGGTCTGGGGGAGCCACCTGCTGATCGCCGTGATGGTGACCTGGCGCTGGTTCGGCTACACGACCCTGCTCTACCTGGCCTCCCTGCAGGCGATCCCGCGCGCGATCTACGAGGCGGCCGCGGTGGACGGCGCCGGCGGGTGGAAGCAGTTCCGCCACATCTCGATCCCGTCGCTGCGGCCGGTCATCGTCTTCACGGTCGTGACCTCGACGATCGGCGGGCTGCAGATCTTCACCGAGCCGCTGCTGATCTCCCGGTCGCAGACCTGCGGGGCGATCCGGCAGTGCCAGACGCTCACGTTGTTCCTGTACGAGCAGGGCTTCGGCCAGTTCCAGTTCGGTTACGGCGCGGCCATCGGCGTGGCCCTGTTCGTCCTCGTCATCGTCGCCGCGACGGTCAACTACCTCCTGTCCACCCGCATCCGCCCGGAGCGATGATGACCGCCAAGAGCAATCGGGTCCGCTGGTGGGCCTACCTCCTGCTGGGGCTGGCCGCGTTCGCCTGCATCTTCCCGCTGTACTGGATGTTCGTGGTGGCCACGACCGACTCGGCGACCGCCACCCAGCTGCCGCCGAAGATCACGCCGGGCGGCAACTTCTTCAACCTGGCCGAGCTGGTGTTCACGACCGTGCCGTTCGTGCGCTCGATCGTCAACAGCCTGATCGTGGCCGGGACGATCGGCGTCGGGCACGCGGTGCTCTGCTCCCTGGCCGGCTTCGCCTTCGCCAAGCTGCGCTTCCCCGGCCGCAACGTGCTCTTCCTGATCGTCGTGCTCACCATGACCGTGCCCACGCAGCTCGCGGTCATCCCCCAGTACATGATCATCTCTTCCCTGGACTGGGTGGACACGTTGCAGGCCCTCATCGTGCCCGGCCTGGCCAGCGCGTTCGGCATCTTCTGGATGCGCCAGCACCTGTCCTCGACGATCAGCGACGAGATCCTGCAGGCGGCCCGCATCGACGGGGCGAACACCTGGCAGATCTTCTGGCGTATCGCGTTCCCGCTGGTGCGGCCGGCCGCGTTCGTGCTCGGGCTGCTCGGCTTCGTCACCTCGTGGAACGACTTCCTGTGGCCGTTCATCGTGCTGAAGTCGCCCGAGATGTACACCGCGCAGATCGCCATCAAGGCGCTGCAGAACAGCCTCGACGTCGACCTCGGCCTGGCCATGTCGGGCTCTTTCCTGGCCACCCTGCCGCTGCTGGTGCTGTTCGTGTTCGTCGGCAGGCGGATGGTGGCGGGGATCATGGACGGCGCCTTCAAGGGCTGAGAACTCACTCTAAGGAAGTCATGACATTCGTGAATGAGCCGTGGCGTGACCGCGGCCGCCCGTCCGCCGAACGCGTCGAGGCCCTGCTGGCCGAGATGACGCTGGAGGAGAAGGTCGCGCAGCTCGGCTCCATCTGGCTCCAGACCGACGACCCCGGCAACGTCGCGCCCCTGCAGGACCGTTTCGCCGCGGTGGAGGGGCTGGATGAGCGGCTGCGCGACGGGGTCGGGCATCTCACCCGCGTGTACGGCACCGCGCCGCTGTCCGCGGCCGAGGGCGCGGCTCGGCTGCGGGAGCTGCAGGACCTTGTAGTGGCCTCGAACCGGCTCGGCGTGCCCGCTATCGCCCATGAGGAGTGCCTGACCGGGTTCGCGACGTTCGGGGCGACCGCGTACCCGACGCCGCTGGCCTGGGCGGCGACGTTCGACCCCGGTCTCGTCGAGCGCATGGCCGCGGCCATCGGCGCCGATCTGCGGGCCGCGGGCGTGCACCAGGGGCTGTCGCCGGTGCTGGACGTCGTACGTGATTATCGCTGGGGACGGGTCGAGGAGACCCTGGGGGAGGACCCGCACCTGGTGGGCAAGATCGGCGCGGCCTACGTGCGCGGGCTGGAGGGCGCCGGGATCATCGCCACCCTGAAGCACTTCGCCGGGTACGCGGCCTCCCGGGCCGCCCGCAACCACGCCCCCGTCAGCATCGGCCCCCGCGAGCTCGCCGACGTGATCCTCCCGCCGTTCGAGACGGCGCTGCGCGAGGGCGGGGCGCGTTCGGTGATGAACTCCTACACCGATCTCGACGGTGTCCCCGCCGCCGCCAGCGCGGACCTGCTGCGGCGGCTGCTGCGGGACGAGTGGGGGTTCGAGGGGACGGTGGTGTCGGACTACTGGTCCGTCCCGTTCCTCGCCTCCATGCACCGGGTGGCCGAGGACGTCGCGGCGGCGGGCGCGATCGCGCTGTCGGCCGGGATCGACGTGGAGCTCCCCGAGACCCGCGGGTACGGCCGCAACCTGGTCGAGCACGTCAAAGCGGGCATTATCGACGAGACACTCGTGGACGAGTCGGTACGCCGCGTGCTCCGGCAGAAGATCGACCTCGGCCTGCTGGACGACGCCCCGCTCGTCCCGGACGGCGCCGAGGACGTGGACCTGGACAGCGCGCGCAACCGGGAGCTGGCCGCCGAGGTCGCGGAACGTTCCATCGTGCTGCTGTCCAACACCGGCCGGGCCCTGCCCGTCGACCCTCTCGCGACCCGGCGGCTGGCGGTCATCGGGCCGTGCGCCGACGACCCGCGTACCCTCATGGGCTGCTACTCCTTCCCCAACCACGTGCTCGACCGCTTCCCCGAGCGCGGCATGGGCCTGCCGGTCGCGTCGATCCTGGAGGGCCTGACGGCCGAGTTCCCCCACGCTGACGTGCGCTACTCGCTCGGAGCCGAGGTGTCGGGCGACGACGGGTCGGGGATCCCCGGGGCCGCCGAGGTCGCGGCCGAGGCCGACCTCGTGCTGCTGTTCGTCGGCGACCGGGCCGGGATGTTCGGCGGCGGCACGTCGGGCGAGGGCTGCGACGCGGCCGACCTGCGTCTGCCCGGGCGCCAGGCCGACCTGGTCGAGGCGGTCCTGGCGACCGGCACGCCGACCGTGCTGGTGGTGGTGTCGGGGCGGCCGTACGCGCTCGGCGCCTACCAGGACCGGGTGGCCGCCGCGGTCCAGGCGTTCTTCCCCGGTGTCGAGGGCGCGGCCGCGGTCGCCGGCGTGCTCAGCGGGCGGGTCAACCCGTCCGGGCGGCTGCCCGTGCAGATCCCGTACTCGCCGTCCGTGAACCCGTCCACCTACCTGCAGCCGCCTCTGGGGCAGAAGGCGGAGGGCATCACGGTGCTCGACCCGACCCCGGCCTTCCCCTTCGGGCACGGGCTCTCGTACGCGGAGATCACGTACGGGGCCGTGCGGACGTCGCAGGCGGAATACGGCACCGACGGCGTGGTCGACGTGCGGGTGACCGTGCGCAACGACGGCGACCGGCGTGCCGAGGAGGTCGTGCAGCTTTACGCCACCGACCCGGTGGCCCAGGTCGCCCGGCCCGCCCAGTGGCTGGTCGGCTTCGCCCGCGTGCCCCTGGACGCGGGGGAGAGCCGCGAGGTGGTCTTCGAGGTGCCCGCCGAGGCGTTCTCGTTCACCGGGCTCGGCGGGCGGCGGCTCGTCGAACCGGGGGAGATCGTGCTGTCCTCCGGGCCGTCGGCCGGCGACCTGCCGCTGAGCGCGTCGATCCGGCTGGTCGTCGATCCCAAGAGGGAGCGCTGAACGTGCGCACGTACGACAACCCGGTCGTGGCCGGGTTCCACCCGGACCCCAGCGTGTGCCGGGTCGGCGAGGACTACTACCTGGTGTGCTCCAGCTTCGAGTATTTCCCGGGCGTCCCGATCTTCCACAGCCGCGACCTCGTGCACTGGCGCCAGATCGGCAACGTCCTCGACCGCCCCGCGCAACTGAGCCTGCCGCCGGACGTGTCCGCCTCCGGCGGCATCTACGCGCCCACCATCCGCCACCACGACGGGCGCTTCTACCTGATCACCACCAACGTGCTGGCCGGCGGCAACTTCATCGTCACCGCCGAACGCCCCGAAGGTCCCTGGTCCGACCCGGTCTGGATCGATCTGCCCGGCATCGACCCCGACCTGACCTGGGACGAGGACGGCTCCTGCTGGTGCGCCTTCTCCGGCACGCAGGTGGCGCGCGTCGATCCGGCCGAGGGCAAGGTGCTGGAGGGGCCGTACCAGGTCTGGTCCGGCACCGGCGGGAAATATCCGGAAGCGCCGCACCTCTACCAGGTGGACGGCTGGTGGTACCTGCTCATGTCCGAAGGCGGCACCGAGCGCGGCCACGCCGTCTCGATCGCCCGCGCCCGCTCGCCGCGCGGCCCGTTCGAGCCCGGCCCGGTCAACCCGATCCTGACGCACCGCGGCACCGACCGGCCCATCCAGAGCACCGGCCACGCCGACCTCGTGCGGGCCGCCGACGGGACCTGGTGGATGGTCCTGCTCGGCACCCGCCCGCGCGGCTACACCCCCGAGTACCAGGTCCTCGGGCGGGAGACGTTCCTCACGCCCGTACGGTGGGAGGACGGCTGGCCGGTCGTGGGCCCCGTCGAGGAACGCCACCCCGCGCCCGCCGCCTGGCACCCGCTCCCGCCCGAGCCCTCCCGCGACGACTTCGACGAGCCCTCGCTACGGCCCTGCTGGATCTCTCCGCGCAGCCGCCCGGACGGCTCCTGGTCGCTGACCGAGCGGCCCGGCCGGCTGACCCTGCACGCCACCGGCCCGACCCTCGACCGCCCCGGCCACACCTTCGTCGGCCGCCGCCAGCAGCACCACGACTGCCGCGTCACCGCCCTCCTGGAGGCGGGGGCGGGCACGGCCGGGGTGTCGGTCCGGATGGACGAGGCCCACCACTACGACCTGGAGGTCCAAGGGGGGCTGGTGCGGGTGGTCGCCCGGATCGGCCCGCTCCGGCAGTGCCTGGCCGAGCGACCGGTGCCGGCCGGGCCGCTCACGCTCGCCCTCGACCTCCGCACCCGCGACATCCTGCCGCCGTCCGTCATCTCACCGACCGACGAGCCGGTGGGGGTGTCCGGCCGCGGGCCGGACACCATCGCCTTCTCGGTGGACGGTGTGGTTTTGGCCGAGCTGGACGGGCGGTATCTGTCCACCGAGGTGGCCACGGGGTTCACGGGGCGGGTGATCGGGATGTATGTGACGGAGGGGAGCGCGAGCTTCGACTGGTTCGACTACCAGCCCACCACCCACTGACCCACCACACAGCCTGCTGTCCTCCGGGAGGGACGTCCCACACCCCGCCACCCTTCCCGCAGGACCCCGAAGCGGGCCACGGAGACGGCCCCCGGAGGGCCGCGAGGTGGGCGGCTCCCTTCCCCCGGAGGACCGCAACGTCGGACGGCGGGTGACCTCCTCGCCTCCCGGAGGGCGTGATGGGCGGTGGAGGCGGGCCGCTTCCTCTTCCCCAAGGGCGCGATGGGCCGTGGGGTGCGCCGCCCCTTTCCCCCGGAGGACGGCAAACCCGTGCGGCGGGGCCCGTCTCCTCTCCTTCCGAAGGACGGCAAGCCCGTGCGGTGGGATCGGGTTTAAGGTGCTTCCCTTATTAAGGCAGTCGCCTTAGGGTTGAGGGCGACTCGTCAACGACAATGGGGGCGTCATGACCGAAACCATGCCCGATTACCCCTTCCCGCGCACGACGGCACTGGAGCCGCCGAAGGAGTGGGCCGAGCTGCAGGACCGCTGCCCCGTGGCCCACGTACGGCTGCCCAGCGGCGACGCCGCCACGCTGCTGACCCGCTACGACGACGTCCGCGCGCTGCTCACCGACACCAGCTTCCAGCGCGGCGGCGAGGGCGCGGCGCGGGTGTCCACGACGGAGGACGGCGGGATCTTCACCCGCACCAGCACCACGCGCCTGCGGGAGGGCGAGGACCACCTGCGGTGGCGGCGGCTGCTCAGCAAGTCCTTCACCATCCGCAAGATGGAGTCCTGGCGCCCCCGGGTGCAGCAGATGACCGACGAGCTCATCGACGAGCTGCTCAAGTCCGGCTCGCCCGCCAACCTGTCGCTCCAGCTGGGCCTGCCGCTGCCGGTGCGGGTCATCTGCGCCCTCGTCGGCGCCCCCAGCGAGGACCAGGACAAGTTCGCGCACTGGTCCCAGGTCATGCTGACGCTGACGCGCTACACGCAGGAGGAGGTGCTGAAGACGTACGAGGAGTTCGGCGCGTACGTCTCCGCCCTCGTCGAGGAGAAGCGGACGAACCCCGGCGACGACCTGCTCAGCGAGCTGACCCAGATCTCCGACAGCGAGGACGGACGGCTCAGCCACGAAGAGCTGATCACCACCGTGATGGCGCTGCTGCTGGCCGGGCACGAGACCACGTCCAACATGATCGCCATCATGGCCGCGATGCTGCTGGCCGAGCCGGAGCGCTACCAGGCGGTCATCGACGACCCGGAGCTGATCCCCGGCACCGTCGAGGAGGTCCTGCGGCTGGACAGCACGCTGAGCGTGGTGGGCTTCCCCAGGGTCGCCACCGCGGACTCCGAGTTCGCCGGCACCGTGGTGCCCGCGGGCAGCACCGTCATCCCGTGCCGGCCCGCGGCGAACCGGGACCCGCGCAAGTTCGCCGACCCGGACGCGTTCGACCCGCGCAGGGACAACGCCAATCAGCACCTGACGTTCGGCGCGGGCCCGCACTACTGCCTCGGCCAGCCGCTGGCCAGGCTGGAGCTGCAGGTCGTGCTCGGCACGCTCGCCCGCAGGCTGCCCACCCTGCGCCTGCGCGACAGCGCCGACGCGCTGCAACTGCGCACCGGGCTGCTGTCGGGCGGGCTCCAGGACGTGTGGGTCACCTGGTGAGCTCGTGATGACCGTCCAGGCCTCCGCGCGTGCGGTGACCGCCAGGAGCGCGATCATGCGTGCGGCGGAGCGCCTGTACGCCACCGATGGCTTCGCCGGGGTGTCGATCCGGCAGATCGGCGAAGCCGCCGGGCAGCGCAACAAGTCCGCGGTGCAGTATCACTTCACCTCCCGTGACGAACTCGTCAAGGCCATCCTGGCCGAGCACGCCGAGGCCATGGAGGTGCACCGGATGGCGATGATGAGCCGGTTCGGCGAGCCCGGCGGGATGTCGACGCGCGACCGGATCCGCTGCGTCGTCCTGCCCCACATCGAGCACCACATCGACCTGGGCGTCCCCTCCTGGTACGGCCGCTTCCTCGCCCAGGTCGTCGTCGAGCCCGCGCTGCGCGAGTACGCCGTCAGCGTCCACCTGGAGAGGCCGTCCCTGCGCCGCCTGTACGACGCCACCCGGGAGCCGGGGGAGCCGGACCCCGGCCGGGCCGCGCGGCGGGAGGCCATGACCCGCGTGCTCATCGTGCACATGTGCGCCGAACTGGAACGCGACCTGGCCACAGGCGGCACCACCGCATTGGGACGCGACCTGGCCACAGGCGGCACCACCGCATTGGGACGCGACCTGGCCACAGGCGGCACCACCGCATTGGGACGAGATCTGGCCGCCGGCCACATCACCGCCGCGTCCGCCGCCGAGGCCTGGCGGCGGCTGGGCGACGACCTCGTCACGGCCGTCTGCGGCCTCCTCGACGCCCTGCGATCGGACCCGCGCTGACCCCTGGCCACGGCTGACCACCGGCCACGGCTGACCACCGGCCACGGCTGACCACCGGCCACGGCTGACCGCTGGGCACAGAGGGCGGCTGGGCGCAGAGGGCGGCTGGGCGCAGAGGGCGGCTGGGCACGGAGGGCGGCTGGGCACGGAGGGCGGCTGGGCACGGCATGGCGGCGGGCGTTGCGCTTGGGTGCGACTTGGCCACGGCTTGGGCGCGGCCCGGCGGGCGGTCCAAGAAGTCGCGAAGTCCGCGACAAGTGCGCCTGCCTAACGTTGCTCCGTGGACGCCCAGCAGGGCGACCGGACCCCCGCCGTGTGAGCGGGGTGCTCATCCGTCTTCTCCCGGGAGGGGCCGCAGATGCGAGGCGAGACTTTCATCCTCACCGCGGACGGGAACGCGCGCGCCGAGCGGGTGACCGTCCTGCTCGAATCCCGCTGGGCCGAGATCGCCGACGGCCGGACGGCGCCGCGCGGCAACCCGTACCTCAGGGGCCTGATGTCCGCGCTGCTGTGGGCGGCGCTGGCCGTGCTCGGGTCGGTCATGTACGTGTTCGGCTGGGTCCTGTTCGGCGGCGGTGCCTGAGAAGGCGCGTCCCGGCCGATCCGGAGCTCGGCTCGCAATGAGCTAGTGTGCTATGGAATCAATAGCACGCCCGGTTCCGGGTGGTACCGGGAGGTAGGCTGGTGACCATGGCCGAACACGTCTCCGAGACCGTCGCGACGGACGGGAGCCCGCACGGCATCTCGTGCGACGTGCAGTTCGTCGACGTGTTCAAGGTGCTCGGCAAGCGCTGGAACGGCATGATCATCGTCGCGCTGATGCAGCGGCCCGCGCGGTTCGGCGAGCTGGCCAAGTCGATCTCCGGGATCACCGACGGCATCCTGTCCGATCGCCTGCGCGAGCTGATGGCGGCCAGGCTCGTGGAGCGCCAGCTGGCCGACGGCCCCGCCACGGCGGTCCTCTACCGGCTCACCCCGATCGGCGAGGACCTGCGCGGCGCCTTCCAGGAGCTGCACGCCTGGGCCGCCCGCAACAACATCCACGAGCAGTGCGCCCCCTGATCGGCGGGCTTCACCGCCGGGCGAGGTCGATGAGCTCGGCGTAGAGGGCGAGCGTCTCGTCGATTCCCGGCTCGCTCTCGGGGCTGCGGCCGGAGGTTGAGAACAGGACGTGGTCGACGCCGGTGCCCTCGAGCCCCGCCAGGTCGTCGGCGATCTGGCGCGGCGAGCCGCCCAGGAACGGCCGGTCGTCACCCATCGGCTCGGCGGTGAGCGGCACGTTGGCCCTGGCGACCACGGTGACCGACTCCGGGTCGCGGCCGAACTCCTCGACCGCCGCGCGGAAGGCCTTGCCGAGGCCGAGCAGCGCGTCACGTGACAAGGCCACCGGATTGAGCCCGTCGGCGATGCGGGCGGCCCGCCGCACGCCGCCCGGCGTCATCGCGCCCAGCAGGATCGGCACGTGCGCCTGCACCGGCTTGGGGTTGATCTCCGACTCGGCGATCCGGGTGAACTTGCCGTCGTACGAGACGGGGTCCGGCCCCCAGCAGGCCCGCATGGCGGCGACGACCTCGTCCATGCCGGGCCCGATCCGGCTCATCGGCACCCCGGCCGCCTCGAACTCCTGCGGCATCCACCCCTGGCCGAGCCCGGCGACGACCCGGCCGCCGCTGAACTGATCGAGGGTGGCGAAGCGCTTGGCCAGCACGGCGGCCGGGTGCAGCAGGGCGTCGATGATGCTGGTGCCGAGCTTGACGCGTTCGGTGAGCGCGGCCACGTAGCTCAGCGTCTCCAGCGGCTCGTAGGTCTGCCGGTAGACCTCGGGCACGGGCTGTGGCTCCCCGCCGCCCATCGAAACGGGCGCGACGGGCCGCAGCAGCCTCTCGTAGGTCCACACCGAGTCGTACCCGAGCCGCTCGGCCTCGCGTGCGACGCGGGCGATGTTCTGCGGGCCGGCCAGCGGGCCCGACGTGGGTAGGGCGATACCTAGTTCCATGGCCGAAGCGTACTATATTTTTCGTAGTTTGCTAGGTAAGGCTGAGTGGGCTGCGGGAGCTGTAGTGCCTTCTGCGGTAGTTCTCCGGGCTGAGCCCGTACGCGGCCCGGAAGGCGCGGCTGAAGTGGGGGGCGCTGGTGAGGCACCAGCGGTTCGCGATGGCGCGGATCGACCGGTCGCGGAGGGAGGGGTCGACCAGGTCGCGCCGGCACCGGTCCAGCCGCTGGACGCGGATCCACTCCGCGACCGTGTACTCCTGGCCCTGGAACAACCTGTGCAGGGAACGGGTGGAGATGTAGTGGGCGGCCGCGACGGTGGCGGGCGTCAGATCGGGATCGTCGAGGTGCTCCAGGATGTGGGCGCGGATCCGGCCGCGGAGGCTCTCGCGGCCGGTCTCGGGCGCCGGCCGGGCGCCGTGGCGAGGCGCCGCCGGCAGCAGGCCGGTCAGAGCCTTGAACGCGAGCCGTTCGACGGGGGCCACGCGGTACGGGGCCGACAATCCGCTGCACGAATCACTCCTTGTCGAGGGGAACAATGCTCGTCCGCTCGCCATGGAACCGAAATCTCGATCGCGCATCCAGGACGTTCGACAGGACGTTGCACAGGATGTTCCGCCCCTGGCATTGACCGCGGGGGCGACCTGTCATACCTTCCCTACCGAAATGTTCGATTTCTGCCCGAAAATTTCGGGAGGCCAGATCTATGGGTAGGGCGCTGAAGTTGGCCATCGTCGCGGTTCTGGGACTCGCCATGGGCACTGCCGGGGTGGCCGACGGGGCGGCGTCGCCCGGTGGGCACTGGGTCACCACGTGGACGGCGATGCCGCAGCTCACAGAGCCGGGCAACATGCCGCCCGCGCCGTACACGCAGGAGAACCTGGTCCTTGCCGACAGCACTGTACGGCAGACCCTGCGGGTGTCGGCCGGCGGGCAGCGGTTCCGGCTGCGCTTGTCCAACGCGTTCGGCGGCGCGCCGCTGCCCGTCACCCGCGTCACCGTGGCGCTCCCGAGCGGCGGCAAGGCCGGGGTGAGCGCGATCCAGCCGGAGACCGTCCGGCCTGTCACGTTCTTCGGCCGGCCCTCGGCGGTCGTGCCGGTCGGGGCGCAGGTCGTGTCCGACCCGCTCGACCTCACGCTGGCCGCGGGCACCGTACTGACCGTGACCCTCTACCTGGCCGACGGCCAGGCTTCCACCGACATCACCTCGCACCCCGGCTCCCGGACCACCTCCTACCTCGCCAGGGGCAACCAGGCCGACGCGGCGGACCTCACCGGCGCCACCCCCGTCGACCACTGGTACTTCCTCAGTGGCCTCGAGGTCTGGGCCAAGCCCGCCACCGCGACGCTCGCCCTGGTCGGCGACTCGCTGACCGACGGCAGGGGCTCCACCACCAACCAGAACAACCGCTGGCCCGACCAGCTCTTCGACCGCCTGCGGGCCGACCGCCGCACCGCCGACGTCGCCTTCGCCAACCAGGCGGCGGGCGGCAACCGCGTGCTCAACGACGGGCTGGGCCCCAACGTCCTGTCCCGCCTCGACCGTGACGTGCTCGCGCAGAGCGGCGTGAAGTGGCTGATCCTCTTCGAGGGCGTCAACGACATCGGCACCGCGGACGCCACCCAGGAGGCGCAGAAGAGGATCGCCGACGAGCTGATCGCCGCCTACGACCAGATCATCGTGCGCGCCCACGCGCAGGACATCCGGGTGTACGGGGCCACGATCACGCCCTTCGGCGGCAGTTTCTACGACGACGCCCAGGGCTATCGCGAGGCGGCCCGGCAGACGGTCAACGACTGGATCCGCACGAGTGGCGCGTTCGACGCGGTGATCGACTTCGACCGGGCGCTGCGGGACCCGGCCGATCCCCGGCGGATGCTCGCGACCTTCGACGTGGGCGACCACCTGCACCTGAACCCGACGGGCTACAAGGCGCTCGCGGACGCGGTGCCCGCGCGGCTGCTGCACCGGTAGGGCCCCCGTTTCGCGACCCGCCGCACCCGTGTGACCCTCCGTACTTCGGCTGGGGTCCTTTCGGGGAGGGGATGCTCTCCCGCGGCTGCCGGTCTCCCCTCCGAAGGGGGGACCTCAGCCGAAGGACGGAGGGGAGCGGGGCGGGGGTGTCAGTCCCAGGGGTGCCGGTAGGACGGCTGGTAGGCGTGCAGGCGCAGGCGCAGGGTGAGGGTGACGGTGGTGCCGGCGGGCAGTTCCACCGTGAGGTGCGGGCCGTTCACCGCGGTCTCGGTGACCGACCGCACCGGTTCGTGGTGGACGTACTCGGTGTCGTGGCCGGTCCAGCCCGGCTCGGCGGCCGTGGCCGCGACGCCGAGGATCTCGTGTTCCCCGAACGCCCCCGCCTGCACGACCAGCACCCGGTCGGCGGTGGCGGAGAGGTTGACGAGCGTGACCACCGTGGCCTCGGGCTCGATCAAGCTGACGAGCGCCGCCACCTGCTCGGGAACGCCGGGACGGCGCCGCACGGCGTCGAAGTAGCGGACCCTGGCCTGCTGCAGGCCGCCGTTGTAGATGACCTGCGGCCCGCCCCACATGAGCTGCGTGAGGGCCTCGGTCACCACGGGGTTGACGTTCTGCCAGAGATGGATGTCCGATTCGGGCAGGTCGCGGTCGGCGTTGGCGAGCAGCAGGGCGATGCGGCGGCGGGCCTGGGCGTGCGCGGCGGCGAGGATCCGCTCGGGATAGCCGGGGTTGTCGCCGCACAGGTACGCGTACCAGGGCTCCTCGTGCCCGGCCTCCTCCTTGTCGCGGAACGGCCGCACCGTGGCCCAGTCGTAGCCGGTCGCGGCGCGCAGCGCGTCCAGGCGGGCGCGGTCCTCCGGGGCGCCGGTGTGGTGCCAGAGCGCGAGCGGCACCGAGGTCTGGACCGGGTTGTAGTCGAACCAACCCTTGTCGCTGTGCCGGTAGGGGACCAGCAGCGTCGGCACGTCCACGTCGGAGCCGAGGTGGGCGCGCCAGCGGCCCTGGTTGGCCGAGTCGCTCTGGCTGAACGGCAGCTTCACGCCCCTGGCGATGACCGCGTCCAGCAGCGACCTGACGAGGTCGAGGTAGCCGTCGTCGCGGGTGGCCAGGGCGGCGCTGAGGGCGCCGACGGCCGACGCCTGGCCGATGCTGTACATGCCGTGCGGCCAGGTCCAGCCGTAGTGGCCGCCGTACCAGCGCCCGTCGAGCAGGCTGCCGACCACGCCGTCGAGGCCGACGTTGTCGGGGACGACACCGCCGTTCTCCTCGGCCCGGCGCTGCCAGGCGCCGACGTACTCGCGCAGCCAGGCGGCGTACCGCTCGTCCCCCGAGACGAGGTAGGCGTTGCAGACCAGGCCGGCCACGCTGAGGTTGCCCACCGCGTCGCCTCGGCCGAGGCGGCGCTGCATCTCGGCGCCCAGGCGGGGGTCCTCGGCGAGCGGCGGCACGGGCGCGCCGTCGGGGACGAGCCAGTCCAGCGGGTAGCCGTACTGTGCCGCTTCCGCCGCGGTCCACGGGTACGAGGGCGAGCCGGACACCCCTTCCCGCGCTCCCCGGCTGCCGTTGTGCGGGGCCTTGATGACGCGGTGCGCCGGGTCGTAGTTGCCTTTGGCCGGGTCGAGGTAGAGGTCGGCGAACCTGGTCGCCCGCCCGGCCCAGGCCGCCGGGTCGGCGGCGGTCAGGAAGTACGTGAACAGCAGGCTCTCGCCCTGGTGGAACCAGTCGTAGCCGATCTCGAACTCGTCGGCGAACATGCCCAGCTCGGTCATCTGCCCGACGACGCCGTGCCAGTGCCGGGCGCTGCTGTCGAGCAGGTCGTCCGCGCCGCCCAGCAGGTAGAGCTGCGGCCAGTTGAAGAACGGCTCGAAGAAGTCGTCCGCGCCGTCGCGGGAGGACAGCCGGCCGGAATACCGCAGCGAGCCGTCCGGCCTGGTGTAGCGCTCGGAGAACAGCCGCCACCCGCTGTCCAGCAGGTCGAGCAGGGAACGCTGGGCCAGCGCCCACGCCGGGGGGTCGAGGACGGGGACGCTGGCTTTCACGACGGTCATGTAACTCCTAGGAGAGGCGGTCATCCCTTGGTCGCGCCGGCGGTCAGCCCGGCGACCAGGAAGCGCTGGGAGAAGAGGAACACCAGCAGCACGGGAGCGATGGACAGCAGGGTCGCCAGGATCAGCTCGGGCGGCTGCACCTCGGCGTTGGCGCCGACGACGGGGTTGAACGTGGGGGTCGCGGCCAGCATCTGCGTGAGCCCGACCTGCATGGGGTAGTTGTCGCTGTCCGGCAGCATGACGTACGGCAGGAAGAAGTTGTTCCAGTTCGTCACGAAGCTGAAGAACGCGACCAGCGCGACCACCGGCTTGGCCAGCGGCAGCGCCACCCGCAGGAACGTCGCGCTCTCCCCGCACCCGTCCAGCCGCGCCGCGTCGAGCAGCTCGCCGGGCACGCTGGTGGAGAAGTAGATGTACGTCAGATAGACGCCGAACGGGAAGAACGACATCGGCAGCACGACCGAGGCCGCCTGGTTGACCAGGCCGACGTAGCTGAGCTCCAGGAAGATCGGCAGCACCAGCGCGGTCCCCGGCATGAGCATCACGACCAGCGTGACGATCAGCAGCAGCCGCCTGCCGGTGAATCGCATGAGCGCCATCGCGTAACCGGCGGGGATGCTGACCAGCAGGGTCAGCGCCACGGAGAACGCGGCGTACGTGATGGAGTTGCCCATCCAGGTCAGCACGGCGCCGTCCTGGAAGGACATGAGGTGCTGCCAGTTGGTGACGAGCGAGCCGAGCGAGCCGGGCGACAGCGGGTTCCCGTGGATCAGGTCGGCCGGGCTCTTGGTCGAGGCGAGCAGCAGCCACAGCATGGGGACGACGAAGAACACCGCGAAGACCAGCAGGAACGCGGTGACGAGCACTTTCGCGACAGCCCGCGCGGGGTCAGTCCGTGTCAAAGAGACCTCCCCGCGCGACGAACAGCCCGGCGCAGCACAGCGCCACGATGAGCAGGTCGACGGCGATCGCCGCGGAGCCGTTGAAGTCGTTCTGGTTGAAGGCGTACAGGTACGCCAGCTGGTTGATCGAGTAGTCGTTGCCCACCACGCCGAAGCTGGCCTGGGAGATGAGCTGCGGCTCGACGAAGAGCTGCGTGCCCGCCGCCAGGGACAGGATCAGCATGTAGACGATCCACTTGCGCAGCATCGGCAGCTGCACCCGCAGCGCGATCTTCACCGGCCCGGCGCCGTCCACCCGGGCGGCCTCCATGAGCTGGTGGGGGATCGTGTTCAGGGCGCCGTACATGACCACGATCCAGCCGCCCGCGCCGGTCCAGAACGCGATCAGGGTGAAGATCCACGGCAGGTGACCCGGCGAGATCACCTGCACGAAGGTCTCGCCCCAGAGGGCGCGGACGAGGTCGTCCACCGGGCTCACGGACGGGTCCAGCATGAACAGCCAGAGCAGCACGCTCGACGCGCCCGCCAGCGCGCCGGGCACGTAGTAGACGAACCGCAGCGCGGCCCGCGACCAGCCCGCGGTGAGCCGGTGCACCAGCAGCGCGAGCAGCAGGACCAGCACGGTCAGGGTGACCAGCCAGAGCACGAGGTACGTCGCCACGTGCTCGACGGCGGCCACGAACCGGAAGTCCTGCGCGGTCCTGACGAAGTTGGTGAAACCGGTGAAGACCCCGCGGGCGTCGGTGAAGGCCAGGTTGAGCGCGTACACCGTGGGCACGATGCCGAAGGCGACCAGCAGCACCACGTACCCGGAGACGAAGACGTGCCCGGCGGAGAGCCGCAGTCTCGATCCGATCACTTGGTGACCTGGTAGCCGAAGATCTGGGCCTGCTGCTCGATGGCCGTCTGCCACTCCGGCAGCAGCGACTCGATCGTCTTGCCCGCGGTCTGCCCCGGGATGACGGTCTTGGCCCAGACCGCCTCCTGGCTGAACTCGGGCGAGCCCCAGCCGGGCCACACCTGCCCGGCCGCGGCCGAGATCGGGCCGGCGATGTCGCCGGCGTAGTAGCCGCTGTCCTGCTGCTTCTTGATCCACTTGGTCGCGGCCGGCGCGTACGCGGGATAGCCGGGGGAGAGCTCGACCTGGTACGCGTCGGCCGTGGCGACCCAGCCGATGAAGTCCTTGGCCGCGTCGAGGCGCGCGCTGTGCCGCGACAGCCACCAGGTGCCGCCGCCGACGTTGCCGGTCACCGGCGTGCTCTGGTCGGACCAGCGCAGGGCGTCGCCCACGGCCAGCTCGCCCTTCGGGGTCTTGAGCGTGCCCTGGAAGACCGCGCCGCCATACCACGCCGGGCCGGGCAGCATGAGCACCTTGTCGCCCTGGCTCTTGGCGAACTCGGGGCCGAACAGGGACAGCATCGACATGGTCTTGTTCGCGACGAGCTTGTCCATCATCTTCGCGGTGCGCACGCACTTGGCGTCGGTCGCCTTGACGGTGACCGCCTTGGGCCCGGTGACCTGGTTGGCCGGGCACTCGCCGCCCCACATGTAGATCTCCGGCGCCCACGCGTCACCGGCCGTGCCGATGATGTAGCCGGGATGCTCGGCGGCCACCTTCTCGCCCAGCGCCTGGTACTCCTCCCAGGTGGTGGGCAGCGTGTAGCCGAACTTGTCGAGCAGCTTCTTGTTGTACCAGAGCACGACCTGGGCCAGGTCGTTGCGCAGGCAGTAGACCGTGCCGTCCACGGTGCACACGTCGAGCGCGCCCTTGGCGAAGCCGCTCAGCGTGGCGTCGTCGAGCAGGCCCTTGTTGAGCGGGGCGACGAACGCGTTGTCGCCCTGCGAGGCCCACGACGCGGTGTTGTTGTCCGTGGTGAACACGACGTCCGGCCAGCCCTCGCCGGCCCGGTCGAACAGCTGCACCTTGGTCTTGAGCGTGTTGGAGCCGTTGGCGTTGCCGTCGTAGGTGACGATGTCCAGCTGCACGTCGGGGTGTGCCTTCTGGTACGCCTTCGCGGCGTCGAGCCGGGTGGAGTCCACCCACACCAGGAGCTTGCCGGCCTTCTGCTCGGCGGGGGCGAAGCCGTACTGCGATCCGGCGGAGCCGGTCGGCTTCGTAGCGGTCGGGGCGTTCGGGGGAGCGCAGGCCGCGACGGCGAGCAGGGCCGCTGCCGCGGTGACCGCCAGGTGGGTGCGTCGTCTCATGGGGCTTCCTTCGGACAAGGCGGCTTGAGGTACGTAAACGCCGTGTTTCCGGATATGACATCATACGTGTGACGTATTCACAATGCCCTACACTGAAGGGCGTTCAGGCGGACGGGAGGATGCGTTGACTCAGCACGCGACTACGGGGCCGTGGGATTCGACGCGGGATTCGCAGCCGCCCGAGCGGGCCGGCAAGCGGCCACCGCGCCGGGTCCGCGGGGCCAAACTGGGCACCACCGTGGTCGAGCAGCTGGTCGACGACATCGTCCGCGGGACGCTGCCGCCCGGCACGGCGCTCCCGCCCGAGGCCGACCTCTGCGAGGAGTTCGGGGTCAGCCGGACGGTGATCCGCGAGTCGGTCAAGGTGATCCAGGAGAAGGGCCTGGTCAGGATCGAGCACGGCCGCGGCACCCAGGTCACCGACCCCCGGCAGTGGAACCTGCTCGACGACGTCGTGCTCACCGCCGTCATCGCACACGACGAGAACGTGACGTTCCTGGACGAGCTGGTGTCCGTGCGCACCGCGCTGGAGGCCGAGATGGCCGCGGCCGCCGCCCTGGCGCGCACCCCCGACGACGAGGAGCGCATCGGCGCCGAGCTGGCGGTCATGCGGGCCAACCTTGCCTCCACGCCCGACTTCGCCGCCGCCGACGTGCGCTTCCACGACATGATCATGGCCGCGTCACGCAACCGGCTGGGGCGGGCGATCGTCAACAGCATCCACGACAAGGCCCGTACGAGCATGCTCTACCACGGTGAGTACAACGAGGCCGTGATGCGCCAGACGCTGGCCGAGCATCAGGCCATCAAGGACGCGATCGCGGCCGGCGACCCGGAGGGGGCGGCGGCCGCGATGCGCAAGCACATCACCGACTCCTGGAACCGCCGCCGCCCGTGACGCCATAGATTCTCGGGTCCGGCTCCATCTGGACGGGTGAGACCAGAGGAGAGCCTTTGCACCCCGACCAGCAGCGAGATTTCACCGAGTTCGTCGCCACCCGCTCGGACAGCCTGATCAGGCTCGCGTACGTGCTGACCAACGACCAGCACGCGGCCGAGGACCTGCTGCAGACGGCGCTGGCGAAGACCGCCGGACACTGGCGGCGGATCCGGGACAACCCGGAGGCGTACGTGCGCCGCGTCATGTACCACGAACAGGTCGGACGGTGGCGAAGTCCGCGCTGGGGCCGCGAACGCGTGGTCCAGGCGCCCCCCGACCGGGCCACGGGCGACCGGACCGGCGAGGTCGACACCCGCGTCACCCTGGCCCAGGCGCTGCGCGCCCTGCCGGCGCGCAAGAGGGCCGTCCTGGTGCTGCGCTACTACGAGGACCTGCCGGAGTCCGAGGTCGCCAAGATCATGCGCTGCTCGGTGGGCACCGTGCGCAGCCAGACCCACCAAGCCGTCGTCCGGCTGCGCGAGCTGGTCGGCGAGAACGTCACCCTGGAGGCCTGAGATGACCATCGACGAACAGCGGATCGGCGAGGAGCTCCGGCGGATGGCGGCCGAGGCCAGGCCCGTTGACGCCCTCGCGTACGCCCGGCGGGCGCGCACTGGCGCGCTGCTGCGCCGGCGCGCGGCGTGGTCGCTCGCCGGGCTCGCGGCGGCCGCCTCCCTGGTCACGGCGGTGATCGTCGCGGTCCCCTCCGGCGGCTCCGGCCCGGACACCGCGGCGGAGGTCACCCGGCTGCCGGAGAACACCCCCGAGCAACTGCGGGTCGTACGCGAGTGCATGCCCAACGGCGGTCCCGTCCACAACATGGACGGCAACCTGCGCCTCCCCGAGCAGGGCTCGGTCGAGGACTTCCGGGTGCTGGCCGAGTACCGGGACAAGAAGGGCATGACGGCCCTGGTCGGCAGCCTCGCCGGCTTCGTCCTGTGCACCCCCACCACGCAGCGGGACATGGCGGAGCGGGCGGTCTTCACGTACTGGGGGTTCAAGCCGCCCGGGGACCTGGCCGGCTTCCAGGGGGATCTCCAGGTGGACGCGTACACCTCGCACATGCATTCGTACGCGACGGGGCCGGAGCGGGTCCAGCACGACGACATGTACCGGGTCGTCGTCGGCCGGGTCACCTCGGGCGTGCGCCGGGTGCAGATCGACTGGGCGGACGGGCGGCGCACCGACGCGCGGCTGGCCGGCGGCTTCTTCATCGCCCGGGTGCCGGGGAAGCCGGTGCCGGATCCCGAGGACAAGTCGGCCGAGATCCTGAACTCCCCGCCGGTCACGGTCACCGCGTACGGCGCGCAGGACCAGGTGCTGGGGCAGCAGAAGGACGTGGCGTTCGGTCCCCTGGGCCGGGGGAGCGGCTACTGAGGTCGTCGGCAAAAAGTTCGTGCGGACGTCCGCGACACGCCGTAGCGAACCGCTCTTTGCTGCCATTAGTGGGCACTTTTCGACGTAACTCGACATAAGAGGTCCGTGTCGGGTTCGGGGGGAGAAAGGGTCGGAGGAGCGCTCATGTACCGTCTGCTGGGTGCCGTCGTCATCACCGCACTGGCCGTCATGGCGAGTGCAGCCCATGCCACGCCGTGGGAGGTCGACAACATCGCGCATCGGGGCGGATCCGGTTACGCGCCCGAGAACACCATCGTGGCCTGCGAAGTGGCCCGGGCCCAGCGGGCCACCATGTGCGAGTTCGACGTCCAGCAGACGAAGGACCACCGGCTCATCCTGATGCACGACCAGACGCTGGCCCGCACCACCAACGTCGAGCAGGTCTTCCCCGGGCGCTCCCCCTGGCGGGTCGCCGACTTCACGCTCGCGGAGATCCAGCGCCTGGACGCCGGCTCGTGGTTCTCCTCCCAGTTCCAGGGCGAGAAGGTGCCCACCCTGGAGCAGGGGCTGCGGGCGACGAGCAAGAGCGGGGTCGGGCTGCTGCTGGAGATCAAGCATGATCCGGCCAACGCGGACATCGACGAACGGGTGGCCGCCGAGCTGCGCAAGTACCGGGGCCTGTGGAGGGGTAAGCGGCTGGCCGTACAGGCGTTCGACTGGGAGTCGATGCGGAACCTGCACGAGATGATGCCCGACCTCCCCGTCGCGCTGCTCGGCAAGCCGGACGCCTCCCGGCTCGAGGACCTGGCCGGGTTCGCCGCCGCGGTCACGGTGCCGCACAGCGGCCTCACCGCGACCTATGTCAGGCAGGTCCACCAGCACGGCATGCGGGTCTACACGTGGACGACGGACCGGCGGGCCGTCATCCGCCGCCTCATGACCCTCGGCGTGGACGGCATCATGACCGGGCGCCCCGACCAGATCGACGCCGTCAAGCGCCGGGCCCTGCGGGTGGTCATGAGGGCCGGCTCAGGTCGGCTATGAGGTCGTCGCCGGACGCCGCGAGCCGGTGCTCGATGACGTCGGCGAGGTTGGTGTCCATGTCGGGCCCGTAGAAGTCCTCGGCGAGGTCGAGGTGGCGGCGCATCGCCTCGCGGGCGCCGTCGGGGTCGCGGTCGAGGATGGCCTCCAGGATCACCGTGTGCAGGGGCTCGCCGGCCTCCCGGACCTCGCGGTCGCTGAGGCTGCGCAGCATCAGCCCGTAGGTGAGGTCCTGGATCGCGGTGAACATCATGTGGATGACCGGATTGCCCGAGGCCCTGGCGATGGTCTCGTGGAAGGCGAGATCGACCCGCGCCCTGGCGTGCACGTCGCCCGGCCGGGCGAAGAGCTGGTGGACCCGCAGCAGGTCGGTACGGTCGCGCTTGGTCGCGTTGACCGCGGCCAGGCCCGCGGCCTCGGTCTCCAGCATGACGCGCGCCCGCATGAGCTGGCGCGCGGTCACCCCGGCGGCGCGGGCCGCGAGGTTCATCGGCCGCATCAGGTTCTCCGCCGTGTAGTGGCGGACGAAGCTGCCCCGCTGCGGCGACACCTCGATCAGCCCGCGCTCCTGCAGGGCCTTGAGGACCTCCCGGATGACCGGACGGCTGACCGCGAACTCGGTCGCCAGGTCGCGCTCGGAGGGCAGGCGTACGCCGGGGGCCCAGTGTCCGGTCAGGATCCGGTCCTCGAGAACGGCGATCAGCGCTCCCGGACTGGTCGGCGGCTTCCCCCCGATCATGGGTGACGGTTCCGCAGGGCTCTCAAGTGACGGTTTCCTCCCGCGTTCAGCGGTCATGCCGACCACGGTAGCGGCTCGCCGCCGGTGCCGAGCCGCGCTCCGTGCCAGCACGCCCGCCCGTCCGGGCCGAACAGGTGAAGATCGGTGAGCGGCACGTGGAAGGTCGCGCGTTCCCCGTCGCGCGGGCCGGTGCGGGGCGGCACGCGGGCGACGACGGCCCGCCCCGTGTCGTCGCGCAGGTGCAGGATGCTCTCGTTGCCGAGGTTCTCCCGGTACGACACCGTCGCCTCGATGGGCAGCGCGGCCCCATCGTCGGCGCGCACGCGTACGGACTCGGGCCTGAACCCGACGCGTACCGACTCCGGCAGACCGTCCGGCAGCCGGGGCAGCCGCCAGCGCAGGTCGCCGCTGGTCAGCTCCACCCCGTCCGCGCCCGCCCGCGCGGTGGCCTCGATCAGGTTCATCTGCGGGCTGCCGAGGAACGTGGCGACGAACACGGTGGCCGGCTGCTCGTAGATCTCGGTCGGGGTGCCGATCTGCGCGAACTCGCCCTCGTTGAGCACCGCCACCCTGTCGCCCATGGTCATGGCCTCGACCTGGTCGTGGGTCACGTACAGGACGGTCCCCTTGGTGCGGCGGTGGAACTCGATCAGCTCGGCCCGCATCTGCACGCGCAGGGCGGCGTCCAGGTTCGACAGCGGCTCGTCCATGAGGTACGCGGCCGGCTCCCGGATCATGGCGCGCCCGAGCGCGACCCGCTGGCGCTGGCCGCCGGAGAGCTGGCCCGGCTTCTTCCTGAGCTGGTCGGCGAGCCCGAGCACGCGGCTGGTGTCCTCGATCCGCTGCCGGATGACCTCCTTCGGCACGTGATGGGCGCGCAGGCCGAACGCCAGGTTGCCCTCGACGCTCAGATGCGGGTAGAGGGCGTAGTCCTGGAAGACCATGCCGATCCCGCGGTCGCCGGGGTGGACGTGGGTGACGTCCTTCCCGCCGACCGTGACCCGGCCGGCGCTGACCGGCTCGATCCCGGCGACGATGCGCATCAGCGTGGACTTCCCGCACCCCGACGGGCCGACGATCACCAGGAACTCCCCGTCGCGCACGTGCAGGTCGATGTCGGCGAACAGCACCTGACCGCCGTACCGCTTGGTGACCCGCTCGATGCGGATGCCGTCGGTCATCGCTTGACTCCTCCGAGGGTGAGGCCCGAGACGTAGTAGCGCTGCAGCAGGGCGAACAGGACGAGCGGCGGCAGGATCGACAGCAGCGCCGCCGCGGTTTGCAGGTGGTAGACGATCCCGTGCTCCCCCTCGAAGGACGACAGCGCGAGCGGCAGCGTCCACAGCTCCTGCTCGCTGGCCGCGATCAGCGGCCAGATGAGGTTGTCCCACTGGGCGAGGAACTGCAGCAGCAGGACCGTGAGCAGGGCCGGGCGCAGCAGCGGGACGGCGATGAGGAAGAAGATGCGCAGCTCGCCGGCGCCGTCCACCCGCGCGGCGTGCAGCATCTGCGCGGGGATGCCCAGCGCGAACTGCCGGACCAGGAAGACGCCGAGCGCGCTGGCCACGAACGGCGCGATCAGGCCCTGGTAGCTGTTGAGCCAGCCGAGCTCGCTGAGCGCCACGAACACCGGGATCATGACGACCGCCGGAGTCAGCGAGAGCGCGATGATCACCAGGTTGAGCAGCGCGGCCCGGCCGGGGAAGCGCAGCCGGGCCAGCGCGTACCCGGCCGCCGCCGAGATCGCCACGTCCAGCACGGAGACCGCCGAGGCGATGACGACGCTGTTCAGCAGGTAGCGCGGGAACCGGCCGTCGGTCATGATCTGGCCGAGGTTGTCGAACAGCGCGAAGCCGTGGAAGCGCAGCCCGGACAGGTCGCTGTCGTCAGGCGACGACGCCAGCACGACCATGGAGTAGAGCGGCAGCAGCATCAGCGCCACGAAGCCGACGAGGGCGACCACGGTGAGCGAGCGGCGGATTCTCATTCCTCGTCACTCCTGATCAGCTTGAACTGGGTGAAGGCGAAGACCAGCAGCACCACGAGCAGCACGATCGCGATCGCCGACGCGTAGCCGAACCGGGAGAAGGAGAACGCGTTGTTGTACAGGTAGAGGGGCAGCACCTGGGTGGCGTTGACGGGGCCGCCCTTGGTGAGCAGGTAGGCGGGCACGAACGACTGCATGGCCCCGGTGACGGCCACCACGATCACGAAGGTGAAGGTGCGGCGCAGCAGCGGCACGGTGATCAGGAAGAACGTACGCAGCGCGCGGGCGCCGTCGATGGCCGCGGCCTCGAAGACGTTGGCCGGCAGGGCCTGCAGCCCGGCGACGAAGATGATCACGTAGAGGCCGACGTACTTCCAGATGACCATCACGAGCAGCGCCCAGATGGCGTAGTCGGAGTCGGTGAGCCACGGGCGGGCGCCGGCCAGGGTGTCGGCGAGCCCGCCGGTGGAGTAGATGACCTGCCACAGCACCGTGGCGCCGACCAGCGGCATCACCGCGGGGATGAAGATCAGCCCGCGCAGCCAGGCGCGCAGCCGGCCGGGCTTGGCCAGCGGCACGGCCACGACCAGCGCGATCACGATGGTCGGGCCCACCGCGAAGACCGTGTAGAGCACGGTCACCCACACGCTGCTCCAGAACTCCTCGCTGGTGGCCATCTCGCGGTAGTTGTCCAGGCCCACCCACTGCGGGGTGCCCGACAGGTCGTACGAGGTGAAGCTCAGGTAGAGGGCCGCGACCGCGGGCAGCGCCCAGAACAGGACGAAGTACACGATCGCCGGGGCGGCGAGGCCCGCGCCCGCGCGGGCCTCCGTCCCGGCCATGGTGGCCCGGCGTGCAGCGGTCATTTGAGAATCCGCCCCACCGCGTCGTCGAAGGCGGCCGCGGCCTCCTTGGCGGGCCGCTGCTTGTGGATCACCGACTCCAGCGCGTCGAGCAGCGCCTTGATCGTCTCGGTCCACTGCGGCAGCACCGGGCCGAAGTCGGTGTACGGGAGCTGCTCCTCCAGCTGCTGGCTGGCCTTGTCGCGGGCGCTCGGCAGCTTCTGCCAGCCCGCCGCCGGGGTGACCAGGCCGGTGGCGGCCAGCTGCTGGTCGACGTGCTCGGACGTCGACAGCCAGTTCACGAAATGCCAGGCCGTGTACGGATTTTTCGCCCTTTTGGCGACCATCCATCCCCATGAGTAGCCGGAGGCCACCTTCTCCTTGCCCGCCCAGTTCGGTATGACGGCGCTGTCGAAGGTCTTGCCCAGCTCGGCCTTGGGATTGAGGGCCGGGATGAGGCTGGAGGTGAACCGGCCGGACACCAGCATGGCCGCGGTGCCCTTGGCGAACAGGCCGAACGCGCCGACCGGGTCGCTCAGCCTGGGATTGCCCTGGCGGCCGTAGTACTCGAGCGCCTGCAGGCCCGCCGGCGTGTTCAGCCCGCCGTGTCCGGTGCTCTCGTCCACGATCTTCCCGCCGAGACCGTTGATCAGCGGGATGAAGTTCAGCATCGCCCAGATGTTGTCGGCGAGCTGCCACTGGAGCCCGACCTGGGAGCCCGTGGTGAGCCTGGCGTTGAACTCCTCGACCTCCTCCCAGGTCGTCGGAGGCTTGTCGGGGTCGAGCCCCGCCTGCTCGAAGCGGTCGCGGCGGTACCAGAGGTGGACCGAGTTGAAGTCGATCGGGATGCCGTAGACCTGGTCCTTGTAGGTGAGGGAAGCGAAGGCGTTGGTGTCGAACCTGGTCTTGAGCTCGTCGATGGAGCCGGCTCCGAACTCGGCCGGCGGCAGCGGCGCGACCTGCCCCTTGGACGCCCGCTCGGCGAGGGTCCAGGCGCCGACCTTGATCAGGTCGGGTGGCGAGCCCGTGGTGAACGCGGTGGAGAGCTTGGTGTCGAGGTTGGCGATGGGGACGTACAGCGGCTTGACGGTGACCTTCGGGAACTGGCGCTGATACTCGGCGATCTTGGCGTTGAAGTATTTGGTGTTCGCCTGCTCCTCGTGCATCCAGACGTTGACCGTGCCCTGCGGCCCGGACTCCTTGGAGCCGACCGGCGCGCCGCTCGACCCGCAGGCGGCCAGCGGGGTCGCCAGGCTCAGCAGGGCGGCGCCGCGCAGGAGGTCTCGACGGGGGATATCGCTCATGTGTCCGGTTCCTCTCAGGGGACGGGCGTGAATTCGGTGACCCCCGCGTGGATGGCGTCGGTCATGCGCCGGTGCCAGGCGATGTCGCGCCACATGCCGTCGAACTGGGGGCCGCAGAAGTTGCTGGTCGACAGCGCCTCCCAGCGCCCGGTGGCCAGCGCGGCGCGTACCCCGATCTCGCACAGCTCCTTGACCCAGCCCCAGTCGCGGCCGGGGCCGTCCTTGTAGTTCACGATCCCCCAGCATTCGGTGGTCACGAGCGGCTTGCCGACCGCGCGCGACCACGCCGCGACCTCCCCGATGTGCCCGGTCAGACGGCCGGCCCACCGCTGCGGATCGGCCCGGTACAGGCGCTCGGCCGGGCCGGACAGCGGCTCGTAGGCCCGCGGGTCGAACTGGGAGTGGTGCAGGTCGTAGCCGATCTCCGTGTAGAAGTCGGTGGTGGCCTGCGGCGTCATCCACACGTGCGGTTCGAGCAGGTCCAGCTCGGACAGGTCCTCGCCCGGGGCGCCGGTGGTCTCGGTGCAGATGGACAGCGTGTAGCGGTAGCGGGGGTGGGCGGCGCGCAGGGTGGAGATCGCCTCTTTGGTCCAGTTCCGTACGACTTCGTCGCCCCGGGACAGGGTCTCGGCGCTCGCGTCGTTCCCGTACAGGAAGGGCGCCCACATCGCGAGCGGCCACTCGTTCACCAGGTCGACGAAGTAGACGGCGTCGGCGAGGCCGGCGCCCTCGATCGCCGAGAGCGTGACGTCCCAGACCCGGGCCAGGTCGGCCGGGGTCCTGATCCGCGAGCGGACGTCGAGCTCGTCCTTCCTGAACCACGAGGACAGCGCGACGCGCAGCCCGCGGGCCGCGCACGCCCGGATGAAGTCGAGCAGGTCGGGCAGCACGCGTACGGAGACCGGCTCGGTGGCGCCCCAGGACTCGAAGTGCCACACGGGGAGCAGGCGCCAGGCCCGCTCCGGATCGGCCGCCACCAGGTGGGGGAAGGCGTCGATGCGTACCGCGTCGTAGCCCCGTTCGGCCAGTTCGTCGAGTGCGCGGTCCCAGTCCTGGTAGCCGGCGCCGTCCCAGCGCCGTTCGAGCCAGGAGAAGTCCCACATGGTGATCGCTAAGGGACTGGTGGTCAACGTCATAGTTCTCAACATCCGTTCCGATGTTGGTCTTACCAGATTGCTAGATCGTGGCTGGCTACAACGTCACTGTCAAGGCTTCCTTGGAGTCCTTGTGGTTACTGGTCTAACCAGCTAGCGTTCTTGAACCATGAGCACCCGAGCCGTCGCCGGCCTGGAGACCATCCGATGCCCGATTCAGCCCAACGTGCTCCTGGTACGGCTGCACGCCGACGACGGCCTGACCGGCCTCGGCGAGTCGTTCTTCGGGGCGGAGGCGGTCGAGGCCTACCTGCACGAGACCGTCGCGCCACTCCTCGTGGGAGCGCCGCTGCCCAGCCCCGAGCGGCTGCGCCGGCTGCTCACCGGCCATGTGGGCTTCCAGGGCAGCGGGGTCGAGACCCGGGGCAACGGGGCCGTCGACATCGCCGTGTGGGACCTGCTCGGCAAGGCCGCCGGGCAGCCCGTCGCCACCCTGCTCGGCGGCCCCTACCAGGACGGCCTCCCCGTCTACAACACCTGCGCGGGCCCCTCCTACGTCAAGGACGAGCCGCGCCAGGCCGTCTCCAACTGGGGTCTGGCCGACACGTCACGGTACGAGGACCTGCGCGGCTTCCTCGAACGGCCGGGCGAGCTGGCCAAGGAGCTGTGGGACGAGGGCCTGCGGGCCATGAAGGTGTGGCCGTTCGACCAGGCGGCCGAGCGCACCGGCGGCATGCGGCTGGAGCGGGACGACCTGCGGGCCGGTCTAAAGGTGCTCGACGACATCAAGAACGCCGTCCCCGAGATGGACGTCATGGTCGAGCTGCACGGCCTGTGGAGCCTGCATGCCGCGCTCGGCCTGGTCAAGGAGCTCGAACGCTTCACCCCGTACTGGGTCGAGGACCCGCTGCGGGCCGACAGCCAGGCCTCGTACGCCACGCTGCAGGCCGCGACGCCGGTGCCGCTGGCCACCGGCGAGACGCTGACCGGGCAGCGCGCGTTCCGCGGGCTGCTGGAACGCGCGGGGATCCGGGTGGCCATCGTCGACATCGGCTGGACGGGCGGGCTGACCGAGGCCCGCAAGATCGCCGCGCTCGTGGACTCGTACGACCTGCCGTTCGCGCCGCACGACTGCACCGGGCCGATCTCGTTCGCGGCGTGCGTACACCTGGCGCTGAGCCAGCCCAACGCGCTGGTGCAGGAGAGCGTGCGCGCCTTCCGCCACACCTGGTACGGGGAGCTGGCCACCGGCCTGCCGCCCGTGGAGGACGGCCGGGTGCGCCTGGAGGACCGGCCCGGGCTGGGCGTGGAGCTCACCGACGGCCTCACCACCCGCCCAGGCGTCACCACCCGCCTCACCGGCACCCGCCCATGAGCCCGGCCCACCAGCCGAGCGGGGTGCGGGCGTCGGGGCCGAGCGGATGCGGCTGCGTCCAGCCGAGCGGGGTGCGGGGATGACGCGGATGGCGGCGTTGCGCTGGTACGGGCGCGGCGATGTGCGGCTGGTCGAGACCGAGATCCCCAGCCCCGGTCCCGGCGAGGTCCTGATCGCGGTGACGCTCTGCGGCATCTGCGGCAGCGACGTCGAGGAGTACCAGGCGGGACCGATCGTCGTGCCGGTCACGCCGCACCCGCTGACCGGCCGGACGGCCCCGCTCACCCTGGGGCACGAGGTCGTCGGCGTGGTCGCCCGCCCCGGCCCCGGCGTCGACCTCGTCCCGGGCACCCCGGTCGTGCCGGACGTGGTGCTGGGCTGCGGCCGGTGCTGGTGGTGCGCGCGGGGGGACTACCCGCTGTGCGAGCGCGGGGCCGCGCTCGGGCTGCAGGACGACGGAGGGCTGGCGGAGTACCTGGTGGCGCCGGCCGACCGCTGCGTCCCGCTGCCCGAGGGCATGCCCGCCGAGGTCGCCGTCTTCGCCGAGCCCGCGGCGGTCGCCGTACGGGCGCTCGACAAGGCCGGTGACGTGTCCGGCGCCGTGGTCGCGGTCGTCGGTTCCGGCGCCATCGGGCTGCTGGTCGCCCAGGTGGCCGCCTGCCGCGGGGCGGCGGCCGTCGTCGCGGTCGACCCGGACCCGGGCCGCCGCGCGCTGGCCGGCTCGTGCGGCTTCGCCGGCGCGGCACCCGGCGAGGCGGCGGACGCCGTCCGCGAGCTCACCGGCGGCCGTATGGCTGACGTGGTGGTGGAGAGCGCGGGAACGCCCGCCGCGGTGACCGACGCGCTGGCGCTGTGCCGTCGCGGCGGCACCACGGTCCTACTCGGCGTCACCCCGGAGCCCGCCGTGCTGCCCACGCTGGACGTGGTGCTGGGGGAGAAGCGCATCGTGGGGTCGGCCTCGCACCGATGGGACACCGACGTACGCGCCGCCGTCGCCCTCCTGCACGCCGGTCACATCCGGGTCGATCGGCTGCCCGTCCAGACCGTCCCGCTTTCGGATGCCGTACGACGCGGCCTGGCCGACCCGCCCCGGGACGTCCTGAAGACCATCGTCGCCGTCACAAGCGCCTGAGCGGACGGGGCACGCCGCCGTCCCGTCAGTGTTCGATGCTGGCGTTGAAGTGGGCCAGGCCCCGGGCGAACGCGGCCAGCTCCTCCGGGGTCCAGTCCTTCAGGACCGTGGCGAGGCCCCGGAGCCGGTACTCGCGCTCCCCGCCGACCCGCCGCCGCCCCTCCTCGGTGATGCGGAGCAGCCGGGCCATCCCGCCCTCCGGGTCGGGGATGCGCTCGGCGAGCCCGTCGCGGAGCAGGACGGCGGTCTGCCGGTTGACGGTCGAGGTGTCGAGGCTGAACGCCTGCGCGAGCTGGCCGATCGACATCGGCCCCTCGGCCTCTAGCCGGCTGAGCAGGATGTAGCTGCTGCCACGCTCCAGCCGCCGCTCCGAGGGAGGCGCGGCCGACGACGCCAGCTCCTTGTATCGGCCGATGAGCATGAGCTCGCGCTCGATGTCAACGATCTCCTCGCGCATGAATACCTCCCCACGGCGGTCAGAATATCCCTCTATATGGTGATGTGTAGGATACATACCATATGCATCGTGCATATAATTATGCGAGATACGGGAGAACTCATGAGTTCAACGCGTGCCGCACCGTCCAGTGGAGCGATCATCAGCGTGCTGGCGGCGGCGGGCATCACGGTCTCGCTGATGCAGACGCTGATGGTGCCGCTGATCGCGACCCTGCCGATCCTCCTGCACACCACGGCCGCCAACGCCTTCTGGGCCATCACCGCGACCCTCCTGGCCGGCGCGGTCGCCATGCCCGTATCGGGGCGGCTCGGCGACCTGTACGGCAAGCGCCGCGTCATGATCGTCAGCGCGGTCCTGCTGGCCGTCGGCTCCCTGGTGTGCGCGCCCGCCAACTCGCTGACCCCCATGGTGATCGGCCGCGCCCTGCAGGGGCTCGGGCTGGGCGTGATCCCGCTGGGCATCGCCATCATGCGGGACGTGCTGCCGCCGCAGCGGCTCGGCTCGGCCATCGGACTGATGAGCTCCTCGCTCGGGGTGGGCGGAGCGCTCGGCCTGCCCGCCGCCGCGTTCGTCGCCCAGTACGTGAGCTGGCACGCGCTGTTCTGGGGGGCTGCCGTCCTCGGCGTGGTGATGAGCGTGCTGATCTTCATCGTCGTGCCGGAGTCGCCGGTCAAGTCGCCGGGGCGCTTCGACTTCGTGGGAGCGGTGGGCCTGGCGGCCGGCCTGGCCCTGTTCCTGCTGCCGGTCTCCAAGGGCGGTGACTGGGGCTGGACGAGCGGCATCACGCTCGGCATGTTCGCCGCCTCGGCGGTGATCCTGCTGCTGTGGGGCTGGTGGGAGCTGCGCGTGTCCGCCCCCCTGATCGACCTGCGCACCAGCGCGCGCCGTCAGGTGCTGCTGACCAATCTGGCCTCCATCGTGATCGGCTTCGCCATGTACGCGATGTCGTTGATCACGCCTCAGCTCCTGCAACTGCCCGAGGCCACCGGGTACGGCCTGGGCCGGTCGATGGTCGAGGCCGGCTTGTGGATGGCCCCGGCCGGGCTGGTCATGATGGCGATCTCGCCGGTGGCCGCCCGCCTGTCGGGGGCTCGCGGGCCCAAGACGTCCCTGCTGCTCGGGACGCTCGTCATCGCCTCCGGCTACCTCATGGCCCTCGCCCTGATGGGGCACGCGTGGGGCGTCCTGATCTTCTCGTCCGTGGTCAGCGCCGGGATCGGCTTCGCGTACGCGGCCATGCCGTCCATCATCATGAGCGCCGTGCCGCGTACCGAGACGGCCGCCGCCAACGGGCTCAACAGCCTGATGCGCTCGATCGGCACGTCCTGCGCCAGTGCCGTGCTCGGGGCGGTGCTGGCCAACCTGACGGTCACGTTCGGGTCCGTGACGTTGCCGTCCGAGGCCGGGTTCCGCGCCGGTTTCCTCATCGGCGGCGGGGTCGCCCTGGTGGCGGCGCTCATCGTCCTGACCATCCCCGGCCGCCGCGCCGCCGCGCCGCAGCCGGCCGGCCTGCCCGCCGACGCCGACCAGCAGGTCCGCACCCGTTGAGCCGCTGCTCCACCAGGGTGACGGCACCCTGGTGGAGTAGTTCTACGCCGTGCCCAGCTGACTGCGCCGCAGGCGGGCGGCCTTGGCCATGTTCCAGCCCAGCACCGCCGTGACCACTCCGTCGCACCGGTAGAGGGCGACGAAGCGGTTCTGTTCGGGATCGCCCTCGACCACGCTCACCTCCGCCTCGGGCGTGGGCAGCCCGTGGACCTGGATCTTGACGTCGTACTGGTCGGTCCAGAAGTACGGGACGGGCGCGTAGGACAGGTCCTCGCCGAGGATGTTGGCGGCCACGAGCTGGGCCTGCTCGACGGCGTTGGTCCGGTTCTCCAGCCGCAGCCGCCGGCCGAGCCCCTCGTGCCGCCAGGAGGCCACGTCGCCCACCGCGTAGACGCCGTCGGCGGCGCGGCAGCGGGAGTCGCACTCCACGCCGTCGCGCAGGGCCAGCCCGCTGTCGCCGAGCCACCCGGTCGCCGGGCGGGAGCCGATCGCCACCACCACCGCGTCGGCGGGCAGCAGCTCGCCGGACGCCAGGCGTACCCCCGTGACCCGGCCGCTCTCGGAGGCCAGGCCCTCGACCCCGACGCCGAGCCGCAGCCGGACGCCGTGCTCGGCGTGCTTCCTGGTGAGCAGCGCGGCGGCCGGGTCGCCGAGCTGGTCGGCCAGGACCGCGCGGCCGAGGCCGACGAGGGTGACGTCCAGGCCGAGGCCGCGCGCGGTGGCGGCCACCTCCGCCCCCAGCACGCCCTCGCCCACGACGACGAGGCGCGGCCCTTCGAGCAGGTGGGCGCGGAGCGCGAGCGCGTCGTCCAGGGTGCGCAGCACGTGAACGCCCGCCAGCCCGTCCTGGCCGGGCAGCCGGGACGGGGTCAGCCCGGTGGCCAGCACGACGGCCTGCGCGCGCAGGGTCCGCCCGGACGCGGCGGACACCTCCCGCGCCTCGGGGTCCAGCCGCACCGCGGGGTCGCCGAGGATGAACGTCGCGCCCAGCTTGTCCAGCTCGGTCTTGGGCCGCAGGTGGGCCCGCTCGCTCTCCCACGCGCCGGCCAGCACCTGCTTGGACAGCGGCGGGCGGTCGTAGGGCGGATGCGGCTCGGCGCCCAGGACGGTCAGGCCGCCCTGGTGGCCCTTGCGGCGCAGCGCCTCCGCGACGGCCAGGCCGCCGGCGGAGGCGCCCACGATCAGGACGTCCGTCAAGGCTGCCCGTCCAGGGTGATCGCGGCGGCCGGGCAGACGTCGGCGGCCTCGCGTACGGCGGCGTGCAGGGGCTCGGCCGGCGACGGGTCCAGCAGGATCACGATGCCGTCGTCCTCACCCTGGTCGAACACCTCGGGGGCGAGCAGCACGCAGCTGCCTGCCCCGCAACATTTGTCCGTGTCGACGGTGACGTTCATCAGAGGGTTCCTTTCGGTTCTACCAGCGCACCGGGACCTGCCGCAGGCCGCCGACGATGAGCCCCTCGCGGCGCTTCAGCTCCTCAGCGGGCACGGCCAGCTCCAGCGTGGGCAGGCGGTCGAGCAGCACCTTGAGCACGGTCTGCAGCTCGGTGCGGGCCAGCGACTGGCCCAGGCAGGCGTACGGCCCACTCCTCCACCGCCGGGCGGATCAGCGACGGGTCGGCCACCAGCCGTTCCCAGCGGGCGCGGTCGGCCAGCAGCATCGCGACCATCTTGCCGATCATGTTCGCGGTGGTCTCGTGGCCCGCGACCAGCAGGCCCTTGGCGGTCATCAGCATGACCTCCTCGGTGACCTGGCCGTCGAGCGCGCCGACGAGCGAGATCAGCTCGCTGATCAGGTCGTCGCCCGGCTCGGCGCGCTTGTCGGCGACGTGGGCGCGCATGTACGCGGCGAACTCGGCCTGGGCCGCGTCGATCTCCTCCTGGGTGAACTTCGTCAGGCTGAGCAGCGTGTCCGACCAGTACGCGAACTTGTCGCGGTCGGATTCCGGCACCCCGAGCAGCTCGCAGATCACCCACACCGGCAGCGGGAAGGCCAGGCCGGTGACCAGGTCGGCCGCGGGGCCCTGCTTGACCATCTCGTCGACCAGCCGGCCGGCCATCGCCTCGATCCCCGGCTGCATGGCCGAGACGCGCTTGGCGGTGAAGGCCTTGCCGATCAGCTTGCGCCACTCCCGGTGGGCCTCGCCCTTGACGCTGGTGCCGCCCTCGTCGCCGAACACGCCGCCGGACTCGGTCGAGGTGATGTTGGCGGCGTCGTCGGCCACGAGGTGGTGGGTGAAGCGCGGGTCCGACAGCAGCTGCTTCACGTCGGCGTACCGGGTGAGCAGCAGCGCCTCGTCGCCGCTGGCCAGCTTGATCGGCGCGACCGGGCAGCCCTGGCGCAGGTCGGCCCACTCGGCTGGCGGCTCCAGAGCGCTGGGGGCGGCGAACGGGTAGTGCGGGGCGTTGCTCAAATGTCCTCCAGAGATAGGGGCGGTCAGGCCGCCGACCAGCCGCCGTCAACCGGGACGATCGCCCCGTTGACGAACGAGGCGGCGTCCGAGGCGAGGAAGAGCGCGGCGTCGGCCATCTGCTCCGGCTGGGCCAGCCGCTCGCCGAGGGCGAGCACGGGGCCGAGCCGGGCGGCGCCGGTGGGGTCGAAGGACGCGTTCGTGGCGATGTTGGTCATGGTGGGGCCGGGCAGGATGGCGTTGCAGCGGATGCCGTCCTTGGCGTGCGCCCAGGCCACGCTGCGGGTCAGGCCGACCACGCCGTGCTTGGACGCGGTGTAGGCGGCGCCGGCCGCCCCGCCGCGGATGCCGGCCTCCGAGGCGGTGTTGACGATCGCGCCGGCGCCCTGGCGCAGCATGTGCGGCAGCACCGCGTGGGTGACCAGGAACGTGCCGGTCAGGTTCACCCGCAGGACCCGCTCCCACAGCTCGACCGGGATGTCGGCGGGCAGCGCCATCGTGTCCATGATCCCGGCGTTGTTGCACAGCACGTCGATGCGGCCGAACGCGCCGATCGCCGCCTCGGTCAGCGCGGCCACCGACGCCTCGTCGGAGATGTCGGCGGAGACCGCGACGGCCGCCTCGCCGATCTCCTCGGCGGTCTGCCCGGCCGACTCCTTGTCGATGTCGCAGGCCACGACGCGGGCGCCCGCCTTGGCGAACGCCACGGCCATCGCCCGGCCGATCCCGGACCCCGCACCTGTGATCAGGGCGACGCGATCGTCGAATGTGCTCAAGAGCCCGTCCTTTCACCAGCCGTCATCCGGCCCGCCATGTTCGCGGCGCGGCAACCGGACAACATTGTCCGGTTGCTACGATACCCGCCGTGTCGGAGTCACGTCGACCGAACAGAGGACCGAGTGCCGCAGCCGAGAACAGGGCGGCGTTGGTCGCGGCCGCCCGGGAGGTGTTCGCCAGCGCCGGATACAACGCGCCGCTGAGCACGGTCGCCCGCGCCGCCGGGGTCGGGCAGGGCAGCCTCTACCGGCACTTCCCCGACCGGATCAGCCTCGCCATGGCCGTGTTCGAGGACGGCGTCACGGAGCTGGAGGCGCTGGCGGCCCGGCCCGGCACCACGCTCGACGACCTGCTGGAGCTGCTGACCGAGCAGGCCATCGCCTCGACCGCGTTCATCGAGATGGTCAGCGCGCGGCCGAGCGAGCCCGATCCCCGCATCATCGACGTACGCGATCGCGTGTCGAGGGTGCTGGCGGGCGTGCTCGGCGACGCCCGGCGCGCGGGGCAGGTCCGCGAGGACGTCTCGGCCGACGACCTGGTGCTGGTCGTCGGCATGCTCGCCGGTGTCCTGGCCAAGGCCCCGGCCCCCGACCGGCGCGCCACCGCCGACCGGGTGTGGGCGCTGCTGCGCGAGGGCATCGCGCCCTGAGCGAGGGCATCGCGCCCTGCGCGAGCGCGCGCCCGCCGCCGCGAAAGGTCACTGGCTTACGGCCCGCTTGTACAGACGCGTGGCCAGCGGCACGAACACCACCAGGATCAGCACCGACCAGAACAGCGACACCGCCACCGCGTGCTGGAGCGGCCAGGCCTGTGGTCGCGTCGCGACCGCGTTGCCGAACAGCTCGCGGGCGGCCTGGACGACGGTGGAGACGGGGTTCCACTCGGCGACGGCTCTGAGCGGCCCCGGCAGGCGGCCGGCGTCGACGAAGGCGTTGGAGAGGAACACCAGCGGCATCGACACGATGGTGGCGATGTTGTTGAACACCTCGGGCGTGCGCAGGGCCAGCGCCACCGCCGCCGTCACCCAGGAGAAGGCGTAGGCGAAGAACAGCAGCAGCAGGAAGCCGAGCACGGCCTCCAGCGGCGAGGTGTGGATGCGCCAGCCGACGGCCAGGCCCACCAGCGCCATCACGACGATGCTGGTCACGTTCATGAGCGCGTCGCAGATGGTCTGGCCGACCAGCACCGCCGAGGGCGCCATCGGCAGCGTGCGGAACCGGTCGAAGATGCCCTTCTGCAGGTCCTGGGTGAGGGTGTAGCCGGTGATCTGCGCGCTGGTGACGATGGTCTGGACGAAGATGCCCGGGATCATGTACTCGCGGTACGACATGCCCGGCAGCTCGATCATGCTGCCGAAGACGTACGCGAACAGCAGCACGAACACGATCGGCAGGATGACCGCGCCGCCGAGCAGATCCGGGGCTCGTCTGATCTTGAGCGCGTTGCGCTTGGTGATCGTCACGCCGTCGGCGAGCACGATCTGCAGGGCGTTCATCGGGCGGGCTCCTTCTCTGCGGTGACCTCGTGGCCGGTGAGGGTGAGGAAGACGTCATCCAGGGTCGGGCGGCGCAGCCCGGCGTCGCGGACGGTGACGCGTTCGGCGGCCAGCAGGCCGAGCGCGGTGGTGAGCGCGGCGGTGCCGCCGGTGACCGGGACCGTCACGTGCAGCGCCGTGGGGTCGATCCGTACCTCGCCGAAGGACGCCAGGGCGCGCCGCGCGGCCTCCAGGTCGCCGGCGCCGGCCACGGTCAGCTCGATCCGGTCGCCGCCGACCTGGTCCTTCAGCTCGTCGGCGGTGCCCAGTGCGATCACGTGACCGTGGTCGACCACCGCGATCCGGTCGGCGAGGCGGTCGGCCTCCTCCAGGTACTGGGTGGTGAGCAGTACGGTGGTGCCGCCCGCGACGAGCTCGGAGATGACGTCCCACAGGCCCGCCCGGGCCCGGGGGTCCAGGCCGGTGGTGGGCTCGTCGAGGAAGAGCACGGGCGGGTCGGCCACCAGGGCGCCGGCCAGGTCGAGCCGGCGCCGCATGCCGCCGGAGTAGCCCCGCACCGGGCGGTCGGCCGCGCCGGTCAGGTCGAAGCGCTCCAGCAGCTCCCGGGCGCGCTGCTTGCTGCGCCTGGCGCCCAGGTGGTAGAGGCGGCCGACCATCTCCAGGTTCTCGGCGCCGGTCATGTGGTCGTCGACCGCCGCGTACTGGCCGGACGCGCCGATGTGCGAGCGCAGCCGGTCGGCCTGCGCGACGACGTCGAGGCCGGCGACGGTGGCGCGGCCGGCGTCCGGTCTGACCAGGGTGGTCAGGATACGTACCGTTGTGGTCTTTCCTGCGCCGTTGGGGCCGAGCAGGCCGAACACCGTGCCCTCCGGGACGGACAGGTTCATCCCGTTCAGGGCGACGACGTCGCCGTACTTCTTGACCAGGCCCTCGGCGTGAATGGCGGGAGGCATCGCCGGATTTCTCCTTTTTGTTGGGGGGTTGACCATGATTTATGGGCATGACGGGATGGCGGACGGTCGCCCGCCCGCTTCGTTCAGCGGGTTCTAGATGTCCAGGTCCTCGACGGCGGGCCGCTCGGCCAGGTCGGCGATCAGGTCGTAGAACTCGTCAGGGATCTTGCCGCGCAGTTCCTCGACCGTGTCGACGACCTCCAGCGTGGCCACGCCCTGCACGAAGCCCCATCTCGTCTCGCCCAGGCCGAGGTAGCCGCGCCAGGTGCTCACCCAGTCGTCGGACTCCGAGCCGCTCACCCAGTCGGGCGAGCGGTCGACGTGCAGGACGAACTTGCCCTTGCGCGAGCGGTACACCCGGAACATCTCCACCCGCCCGCTGCGGCTGGTGCGGCCCCACTCGCCGAGCAGCACGCCGGAGAAGCGCTGCTTGCGCCCGGCGCCCTGGCCGACCTGCACGATGACCTCTTCGTAGCCCTCCTGGCGGCCCTCCTCCATCTCGACGTAGCGCCGCAGCGCCACGCTGATGGCGGTCGACAGCTTGCCGCCGGCGAGTTCCTGAGCCCGCTGGAAGATCGGCAGATCCTCGTCGGACACGTAGATCGTTTTATTCGGCATCGTCTCACCCTCATCCCGTATACGTATGAGTCTACGTATACGGGAGCCGGATGGCAACGGCCATCAGTCGCGGTCGTCGGCGGTCCCGTAGGAAGTGGCCCTGAAGAGGAAGGATGCCCAGGACCGGTAGGGCCGCCAGGCCTCGGCCAGCTTCCGGTACGCGCTCGGCGGCGCGTCCTCCGGCAGGCCGTACGCCTCGCGCAGGATCGCGAACAGGCGCGGCTCGTCGCCGGGGAACGCGTCCGGCGCGCCCGCGCCGCGGATCAGGATCAGCCCCGCGGAGAACGGCCCCACGCCGGGCAGCGCGCGCAGCTCGGCCAGGGCGTCCTGCGGGTCGAGCGAGCGGAGGTGCTCGGTGGTGAGCACGCCGTCGAGCGCCGCCTGCGCCAGGCCGCGCAGCCACTCCTCCTTCTGCGCCGGCAGCCCGAGGCCCCGGGCCTCCAGTAGCGACACGGGCGGAGGGAAGGCCGAGTGCGCCTGCCCGTCGACGGTGACCTTCGCGCCGTACCGGTCCGCGATGCGCTGCTTGATCCGCGAGGCGATGAGCATCGACGAACGCTGCACGATCACCGCCCAGCACGCGGCCTCCCACGGGCTCCAGAAGCACACCGGCCGCAGGCCGGGGCTGCGTCGCTGCAGGTCGCCGAGCACCGGGTCGACCTCGCCGAGCTTGGTGAAGCCGGCGCCGTCGACGTCGAGGGACAGGATCCGCGCCACCTCGCCCCGGATCCCCGGCCCGGCGGGCCGCGTCGTGGCCACGGCGACCCCGCCCGGCGCGCCCGTCACGGTGACGCCGATCGGCAGCCAGTCGGATTCGGCGCAGTAGGCGAAGCGCATCGCCCGCCCGTCGGAGGGCAGAGCGCTGGTGGCCGGCCAGTCCTCGAGGAAGCGCAACGAGGCGCCGAAGTCGAACGGGCCCTCGGCGGTGAGCGTGAATCCGTGCGTGGTCATGCGCGTATGGTAGGCGCCCGAACGGACAGCCTTCGTTGATCATCAGGTCATGCGGTCGGACTCCTCGACGGCGTCGCGGTGGCTGCCGGCGATGAAGGCGTGGATCGCCTCCAGTTGCTCGGTGGTGAACTCGCCCATCAGCCGGCGAGCCCGGGCGTCGAGCCCCTCGTAGAACGCGGCGACCTTCCCCAGAGCCTCGGGCACCGCCTCGACCACGACACTGCGGCGGTCCTCCGGATGCGGCCGGCGCCGCACGTATCCCGCCTTCTCCAGCCGGTCGATCATGTGGGTGACCGCGCCGGTCGTACGGCCCAGGCGGGCGCTCAGCCTGCCCGCGGTGCTGGGTCCCTCCCGGTTGAGGGTGTGCAGGCACAGCAGGTCGGTGGGGCTGACGCCGGCCCGCTGGGCGATCAGGTCGTTCAGCCGACCCATCGCCCCGGCCAGGTCGGTCATCGCGAGCACGATGCGATCGGGGAGGTCGTCCTGCGGTTTGACGTTCACTCAATGCCTCATTATCTTCATGGTTCAGATACTTAGCGACAAAGACATTCTATTCCCTCTCCTGCCGTTGGAGGGCCCTGGTGTCCATCGAGACATCCAACACGACCATCGCCGCCACCACCGGCCGCGTCCGCACGACCGCTCTCGTCGTGATCCTGCTGGCCGGCTTCATGGACCTGCTCGACGTCACCATCGTCAACGTCACCGTGCCCTCCGTCAGCGCCAGGCTCGGCGCCACGCCGGCGCAGCTGCAGTGGATCCTGGCCGGCTACACGCTGGCCTTCGCGCTCGGCATCGTCACGGGAGCCAGGCTCGGCGACCTGTACGGCTACCGCCGCCTCTTCCTGATCGGCATCGCCGGGTTCACCGCCGCCTCCGCGCTGTGCGGCGCCGCGCCGACCGCCGACATGCTCGTGGCGGCCCGCGTCGTCCAGGGGCTCTTCGCCGCCGTGATGGTCCCCCAGGTGCTCTCGCAGATCCAGCTCATGTACGCGCCGCACGAACGCGGGGGCGCGATGGCCGCCTTCTCCTCGCTGTCCGGGCTCGCGGCGGCCGTCGGCCCGATCCTCGGCGCGGTGCTGCTCGAAGCCGACCTGTTCGGCCAGGGCTGGCGGGCCGTCTTCTGGATCAACGTACCGGTCGGCATCCTGACCCTGATCGTGGCCGCCCGCGTCCTGCCCCAGGGGCGCGGCGCCACCCGGCCCCGCATCGACCTGACCGGCATGGTCGTCTGCGCCGTCGGCCTGGTGCTCATCCTCTACCCCCTGATCGCCGGCAGCGAGGAGCGGCCGTGGCCGGTCTGGACGTACGTGAGCCTGGCCGCGGGCCTGGCCGTCATGGCCGGCTTCCACCGCCACCAGCGGCGGCTCGCCCGGCGCGGACGCTCCCCGCTCGTGGAGGTGTCCCTGTTCCGGATCCGCTCGGTCGGCGGCGGGCTGCTGGTGCAGTTCCTGTTCTTCGTGCCTGTGATCGGCTTCTTCTTCACCTTCACCCAACTCCTGCAGTCCGGCCTGGGTATGGCGCCGCTGGCCGCCGGGGTCACGATGCTGCCCTGGCCCATCGCCACCTCCGTGGCCGCCGGGCTCGGAGTGGCGGTGCTGCTCCCGCGTCTGGGCCGGGTCACCGTACAGCTCGGGCTCGTCATCCTGGCCGCCGGCTTCGCCCTCCTGGCCGTCGCCGCCGCCACCGCCGCGCCCGGCACCGGCTGGCTCGCCTTCCTGCCCGGCGTCGTCGTCGGCGGTGCGGGCATGGGCCTCACCATCGCGCCGCTCGCCCAGCTGACCCTGGAGAACGTCCCCGCCGAGCACGCCGGATCGGGCTCGGGCCTGTTCAACACGGTCGCGCAGGTCGCCGCCTCGACCGGCGTCGCCGTCATCGGCACGATCTTCTTCCCGCTCCTGGCCACCCATACCGGCGACCCGGCCCGCGGCTACGGCACGGCCTTCGTCGTCACCATGTGGGTCAGCATCGCCCTGCTGGCGCTCACCGCCGCGGTCAGCTTCCTGCTGCCCCGCAAGCCCACGCCGTAGCCGTTACAGCTGCTTCTCTGTATCCGCAGGAACTCGTCGATGAGGCCGTTTGCATATTTCGCCCGCGATTTGAGTACGGGAAACGCGGTCGTCATCGCAGAGGGGGAGCCGCTGTCCAGTCCGGATAGTTCCGGACCCATGCTGCCCGCGGGGTTCGCCTGCGCCCGTCTGCAGCCGATCGGGCTGAGCGGCGGTCATCGTGGCAGCTCACGGCGCTCGCTGTACCGGGTGGAGCGGGGTTTTGTCCAGGAATTAATGGACATTCTGACTGGGGTTGTCTAGACTCGGTCAGGCACGTATTTCCCGATGCTCGCGCACGGGGGGACTTGTTGAGTTTTACGCGACTCAGAGACAACTTCGAGCTGGTCGCCAAATATGGGGACAGCGTGCCGCTCTATTTATTCTCGGATCTGTTCCTGCGCGTCCCGGGATACCGGGAAATGTTTCCGGTCAACATGCGCAACCAGCGTGATCGGCTCATGGGGGCGCTGGGGTTCGCGGTGGAGCACGCGGGCGGCCTGCACGAGATCACGCCTTATCTGCATCAGCTCGCGCGCAGCCACCGCAAGCTGGGCGTGGAGAACGAGCATTACGTGCAGTGGAGCGCCAGCGTGGTCAACACCATGCAGCGCTTTTCCGGAAACGCGTGGGACGACGCGCTCGACCGCGAGTGGCGGGAGTTCTTGGGCACCCTTTCCAGGGTGCTGGTGGACGGGGCCAAACAGGACAGCATGAAACGGCCCGCGCACTGGTCAGCCGAGGTGATCAGCCATGAGCGCAGGGCCGTCGACACGGCGGTGCTGCGATTGCTGGTCGACGCGCCGTTCGCCTATGTTCCCGGGCAGTCGGCGCCGGTCGAGGTGCCGCAGTGGCCGCATCAGTGGCGCTACTACTCGATGGCGAACGTGCCCCGGCAGGACAACACCGTCGAGTTCCACGTGAAAGCCGACGGGGCCGTGAGCAGATCCCTGGTCTGCGACATCCAGGAAGGCGACACCGTACGGCTCGGCGCACCCGTCGGCACGCTCACGCTGAATCCCGACACCGGGCGGAACATCCTGCTGGTCGCCGGGGGCACGGGATTCGCGCCCATCAAGGCGATTCTCGAGCACGTGACCCGGCTGCCGGTGCCGCCGTGGGTATCCGTGTTCGTCGGCGCCCGCGAACCCGCCGGGCTCTACGATTTCGACACCCTGCGCACCTGGGCCGCGAAGTACTCCTGGCTCAGCGTCAGGGCCGCCCTTTCCGAAATACACGATCAGGACCTCGCCGCCTCCGGAACGGTCAGCGAGGTGATCGCCGGATACGGCCGGTGGGACGCGTACGACGCCTATGTCTGCGGCCCGCCCGCCATGGTCGACAGCACGGTCGAGGTCCTGCGCGGAAATGGGTTCAGCGACAACCGCATTCGCCTGGAGAGGTTCGCGAGTGAGGCCGTTCCGTCACAGAGGTTCGCTCTATGAATGACCCGGTTGAGCAGTTCCACGCCACGTACTCCAGCCAGCCGGACAGCGACGGTGACGAGGGCGGCGCGGTGGCCCGCTGGTCCGAGCCCGGCGGCGAGACCGACGCCTCCTGGGAGGAGCCGCAGTGGGACGAGCCGCAGGCGGCGGCCTCCTCCGACGGCCGCGCGCCCGAACGGCTCACGCCCGCCCAACTGCGCGCCGTCGTCTTCCGCCGCGCCCCGCTGGGCCGCCGCGGGCTCGACGAGCACCAGGTCAACAACCTCCTCGACCGGGTCGAGGAGGAGCTGACCCTGCTCACGCAGGAGAAGAAGTCGCTCCTGGCCGAGGTCGCCCTGCTGCGCGAGTACGTCTCCGACTCCTCCGCCATCGCCGTACCAGCCCAACAACAGCAGCAGGCCGACACGACGACGCCCGTGCGGCGGGAGACCGGGTTGTCCCGGGTGGAGCAGCCGGGGCACGTGGAGTCGCAGACGGTGGCCAGCCGCATGCAGGAGGCGCACGTCTACGCGGCCAGCCTGCTGTCGCAGGCCCAGCAGACCGCTGACCAGTACATCCAGGATGCCCAGCGGTACGCCAGGGAGCTCATCGAGGATGCCCGCTACCGGAGGGGCGAGATCCTGAGCAAGGCGGGGTCGGAGCAGGCGACTCCGGAGGAGGAGACCTGGGAGCGGGAGGCCGCCCGGCTGCGGGCCGCCAGTCAGCAGTATCGCGGCAAGCTGCGGGACTACTTCGAGTTGCTGCTGATGAATCTGGACGAGTGGGAGACGGCTGAGGAGATCGGCGGTTCGCCCGACACCGGGCGGTTGCCTGAATGAATGAGCCCCCCGCTGTTGGGGTCAGGTGCTCAGGGCCACCGTCGGGGGGACGCGGGCCGCGCGTAGGGCGGGGTAGATGCCGGCCAGGGCGCCGATCAGCACCGTGATGGCCAGGCCGCCGCCCAGGGCCCACATCGGGACCACCGTCGGCAGGCCGTTGAGCTGGGCGTAGACGAACGTGGCCAGGGCCCCGAGCAGGACCCCGGCGCCCCCGCCGAAGGACGACAGCAGCAGCGCCTCCACCAGGAACTGGTTGCGCACCTGCCCCCTGGTGGCGCCGAACGATCTGCGCAGGCCGATCTCCTTGCGCCGCTCCAGCACGGCGACCACCATCGTGTTGGCCACCCCCACCCCGCCCACGAACAGGGCGACCGCCCCCAGCCCGAGCATGAGCCCGGTGAACGCGCCCGCCGCGGCGGCCTTGGCCTTCAACGCGTCCGACGGCCGGCTCACCTTGGCCTCGTTCGGGCTCTCCGGGCTGACCGTACGGGCCAGCATCGCCCGTACGCCCTCCACCGCCTCGTCGGCCGAGCGTTCGTAGACGGTGGTGGGGTGGCCGTCGTGGTTCAGGTACTCCTTCGCCGCCGGGAAGCCGACGAGCGCGGACCGCTCGACCTCCTCGGCCAGCGGCATCCTGTCCAGCACGCCGATGACGGTGAACCACCGGTCGCCGATCCAGACCTGGGCGTCGGGAGTGAGCAGGCCGAGGCGTTCGGCGGCCACCGCGCCCAGGACCACCACCGGCTGGCGCTCGGTGGCGGCGTTGAGCCAGGTGCCCCGGCGTACCCGGCCGTCGAGGGTGGTGAGCAGGTCGAGGCTGGTGGCCTGGACGGTGATGCCCAGGGAGATGCCGCTGGGGATGAGGTCGTTGCGGCGGACGGTGGTGCCGGTCTCGGCGGTCTGGGCGGCGCTGGTGACGCCGTCGATGCGCTTGACCATGTCGGCGGCGTTCTCGGGGAGCTTGACCTTGTCGCCGAAGAGGCTGTCGCCGGGGGAGACCCTGAGCAGGTTGGTGCCGAGCTCGTCGAGCTGGCGCAGGAGTTTCTCCTGGCTGGAGGCGGAGATGCCGACGACCGTGACCATGGTGGCGATGCCGATCGCGATGCCGAGCGCGGCGAGGACGGCCCTGGCCGGTCTGGCCCGCAGGCCCGAGGTGCCGAGCCTGGCCAGGTCCGCCGGCCGCAGCCGCGCCGGGCGCAACGCCGTACTCACCGAGCCCCCATATGCACAGAACCCCTCACGAGACCTCGGATCTGACCAGGCCGTCGCGGACGCGGATGCGGCGCGGGCAGGCCATGGCGACCTCGGGGTCGTGCGTGATGATCGCGATGGTGATGCCCCGCGCGTTCAGCGTCCGGAACAGCGACAGCACCTCGGCGCCCGCCTCGGAGTCCAGGTTCCCGGTCGGCTCGTCGGCGAGCAGCAGCGGCGGCCGTCCGGCGACGGCGCGGGCGACCGCCACCCGCTGCATCTGGCCACCGGACAGCTGGTTCGGCCGGTGCCCCAGGCGGTGACTCAGCCCGACCAGGTCGAGCGCCGCCTCGGCCCGTTCGCGCCGCTGCCGGCGGGTGAGGCCCGTGTAGAGCAGGCCGTCGGCCACGTTGTCCAGGGCGGACAGGCCGGGGGAGAGGTGGAACTGCTGGAAGACGAACCCGATGTAGCGGGCGCGCAGCGCCGAGAGCTGGCTGTCGGACAATGTGCTGACGTCGTAGCCGGCCACCCGTACGGTGCCCGAGGTCGGCCGGTCGAGGGTGCCCGCGATCTGCAGCAACGTGGACTTGCCCGAGCCGGACGGGCCGACGATGGAGACCATCTCGCCCTTGCGGATGGTCAGGTCCACGTTGCGCAGGGCGTGCACCCGGCCGTAGCTCTTGCTGACCCCGCGGATCTCCAGGACGTTCATCGGCCCGACACCGTCACCTTCATGCCCTCGGCCAGTCCGGGGCCGCTCACCTCGACCCGGCCGTTGCCGAACGCGCCCGTACGCACCTGCACCCGCCGCGCCTGCCCCTGATCGACGATCTCGATGCCGTAGCCGCCCTCGGGCAGTGCCAGCAGGGCCTCCACGGGCACGGTGAGCACGTTCTCGGCGCGCTGCCTGGCCAGCTCGACCGTCACCGGCGCCTCGTCCAGCGACCCGAGCGACCCGGCGGCGACCTTGATCTCCACCTCGACGGTGGCGCCGCTCTCCTGGTTGCCCGAGCGCTTGGCCGCCTTGGCCACCTTCGCCACCCGGCTGATCCTGCCGGTGACGCTCTTGCCGTCGGCCAGTTTTACGGTGACCTTCTTGCCCTTCTTGGCGATGTCCTGCTTGTCGGCGTCCAGGTCGATGCGCACCAGCCGGTCGGTGTCGGTGATGTCCAGGATCGGGCGCAGGGATCCGAGCTGGTCGCCCACCTCCACGTCGATCTCGCTGACGCGGATCGGATCGGGCAGGAAGAGGACGTCCGCGGGCGTCACCTTCCCGTCGCGCTCCATGCCGTTCTTCTTCTGCCAGCGCCGCACGGCGCGGGCCGTCGCGTCGGTGAAGCGGTTGTCGACCGTCACGCCGCGGCCGAACCCGAGGGCGCGCAGGTTGCGTTCGAGCTGCTTGACGTCGGGGCCCTTCTTGACGCCGTCCTTGAGGGTCCGGTACGCGGGCAGCTCGCCGTACATGAGGACGCGGGGGCGGCGGTCGACGCTGTAGACGCTCTTGCCGCGCCGGATGACCTGGCCCTCGTCGGGGAGGCTGGTGATCGTCCCGGCCTCGGTGGCCTTGACGGTACGGCTGCCGGCGTACGTGAGCTTGCCGTCCACGCTCTCCTTGTCCACCAGGTCGCCGCGGGTGATCTCCTTGGTGGCGGCGGCCACCGGGCGCGCGGTCGGCGTGGGGTCCGGCTTGGCCTGCGGGCCCGAGTCGAAGAGCGCCGCCGAGGCGAACACGCCGCCCGCGGTGACCGCGCTGCCCACGGCCGCCGTGCCCAGGGCGGCCACGACACCCTTGACCCGGCCGTTCATCAGGCGCCTCCCTGTCCGGGCAGCAGCTTGGCGCAGGACTCCGCCGCCTTCTGCAGCTTCGGGTCGTTGGGGTCGAGCTTGGGGTTGACCTGCGGCGGGTCGGGCATGTCGATGCCCTGCTCCCGCATGCACCGGGCGTACTGGATGATCTGGTCGCGGGCCTTCGGGTCGTTGAAGGGGTTGGGGATCTGCGAGGTGTACTTCTCGCAGGCCTTCAGCGCCTTCTGCAGCGTCGCCTGGTCCCCGGTGTACTTCCACGTCTTGTCCTCGGGGGAGCCGGGGTCGGGCACGTCGATGCCGTTCTGGCGCAGGCACTGCGCGACCTTGAGCAGCACGTCGTCGGGATCGACGCTCGCCGTCGGCGCCGCCTTGGGCCCGGTATCGGGTGCCGCCTGCCGGGCCGCCCCGGCCGGCGGGGTGCCGGCGATGGCGATCGCGATGGGGTTGTGCTCGTCCCGCTGGGCGCACCCGGCGGCCAGCAGCGCGAACGCGACCAGCGTCGTCAGGGCCGCCCTCATGACACGCCGTCCCAGTCGAAGACGCGCCTGGTCACGACGTTCGCGACGACGGCGGTCACGAGCAGCCCGGCCACGGCCGGCCAGGTGTCCGACAGCCGCCCCAGGTACGCGTCGAAGACGAAGTCGTTGAGCTGGGCCAGCGGGTTGACCGTGGTGACCTGGTAGAACCACGGCGCCACGCCCTCCCAGCCCTCGCGCGGCACGCCGAGCCCGCTGCCGAGGAACAGCAGCGCGAAGCAGAGCGGCGCGGCGACCCTGGCCCCGGAAGGCGGCATCCGCAGGCCGCCGAGCAGCAGCCCGGCGCTGACCGAGCAGTAGGTCACGGCCAGCAGCGCCGCCGCCAGGTTCAGCGGGTGCCCGGAGCGGGGCGGGCCGTAGACGGCGAACGTGACGGCCATGAAGAGCACGGTGGACGCCGCCACCAGTGCGCCGGCCACGATCGCCTGGGCCGTGAGGTACGACCCGTCCCGCATGGGGCTGCGCCGCAGCCGCCGCAGCAGCCCCGTGGCCCGAACCTCTGAAAGGTGCAGGGTGAGCACCAGGATCCCGGCCGCGGCGGCGACGGTCCCCGCCATCTCGGGCAGCAGCCGGTCGATGACCCTGACCCCCGGCATGGCGCCGAACTCGATCGTCGGGAAGGAGAAGCCGATGACCAGCATCAGCACGAGCAGCACCGCGAACGGCAGGGCGAGCACGCCCAGCAGCACGACCGGCGTCCGGAGCAGCAGCGCGACCTGGGCGCGTACCAGGGTCCACACGGTGGCGGCCATCCTCACGCCTCCAGAGCGGCCGGCTCGGGGACGGCCGACAGCGTGAGGTAGGCGTCCCGGAGGGTGGGCGGGCGGATCGACCACACCCGGTCGCCGCTCATCGGCGACAGCTCCTGGACCGCCGCCTCCAGCGCCGGCCGCGAGCCGTACAGGTAGGTGGCCGCGGCGCAGGGCAGCACGCGCACGTCGCGGAGCCCGTCCACGCGCAGGTGCGGGGGCACTCCCATGACGAACGTCGAGCCGAGGAGCTGGACCAGCCTGGCCGGCGTGCCCTCGGCGAGGACGCGGCCCGCGCGCAGCAGGATCACCCGGTCGGCCAGCCGCTCGGCCTGGGCCAGGTCGTCGAGCACGACGCAGACCCCGCCGTAGCCGGCGCGCAGCTCGGCGATGGCCCGCTCGACGCGCTGCCTGCTGCCCTCCCTGAGCCCGGCGGTCGGCGCGTCGAGCAGGACCAGCTCGGGGTTGCCCACCAGGGCCAGGCCGATCATGGCGCGCCTGCGCTGGCCGTCGGTGAGGCGGCCGAAGCGCCTGGGCAGCAGCGGCTCCAGGTCGAGCAGGTCCACCAGGCGCCCCGGCAGGCCGCGCGTGCCGTGCAGGCGGGAGAGCAGCCGTACGGCCTCGGCGACCTTCATCCGGGCCGGGAGGCTCTCGCCGCGCAGTGCGGCGGCCAGCCCGGGAGGTCTGCGGTCGCCGTGGCCGACCGTCACGCCCAGCATCTCGATGTGGCCCGCGTCCGGCTCCTCCCCGCCGACCAGGCATTGGAGCAGCGTGGCGCCGCCGCTGTCCGGCGGGCCGACGACGCAGACGACCTCGCCGCGCTCGACGGTGAACGACACCTCCTCCAGGGCGGGCGACCTCGACAGGTCGGTGACGCTGAGCAGGGACGTCATAGCGGAGCTCCGAGGCCGAAGCGATCGGCGATCGAGGCGCCCACCTCCAGGTAGGTGTCGCGGGTGGCGGTGCGCAGCAGGTCGAGATCGACCTCGGAGCCCTGCTCCAGGTGCGGGTCGAACGGCACGCCGATCACCGCCCGGCAGCGCTTGGTGAAGTGCTCCTGCAACTCGGCGACGTTGACGGCGTTCCTGCGCGGGTTCTTCACCGCCGACAGCACCACGACGGCGCTGCTCGCCAGGTCCTGGTGGCCGTGGGCCTGCAGCCAGTCGAGGGTGGCCGAGGCCGACCTGGCGCCGTCCACGGTGACCGGGCTGACCAGGACGATCTGGTCGGCCATGTCGAGGATCGCGCTCATCGCCGAGTGGAGCATGCCGGTGCCGCAGTCGGTGATGGCGATCGAGTAGAACTGCTCCAGGATCTGCGCGACCGCGCGGTAGTCGTCGGCGTTGAACGCCTCGGAGATGGCCGGGTCCCGGTCGGAGGCCAGCACCTCCAGCCGCGAGGGCGCCTGGGAGGTGTAGGAGCGCACGTCCGCGTAGCGCCAGATGCCGGCGCGGTCGTTGAGCAGGTCCCGTACGGTGGCCGGCGACTCCATCCGCAGCTTCTCCGACAGCGTGCCCCGGTCGGGGTTGGCGTCGACCGCGATGACCCGGTCCCCACGGTGGTGGGCCAGCGTGGAGCCGAGGCCGATGGTCGTGGTGGTCTTGCCCACGCCGCCCTTGAGGCTCATCACCGCGACCCTGAAGTGGCCCGAGGAGACCGGCTGCCGGATGCGCTCGGTCAGCTCCTGGCGGTGGCGCTCTGCCCTGGAGTCCTTGGGGCGGATCAGGCCGCCGCTCAGCGTGAAGACGGCCTTGCGCCAGCCGCCCGCGGGCGGGCGGCGGCGGGTGCGCAGCAGCCGGTCCGGGCGCAGGCTCTCCGCGGACGTGCCGGCCGCCGCCGGAGGATCCGCAGGCTCAGGTACGGAGAAGGCGGCGGGATCGGCCTGCTGGGGGGCGTTGTCCGGAGGCGGGAAGACCGGCACGCCCGCCGCGGGAGGGTCCCAGGCCGGGGCGGTCGGCGGGTTCGGCGGCTGGAAGGCGTTCAGGGCGCCGAGCTCGATCGGCCCTGGTGGCGGTCCCACCGTCGGGGGGCCTTTCCTGGGTTCCCCCGGAGAGCCGGTCGTGCTGAAATGTCCGAGTTGCGGGGTGGGTTCGTCCTTCGAGTCCGCCTGCCACCACAAGGGCGGCTCCGGGGCGGGGGCAGGCGGGTGGTCCACGTCCTTGGGCAGTTTCGGCGGCGGGAAGCGCATCATCCGCGTGCGGTCCGGGTCCAGGCCGGCTTCTTCCCCGTTCACTTCCATCGTGACCTCGTCGTCGGTGTTGAGCAGAGGCCGTTCATCGCGCTCGCCGTGCATGATCCACCCGTTCGCGTATCTGCGTGTGGTCGTCGGATTGCGTCACAGCCAGCCCTGCCGCCGCGCGGTGCGGACGGCTTCGTGATGGCCCTGCGCGTTGAGTTTGGTCGTCGCGCTGGAGATGAGCCCGTGGGCGATCGCCTCGGACACATGGAGCTCGACGGCGATTCTGGTGATCGTGGCCCCGCCGCCGGCCAGGCGCAGGGCGTCGCGTTCGTGGTCGGTGAGCGGGCTGTCCGCGGTCGTCATCGAGGCGACGGCGAGCTCGGTGTCGAGGTACCGGCCGCCGCCGGCGACCCTGCGGATGGCCGTGGCCAGCTCGTCGGCCGAGGCGTCCTTGCCGAGGAAGCCGGCGACGCCCGCGGCCATCGCCCGGCGCAGGTATCCCGGCCGGCCGAAGCTGGTCAGGGCGACGACCGCGCACCGGCCCGCGATCCGCGTGGCGGTGGTCAGGCCGTCGCGGCCGGGCGGCTCGGCGTCGAGCACGGCGACGTCGGGCCGGTGGCGCCGCACCGCCTCGACGATCTGGTCTCCATGGCCGGCCTGGGCGACGACATCGATGCCCTCCTCCAGCGTGAGCAGGGCGGCCAGCACCGCCCGGGTCTGCGGTTCGTCGGCGGCGAGTAAGACTCGGATCGGCGACGCTTTGGACATACCAGGAGTCTGACTCCGGGATGTTTTCCCCGGTAGGCGCCTATGTCATCGGGCCCATGTGACATCTATCATGCGAATAAAACGACAAAAGACGATTTTACGCCCATTAGGTAATAAAACGCCTTAAGTGCTTGCCAAGATCCCCAACGTTATGGCAATCCGAAAGTCGGCTGCAAGTCGGGGCCGTCACACTGTTACGGCCAACGTGAGTATGCCCGCGAGCGATGACAGAGCTGTCCGCGTAAGAGATGATCGAGATGCGACAGAGGGGGCATGTGCTGGTGATGCACTTTGGAATCCTGGGGCAACCGGCAATATGGCAACAAGGAAACGAGATCAGGCTGTCCACCCGAAGATCGCGTGCGGTGCTGGCCCATCTTTTACTGAGCCCGACCCGCTCGGCGTCGGTCGACAGCCTCATTGACGCGATCTACGGAGACACTCCCACCAAGAGCGCCAGGAACCAGGTGCACCGCGGGGTCGGCGAGCTCAGGCGCAGCGGCGTCACGATCGACGTGCACGACAACGCCTACCGCCTCGAAGCCGCCGAGGACAGCATCGACGCCTTCGTCTTCATGCGCCTGTACGACCAGGCCTGCCTGCTGGCCGGCAAGCGCGATCACGCCCAGGCCGCCAAGACCCTCGACGCCGCGCTCAAGCTGTGGCGCGGCTCGGCCCTGTCCGGCCTGGACAGCGAGGCCTTCGTCGCGGAGGCCGCCGTCTGGAACGAGCGGCGGCTGGCCGCCATCGAGGCCCGGGTCGACGCCGACCTGGCGCTCGGGCGGCATCGCGAGGTGATCGCCGAGCTCCAGCAGCTGGCGGACCAGCACCCGCTGAAGGAACGCTTCTGCGCCCAGCTCATGGTCGCCCTCTACCGTTCCCAGCGGGGCAGCGAGGCGCTGCAGGCCTTCACCGACCTGGAGGAGCGGCTGCGGGAGGAGCTCGGCACCGACCCCAGCCCCGCGCTGCGCGACCTGCGGCTGCGGATCCTCCGCCAGGACTTCGCGCTGGAGCAGACGCACCTGGTCGCGGACGTGCCGCGGCAACTTCCCGCCCGCCCCGGCATGCTGGCCGGACGGGACGGCGAGCTGCGCGAGATCGTCGCGGAGCTGGCCGAACGGGCGACGTCCCCGCTGGTGGTGGTCACCGGCTCGGGCGGCGTCGGCAAGACCGCCGTGGGCCTGGAGGCGGCGCACCGCGTGGCCGGGCACTTCCCCGACGGGCAGCTGTTCGCCGACGACCTCGGCGACCCCGGCGAGGTGCTGGCGGGCTTCCTCGGCGCGCTCGGAGTGGCGGCCGAGGAGATCCCCGAGGGCGTAGGGGCACGCGCCGCCCTGCTGCGCAGCGTGCTGGCCGTCCGGCGGGTGCTGATCGTGCTGGACGGCGTGACCGACCCGGGCCAGGTGCTGCCGTTCCTGCCCGGGCACGCCGGGTGTGCCGTGCTCGTGACCAGCGGCTCGCCGCTGGCCCTGCCGCGCGACGCCGCCACGGTGACCGTCTCGGCACTGGACGGCCCCGCCGCCAGGACCCTGCTGGCCACCGGGGCGGGGCGGCGGCGGATGCAGGCCGAGCCGGCGGCGGCCAACCGGATCGTGGAGCTGTGCGCCGGGCTGCCGGTGGCCCTGGAGATCGTGGCGGCCAAGCTGGCCGCCCGGCCGCACCTGAGCCTGGAGCGCCTGGCCGAGCGGCTGTCCGATCCGGCGAGGATCCTCGGCGAGCTCCGGCACGGGGGCAGGAGCATCGTCCCGACGCTGCTGAACGCGTACCGGGCGCTGCCGGCCGGGCCGCGTTCGCTCATCCGCAGGATCGGGTTCCTCGGCGTCTCCGAGGTCGGCGCCGAGACCGCGGCGGCGCTCGCCGACGTACCGGTGGAGGCCGCGGAGGAGCTGCTGGAGGAGCTGGCCGAAACCCATTTCGTCATGCCCTTGTCAGACGGCGGGCGCTACCACTGCCACGAGCTGCTGCTCGGCTTCGGCGCCGCCCGCGCCCGCCTGGAGGACGGCGAGCAGGACCTGACCGCGGCCGTGGCACGCGCCCTCGGCGGCTGGCTGACCCTGACGGACGCCGCCCACGCCTCCATGCGCGGCAAGGACAACTCCATCCCGCGCGGCACGGCGCCCCGCTACCGGCCCGCCGGGGCCCGGGACTGGACGGGGCCGGGCTCGGCCTGGTTCGAGGAGCACCTGCGCACCCATCTCGCCCTGGTACGGCGGGCCGCGGCGGCACCCGAGACCTGCTGGGAGCTGGCCATCGCGCCACTCGCGCTCTTCGAGGCCGGCGCCCACTTCGACGTCTGGCTGGAGTCCCATCAGGTCGCCCTGGCCGGTGTCAGGAACGCGGGCAACCTGCGCGGCCAGGCCGTCCTGATGTACTCCCTGGGCTACCGCTCGCTGCTGGTCGGCGACTACATCGGCGCCGCGTACCACCTGGAGGAGGCGCTGGCGATCTTCCAGCGCCTGGGCGACGAGCACGGCCGCGGGCTGACCCTGCGCCTGGTCGGCGACCTCGACCGCATCAACCAGGCCCTGGCCACGGCGCGCGAGGTCTACCAGGAGGCCGCCGCGGCGCTGCACCGCAGCGGGGACGTGATCGCCGAGGCCGACGCCCTGGTCGGGCTGGCGATGGTGCTGCACAGCACCGGCGAGGAGCCCGCCTCCCAGGACTGCCTGGACCGGGCGCTCGGCCTGTGCCGCGAGGCGGGCAGCCTGCGCAGCGAGGCCCGCATCCGGCGCGCGGTGGCCATGCACGCCGCCCGGGCCGGCACCCCGGAGAAGGCCTGTCCCGAGCTGATGGAGGCGCTGGAGATCGCCATCCACATCGGCGACCGGGTGGTGCAGTCGGACATCCTGCTCGACCTCGGGACCACGCGGATCCTCCTGGGCGACCCGAAGGCCGCCTACGACGATCTGGCGACGGCGGAGGAGATCGCCCGGGTGTCGGGGATGGCGCGGACGGCGTCGCGGGCGAAGCTGGCTCGGGCGTTCATCAACGTCAACGGCCTGGCTGCCCAGAACAGCGTCGCCGCCGGAAACCCCTGACCCGGGCCTCCGGCGAAGGGCCGCGGGCGGGCGCATCCGGCGTCTTCAGCATCCCCCGACGGCTTCAGGGGGCAGGGCCTCAGGATCGAGCGCAGGCCGCGGGGCAGAACTCGGCCTCGGGGTAGCGCGATGACGGCTTGTCCAGGAGGGGCTGCCGCTGCGACTTCAGGTGCCGGTCGAGGAAGGCCGCCACGTAGGTGCGGGTGAGCTCGGCGGCGCGCGCCGCGGGCAGGACGCCGGAGATGGGCTTGATGCCGAGGGCGTCCGCCAGCAGCGGGGTGTCGGTGAAGGACTGGTGTTCCGCGCCCGACAGCACGATCCAGCGCTTCCATCCGGTGAGCAGCTTCCAGTCGCGGTCCCACGTGGGGGCGGGGCCTCCGGAGACGTGCTGCGCCGACCCCAGGAACATGAACGGCCGGGAGAACCCGCTCTTGGGGATCCGGGCGTAGGCGGTGCCGTCCATGTCGATCCCGGCCCGCACCCGGGGGTCCTCGAGCATGGTCGCCATGGCGCTGGACCCGCCGATCGACTGCCCGACCATGGCAATGCGGGAGCGGTCGATCCGGTCGGCGCCGTCCCACTTCGAGGGCAGCTGGTCGAGCACGAAGGAGACGTCGGCGGCCCGGCCCGCGACCAGGCCCGTGCCGAAGCCGGGGTCGGAATTGCTGTCGCAGGCGAGGCATTCGGCGACCCGCCCGCCCGGGAAGGTCGTGGCGTAGCTCTCGTAGGTGTGGTCGATCCCGGCCACGACGTACCCGCGGCTGGCCAGGTCCTCGGCCAGGGAGGTGAGGGTGCTCATCGGTTTGGTGAAGCCGGGGGAGAGCACCACCAGCGGCAGTGTCTTCCCTGCGGGTTCGGCGTCTTTGACGGCGTTCGTGCGGGTCTTGCTCAGCGTGTCGTACGGCGCGCTCGCAATCCCGGTGCCTTTCAGGAGGAGTTCGGATTCCCTGGGTGTCATGTACGGCGCCCGCTGCCCGTCGCGCCGCTTGGTCGGGTACCACAGCGTGACCTTGAGCTCTCTGGCGTCGGCGTCGAGGTTCCAGGGGTCGGGGCGGGAGGTGTCCTTGAGGTAGAGGGCGGTGGTGCCGACCGGGTGGGCGCCGGTGGGGGCGGGCAGGGTGGCGGGGCCGGTCGGGGTGGCCGACGGGGCGGCGGAGCGGGGCGGTGCGGGTGCGGAGCAGGCGGACGCGGTGAGGACGGCCAGCCCCGCGGCGACTGCCAGGAGGTGTCTCATCGGGAGGTCCATTCACTTGCGCAGCAGGGTCAGAGCCTTGGCCAGGGCGGGGTCACGTCCGGTGGCCGCGTCCTCGGGGGTCAGGGGTACGTGGTGGTCGGGGGGCACGCCGATCCGGTCGATGACCTCGTGGTTCGGGCCCAGGTGGTGTCTGGCGGGAAGGCTCAGGGTGGTGTTGTTGGCGAGCAGGTACGGCTGCGCCGGGCCGGAGATCTCGCCGGCGGTCCTGGTGCCGACCAGCCGGCCAAGGCGCAGGTCCTTGACCGCGGAGCTGAAGTGCTCGCACGCCGAGGCGCAACTGCGGTCGGTGAGCACCATCAGCGGCAGGTTGAGCAGCTCAACGGTGTCGTCGGTCCGGGAAGTCTCGCACTTGCCGTCCACGGTGCACAGGTAGGCGGTGGCCTTGCCGTGGACGAACGCGCTCACCAGCCGGGTCGCCTCCGTGGGGCTGCCGCCGCTGTTGCCGCGCAGGTCCAGCACGACGCCGGTGAGCGTCCGGCCCTTGCGTAGTCTGGAGATCGCCCGCAGGACCCGCTCCGCGGAGTCGGGTGCGAATCCGGTCATCCGTACGTACGCGATGTCGTCGTCCAGCAGCTTCGACTGCACCACCTGCAAGGCGGCCAGGTCCCGCTGGTAGAGGCCGGGTTCGAGCGTCACGCTCCAGCGGCGGCCGGTGCTCTGCCGCAGGAGCCGCAGCCGGACCGGGCGCGCCTCCGGGTATCGCGGGTAGAGGGCGGCGATCGCGGGGGTGGCCTTCCCGTCGATGAAGGGCGCCGATCCGTTGATCGATTCGATGATGTCGCCGGGGCGAAGTCCGGCCTTCTGCGCCGCGCCGCCCTGCACGGTGGTGACGAACAGCGGCGCGAGGGCGGCGCCGGGGTTGACGTCCACCTGCGGGCCGTTGACGTTCGCCTCGAGGCCCAGGCCGTAGCCGTCACCGTCGTAGTAGTCGGGCGGCCGCTTGACGTCATGCGCCCAGCCGGCGTGGTTGTCGCCGAGGGAGGCCACCAACGCCTGAAGGGTGATGACGGCCAGCTTGTCGCGAAGGTCGGGAACCTGATCGGTGATCTTCCGGTAGGCGGTCTCGAAGGCGGTCCAGTCGGCTTTGCGGTCGCCGGTCAGCGCCGGCATGGTGGCCTCGGGCAGGTCGCTCCCGTTGCGGTTGAGCTCCTGCGTCAGGGCGACGAATCCGGCGGTCAGCAGCGGGCGGGTGTCCAGCGTGGCGCCGCTGTAGTAGGTGCCGAGGATGCAGGAGTACGCCTGCTCGATGACGTCGATCGTGGTGGCCGTCTCCGGCCCGAGGGTGCTTTGCGGAGGCGCGCAGGCCGTACCGGCTGCCGTGCTCGCCTGGCCGCGCGGCGGCGCCGGCGCCGTGCAGGCCGCCGCCAGGAGGAGGGCGAGCCCGGCGGCCGCGGTCCTGACGACAGTCATGACAAGCCTCTCCGGATCCACCAGAAGGACAACCACGTCAGGCCGAGGGTGAGCAGGGCGTAGATCCCGGTCTCGATCCACTGGAAGGGCCAGAAGCGCTCAAGGGGCTGGTAGGTCGCCTGCTGCCGGTAGCCGAGCCGGTTGATCTCGACCAGGCACGCGTCGGTGTTCGGCCGTCCCGCTGCCGGGGCGCAGGGGCCCGACGTCGTGGAGATCGGGATGGACCGCGCGATCGTCGACGACGGTGCCGAGCCCTCGTAGCCGCTGCCGGCGGTCGTACGTCCGGAGGGATCGAGGAGGTTGCTGGTCAGGACCCAGGCGCCCGCGTGGCCGGGAACGGCCGACGTCCTCAGGAAGACCTGCACGGGTCCGCCTCCCTGCCCTTGCACGTTGAGGGTGTCCACGTTCGCCTTGCCGAGCTCGAAGGTCGCGCTGACCGGGGGCATCAGGTGGGGCCGGACCAGCAGCGGCATGGCCAGCTGGATCGCGGCGAAGGCGGCCAGGGTGAGGGCCATGGCGGGCAGGGTGCGGCGCACCAGCATGCCCACGGTCACGCCCAGGACGAAGGCGAACGCCGCGTACCCCATCGGGGCGATGCCGCGCGCGCTGAACACCAGGGGAGACATCTGGGCCATTTCTGGAACGGCCGACTTGTCCAGCGGATCGGACCACCAGGTCACCGCGAGGCCGCACACGCCGGCGGCGGCCACGGCCGCCAGGCCGGTGAGCCCGAGCTTGACCGCCAGCCAGCGGCCGCGGGTGATGCTCTGGTTCCACACCAGCAGGTGCGTGCCCGCCTCCAGCTCGCGGGTGATCAGCGGGGCTCCCCAGAAGAGCCCGACCAGCGCCGGCAGGATCAGCACGACGAGGGTGAGGGCGAGGAAGGGGATCTGGTGCTCGTCGAAGAAGCGGTCGAAGAAGTCGTCGCAGGTGTTGTCCGGAGTGCAGCCGGCGAGCCCGGCGCGGTAGGAGGTGGACAGGCCGGGGCCGGTCAGGGCCAGCACAGCGGTGAGGACGACGATGACGGCGGCCGTCATCGCGGCCGAGCCGCGGAACTGCCGCCAGGTCAGCCAGATCATCCCTGCACCTCCAGGGCGACAGGCCGGTTCTCGGCGGTGCGCTTGTCCATGTAGGCCAGGACGAGGTCCTCCAGGCTGAGCCGGCTGACCGTCCAGGCGGGGTCGAGGATCGGGCCGCCGGTGCGGACCACGAACGTGCTCTGCCGCTCGGTGTGACGCGCGGAGATCACCTGCTGATCGGAGGGCAGCCGGTCGGGATCGCGGCGCGGGCCGGTGAGCCGGTGATGGGTGGCCAGCAGCTCGTCCACCTCCCCGGCCACCTGGACGCGGGAGTCGACGAGCACGATCAGGTAGTCGCAGACGCGTTCCAGGTCGGAGACCAGGTGGGAAGACAGCAGCACGCTCAGCTTGCGCTCGACGGCGGCCTCCATCAGCCCCTGCACGAAGTCCCGGCGGGCCAGCGGGTCGAGCGCGGCGACGGGCTCGTCCAGGATCAGCAGGTCGGGCCGCTTGGCCAGGCCCAGGGTGAGGGCCAGCTGGGCACGCTGGCCACCCGACAACTTGCCCGCCCGATGCGCGGGGACGAGACCGAGCCGCGCGATGCGCTCCCGCGCCATGCCGTCGTCCCAACGGGGGTTGAGACGGGCTCCCAGCCGCAGGTGTTCGGCGACGGTCAGGCCCGCGTAGACGGGGGTCTCCTGGGCGACGAACCCGACCCTGGCCAGCTGCGCCGGCGTGTTTCCCGGCCGGCCGCCGAGCACGGTGATGCCGCCGGCCGTCGGTTCGAGCCGGCCGCTGGCCAGCTTCAGCAGCGTGGTCTTGCCGGCTCCGTTGGGACCCACCAGCCCGACGACGTGGCCCGCAGGGATGTCGATGGTGCACTCGCGCAGCGCCCAGCGCCTGCCGTATTTCTTGCCCAATGCCTGGGCCTGCAGGACAGAAGTCACGCTATGTCCTCCTGAGCAGTGATCCGAAAGGTTGAAGTCGGGAACGAAATTAGGCACTGCTCATGCCGGCGCGCGTCGGCCGCCATACCGAGATCACGTACCGCCTGAGAACCAAGGGCCGCCACGTCATCCCTGCGATGTAGTCCCGAAGACCGTGAAGCCCCGTCACGACGGCCGATGCGGGACGGACGCGGCAAGCGTGACAATGTGCCGGTGGAAACCGGTGAACGACGGCCCTGGTGGCGGTATGTGCTCGACCTGTACAGCCGGCTGAACGAGGACTACTCGGATCGGCGCAGCGTCCGGGACACGCCGGGACGGAGTGGCGACGGACCCCCAAGGCCGTCTCGCGGAGCACTCGCCGCCGACGCGGTGGTCGCGATCGTCCTGACGGTCATCGCGGTGACCGTATCGGTGAGATATCCGTTGGCCGGCCCTGTCGCGCATCAGCCCGAAGTGATCGAGTACTTGCGGCTCCGACCTGGTCTCCCGGCCGACCACGCACCACCTTCCAGCGTCCTGTCCTCACCCTCCGGCAGACCGCCTGCCCAGCTTCCGTCCCAAGATCCGCCCGCGTTCCTCGTGGCGCTGACGACGTTGCCGCTGGCGCTGCGGCGCCGGTACCCGCTCATCACCTTCTGGGTGGTGCTGGCGGCGGCGCGGGCCACCCACGTGGATGCGACCTGGATCACCGTACTGACCTGCGCTGTCGCCGCGTACGGCGCCGTCGTCCACAGCCGCAACCGATTGCTGGCGATGGGTGGCCTGGTGCTCGCGGTCGGACTCGTCGGTGCCGGGTTCGGGGACGTCGCGCCTGCGCTGCCGGGCTGGATGGGGCCGTTCGTCGTCCTGCTGGGCGTCGGCTTCTTCGGGAGCTTCGTCCGTTTCTGGCGGGGACAGCTGGGAGCCAGCCGGCACCGGCTCGCCGAGCTGCAGCAGGCGCAGGCGGACGCCACGCGCAGGGCTGTCGCGGAGGAGCGGTCCCGGATCGCCGCCGAGCTCCATGACGTGGTGACCCACAATGTCAGCGTGATGGTGATCCAGGCCGGCGCGGCCCGCCAGGTGATCGACATGGAGCCGGAACAGTCGAAACAGGCTCTGCTCGCGATCGAGTCCGGCGGCCGGGCCGCCATGGCCGAACTGCGCCATGTCATGGGCCTGCTCGCCGGCCCGGGCGGCGAACGCCTCGACGGGCCTTCCGACGGGCTCGAACCCCAACCCGGGCTCGACCAGCTCGACGCCCTGGTGGAACGAGTCCGCGCCGCCGGAGTGCCGGTGCGCGTCGCGGGGGCGCCGCCCGGGCCGCTGCCTCCCGGGATCGACCTCGCCGCCTACCGCGTCGTGCAGGAAGCCCTCACCAACACGATCAAGCACGCGGCCGGGGCCTCCGCGTCCGTGACGATCGGCCATGACGGCGACTGGCTGGAGATCGAGGTGACCGACACCGGCGGGACACGGAGCGCCAGACCCTCGACCGGCGGCGGCAGGGGACTGATCGGGTTGCGCGAGCGGCTCGCGGTCTACGGCGGCACCTTGGACGCCGGACCGACGGCCGGGGGCGGATTCCGGATCAAGGCCCGCGTCCCGTGGAGGACCGCATGACCGAGCGGTTGCGCGCCGTCATCGCCGACGACCAGGCACTGGTACGCACGGGCTTCCGCATGATCCTCACCGCCAACGGCATCGAAGTGGCGGCCGAGGCCGCCAACGGGGAGGAAGCCGTCGCCGCGGTCCGCCGTACCAGGCCCGACGTCGTGCTCATGGACATCCGGATGCCGCAGATGGACGGCCTCGAAGCCACCCGGCGGATCCTCGCGGGCGGTGCCGAGGAGACCCGCGTGCTGATCCTGACCACCTACGACCTCGACCACTACGTGTACGCCGCGCTCGCCGCGGGGGCGAGCGGGTTCCTGCTCAAGGACGTCACACCCGAACACCTGGTGGCCGCGGTACGTCTGGTGCGCTCCGGCGACGCCCTGCTCGCGCCCACCATCACCCGCCGCCTGGTCGAACGTTTCGCCCGCCGCGACAATGCGAAGGCCGCCCTCCACCGCGATCTGTCCCAGCTGACGCCTCGGGAACTGGACGTGCTGCGCCTGCTCGCCACCGGCCTGAGCAACGCCGAACTCGCCGACCAGCTGAGCCTCAGCGTGGCCACGGTGAAGACCCACGTCGCGCGCATCCTGGCCAAGCTCGGCCTGCGCGACCGCGTCCAAGCCGTGGTGGTCGCCTACGAGACCGGCCTGATCTCTCCCGGCGGCACCGGCTGACCCGAACCCACGAGGCGAGCGCTCCGTGCGAGGAGGGAGCGTCCTGCACCCGGGCGGTCGTGTGCGGGGAGCGGGGTCAGCAGGCTTCGCCGGTGAGGCCGTCGGCGATGGCTGGGGTGAAGGGCGTGCGCAGGGTGCGTTCCTCGGTGACGCCGAACAGCGCGATGCCCGCCGCGCGCGCGATCTCGCCGAGCCGGGTCGAGGTCAGCCCGCTGATCAGCACCCGCTGCCCGTTCGTGTCGAGGACCTGACCGCCCGCCCGGGTGACCGCGGCGCCGAGCGCCTGGGGCTGGTCGGACAGGACGCTGACGGTCTGCGGCTGGAAGCGGTCGATGAAGGCCGCGGCCGAGCCGCTGCCCACGACCCTGCTCTGCGCGATCACCACCAGGTCGTCCACCAGGTCTTCCAGCTCGGCCAGCAGATGGCTGGCGATGAAGACGGTACGCCCCTGGTCGCGGAAGCGGCGCAGGACGTTCTTGATCCAGGCGATGCCCTCGGGGTCCAGGCCGTTCAGGGGCTCGTCCAGGATCACGATCTCCGGATCGCCGGCCAGCGCGATGGCCAGCGCCAGGCGCTGCAGCATGCCAAGGGAGAAGGAGCCGGTCCGCTGACCGGCCATTTCGGCGAGGCCGACCCGGTCGAGGAGCTCCTCGGGATCGGCTCCGGCGCCGGCCAGCCGGGCGGCCCAGCGGACGCTGTCGATGGCCCGGCGGGAGGGGTGCGCGCAGTGGCCGTCCAGCACCGCGCCCACCTTGCGGGCGGGGACCGGCCATTGGTCGAGGGGTTTGCCGTCGATGAGCGCGAAGCCCGAAGTGGGATGGACAAGTCCGAGAAAAAGACGAAGTGTCGTTGTTTTTCCGGCGCCATCGGGGCCGAGAAATCCGGTGATCGCCCCGGCCCTTACCGAGAAGCTCACGTTGCTCACGGCGACGACCGAGCCGAATCGTTTGGTGAGGTTCTCCGCCCGCAGCATCCGCCCCATACTCAGCCAGCCCCCACTTCCGCCGCCAGCTGAGGTTTCGGGGCGCGCTATACCGATGTGAATTGCCCGCAATTCCCCGAGGTGGCGCAATTGCGTAGATCAGCCTGGGGCACATGTAAACACCGGCTCAACAAGGTGTCAATACGCCGACGACAGAGAAAGGGGCATCGTCGCTGATCAGGCCGGGGGCAGCAAGCTGGTCACCAGCCCTTGGGGCCGCGGGATCCGGTCCCGCGGCCCCGTACGGCTAACCCAGGTCACGACGCTGGTGGACGTACACCGCGAGCCCCACCGCGACGGCCACGTACAGCGTGAACATCCCCAGCCCGGGCAGGGCGCCCAGGCTGAGGTTGGCGGCCGCCGCGCCGATCGTCTTGAACGGCAGGAACGCCACGACCTCCGGCGGGATCGTGTAGACCAGCACCGCCTCGACGGCCAGCGCCCAGATCAGCAGCGCGGAGATGGCCCCCGCCGTGTTCCTGAGCAGCATGCCGACCGCCGCGCCGAGCACCGTCGCCAGCGGCACCGCCACCAGGTGCGTCAGGATGAGCATCGTGCCGTCGCCGGCCGTGGGGGAGAAGTGGCCGCCGCCGGTGGCCAGGCCGCCCACCCAGGCCGCGGCCAGCGCGAGGATCGTGACGGCCAGGGCGACCGCGGCCACGGCCGAGAACTTGGCCGCCAGCACCCGGTTGCGCCACGGCGCCATGATCGAGGTGATGCGGAAGGTGCCGCTGCGCAGGTCGCCGGTCGCCACAAGCACGCCCAGCACCACCATGGCGTAGATGACCACCTCCATTGGCAGCGTGATGACCTGGACGGACGTGCCCAGACCCGGCACGTTGCCCTGGGCGTCGAGCGCGCCGCCCATGATGGCGCCGCCGATCCCGGCCACCACGATGGCCGCGACGGCCGTGATCAGATAGCTGCGCAGAGTACGGAACTTGATGATCTCAGCGGACCACAGATCGGCGAAACCCATGGCTAGCCCACCTCTCCCTTGATCCCGGCCTTCTCGGCCGTCGCCTGGGTGAATGCCTTGAGCAGGCTCCGTTCCTCGCGGAGCTCGAAGATGGCCACCCCGCTGTCCTTGGCGAGCTGCCCGACCAGGCCCGCCTCCAGCCCGGTGACCTGCAGCCGCTGCGCGTCGGCCAGGCTGACGAGCCGGCCGCCGGCGTTGGTGATGGCGGCGCCGAGCACGCGCGGGTTGTCGCACTGCACGCTGACCGTCTGCGTCTGGAAGCGCTGGATGAACGCCTGCGCCGCGCCCGCGCCGACGATCTTGCTCTGCGCGATGACGACCAGGTCGTCGACCAGGTCCTCCATCTCGGCCAGCAGGTGGCTGGAGACGAAGACCGTACGCCCCTGCTCCTTGAACTGCCGCAGCAGCCCCTTGATCCAGGTGATGCCCTCGGGGTCGAGGCCGTTCATGGGCTCGTCCAGCATGATCACCTCGGGGTTGCCCACCAGGGCGATGGCCAGCGCCAGGCGCTGGCGCATGCCCAGCGAGAACCGGCCGGCCCGCTGACCGGCCACCGCGGACAGGCCCACCCGCTCCAGCAGCACCTCGGCCTGGTTCTCGGCCACCCCGGCCAGCTTGGCCGCCCAGCGGACGCTGTCGATGGCCCGGCGGCTGGGGTGGGCGCACTGCGTGTCCAGCACCGCGCCGATCTTGCGGGCCGGCACCGGCCACTCGTCGATACGCTTCCCGTCGATGAGGGCCGAACCGCTGGTCGCCCGGTCGAGGCCGAGGAAGAGCCGCATCGTCGTCGACTTGCCCGCCCCGTTCGGGCCCAGGAACCCCGTGATCGCGCCCGACCGTACGGCGAAGCCGGCGTTGCTCACCGCCAGCACGGGTCCGTACCGTTTCGTCAGGCCCTCCGCCCTCAACATCGGCTTCATGTGTCCTCCCGTTGTGTCGATGTGCAGGTGTCGTCGAGGAAGGGGAGCCCGGGGCCGCCGTCCAGGGCCGCGTGCAGCGCCAGCAGCACCCCGGCCGCGCCGGTGGCGAGATCCGCGGACAGCCGCAGCGCCTGCTCCCCGATGAAGGCGACGTGCCCCCCGTGCGGTACGGCGTGCCAGGACAGGTGCCCGGCCTGCCGCGCCAGCCGGGGCGAGTACGGCGGCTCGCCCAGCCCGGCCAGCGCCAGCATCGCCCCGGCCCGGCCGGTGAACAGCCCGGCGCCGGTCACGACGTGGTCGCCGGCCGCGCGGCGCAGGTCGTCCAGGATCTCGATCAGCTCCGGGTCCGGGTAGTGCTCGATCAGCAGCCGCAGCACCATGGCCACGCCCGCGCCGCCCATCGCCAGGACCGGCTCCCGCCAGGGCGCGCCGATCGGCGCCGGGACGTCCGAGCCCGCCCCCATCACCGCGAGGTCGCGGCGGAGCGCGGCCTCGGCGTGCGCGAGCAGGGCGGGGTCCCGGTTGTGCTCGTAGAGGCGCAGCAGCAGCAGCGCGGCCCCGCTCGCCCCGTGCATCAGCCCCGGCGCCGGAGGTCCCTGCGGCTGGGCCGGCAGGCGCTCGACCAGGCGCTCGGTCACGGCACCGCAGTCCCGCCCGAAGTGGTGCAGGGCCAGCCCGGCCCCCGCCAGCCCGGAGAACAGCCCGATGCCCGGCACCCGGTCCAGCGGGATCCCGGTGGCCCGGTCGAGGACCTCCAGCGCCTCACCGGTGCGGCCGAGCCGGTCCAGGGCGTACGCGATGCCGTACAGCCCGTCGTAGAACCCCGGCCGCGCCTCGGCCAGCTCGCGCGTGCGCGTCACCAGCCAGTCCACGTGCCCGTCCGGGACCTCGGCCCCGGCCTGGGCGAGCGCCCAGAGCACGCCCGCGGCCCCGTGGGCGAAGGCCACCCCGCCGCCCGGGGTGAGGAACTGCGCGACGTCGCCGGGGAAGAGGCGGTCGGTGCGGTCAGGGGTGGCGCTCGCGAGGATGCCGCCCGCGATCGCGGCGCGCAGCTCGGGCCAGGCCGCCGGGCCGGGCGCCGGCCAGGTCAGCGGCGGGCGGTCGGCGGGCTGGCCGACCAGGTCGCTCCAGTGCGGGGCCGGGCCCAGGTCGCGGCGGGTCTGCTCGACGTAGCCGGGCGGCACCGGGAAGTACGTGGTGATGACGTCGAGGAGCTGGGCGAACTTGTCGGCGCCCCACGGCAGCAGGCTGGTCATCGGGCAGAAGACGGCCAGCCGGATGCAGCTCAGGCCGTAGCGGTCCACCTCGGCGCCGGTGTAGGAGGGCGGGGCCACGAAACCGGGCGCGGCCATCGCCTGGACCAGGTTCTTGTCCGCCTCCATGGCGGCCTCGAGGTCGATGAAGGCGATCGTGTCGTCGGCCCTGACCAGGATGTTGGCGGGGTGCAGGTCGCCGAAGACCACGCCCCGCCCGTGCATCGCCTCGACGGCCCGCTCGACCTGCCCCAGGATGTTCAGCGCCCACTCGGTGTACGCGGCGAAGTCGGCGGGCGACCGGTCGGCCCGCAGCAGCGGGTTGCGCCGGGCGATCTCCCGGCCCAGTGGCTCCCCCTCGACGTACTCGCGGGCCAGGAAGTAGTGCTCGTGGCCGATCCGGTAGTCGATCAGCCGGGGGATCCAGGGCAGCCCGGCGAGCCGGTCGAGGGCCCAGCGCTCGCGCTCCAGCCGGGCGACCGCGTCGCGGCCCTCCTGGTCGAGCCCGGCCATCGGCCTGGCCTCCTTCAGGACCACCACCTCGCCGGAGCGGGTGTCGGTGGCGTAGTAGACGCCGCCGCCGTTGGAGAAGTGGAAGGCCTTGGTCGCGCGGAAGGGGAAGTCGTCGAGCGTCCCCCGGTTCCGCGCGGCCAGAGACTCGGCCAGGCAGGCCGGGAGCTCCGCCCAGGGGGGTGGGCGGAAGGCGGGTCCGCGGACGTCGGGCACGAGCCGTCCCTGGGGGTCCTCGACGCAGTGGACGGTCTCGCCGAACTCGTTCTGGATCGTCCGCTCGACGAATCCGCCGTAGCGGACGTACAGCGGGCCCGAGCGCCAGCGCAGGTCGCTGAGGATGTGCGGGCCCCGCTCGCCGTCGAGCAGGTCGCCGAGTTCGTTGAGGATCTTCTCGAGCTGCTGGTCGTCGCCGGGGTAGACGGTCACGAACTTGCCCGCGCTGCCGCGGTCGCCGTACTTGCCGTTGCGCCGCCTGAGCACCTGCTCCGAGCGCAGGAACTTGAAGCTCACCCGGTGCGCGACGCAGTAGTCCCAGACCTCGCCGAGGACGGTCTCCGCGTTCTCCGGGGTCGCCGAGGCGTGGATCTTCCAGCCCTGCCGCTGGATGCGGTCGACGGGCGCGTTGAGGATGATCCAGTCGCTGTTCTCGGTACGGGTCCAGCCGGGCGGCGCGGGCGCGTCAGCGCGGGAGAACCCCGCGGCCGCGGCCGTGCCGACGACGTCGTAGAAGGGCATCCCCTGTGGGCAGTGCTGCAAATATTGGATGAACTCCATCTCTCCTTCTCCCCGTGGTCACCAGGCGCCCGACAGGTATGTCGCGACCAGCCACTCGCCGAGCGGCGGGCTGCCCGCCTCGACCCTGGCCGCGCCGCTGGGCTCCGCCGGCGCCTCGCGTACGGCCAGCGGGTAGGCCGAGACGCTCACCGGCAGGTCGCGTTCGGTGCGGACCGGGAGCAGCACCGAGATCGGGGCGGAGGCGCTCGCCGCCGTGCCGGAGGCGACCACGGCCGATCCCACCTGCTCGCGGAGGACCACCCCGTTGCGCAGCAGCCGGACCGCCGCCCCCCGCCTGATCTCCTCGTGCCCGCCCGGCACCACCAGCTCGACCCGGCCCTGCCGGTAGTGGTATCCGCCCGAGATCTCGTACGGCACGTGCACCAGCGTCAGCAGCGCCGTCACCCCCATGGCCAGCCCCGCGGTCACGGCCCCGATCCGCACGACGGAGGCCCCCGCCACCCGCGCCTCGTGGACGCGCGCCAGGAAGCCGTACGCCAGGCGGGCCACCAGCAGCAGGACGACGGCCATGACGGCCAGCGAGCCGACCGGGCCGAGGCCGCGCAGCAGGTCGCCCCAGAGCGACAGGGCCAGCCCGCCGACCAGGTAGATGGGGAAGACCAGGCAGGCGATCCCGTACGGCACGGCCCAGCGCGGGCCGGGCAGCTCCACCGGGTACGCGCCGCCGAACAGCAGCTTCGAGACGAACCGCCGGGCGTCGATCATCGCGCGCTTGCGCAGGTCGGATATGTCGAGGTGGCTCATCAGCGCCAGGTATCCGTCGAGCTTGACGAACGGCAGCAGGTTGAGCACGCCGCCCACGTAGGTGACGACCGAGAGGACCAGCAGCCCACGCCCGGCGTCCGACCCGCCGAACGGCAGCGCCGCGACGGCCGCCGCGCCCGCCGCCACGAACTGGGTCGCCACCCCGGCCAGCGCCACCCGTACGCGCTGCTCCTTGCGGGCCAGCCGCCAGCCGTCGGAGACGTCGCAGAAGAAGGCCGGCAGCAGGTAGAGCAGCATGACGCCCATGCGGCTCGGCCGCCCGCCGTAGTGGCTGAGCACCGCGCCGTGGCCCAGCTCGTGCAGCACCATGACCAGGTACGTGCCGGCGGCCACGCCCGCGTAGACGTCCAGCGGCAGCGGCGCGCCCAGCGTCTCCGCCAGGTCCCCGCCGCGTGCGGCCAGGCTCACGAGCCCGGCCACCGCGACCACGGCCGCCACCACGCCCCAGAACCGCGTGGCCAGCGCGGACACCAGCGGCGCGCACCAGGCCAGGAACCTGGCCGGGCGCAGCAGGGTGACCTGCAACGTCAGCGGGGGGACGTACTTCACCCAGGGCGCGTCGCGGCGGGTGCGCCGGCCGTCGTCGAGCAGTTGCATCCGCTTGAGCTCGCCCAGCGCGTAGCCGAGCGCCTGCGGGGTCCACTTCGGGCCGAGGTCGGCCATCAGCTCGGCGTGATCCCGGTCCCCGTCGAGCGCCCGGCCCAGCCTGGCCATGTCCGCGCCCACCCGGATGTAGCGGGCCGGGCCGCGCTGGATGATCCACGGCGCGCCCTCGTGGGCAGGCGGGTGGACCTGCACGTCGTCGGCGAGCCGCGGCCGGGCGGGGATGGACGCGTCCAGCTCCTCGCGTTCCCTCCTGCCGAGCTTCACGGCCGCCCTATCGCGTTCGCGACCAGGAGGGCGAAGCAGGCCACCGCGGCGAGGCCGAGCGCGACCAGCAGGACGACCTGCCCCACCCCCGACAGGCTGCTGTTCATGACCAGGACGAACGCCAGGACGAGGATCCCGGCCAGGATGATCAGCCACACCGTGGACACGTTCTTCACTTCCTCACCTTCCAAGCGCGGACGTGGGATCCGGCCAGGCGGTGGCGACGGGGTGTCCGCCGCCACCGCGCTGTGCCTCATGGGAGTCCCGGCGCGGACCCCGCCTCGGGCTCCTGCATCTCAAGCTCGAGACGAGAGCGCCACGCCGGCATCCGGCTGCGGCAGCTCTCAGGTGATGACGCTGATGCTGCTCATGACGGCGGTGACGCCGTAGGAGACCGCCGTGCCGACGGCGCTCACCACGGTGACCCCGGTCACGACCCCCCAGAAGGTCCCCCAGCCGGGGGCCTCCATGGCCTCGAGCTCCTGCATGCCGAGCTCAAGCGGGGCGTTCGCGAATTCGTTCATGTGCCTTTTCCTCCTTTCCTGGCGGTCGACGTCCGGATGGGCCCGGCTCGCCTCAGGTCAGCGAAGCGGCGCTGGCCACCGCGCTGGCGAAGACGAGCGTTCCCAGCGTGATCGCGACGCCCTGCTTGAAGCCGGACCAGAATCCGGGGGCGTCCATGGCCTCGAGTTCCTGCATGCCCAGCTCCAATGCGGGAGCCAGGCTCGGGGTCGCCGTCATGTCCATCGCCACACCTCCTCTCCTCCTGCTCGCCCGCGGTCCCGTCTCCCGCGGGAGTTCCTGATGGGTACGGTGGTCAGCACCTGGTCGCCTCCGGCGTGCGGAGGACCTCGGTCAGCAGCTCCCGTACCTCGTCCCTGGTCAGGCCGCCGAGCATGGGCAGCCCGGCGCCCCACGCGCGCACGATGCGCCCGGCGATGGCGTCGAGCACGTCGTCGCCCGTGTCGTCATCCGTGTGGTCATCCGGGGTCAGCCGCCGCTCCACCCGCCAGGAGTCGATGAGCGCGGCCATTCCGCCGGCCGGGTCGCCGGGCAGGCCATCGGGGTCGACGGCCCGCAGCGACGACCACAGCCGCGCGAGCCTCCTGGCGGATCCGAGCCGCTCGTCGCCGCCGGCGATGGCCCGCCACAGGGGCGGCAGCACGGCGGCGACCGCGCGCATCTTGCGCACGCCGAGCGCCACCGACACCTCGTTGGCGATCAGCCAGCCCTTGTTGGCCCAGGCCCCGCGGCCCAGATGGAGCCACTCCTGGTGGGTGAGCCCGCTGAGCTTGGCGATCTCGGCCCGCAGCGGGCGCTCCACCGGCGTGCCCGCCTCCCGCGCCCGCCGCACCGCGTGCCCCGCCGAGACCAGGCGTACGGCCAGCGCCTCGGTCAGGGCGTCCTCGGTGGGCAGGTCGGCGTGGTCGCCGGCGTACATGCTCACCAGCCGGAAGAGCGCCTCCAGGACGGCCTCGGAGACCAGCTCGGGCGGCAGCGTGTCGGTGGCGACCGGGTCGAGCACGGCGATGTCGGGCCGCAGGCACTCGCCGGCGATCAGCCGCTTGCCCTGGGGATACTCCAGGCAGGCGGCCGTGCTGAGCTCGGCGCCGGTGCCCAGCGTGGTGGGGACGGCGACGAGCCCCAGGGCGCGCTCGGTGCCGGGCGGCAGCACCAGCATGCCGCTGCGCTGCGGGACCGTCAGCCGGGCCCGCGCGCTCGGGCGCCCGTGCAGCAGGGCCAGCAGCTTGGCCTGGTCGAGCAGGGAGCCGCCCCCGACGCCCACCACCAGCTCGGCGCCGGTCAGGCGCTCGGCGAGCTCCAGCACGCCGAGCAGGGTGCCGGGGCCGGACAGCACGACCAGCTGCTCGCCGCGTTCCGCTTTGGCCACCTGGCGGCGGACGCGGGCGACGATCTCCGAGCCGAGCACGCCGGGGTCGATCAGGAGGGTCACGCGCGTCCGCGATCCCCTGGCCAGCCACGTGGCCAGGCCGTCGCAGCCGAAGAGCGTCCGGGTCAGGCACTGGGTGCTCTGGGTCACGCCGGCACCTCCCTGGCGGAGTAGGCCGCCAGCCCCGCCCGCAGGCAGGCGAACAGCTCGGCCAGGTCCGAGCCGGTGTAGGTGAGCGCCGGCACGAGCTGGACGCCGTTGACGCCCGGATGCACGATCGCCCCGGCCCGGCGCACCGCCGCCACCACGGCGGGCACCTCGGCCTGCGGCAGCTCGGCGCCGCCCGGCGCGCGCAGCCGGATCGCGCGGAAGCAGCCCGTCCCCGAGGTCCCGGCCACCATCGGGTGCTCGGCCGCCAGCCGCGCCAGCTCCTCGTCCAGCCGGTCCGACAGCCGCCTGGCCAGGGCCACCGCGTCCAGGCGGCGCATCTCGGCGATGGTGGCCAGGATCGCGGCGCAGGTGACCGGCGTGCCCGCCTGCGTCTCGGCGTGCGCGAGCACCGCGCCGGCGGAGGTGAACGCGGCGGCCACCTCGCCCGAGGCCACCACCACGGCGGCGGCGCTGGTGCCGTTGGTGAGCCCCTTGGAGGCGATCAGCAGGTCCGGCGGCTCGGGCCAGCCCTGGGAGGCGAAGAAGCTGCCGGTACGGCCGAATCCGGTGGCCACCTCGTCGGCCACCAGCAGGAATCCGTGCTCGCGGCGCAGCCGCAGCAGCTCGGCCACGTACTCCCCGGTCAGCGGAACGGCCCCGTTGCCCAGCACCGGCTCGACGACCACCGCCGCCACCTGCGCCCCCTGCCGCTCCATCAGCCGGGCCAGCTCGTCGGCGGCGTTGGGTGTGACGTGCCGGATCAGCCGCTGGTCGACGCCGTAGAGGCGCTGGCCGAAGTCCTCGCCGCTCAGGGCGAACCCGCCGAAGGTCATGCCGTGGTAGCCGCCCTTGAGCCCGACGACGAGCTTGCGCCGGTCGGCGCCGCGCAGGGCGTGGTAGTGCCGGGCGAGCTTCATCACCAGGTCGTTGGCGGCGCCGCCCGAGGTCGAGAAGACGACCCTGGCGTAGTGGCCGGGGCCGCACAGGTCGATCAGCGCGGCGGCGGCCCGGCGCGCGTGGTCGTTCTCGTACCTGAAGACGTTCAGGTACGACGCCTGGGCCAGGGCCTGCGCGGCGGCGGCGGTGACGGCGGCGTTGCCGTAGCCGAGGTTGGTGTTCCACAACCCGCTGGTGCCGCACAGCAGCTCGCGGCCGTCGGCGAAGCGGACCCTGACCCCCTCGGCCGAGACGGCGCAGAGCTCGTCCAGGCCCTGCTGGTCCGGGGGCAGCAGGGCGGGCCACAGCGGCGCGGTCACTCGACCACCTCGGCTTCCAGCAGGATGTCCCGGTGCCTGGCGCCGGGGGCGGTCAGGGCGTGGCGGGAGCGGACGGCGAAGCCCGCCCGGGTCAGCTCGGCCTCCAGCAGGTCGGCCGCGACCACGCCGATGGTGCTCGTGCACACGGTGACCTGGCCCTCGGGCAGCTCCGCGGGGCAGACGGCCACCACGCGGTGGCCGGCGTCCGGGTCCCAGCGTTCGAAGAACCGGTACGAGCGGCCGCTGGCGCCGGCGAAGGCGACCTCGACCTCCTCGGCGCCGTCCAGGTCGTTCAGCTCGATGGTCGACAGGACGAACCGGCCTCCGGGCTTCAGATGCGTGCGGACCGTGCCGTACAGGGCGGTCCTGCCGGGCGCGTCGAGCAGCGAGATCGACGAGGTGCCGAGCACGATCGCGGCGAAGCGCGCAGGAGAGGAGAAGGTACGCATGTCCGCCCGGACCAGCGTGCACCGCTCGCGCAGCCGCGCCGGCGCCTCCTCCAGCCGGGCGGCCAGCAGGCTCAGCATGCCCTCCGAGAGGTCGACCGCGGTCACCTCCCGGCCCAGCGCGAGCAGCGGCAGCGTCAGGCGGCCCGAGCCGGCCGCGAGGTCGAGCACCGGGCCGGGGACCCGGCGCACGAGGGCGATGAGCTCGCGCACCTCCTGGGTGTCCGTGCCGGCCAGGTCGTGGTAGACGGGCGATCCCGTCCGGTCGTACAGGTCGCACACGACCGCCCTGTCACCCAGCCGGTCCAGCAGCCGCCTGGCCTGGCTCGGCAGGTCCGCGGTCATGTGAGCAGCACCCCCGCCTTGGAGAAGAAGCCGGCCACCGTGGCCAGCCCCGCCGGGTCGTCGTGCTCGGCGGCGGCCTCGACCGACCCGCACACCAGCAGCGCCTCGGCCAACTGGCCTGCCCGGTGCTCGACCTCGAACGTGCGCGCCGGCCCCAGCTGATGGACGGGCTGGTGGATGTAGGCCGCGTGCTCGGTCCACAGCAGCAGCGGCAGGTCCGGGCCGGCCAGGTCCGCCGGGCCGGCGACGCCCTCCAGGCCGGGGACGAGCCGGCCGCCGAAGCCGGAGACGCGCACGTCGGCCGCGCCACGGGCGTGCAAATCCTGTAGCCCGGCGATCGCCGTCAGGTAGCGCCCCAGCCACGGCCGGGCGGCCAGTTCGGCGGCGCGCCGCTCCTCCGGGACGGCCTCCCCGAGGCAGACGGCGCAGGGGTGCTCGCCGCCCGCGTTGATCCGGTCCCACTCGGCGCGCAGCACCGGCAGGTCGTCGCCGACCTTGCCGAGGGGGAGCCCGGTCGGCGAGGTGGACAGCGCGCCGTCCGCCCTGGCGTGCAGGCGCAGCCGCGGGCCGTCCGGCCCGGGACCCGCACCGAGCCCGGGCAGGTCGGCGATGCGCACGGTGGGATGGGTCAGGAACGCGGGGAAGACGCCCTCGTCCGCTGCCCGGTCGGCGTCGGACAGGTAGAGCTCGAAGTCCTCCTCGCCGAAGATCCGGACGGTGCTGGGGCCGATCACCGACATGTACTCGCTGGTGCCGTAGTCCTGCGTCTGCAGGAAGAACGCCTCGGAGATGGACATCTCGGCGCCCGCCTCGCTCAGCGAGCCGTCGTAGCCCACGATCGTCGGGCCCTCGGCGTCCCCTGGGCCGCCGGGAACGAAGATCACGCTCTCCGGGCCGGCCAGGCCGGACTCGATGATCGCCGCGAGGTGGCCCGGGTTCTCCAGCACGATCGTCGCGACCCGCTCGGGCAGGGCGTCCCCGGCCTGCCCCGTCGCCCACTGCATCAGCCGCCGCTTCGTGTCGCCCATCAGTCGAACGTCCCGCCGACCAGCGCCCCCAGCAGGGACTTCAGCTCGTTCATGGTCTCCTTCTGTCCCTGCAGGTTGAACACCCCGGTCAGGTTGAGGATGATCTCCTCGGCCCCGGCCTGCTCGTACTCCTTCAGCCGGGCGACGAGCTGGTCGAGATCGCCGCTGAGGAACGCGCCCCCGTCCACCGCGGCCCTGGCGTCGGCGGCCGGGTCCCGGCCTGTCACGTCCATCCCGGCCTTGCGCAACATGTCCTGGTAGTGGGGGGCCTGCAGGTGCAGCGCGTTGCTCGCCATGGCCTGCTCGACCGGCGTGCGGTCGGGCCTGCTCAGGGCCAGCGGCACCATCGCCGCCACCCGGGGCCCCTTGCGGCCCTCCGCCTCCGCGCCCTCCCGCAGCGCCGGGACGATCGTCTCCGCGAGGTACTCGGCCGGCGTCAGCCAGGTGATGGCCACGTCGGCCACCTGTCCGGCGAGCCGGGCCATGCCCCGCCTGAGCACTCCGAGCCCGATCTCGATCCGCGGCGAGACGGCCGGCGGCAGCATGCCGTGGCACGTGACGTACTCGCCGCGCAGCTCCACGAGCCCGCCGGCCAGCAGCGCCCGGACCGCGGTGACGTACTCGCGGATCGCGCCGAGCTGGCTGGGGTAGCGCTCGCCGAGCAGGCTCTCCTGGAAGGAGATCGGCCCCGGGCCGAAGCCCGCCACCACGGGCTCGCCGGTCGCCATCGCGAGCGAGCGCACCTGGAGCGCCGCCTCGAACGGGTGGCGCAGCGGCATGAGCGTCACTCCGAGCCCGGTCGGCACCCGGAAACCGGCGCCTGCGGCGTACACGAATCCCTGGTGCGGTTCGATGAGGGTCGCCTGTCCCTGCCACAACGCGTGTGCCGCGGTCCACTGCACCAGGGCCGCGTAGGGAAGGATCTGTTCCGCCCGCCGCGGAACAAACGGGATCATCACTGAGTACTTGGCCATTTATCACTCCACGTCCACGCAATGAGGTGATCCATAGCGTCGGTACTTTCTTACGCCGGGCCCTGTTCCCCGACGCTTCCCCGGCGGGCGTGGGAAGGCGTTTTCCGCAGCTAGAGGGGGGTGTCGGCGGGGAAGCGGCGGTCACGCACCGGAACGGCCGCATGACAGATGTCATACGGGACCGGTGACGGCGACGACTACGGGCCGCTCGGCGCCGGTCTCAGACTGGTCCTACAGACATCTAGCATGTTCGCTGTACGGCTGGTGCCCGGCTCCTGCATCGTCCGGCGCCAGCCGTACCTCCCGAAGGAGGTCGGGGCGCCGACATGTCATCCCAGCTCTTGTCGTGGGTCCTCGCCGGCGGCCTGGCCGTGTATCTCGCGATCGTCGCGCCATGGGTGGGCCTCCGCGCCCGAAAGCGGCAGGAGGAGAGCGACGTCCCGCTGTCGCGGCGACTCGCCCTGTCCATCGTCGAGCTGTGGGCGCTGGCCGCGGTGGCCCTCCTCGTGGTGGCGCTGTCGCCGGGCCTGACCCTGGCCGACGTGGGCGTCAAGCCCCCCACCGACCCCGCCGTGACCTACGGCATCGCGGTGGCGCTGCCCGTCGCGATGGTGCCGGTCGTGTTCTTCATGCGCTGGCTGGTCAAGAACGGCGGCAAGGTTCCCGGCACCGACGCCTACTCCGCCCTGCTGCCGAGCACGTCCGGCGAGCGGTGGCTGGCCGGCGGGGTGGCGGTCTCGGCGGGCATCTGCGAGGAACTGGTCTACCGGGGCCTGCTCATGGGCCTCGGCCTGGCCCTCGGCCTCAGCCCGCTGCTCGCGGCGGCCGCGGCGGTGGTGGTGTTCGCCCTTGGGCACGTCTACCAGGGCCGGTGGGGCTTCCTGCTGTCGCTGCTCGGCGGGATCGCGTTCACCGGGATCTACCTGCGTACCGGCAGCCTCATCGCGTCCATCGTGGTGCACGTCATCGTCGACATCAGGTCGCTGGTGCTGACGCCGCGGCCGGAGCGGGTGGCGGCGTGAGGTTCTCGGTCGTCTGCCCCACCTACAACCGCGGGCCGGCGATCACGGCCACTGTCGACTCCGTCCTGGCGCAGTCGCTGCGGGACTGGGAGCTGCTGGTCGTCTCCGACGGGAGCGACGACGACACCGACCGGGTGGTGGCCGAGAGCGCCCGCGCCGACCGCCGGGTCCGGCTGATCCGCACCCACCGCCACGGGCATCCTTCGGGACCGCGGAACCTCGGGCTCGCCGAGGCCCGCGGGGAGTTCGTCGCCTACCTCGACCACGACGACCGGTGGGCGCCCGGGCACCTCGCCGTCCTGGCGCGGGCGCTGGAGGGCGGGGAGCGGTTCGCGGCCACCGGGGCGACGCGGGTGGACACCGCGGGGACGGTGCTGCACGTGACGCCCCCGCTCGCGCTCTGCTGGCACCCCGAGCTCCAGCTGATGAACGCGATCTTCCAGCCCTCACAGGTCGCCCACGTCGCTGGCCTGGCCGAGGAGGTGGGCGGCTGGCGCCGGTCCGAGAGCGGGCTGGAGGACTGGGACCTGTGGCTCCGGCTGGCCGACGCGGGCGTGCGCTGCCGCACCGCGGCCGATCCCACGGTCGTCGAACTGGTCGACCCGGCCACCCGCCAGGGCTCGCTGATCGCCCGGCACGGCTGGGAGGTGGCCAGGTTCCCCGACGGGCGGGCGGCCCGCGCCGCCTACCGCGCGCTCAAGGACACCCGCCGCGTGGCCGCCGCCCGGGACGCCCTGGAACGGGACCTGCGCGCCTGGTACGCCGACCTGGCCGGCAGCGGGCTGGTCATCCCCTCAGGATGGGCGGCGGGCCCGCCGGAGGTGGACCGGGCGCTGGCCGAGACCGTCGCCGAGGCGTCGATCGGCGGTCGAGAGCTCTGGCCCGACCTGGCCATCGTGCCCCGGGACGGGCACGTGGCGCTGGTCCACCTCATCTCCTGCGTCTCCCAGGACCACGCGGACCGGATCGGCGCGCTGACGCGCCGGGTCATGCGGCACCAGATGGCGCTGTACGAGGACGTGCTGGGCGGCGTCTGACCGGCTGGTCCGGCGCCTAGCCGATCGGGCGGGGGAGGCGGATCGTCAGGATGCGGCTGGGGATGCCGGTGTCCACCAGGCGGCCGTTCGCGTCGAAGGTGCCGACGCCGAAGTCGTTGTCGTTGGCGATGGCGATGGTCCTCGGGTCGAGCACGGCGACCCCCTCGATCTTGCCGGGCAGCCCGTCGATCGCCGCCAGGTCCACGGTCAGCGACTTGGCCGCCACGGTGACGTCCGCGGGCAGGGACGCCTCCAGCGACGGCGTGGTCGCCGGGTCGTCGTGGCGGCCGCCGAGGAGGTCGGTCGCCTTGCGCAGGTCGACGGTGTAGAGGCGGGCCACGGCATCGGTGCGCTCCTGGAGCAGCAGGCGGCCGGGCTTCAGCACGTTGAGCGCGGAGATCTTCATGTCGCCCTGCTCGGCGGCCGGGTCGAAGGCGGCGACGTCCTCCATCTTGTAGGCCCATTCGCCGGTGGGCCGCCCGGTCCGCAGGTCCACCCGCAGGATGCGGGCGATGCCGGAGGCCTTGCCGGTCTTCTTGTCGGGGTTGGCCAGCGGGCTCTGCACGGCCAGGTACAGGGCGCGCTCACCGGGCGAGATGCCGAGCGCCTCGATGCCGCGGTTCTGCTGGCGGCTGGCGAAGATGGCGGGCAGGGTCTCGCGTACGGGGTAGCCGGCTCCGGTCAGGCCGAGCCCCTTGGGCACGTAGCGGGCCAGCACCCGCCCGTCGCCGGCCACGTGCACGAGCGAGGGGGAGTACTCGTCCACCACCCAGAAGCCGCCGCGCCCGTCCGTGACGATGTCCTCGGTGTCCAGGCCGTTCGGGTCGTAGGGGAGCGTGGTCAGGCCGTCCCAGGTGTAGGGGGCCTCGTCGTGGCCGGACTGGTTGGAGACGCCGGTGATCGGGGTGCCGTCGGACTTCTTCAGCGGGATGCTGCGCACGATGCGCGCGGTGCCGTGCCGTACGGCCACGCGCACGATCGCGGGCGCGAACTCCGGCACCGGGAACGTGCGCCGCTTCTCGCCGTTGACCTTCGGCTCGCCGTTCGGGCCGCGGTCGGTCACCATCCAGTACTCGCCGTCGCGCCCGGCGGGGTACAGGCCGCTGCCGACGCCGCCCAGCTTGACCCCTCGGGAGTTCTGGACGATTCCGGGCTCGAACGCGGCCAGGTCCGGCGCGGGCAGCTTCACGTCGGACAGGATCCGCGGCTCCTTCACGGGCTCCTTCACCGCGGAGGCGGCGGCGGGCGCGGCGAGGGTGCCGGCGAGCGCCGTGCCGATGGCGAGTGCGGCGACAAGGTAACGAGACATGGCGCTTCCCTTAGGGCAAATGTGCTGATTCGGGGTGGAACCTACCGAGGTTCGATGTCCAGCCGCCGAAGCGCACATGAACGCGCGTTGACGCCGCCGCGCGGGAATGGGAAGCGCCGCCGAGTGACGGCGCCTCGATCAGACCTGGAGAAGGGAGGCGCACGCGGCCGCCGCCGCGTCGACGTCACCGACCACGACCGCTCGGGCGAGAGCCGTCAGTCGCTCGGCCGAGACCCGGGCGTCGTCCAGCGGCGCGGCCTCCGAGAGCAGATCGTCGAGATCGGCCAGCAGGCTCGCCCCCGCGAGCCTGCGCACGCAGGGCCAGGTGTCGGAGAAGCGCACCGGGCGGCCGTCCGCGTCGAGCAGGGCGAGCCGGAGGCTGCGGTCGGGATGCGCCGCCGCGCTGCGCGCCAGCCCCGCCATGATCGCCTCGCGGGCCCGCGCGAGCTCCACCGGATCGCGCCCGGCCAGCGATAACGCCGGATCCGGCCGCTCCTCCTGCAGCGTCGGCGCGAGCACCACGGCCCCGTTGCCGTGCTGGACCTCGACCATGCCCTGGACCTCGAGCGCCACCAGGGCGCGGCTCAGGGTCGCCCGGCTGACGCCGAGCTCGGCGGCCAGGCGACGCTCGGGCGGCAGGCGGTCGCCGGGGGAGAGCCCCTGAGCCTCGATGAAGCGCGCGATGTGGTCGGCCAGCTGCACGTAGAGGCGGGGACGCTCCATCCGCTCGGGAACCGCGGAGGTCTGCGGGCGCTTCTTGGTCACGGGGGACAGTCTATTGACATCCGGCGCAGTGGCGCAGAGGCTAGGCCAATCCGGAAATACGCACGTAACCGGAGAGTCACCTGACCCGAGGAGTCGCCGATGTCAGCGGAAGTCGTTGCGTTGGTTGTATTGGTGTTGGTGTTCCTGATAGCCACCGTCCGGTCCATCAACATGGGGGCGCTGGCACTCGTGGCGGCCTTCGTCGTCGGCACCGCGGTGTTCGGCGTGGAGGTGTCGGACGTCCTCGGCGGCTTCCCGGCGAACCTGTTCGTCATCCTGGTCGGCGTCACGTACCTGTTCGCGCTGGCCAGGAACAACGGCACCGTGGACTGGATCGTGCACCGGGCCGTGGTCGCGGTACGCGGGCGCGTCGCCCTGATGCCGTGGGTGATGTTCGTGGTGTGCGCCGCGATCACGGCGATCGGCGCCGCCAGCCCGGCCGCGGTGGCCATCGTGGCCCCGGTGGCCATGGGCTTCGCCGCCCGCTACCGGATCAACCCGGTCATGATGGGCCTGATGGTGGTGCAGGGCGCCACCGGCGGGAGCTTCTCGCCGATCGGCATCTTCGGCGCGATCACCAACGGCGTCGTGGACAAGAGCCACCTTCCGGGCAGCCCCGCCGTGCTGTTCTTCAGCGCGATGGGCGCCTGCGCGCTGATCAGCCTGATCGGCTTCCTCACCCTGGGCGGCACGAAGCTGCTGCAGCGCGACCGCGAGTCGCCGAAGGAGCAGGTCGCGACCCTCGCGCGAACGGGCACCTCCACCGGGTCCGCCGCCGGGGACCCCGAGCCCGCCGACGACGCCCTGCCCCGCCTCGACGCGCAGCGCTCCCTCACGCTGGTCGGCCTGCTCGTACTCGCCGTGGGCGCGCTCGTCTTCGACCTCGACATCGGCTTCCTCGCCCTGGCGGTGGCGGTCGCGCTCACGCTGATCTTCCCCTCCGCGGCCCGCGGCACTGTCGACAAGATCAGCTGGGGTACGGTGCTCCTCGTCGGCGGCATCGTCACCTACGTCTCCCTGCTGGAGGACCAGGGCACGGTGAAGTGGCTCGGCGACGGGGTCGCCCACGTCGGCGCCCCGCTCCTGGCCGCGTTCCTGATCTGCCTCATCGGCGCCGTGGTCTCCGCCTTCGCCTCGACGACCGGCATCCTCGGGGCGCTCATCCCGCTCGCCGTGCCGTTCCTGCAGACCGGTCAGGTCGGCGCCGTCGGCCTGGTCACGGCGCTGGCGATCTCCTCCTCGGTGGTCGACTGCAGCCCCTTCTCGACCAACGGGGCCCTGGTCGTCGCCAACGCGGACGTCGCCGAACGCGACAACGTGTTCAAGCGCCTGATGACCTGGGGCATGACCATCATGGTGGTCGCGCCGGTGCTGTGCTGGGTGATCCTCGTCGTGCCGGGGAGCCTGTCATGAGCGGCCCGCTCGCGGGTTACGTCGTCGTCGACCTGACCAGGGCGCTGGCCGGGCCGCACGCCGCGATGATGCTCGGCGACCTGGGCGCGCGGGTGATCAAGGTGGAGCAGCCCGGGAGCGGCGACGACACCCGGGGCTGGGGCCCGCCGTTCGCCGGCTCCGAGTCCACGTACTTCCTGTCGTGCAACCGCAACAAGCAGTCGATCGCCCTGGACCTGAAGGACGAGGACGGCCGGGCCACCCTCGAGGCCCTGATCCGCAAGGCGGACGTGCTGCTGGAGAACTTCCGCGCCGGCGTGCTCGACCGGCTCGGCTTCAGCACCGGGCGCCTGCTGGAGCTCAACCCGCGGCTGGTCGTGCTGTCCATCACCGGGTTCGGCCACGACGGCCCGGAGGCCGGGCGGGCCGGCTACGACCAGATCGCGCAGGGCGAGGCCGGGCTGATGTCGCTCACCGGGTCCGGACCCGACGACCCGCAGCGGGTCGGCGTGCCGATCGGCGACCTGCTGGCCGGCATGTACGGCGCGTACGGCGTGGTGTCCGCGCTGCTCGAACGCGAGCGCACCGGGCGCGGCCAGGTCGTGCGCACCTCGCTGCTGGCCGGGATCGTCGGGGTGCACGCCTTCCAGGGCACCCGCTGGACCGTGGCCGGTGAGGTCGGGCGCGCCCAGGGCAACCACCACCCGTCCATCGCCCCGTACGGGCTGTTCCGGTGCGGGGACGGCCACGTGCAGATCGCGGTGGGCAGCGAGGGACTGTGGCAGCGCTTCTGCGCAGAGTTCGGCCTGGACCCGCGGGAGCCGGGCCTGGCGACGAACGCGGAGCGGGTGGCCGCGGGCAGGCGGCTGGTTGAGCTGGTCGAGGCCGCCTTCGCCCCCTTCGGCGCGGACGAGCTGCTGCGCCGGCTGGCCGACGCCGGCGTGCCCGCCGGGCGGGTGCGCAACCTGGACGAGGTGTACGACTGGCCGCAGACCAGGTCGCAGGGGCTGCTCATCGACGTCGAGCACGCGAGCATCGGCGAGATCACGCTGCCCGGCCCGCCGCTGCGGTTCTTCGACCCGGCCGGGCCGGACGGCGAGGTCGAGATCACCCGGACCGACCACGCCGCGCCTCCCGTGCTGAACGCCGACGAGGAGGAGATCCGCTCATGGCTGTCCGGATGACCGCGCTCGAACTCGTCGAGCTCGCTCTCGACGACGGCTCCTTCCGCAGCTGGGACCGGCCGCTCGGGCCGGTGAAGGACGCCGACGTCGCCGCCGCCAGGGAGCGCACGGGCCTGGACGAGGCGGTGATCACGGGGGAGGGGCTGCTCCACGGCCGCCGGGTGGCCGTCGTCGCCTGCGAGTTCGGCTTCCTCGCCGGATCCATCGGGGTCGCCGCCGCCGAACGCCTGGTGTCGGCCGTGGAGCGGGCGACCGCCGAGCGGCTGCCGCTGCTCGCCGCGCCCGCCTCGGGTGGCACGAGGATGCAGGAGGGCACGGTGGCGTTCCTGCAGATGGTGAAGATCTCGGCGGCGGTCACCCAGCACAAGGCCGCGGGCCTGCCGTACCTGGTCTACCTGCGCGACCCCACCCTCGGCGGCGTGCTGGCCTCGTGGGGCTCGCTCGGCCACGTCACGGCCGCCGAACCCGGCGCGATGATCGGCTTTCTCGGCCCGCGCGTCTACCGGTCCCTGTACGGGGAGCCGTTCCCGGAGGGCGTCCAGGTCGCCGAGAACCTGTACCGGCACGGCCTGGTCGACGCCGTGCTGCCGCCGCAGGCGCTGGCCGGGATCGCCGACCGGGCGCTGCGCATCCTGCTCGCGCCGCCGGTGGAGCCGCCCCTGGGCGAGGCGCCGCCGCCGGAGCCGCTGCCGGACGTGCCCGCCTGGGAGTCGATCACCCGCTCCAGGCGCGCCGACCGGCCCGGTGTCCGGCAGCTGCTCCGCTACGCCGCCTCGGACGTCCTGCCGCTGAACGGGACCGGGGAGGGAGAGCAGGACCCGGGGCTGTACCTGGCGCTGGCCCGCTTCGGCGGCGTCTCGTGCGTGCTGCTCGGCCAGGACCGCCGTACCCAGACCGACGTGGGGCCGATGGGCCCGGCGGCCCTGCGCGCGGCCCGGCGCGGCTTCCGCCTGGCGCACGAGCTGAACCTGCCGCTCGTCACCGTCATCGACACCCCCGGCGCGGCGCTCAGCCCGGAGGCGGAGGAGGGCGGGCTGGCCGGCGAGATCGCCCGTTGCCTGTCCGAGCTCGTCACCCTTGAGGCGCCGACGCTGTCGATCCTGCTCGGCCAGGGCTGCGGCGGCGGCGCGCTCGCGCTGATCCCGTGCGACCGGGTGCTCGTCGCCCAGCACGGCTGGCTGTCACCGCTGCCGCCCGAGGGCGCCAGCGCCATCGTGCACCGCGACGTCGACCACGCCCCGGAGTTGGCGGCCGCGCAGGGTGTGCGCTCCGCCGACCTGGTCGCCGACGGCATCGCCGACCGGGTCGTGCCCGAGCACCCGGACGCGGCCGACGAGCCGGAGGCGTTCTGCCGCCGCGTCGGGCGCGAGCTGGAGCGGGAGCTCGCCGCGATGCTGCCCCGCCGCCGCCCCGACCTGCTCACCGAACGGCTCCGGCGCTACCGCGCCCTCGGCACCACCCGCGGCCGGGCCCAGGCGGTCGGCTAGAAGCACCGGCCGTTCATTCAGGCTGGGCAGCGCCCGTTCAGGCGTCTCTGCGCAGTGCCCATTCGACGCCCGGGCAGCGGTCCATGACGACGTCGAGTCCGGCGCTCAGGGCGCGTTCGGCGGCCGCCTCGTCGATCACGCCGAGCGGGAGCCAGATCGCCTTGGCCCCTGCCGCGATCGCCTCGTCCACCGACTCCCCCGCCAGCTCGGCGCGCCGGTACACCGCGACGACGTCCAGCGGGTCCGGCACCTCGGCCAGCGACGCGTACCCGGGCTCGCCCAGCACGGTCTCGGCGGCCGGATGGACGGGAATGACCCGTTTGCCGCGTCCTTGGAGCAGCCGGGCCTGGTCGTAGGCCGTGCGCTCCGGGTTGTCGCTCAGGCCCACGAAGACCCAGTGCCGCGCCCCGTGAAGCAGTCGCTTGATGACGTCGCCGTCGGCGAAGCGGTTTCCCATGCTCGGCACCAACACGGGGCGCCCGCCGGAACTTCCCGCATTCATCTTCCGCTCAGCGGTTGCGCCGCTTCCAACGCCGTCGACCGCCACATATGGTTCGGGCGTTGGAGAGCTCTCGCGACCGGCCTTTCTGTCCGCGCGCTGGCGAAAGCCATGCCCGTTCCACAGAGGTAGAGCATGAGACCTTCCCTCGTTCTCGTCGCGCTGGCCCTCGCCGCCGCGCTGGTCGGCGGGGCGGGTGCCGCCCGGGCGGTCGCCGACCCGCTGCTGTCCCAGGGCAAGCCCGTCACCGCGTCGTCCGCCGAGAACGCCGGCACGCCCGCCTCGGCGGCCGTGGACGGCAACACCGCCACCCGCTGGTCGAGCGCCTTCGTCGACCCGCAATGGCTGCGGGTCGACCTCGGCGGAACCGCCGCCATCAGCCAGGTGGTGCTCAGCTGGGAGGCCGCGTACGGCAGGGCGTTCCAGATCCAGACCTCCGCCGACGGCCTGACCTGGACCACCGTCTACGCGACCAGCACCGGCACCGGCGGTACGCAGACCCTTCCAGTGACCGGGAGCGGGCGATACGTACGGATGTACGGCACCGCCCGCGGCACGGCCTACGGCTACTCGCTGTGGGAGTTCCAGGTCTACGGCACGATGGGCGGCACCACGCCGCCTCCGGGCGGCACCATCCCCGACCCGACCATCCAGTCATTGGAGGCGGCCACCGGCCCGCTGGCCACCGCCACCTACACCGTGCCCAACCCCAGCGGCTACCGCGCGGGCACGATCACGTACCCGACGGCCGGCGGCTCCTACCCGGGAATCGTGCTCATGCCGGGCTACCAGGGCACGCAGCAGAACCTGGGCTGGCTCGGCCCGCGCCTGGCGTCCTGGGGCTTCGTCGTCCTCAACGTCGACACCAACACGCTGTCCGACAGCCCCGACCAGCGGGGGACCCAGATCAGGGCGGCCGGCACCCAGCTGCTCAACCTCGGCAACGCCACCGGCAACCCGATCTCGGGCAAGGTGAACGGCGTGCTCGGCGCGGCGGGCCACTCCATGGGCGGCGGCGGGACGATGGTGGCGCTGCGCGACGACACCCGGTTCAGGGCGGGCGTGCCGCTGGCGCCCTACCACCCGAGCGGGAGCTTCGCCGGCGTCGCCAAGCCGACCTTCTTCCTGACCTGCGCGAGCGACGTGGCCGCGCCCGGCGGCACGTACGCCAGGCCCTGGTACAACAGCATGACGCAGGCCGAGAAGCTGTACATCGAGGTCCCCGGCGACCACCTCTGCCCGATGACCGGCTACGGCAACAAGGCCAAGCAGGGCAAGTGGATCGTGTCGTTCTTCAGCCGCTGGCTGCGCGACGACACCCGCTTCGCCCCGTTCCTGTGCGGCAGCCAGCGTGACGCCGACCGGAACAACCCCTCGCTGGTGACCCAGTGGACGGACACCTGCCCGTTCTGAACGGCGCCTTGAACAGCACGGCCGGGCACGGCTCCGGAGGGCCGTGCCCGAACCGGTCTACGCGAGCGCCGAGTGGCGCCGGCTGTAGGCGAAGTAGATGACCAGCCCGAGCAGGAACCAGGCGGCGAAGCGCAGCCACGTCACCGGGCTCAGGAACGTGATCAGCCAGATCGAGAAGAGCGCCCCGATGCCCGGCACCACCGGCATCCCCGGCATGCGGAACTGGCGCGGCAGGTCGGGCTGCCGGTAGCGGAGCACGATCACCGCCACGCACACGACCACGAACGCCAGCAGGATCCCGATGTTCGTCAGCTCGGCCGCCTCCCGGATGGGCAGGAACCCGGCGATCACCGCCGACGCGAGACCCACGATCCAGGTGACCCGCGTGGGCACCCGGCGCACCGGGTGGAGCCTGGCGAACCAGTGCGGCAGCAGCCCGTCCCGGCTCATCGAGAACCACACCCGGGTGACGCCGAGCATGAACGTGAACATGACCGTGAGGATGCCCACCACGGCCCCGGCCGCGATCAGGGACGCGAGCCCGGGCAGCCCGACGGAGGCGAACGCCGAGGAGAAGCCGCTCTCGGGATCGATCTCCCGGTAGTTCTGCATGCCGGTGAGCACGAGCGTGGCCAGCACGTACAGGACCATGGAGATGGCCAGCGAGTAGATGATCGCCTTCGGCATGTGCCGCTGCGCGTCCCGTGACTCCTCGGCCGCGGTGCTCATCGCGTCGTAGCCGAACACCGCGAAGAACACGGTGGCGGCGCCGGTGATCGCCCCGCTCACCCCGAACGGGAAGAACGGCGTGTAGTTGACCGGGTTGATGTAGAAGAACCCGACCACGATCACCAGGAGCACGACGGCGACCTTGATGGCCACCACGGACGTCTCGAACCTGGCCGCGGCGCGGATCCCCAGATTCAACAGGAAGGCGATGAGCAGGCACAGGATCGCCGCGAACAGGTCCACCACGTGTCCCGGGCCGGTGCCCGGCGCGCCGAGCATCCACGCGGGCAGCGTGAAGCCGAGCTGCTCCACGAGGAAGCCGAAGTAGCCGGAGATGCCGATGGCCACGACCGCGACGATGGCGGTGTACTCCAGCAGCAGGTCCCAGCCGATGCACCAGCCGACGATCTCCCCGAGCACCGCGTACCCGTAGGTGTAGGCGGACCCGGCCTTCGGGATCAGGCCGGCGAACTCGGCGTACGAGAACGCGGCGGCGGCGCTGGCGATCCCCGCGATGATGAACGAGATGAGCACGGCAGGACCCGCGGTCTGGTTGGCGACCGCGCCGGCCAGGGCGAAGATGCCCGCGCCGATGATGCCGCCCACGCCGATGGCGGTGAGCTGCCACAACCCGAGCGACCTGGCCAGCTCGCCCTCGTGCTCGGTGGCGATGAGCTCCACCGGTTTGCGTCTGAAGACGCCTCCTGAAGTTGCCATGACGCCCCCGATACGACTATGTGCGTCCGTCCTGCCCACCAGGGCTGTCACTATGCGGGGGAGCCTTGACCTGCGGTATCACGGGTGCCGCGTCGGCGGTCGCGGCTCCTGCGCGGGCGCCACGTGCCGCCCGTCGGCGAGGTGCTGCTGCAGCTCGATGTGCCGGAACTGGTAGTACGGCCCTTCCGTGCGCAGCAGGCCCAGCCGGTGGGCGTCGTCCAGGAAGTCCATCGCCCGCAGCGGCAGGCTCCCCCGGGTGGCCAGGCGGGGGACCGTCAGCTTGTAGGCCAGCCAGGCGTGGTGGCGGCCCAGTATGAGCCCGAACAGCAGCCCCAGCACCAGGCCGACCACGATCGACATGTCCGAGGGGATCCCCGAATACAGCAGGACGCCCGCGGTGGCGATCCCGACCACGAGCCCGCCGAGGATCCGGATGGCGGTCAGGTTCCTGTCGGCCTGCCAGGTCGATCGCGGGGATCTCGCCGTCAGGTCGGCGGTGGGGCTCTCGACCCAGCGGATCAGGCTGAGCAGGGCCATGAACCCGACGAAGGACAGCAGCCCGAGCTGCACCGAGGACCTCAGGGCGAAGACCGGCTTCCCGCTCGCGTAGGCCATGAGCCAGCCGACGATGGCTCCCAGGGCTCCTACGATCAGCCCGTCCCGGAGGGCGGGAAGGAGCTCGGAGAGCCTGCCGCGCAGGTGGAAGTCGGCGTGGCCCGGCGACTCGGTGAACCAGGAGCCGATCAGGGTCTCGGCCACGAGCGCGGAGAACAGGCCGGCCATCGCGCTGAAGAAGAGCGACTTCGTCAGCAGCCCGAAGGCCAGCCCGACCACGACCCCGATCACGGCGGCGGCCCCGAACCGGACCGTGCGGGTGGAGGTGTAGCGGGCCAGATGCCACCACGCCACGTCGCGCGGGTCCTCCTCGTTGCGCGCGAGCTGGTGTGAAAGGTACGTGAGCCAGCGGTCGACCTGCTCCGGCGTCCACGCGTGCAGCGGCCGGAAGGGCTGCGGCGGGCCCTCGGCGGGCCTGCGCGTGCTCACCAGAGCGGGGATGAGCTGGTTGCACAGATGGTCGTGCAGCTCGGCCGCGCTGCCGCGTCCGAGCTTCAGCAGCGGCGTCGGATCGACCCGCGGCGCGATGTAGGTGGCGCGGACCAGCCACAGCCCCATTGACGTCGAGGTGACCTCGGACAGGGCGGGAGCGGTGCCCTTGCGCAGCTCCGCCAGGGCCTGGGGCCAGGCGGAGTGGGGCACGGTGGGCAGGCACGCCTCCAGGTAGTCGGCCGCGGCGGGGGGGGACATGGGCTGCGGCTCGATGACCGCCGCCGCCGTGAGGGCGTCGCCGATCTCCTCCACGGATTCGGCGAACTGCTCCGTGCGGCAGGTGAGGATGAGCTGGTCGGTCTCGTACAACGACCGGTTCAGGGCGGTCAGCATGTCGGCGCGGGCGGTGTCGGGCAGCTCGTCCAGCCCGTCGATGACGGGCAGCACCTCGCCCCGCGCCACGAGCGTCTCCGGCATGTCCACGCCGAGGCCCTCCGCGCGCAGCGCCGGATAGTCGAGCGCCAGGCTCGCGGCCAGCCAGTCCTGCAGCCGCCCATACACGCGGTCGTCCCAGCGCGCGGCGGACAGCAGCACCGGCACGGGCTCCTCCGGCTCCCGCGTGCGCAGCAGTTCGAGGACGAGCTGCACGGCCAGGGTCGTCTTCCCGGTGCCCGGGCCGCCCAGGATGACCAGCCGGCGGCAGCGCAGGGAGCGGAAATTTCGTGCCATGTCCGCGATGTGCACGTCCAGGCCGGGGAAGGCCACGGTGCCCTTGGCGATGATCTCGGGTCGGTCGGCGAGCTCGCGGCGCTCGGTCGAGTGCCAGGGCAGCGGCATGGGCTCGGGATCGCACAGCGAGCGCAGGACCGTCTCGTCGCGCCACTGCTGGGTCACCAGCCCGGAGAGGACGTCCTTGGCGGTGGCGACGTCGGCCGACGTGGGGGCGGCCGTGGCCGCGCCACGCTTGCGCCACCAGGACAGGAACTGCACCAGGCCGTTGCCCAGCCCTATCGCGCCCGTCACTGCCGCTATGACCTGAACGGATCCGGCCGTTATCCCCCAGTCCTTGGGCAATCGGCCGGCCACGGTCAAGATCATGGTGGCCAGGGCCAAGAGCAGAATGCCGATCACCACCGACGTCTTGGCCTGGCGATTCTGCCAATATCGTGCGCCCATAAATCCAGTATGTGCGGATAAAGAGGCTGGTAATTCTCCATGCAAGGTCGATAAACCGGAAAAACCATTCACCTCATTGATGAGGCTGCCAATCCTGTGGCATCGTTTCGGAAACCCTTCCGGCCGCGGCGGCCAGCCCCCTGCGGCCGGGCAGGACGAGGTTGCCGTCGGTCACCAGCATGAACCGCTCCAGGTCCGGCACGATCACGTGCACGGCGGTGATCCCGCAGGGGAGGACGCGCACCATGCGGTGGTAGGCCGGGTGTCCCCGCGCGGCCAGCATCGCCGCCACCTTCCGCAGCTGGGCGCCGGGAGACCCGGCCGCCGCGCAGGTTCGCGGGAAGGGGACCACTCGTGCGTCGCGCAGGGCGCCGGTGAGGTCGAACCGCCCGCACGCGTGCAGCGCGGGGTGCGCCGCCAGCCCGGCCAGATCGCCGCGTACGGCGGCTCCGGCATGCGGCAGGCCCTCGCCGAGCGTGGTCTGGACGAGCTCCGTGAGGGCGCGCCAGGCGGCGTACGCCGGGTCCAGCGAGGTGCCGCCCCCGCGCCGGTGTGGATGGCGGGCGGTCGGAGCCGTGTACGCCAGCATCGTCGGCACACCGAGGTCGCTGGTGATGTCCAGCAGGTGCACGGGAGACCCGGTCAGCTCCTCCGCCGTCGTGTACGCCCGCGCGAGAGCGTCCGGAAGCGTCCGCGGGTCGATCAGGCTGAGCCGGAAGCCGTCCCCGCCCAGGAAGGCGCGCACCAGGAGCAGTGACAGGGCGTCCCGCTCGACGGCCTCGTTGAGGGCGTGCAACAGCGCCTCCGCGGCGGTGATGCCGACGGCCGAGCCGCTGTTGCAGCTGTAGCGCATCAGCTGGGCGTAGTCGCAGTCGTCCCCGGCCAGCTCGCGCAGCGGGGCGGCGCCGGTCTCGACGTACCAGGGGGCCGACAGGAACAGCGGCACCAGCGCGTCGGCACGCCTGTGGGGAAGAGGCGGCCTGCCGAGCGGGCGATAGCGCAAGCAGGCCATCCGCCGCCCGGGCGTCCCGGCCAGCAGCAGCGCGCACGCGTCCCCGCGCAGCGGCCCCGTGGCGAGCGCGGCGGGCGCGACAGGCCGCACGACAGCGGGGTCGAACCCGGCCGGGCCGGTGAGGTAGTGCTCGACGGCCTCGAACAGCGCGCCCACGCGAGCCTCGTCCGGGCGTCCTTTGCCCATTCCGCACGCGACCGGCGGGACGTCATCCGCGCCGCCGAGCAGGCGACACCACCAGGCGGTCGGGTCGCGGCCGTCGCCCGCGTCCACGAGCTCCGCCCGCAGACCGAGCGCGGTCAGTGCCGCGGACGCCCGCCTTCCGGCCTCGTCCACCGGCACCGCCCGTTCCGCCTCACAGAACGGCCGCCCCGCCTGTCGCGGGGGTTTCGGAAATCGACGCGGCCTACCTTCTGCCATCGCCGGTCGTGGCGGACAGCAGCTCGCTCAGCCGGTCGAGTTCGGCCTGGGTCAGGTGCTGGGTCTCGCGATCCAGCGTCTCGGTCGCGATATAGTCCACGACATTTCCCATGAGCCTCCCCTTCCTTTTTCGCCTTAATTGTAGCTCCGCCTCTGCAAAAGCCTAGAAAGGCTATTCGCGGACTTATTTACATTTTCGGGGGGATGGCTCGGCGCGGGGTGGGTAGCCGCTCCGTCATCCGGGAGTCCCAAGATCGTCACTCTGGGTGAGATGGCGGCCGTTACGGTCACGAACCGTGTGCTGACAAAGAGTCAACCCGCCATTCGTGATGTTTCTTCGCATCTGTACCTTGAAGTACATCTGCCCCATCGGCATAGTGGACGGACCACAGGCGTGCCAGTCGTGGCGGACATTCTCGGGGTAGTGCCGGTTCGCGACTGCCCAGCGGCGCATCACCCGTGCGCGGAATTGGACATGATGGATGAGTTCGCCCCCGCCGATCCGTACCAAGCTGCTCAGGATTCTCCTGCTTCCGCTGGTCTCCATGGTCGCTCTGTGGGGGTTCATCGCCTACTCCAGCGTTGAGGAGATCGTCACCGTCTCCCAGGCGCAGGACCGCTGGGAGGGCATCGGGTCGCCGGTGCTGCAGCTGATCGTCGAGTTACAGCGGGAACGCCAGCTCTCGGCGGAGGCGGTCCGCGGCACCGGCTCGTACGAGCCGCTGGCCGAGCAGCGGCGGGTCACCGACGGCAAGGCCAAGCGCCTGCGCGAGGTGATCAGCGCCGTCGACGTCGGGGCGGCGGACGGGGAGACCCCGGCCCAGGTGCAGGCGCTGCTGCAGGCGCTCGACGGGCTGCAGTCGCTGCGCGATTCGGCCGACGGCGGCGTGCTGGCCCCGCCGCTGACCATCATCGAGGCGTACAACAACCTGATCAGCGTCGCCAACGGGCAGTTCAGCGACCGCGACGCGCTCAGCGACGTCTCGTCCTACCAGGCGGTGCGCGGCATGGCGGCCTACAGCGCCGCGGCCGAGTATCTGGGCCGTGAGCACGCCGTGCTCACCACCACGATCGTGCACCGCAAGATGACCCCCAGGGACCGGGCCTCGTTCGTCTCCGCGATGACCAGCCGCCGGCTCGTCTTCGCCAACGCCGAGCGCGACGTGGGCCCCGAACTGCGGGCGAATTACGACCGGCTGGTCGCCAGCGCGTCGTTCAAGCGGCTGGTGGACGCGGAGGACCTGCTGTTCGGCTGGGACACCAGCGGCGGCGCGCCGCCCGTGGACCCCACCGTGTGGAAGCGCGACGCGGACGCCATCTTCGGCGCGATCAGCCGTGACACGCAGGCGGAGCTGGCCCGCACCGCGGAGGAGGCGCAGTCCCAGAAGTCCGGTGCGTACTGGCGGATCGGCCTGGTCCTGCTCCTGGGCCTGGCCGCGGTGGTCGCGTCGGTGGCGCTGTCGTACCGGTTCGGCCGCTCGCTGATCGCCGAGCTCAGCCGGCTGCAGGAGTCGGCCGTGGAACTGGCCGAGCGGCGGCTGCCCCGGCTGGTCGAGCGGCTGCGCCGCGGCGACGACGTGGACCCGGCCACCGAGGCGCCCGGCCTCGACCGCGCCGACACCGCCGAGGTCGACCGGGTGGTGCACGCCTTCTCGGCCGTACGCCGTACGGCTGTCGAGGCGGCGGTGGGACAGGCGACCCTGCGCAAGGGCGTCGGGCTGGTCTTCCTCAACCTGGCCCGGCGCAACCAGGCGCTGCTCCACCGCCAGCTCACGCTGCTCGACACCATGGAACGCCGGGTCGATGAGCCGGAGGTCCTGGAGGACCTGTTCAAGCTCGACCACCTGACCACCCGCATGCGGCGGCACGCCGAGAACCTGATCATCCTGTCCGACTCAGCCCCCGCGCGCCGCTGGCGTGACCCGGTGCCGCTGTTCGACGTCGTACGCGCGGCGGGGCTGGAGGTCGAGGACTACACCCGCGTCACCGTCGTGCCGATGCCGAACGCCCCGCTGCTGGTCGGCCCCGCCGTCACCGACGTGATCCACCTGGTCGCCGAGCTGGTGGAGAACGCCACCGTCTTCTCCCCGCCCGACACGAACGTGCACATCCGCAGCATGACGGCGGCCAACGGCTTCGCGCTCGAGGTGGAGGACCGGGGCCTGGGGCTGAACCAGTCCACCCTCGACGATCTCAACTCCAGGCTGGCCGACCCGCCGGAGTTCGACCTGGCCGACAGTGACCGGCTCGGCCTGTTCGTGGTGTCCAGGCTCGCGGCCCGGCACGGGATCAAGGTCTCGCTGCGCCGCTCGCCGTACGACGGGACCACCGCGATCGTGCTGCTGCCGGGCTCCCTGCTCGTCAACCTCCAGCCCCCGGTCGTCGTCGCGCCCGCCGCGGACCGGGTCGCCGCGCACATAGCCAGGCCCATGCGCGCGCTCGGCACCGGGCCCGCCGAGCCCCGGCCCCGCGGGGTGGCCGTCGCCCCCGAGCCCTTCCCGCCCCTCGGGCCGGACGCGCCCGCCCGCGCCCCGGAGCGCGGGACCTGGTTCGAGGCCGGGCCCGCCCCGAGCCCGATCATCCAGGCCGGACCCGTGACCGGGCCCGTGAACGGCTCCGCGAACGGGCTCACGGGTTCGTCCTCCGACGGGCCCTCGAACGGGCCCTCGAACGGGCTCGGGAACGGGCTCGCGGGCGGACCTGCAACCGGGCTCGCGGACGGGCCTTCCAACGGGCTCGGAAACGGGCTCGTGGACGGGCTCGCAGACGGGCTCGCGGACGGGCCGGGCAGCGGGTCCGGGAGCGGGCTCGCCACCGGACCGATCCGGATTCCGACGCCGGTCCCCGGCCCCGTCACCCCGCCCGGCCCGCCCGCCGACTGGAGCGTCACGGTGCCGCCCGAGGAGGCGGACGACGACCTCGACGGGCTGCCGATGCGGGTGCCGCAGGCCAGCCTGGCTCCCCAGCTCCGCTCCGCCAGACGCGCGGACCGGCGCAGCACCTCGGCGCGCTCGCCGGAGGAGCTTGCACAACTCATGTCGTCCATGCAACGCGGCTGGCAGCAAGGCCGTCGCCAGGCGGAGCAGGGACAAGACGTGTGGAACCGAAAGGACGACCATCCCGATGCCCGACCCGAGAAGTGAACTGAGCTGGCTGCTGGACGACCTCACCCAGCGCGTCCCCGGCATCCGGCACGCCATCGTGCTGTCCGCCGACGGGCTGGCCATGGGCGGCTCCCGGAACCTGACCCGCGAGGACGCCGAGCACCTGTCCGCCATCTCCGCCGGCAGCCACAGCCTCGCCATGGGCGCCGGGCGGCACTTCGGCATGGGCGGCGTACGGCAGACGATCATCGAGATGGAGGACGGCTTCCTGTTCGTCACCGCGGCCGGCCAGGGCGCCCGGCTGGCCGTGCTCGCGACGGGCGACGCCGAGCTGGGCATGGTCACGTACGAGATGGCGCTCATGGTCAAGCGGGTCGGCGAGCACCTTTCCGCGCAGCCGAGGGGAGCGGCACCGGCACCCGCCTGGAACGGCGCAAGACCGTGACCGGGGAGGATCCCGGGCCGCTGCTCCGGCTCTTCGGGCTGACCGGGGGCCGGGCGCGCCCGCAGGGCGAGACGTTCGACCTGGTGGCCATCGTCACGACGGTCGTCGGCTCCTACGAGCCCGCGGAGCTGCTCCCGGAGCATCGCGCCGTGCTGTCGCTGTGCCAGAGGCCCACGCCGGTGGCCGACGTCGCGGCGCACCTCAGGCTGCCGCTCAACATCACCCGGGTGATCCTGAGCGATCTGCGGCGAGAGGGCCTTGTCAGCATCGAGCGCCCGCGCCCCGCGGCGCAGACGATCGACGAACGCATCTACAGGGAAGTGCTGCATGGACTACGCAGCCTCTGAGCCGGGGACGACCGCGGTCGCCTCGGCCTTGGCCATCAAGATCCTCATCGCGGGCGGTTTCGGCGTCGGCAAGACCACCCTGGTCGGCACGATCAGCGAGATCCGGCCGCTGCACACCGAGGAGCTGCTGAGCGAGCGGGGCATCGGGGTGGACGACACCTCGGGTGTGGAGTCCAAGACCACCACCACGGTCGCGCTCGACTTCGGCCGCATCACCATCCGCGACGGGCTGTGGCTGTACCTGTTCGGCACCCCCGGACAGGACCGCTTCTGGTTCATGTGGGACGAACTGGCCCTCGGCGCGCTCGGCGCCGTCGTGCTCGCCGACACGCGCCGCCTGGGCGACTGCTTCCCCGCGGTGGACTACTTCGAGCAGCGCGGCGTCCCGTTCGTGGTCGGCGTGAACTGCTTCGACGGGGCCCGCCGCCACGACCCGGCCAAGGTGCGGCGGGCGCTCGCGCTGAACGAGCGCATCCCGATCGTGCTGTGCGACGTCCGCGACCGCGCGTCGGTCAAGGAGGTGCTCACCACATTGGTGAAGTACGCGGTGGAAGGCGGGATGACCCAGCCGGCGAACGGCTAAGGAGCTTCGGGGGTGAGCGGGGGGACGGCGTTCCGCGCCCGGTCGAGGGCCTGGTCGGGCCACCACTGGCCGGAGGCCGGGGTGACGATGCCGTACACCGGGTCGGCCGGTCCCGAGGTGCCCCGGGTGCACCGGCCGTTGGAGAATCCCGGGCTGTTGAGCCAGAGGAACGCGTCGGCCAGCGGCTTCCCGGTGTCGGCGGACGGCCGGGCGCCCGCGCCCCTGCCGGGGGGATTGCACCATTCGTCCGGGACCGGGAAGCGGCCGACGGGTGGTTGCCACTCGCCGGTCCCGTTCCGGCTGGTGTCGACGATGAAGTGCGGCAGGCCGCGCGCGTCGTCCGGCACGGCGGCCAGCGCCGCGTCGCCGCACGAGGCGGCCCGCGACGCCGCCCGCAGGTAGACGCACCTGGACAGCTTCGCGGCGTACGTGAGCGATCGCGCGGTCGGCCGGTAGCCGACGGCGTTGACGTAGAAGCCGTCGGCGCGCACCGCTCCCGCGTTGACCAGCCGGTCGGCGATCTGCGTGAACGCGGGCCAGCCCGCCAGCCCGCCGTCGAGGTAGACGGCGGTGCGGGACAGGCCGGTCAGGGTCTCCACGGCGTAGGAGAGATCGCCGTACCGCTGGACGGAGGCGGACTCCCCGCCCTGCGGGCACTCGGGGCTGCCGGGGATGCGCGCCAGGCCGCTGGGCTCCAGGGCGACGACCGCGGGCCGGTTCCCGATGCCCTCGGCCACCGCGTCGATCCACACCCGGTAGCTCGCGCTGTCCGGGGCGCCGCCGTTCCAGCAGTCGCGTCCCGGGATGTTGTTGGTGACGAACACCGGGACGGTCCGCCGGCGTTCGGCCTGGGCGACCGCCTCGCGTACGGTGCGGGAGACGTCGGCGGGGGAGCCGCCGACGAGCCACATCGCCTGGGGGACCTGCGACAGCGCCCGCATGAGGGCAGCGTCGGCCGTCCTGCCCTGCGCCGACCACGTCCGCGCCTGCCGCGCCGCGTCGGTGTCCGGCTGCACGTAGAACCGCACGCCGTCCGCGCGCAGCGGGTTCTCGCCGGGGAGCTCCCGCCACAGCGTGCCCGCCTCCTTCGCGACGGCGGGGTTCACCGCCGGGTTCACCATCGGGGTCACGGCGGGCAGGCCGGGGAGCAGGTACGCGCCCGCCGCCACGGCGAGCGCGGCCACCGCGGCGCCGCCCCACGCCCAGCGCCTGGACGCGACCCGCCGCCGACCCCTGTGCGCCGGTGCGGCACGGCCCCGCTCCGCGGTGGTACGGCCGTGCTCCGCGGCGGGGCGGCCCCGGTCCGGGGCGGCGTGGCCCTGCTTGAGGACGGCGTGGCTCTGGCCCGAGGCGGTGGCGGCCGGGCGCGTGGCCCTGGGCTCGTACGGGAACCGGCCGTTCGTCGTGCGTCGCGGCGGGGACCCGGCCGGGACGAAGGCGGGCGGAAGGCGGAGCGTCGCACCCCCGCCGAGCGCGTCCACGAGTTCGGCGGCCGTCGGGCGGGCCGCCGGGTCCTTGCTCAGCGCCCGCGCGACCAACTGGCCGAGCACGCCGCCCAGCTCGGGAAGCACGGGGTCTTCGTGGACCACGCGGTAGAGCACGTCGTGACCCGCCCCCGAGCCGAACGGAGGTCGCCCGCTCGCGGCGAAGGCCATGACACCGCCCCAGGCGAAGACGTCGGAGGCCGGCGACGCCAGTCCGCGCACCTGCTCGGGCGACATGTACGCCGGCGTGCCCATCCTGGTGACGGAGAGCGTCGTGGAGTCGGCGACGAAGGCGAGCCCGAAGTCGATGACCTTCGGGCCCACGGGGGACAGCAGCACGTTAGACGGCTTGAGGTCACGGTGGACGACGCCGGCCGCGTGGATGGCCCACAGCGCCACCGCCGTGCTCATGGCCAGCCCCTCGAGCTCCGAGCCCGACATCGTGCCCCGCTCCACGACCGCGCGGAACAGCGTCGGCCCCGGCACGTACTCGGTGACGACGTACGCCGTCTCGCCGTCCAGATCGGCCGTGAGCACGGCAGCCGTCGAGAACGGGGCGACCCGCTGCATGGTCGCGACCTCTCGGCGGAAGCGCCGCCGGAACTCCGGGTCGCCGGCGAGGTGCCGGTGGATGACCTTGATCGCCACGAGCCGCCGCGAACGGCTCTTCGCGAGGTAGACGATGCCCATCCCGCCCGAGCCGAGCCGGCGCACGATGCGGTGGCCGCCGATCCGCCGCGGGTCGTCGCCGGTCCGCCCGTCCACCGCCTCGCCGTGTTTGGTGCCGTACGCCATCGCCCGCCCATCCCGACCCGACAGTCGACAGGAGGTACGGCCCGGGCGGCACCGGGGTTCAGGTGAACGCGAGCAGGACCTTGCTGGAGCGCCGGGCGTCGGCCGCCTCCTCGAACGCCGCCACCGCCGCGCCGAGCCCGAAGACGGACGTGACAATGGGCGCGAACCGCCCGGCCTCCCGGCTCATGATCGACAACGCGGCCGGCATCTCGTGGTAGAAGCGGCTCGACCCCATCAGGGTCAGCTCGCGGGTGACCGCGAGGTGCAGCGGCGCGGTGACCCCGCCCGGGGGCAGGTGCCCCACGTTGACGAGGGTCCCGCCGGGGCGCAGCGCCTCGACGGCGGAGACGAATCCGGCCTGGGAGCCGGAGGACTCGATCGCGACGTCGGCGGCGGGGATCGGCTCGCCGCGGTCCGCGCGGACGACGTGGGTCGCGCCCACCTGGAGCGCCACCCGGAGGGGTTCGCCGAACACGTCGGTCGCCGTGACCGTGGCCGCGCCCGCGCAGGCGGCCAGGGCGGTGCAGAGCAGGCCGATGGGTCCCGCGCCGGTCACCAGGACGTCGCGGCCCTCGACGCCGGAGCTCAGCCGGCGCAGGCCGTGGAGCGCCACCGAGGCGGGCTCGGCCAGCGCCGCCGTGCGCAGGTCGAGCCCGTCGGGGATCAGCACGAGGCGGCTCGCGGGCACGACGAGGCGCTCGGCGAACCCGCCGTCCGTATGCGGCGTCCGGGCGGCGCTGCCCAGATAGCGCAGCTCCTCGCAGAGGTTCTGCTCGTCGCGCAGGCAGTAGCCGCAGCGGCCGCACACCTGGGCGGGGTGCACGGCGACGCGGCTGCCCGCCGGCGGCCCCGAGCCGTCGGCGGCGGGCTCGGCGACCACGCCGACCACCTCGTGCCCCAGGACCATGGGGGAGCGCAGGACGGACTCGCCCACCCGCCCGCTCCTGTAGTAGTGGAGGTCGGAGCCGCAGATCCCGCCGTAGACGACCGTGACGACGGCTTCGTGCGGTCGCGGCGCCGGCGTGGTCCGGGTCTCGATCGTCAGGTGCCCGGGGCCGGTGACGACGAGGGCCTTCGCGTCCATTCAGATCACCGCCGTCATGCCGCCGTCGACGTAGATGATCTGGCCGTTGACGAAGTCGGACGCCGGTGAGGCGAGCCAGACGGCGGGGCCGACGACGTCCTCGACGTGGCCCCAGCGCCCGGCGGGCGTGCGCCGCGTGATCCAGCGGCTGAAGTCGGGGTCGGCGACCAGGGACGCGTTCAGGTCGGTGTCGATGTAGCCGGGGGCCAGGCCGTTGACCTGGATGCCGGCCGGCGCCCATTCGGCGCACATCGCCCGCGTGAGCCCGCCGAGCCCGCTCTTCGCGGCCGCGTAGGGGGCGGTGGTGGCGCGTACCAGGTGGTTCTGGACCGAGCAGACGTTGATGATCTTCCCGCTGCCCCGGGGGAGCATGTGGCGCGCGAAGGCGCGGCCGACCAGGAAGCCGCTGGTGAGGTTGACGTCGACCACGCGTTTCCAGTCGTCGACCGGGATCTCGGTCAGGGGGCCGCGGATCTGCACGCCGGCGTTGTTGACGAGGATGTCCGGGCAGCCGTACGCGGCGACGACGTCCTCGCAGGCCCGCTCGACCTGCGCCGGGTCGGTGACGTCGAACACGCTGACCTGGACGTCGCCGGGCGGGCGATCGGGGGCGAGCTCCTCGCGCAGGGCCGCGGCCGCCGCCTCGAGGCGCGCCGCGTCGCGGCCGTTCAGCACGACGCGCGCCCCCGACAGCGCGTAGCCCCGCGCGATGGCATGTCCGATGCCGCGACCCGAGCCGGTGACCAGGGCGAGCCTGCCTGTCAGGTCGAACGCCGGAACGCCTGGAGCGGTCTGGACGGGCATGTCATCTCTCCCATGCTGGTGCGGAGCCGAGAACCTCGACGCGTGACGCGCGCACGAGCGACGTGGCCGCGGCCTGCGCCGCCGCCGGGTCCATGGCCGCTGCGCGCTCGGGGGAGACGATGCCGCCCACCATATAACGGCTCTGATGGGGATGCCCGGCGCGGACGACACCCGGCGCGGCTCGCTGACGCCGTGCGGCGCATCGCCGGGTTCAAGAAGGCGCTCGAAGGCGGCTTGACCTCGGACGTTACGAGAAATACTCATGAATATCAGAACTATATGTACGAGTATTGGTTTTCTGCGCCTTGGCCGCATAAAAGCGTAACCGCAGGTCTATGGGCCACTTCAGTGCGATTCATAACCCCCCTACGCTGTCCCCGTTCCACTTACGGCGAGGGGGATGACGTGCTCGGAATCGACACCTGCCTGGCGGAGGTCATGTCCATACCGGGGGCGCTGGATGCCATGCTGCTCGACCACACCAGCGGCATGGCGGTGGCCTTCAGCAGCGCCTCGGGCGTGGACGCCGACCGGTCGGCCGCCGCATTGACCGAGGCGCTGCGGGCCACGACCGACGGCCTTGCCCGCGCCTGCCCGGGCGAGATCGTACGGATCGACGACATGCTCGTCACCACGGACAAGGGGCATCATCTGCTCAGGCCGCTGGAGACGGTCTTCGAGGGGCCGTTGGTCATCTACGTACGCCTTGACCTGGAACGATCCAACTTGGCCCTGGCCCGCCACCGTCTGCGGTCGGTCTCCAGCCAGCTGACGACGTGAGTCATGACCAGGCTCGACGCACTCCTGGGCGGGCTGGCGCGCGAGCGTTCGACGGGCGCGCTCCGGCTCGGCAGGAACGGCACGATCTTCCTCCACGACGGGCGCGTGACGTACATGGAGTGCGCCCAGACCCCGGGCGTCGAGCGGCTGCTCACGGCCAGGGGCCGGATGACGGAGGCGGCGCTGCGCGGGCTCCAGGCGGACGGCGGCTGCGCGCGGCTCCTCGAGGAGGGGGCGCTCACGCCCGGCGAGCTGCAGTTCGCGGTGCTGGGCGTGGTCCTGGACGCGGCCTTCTTCCTGCTGCCGATCAGCGGGACGCGGCCCAAGTTCCGGCCGGGGGAGCGGCACTGGCTGGGCGGGCAGTGGTTCTTCGACGTGGCGGGGCTGGTGCGGGAATGCGCGCGGCGGCGGGCGCACCTCGCCGAGATCTGGCCGTCCGCGGACGTGGACATGCTGCCGGTGCGACCGGTGCCGTCGCTGCCGGGGCACGGGGTGACGCTGACCCGGGTCCAGTGGGAGGTGATCGTCGGTGCCGACCACAAGGCCACGCCGCTGGAGCTGGCCAAGCAGCTCGGCCGGTCGGGTTACGCGGTGCTGCTGGCGGTCAGGAGGCTGGCGGCCGCGGGCCTGCTCGCCCCACCCGATCCGGGCCGTACCGCCCTGCCCGCTCCGGGCCGCGCCGCGCCGGGCGACGCGGGCCGTGCCATCCCGCCCGCTCCGGGCCGTGCCATCCCGCCTGGTACGGGCGGAGCCGTTCCTGCCGAAAAGCGGCCCAAGCATGCCGAGCCCGGCGAGCCCGGCGAGTCCGATGAGGCCGCCGATGGCGGTGCAGCGCCGGGAGCCGGGCTGCCGAAGCGGGCGCGGCACCCCTACGGGCGGCCGCCCCACGATCCCGGGGCGGTGGCCCAGCCGCTCGGCCCGCCCGTGACGGGAGACCCGACCGATCTGGCGCTGCTGATGCGGCTCAAGAAGGCGCTCGAGGAGCTGGCGTGAGGTTCCCCGTACTCAGGAGGAGGCCACCGGTGGAGCTGCGGAAAGAGGTTCTGGAGGAAATGACGCTCCTGCGCGAGCGCACACCGGACGTGAGCGGCAGCGTCGCCTGCACCGTGGACGGCATGCAGATCGCCTGCGACCTCGAAGGAGACCGCGGCGAGCAGGCCGCGGCGCTGTCGGCGGCGCTGCTCGCGATGAGCCGGCGGATGCTGACCATGACCGGCCAGGGCGCCCTCGAGGAAACGCTCATTTCGGGCACCGCCGGCTTCGTGGCCTTCTACGCCGCCGGCCCCACCATCGTCCTCACAGTCCTGGCCAAGCCCGGCGCGAACGTCGGGCTGCTGCGGCTGGAGGGCAGGAAGACGGCCGCCGGAGTGGCCGCCGTCGCAGCACGTAGGCACTGAACCGTCACCTGGCAGAAAGGGAGGAAGCAATGGCCAGCATGGACGTCTCGCTCAAGGAGATGATGACGATCGACGGCGCCATCGGAGCGGCGATCGTCGATCACGGCAGCGGCATGGCGCTGGGCACCCTCGGCGGCTCCAAGGACCTGGACCTGCAGGTCGCCGCCGCGGGCAACACGGAGGTGGTCAAGGCGAAGCTCCGCACGATGGACTCGCTCGGTCTCAAGGACAGCATCGAGGACGTCCTCATCACGCTGGGCGGCCAATACCACATCATCCGGCCGATCACGGGGCGCGGGGGGAAGGGGCTGTTCCTCTACCTGGCGCTCGACCGTGCGCGCGCCAACCTGGCCCTGTCCCGGCACCAGCTCCGGGGCATCGAGGAGAAACTGGAGGTCTGACCCGGGCTCTCGGGTGGCCCGCCCGCGCTCGACGGCGGGCCACCCTCCCCACCGCAGCCCGGTGCCGTATTGAAACGGGTTGCAGTTTGTTCCTAGGGTGGGGTCATGATCCTGGACCGCTTCCAGATCGGCGGCGCCGCGGCCGTGGTGACCGGCGCGGGCCGGGGCATCGGCGCGGCCACCGCCGTCGCCCTCGCCCAGGCCGGCGCGGACGTCGCGATCTGCGCCCGCACGGAGGACCAGCTCCGCGCCATCGCCGAGCAGGTGGAACAGGTCGGCAGGCGGGTCCTGGTCGTCCCCGCCGACCTGACGCTCCCGGGCGCCGCCGAGGACCTCGCGGAGCGGGCCGCGGCCGCCTTCGGCCGCCTGGACGTGGTCGTCAACAACGTGGGCGGCGCGATGCCCCGCGCCTTCCTCGACACGAAACGCAAGCATCTCGAGAACGCGTTCCAGTTCAACGTCGGCGTGGCGCACGAGCTGACCAGGGCCGCCGTCCCGCACCTGCTGAAGGCGGGCGGCGGCGCGGTCGTGAACGTCTCCTCCGCCGTGGGCCGCGTGGCGGGCCGCGGCTACCTGGCCTACGGCACCGCCAAGGCGGCCCTGGCGCACTACACCCGGCTGGCCGCGCTCGACCTGGCCCCCGCCGTTCGGGTCAACGCGGTCGCCGTCGGTGCGGTCGCCACCTCCGCGCTCGACATCGTCATGAACGACGAGGGCCTGCGCACCCAGATGGAGCAGGCCACGCCGTTGCGACGGATCGGCGAGCCGGAGGACGTCGCGGCGGCCGTGCTGTACCTGGTCTCCCCGGCCGCCCGATACGTGACGGGCAAGGTGCTCGAAGTGGACGGCGGGATCGACCGGCCCAACCTCGACCTCGGGCTGCCCGACCTGTCATGACTTGGTGAGGACGTAGGCGCGGCCGGGGTCGATCCCCACGGTCACGTTCGTGCCCTCCGCCAGCAGGCCCTGCGGATCCGGCCCCGGCACGGTCACCAGCAGGGTGCCCGAGGCGGTCTCCACCTCGTAGTCCACGCTGTGCCCGTGGAAGGCGGCCCGCAGCACCGAGCCGGTCCCGCCCTCGGCGGCCGGGCGGAGCGACAGCGTCTCCGGCCGGACCATGAGGTAGGCGGCGGCGTTCACCTGCACCTCGGGGTGGGCCGCCACCGCCATGGTCCGCCCCAGCGCCGTGACGACCGCGTCGCCGGCGTCCATCCGTTCGGGCACGACCTCGACGAAGTTCGCCCGGCCGATGAAGTCCGCCACGAACACGGTCGCCGGGCGGAAGTAGATGTCGGCGGGCGTGGCCGCCTGCTCGATCCGGCCCTTGTTCATCACCACGACGCGGTCCGACATGGTCATCGCCTCGTCCTGGTCGTGGGTGACGTACAGGCTGGTGATGCCGAGCCGGCGCTGGATGCGGCGGATCTCGGCGCGCATGGCGCCGCGCAGCTTGGCGTCCAGGTTCGACAGCGGCTCGTCGAACAGCAGCACCTCCGGCTGCATGACCAGCGCGCGGGCCAGGGCGACGCGCTGCTGCTGGCCGCCGGACAGCTCGTGCGGGGCACGGTTCTCCAGGCCGACGAGGTTCATGCTGGTGAGGGCGATCTGGAGGGCGGTGTCGGTCTCGTCCTTGGCGCGGTGCTGGGTACGCAGGCCGTAGGCGATGTTCTCGCCCACGGTGAGGTGCGGGAACAGGGCGTAGCTCTGGAACACCATGGCCATCGGGCGGCGCTGCGGCGGCAGCCCGTCGATGACCTCGCCGTCCAGCCGCACGTGCCCGCTCGACGCCTCCTCCAGCCCGGCCACGATGCGCAGCGTCGTGGTCTTGCCGCAGCCGGAGGGCCCGAGCAGCGTGATGAACTCGCCGGGCGCCACGTCGAGCGTGACCGTGTCGACCGCGACGACCGGGGTCCCGGCGCGGCCCAGGAACGCCTTGGTCAGTTTGTCCAGGTGGAGGCGCCCCCTGCGGGTCTCGTCCGTCATCGTTCCTGCCTTCCGGGGGAGCGGTGGAGTGTCGCGGAGCGCCCGACGAGCAGCCGGATGACCCCGAAGCCGGCCAGCACGATCGCGGTCAGCACCGTGCAGTAGGCGAACGCGACCCCGTAGCGGCCGGTGTTGGCCGCGCTGAGGATCTGCGAGGTGATGATGTGCGTGCCCGGGGTGACGAGCAGGATGATCGTCGAGACGGAGGTCATGCAGCGCGCGAAGCCGTAGCTGAGCCCGGTGAGCAGCGCCGGGCGGATCAGCGGCAGCGTGACCTTGCGGAAGGTCCGCAGCGGGCCGGCGCCGAGGTTCCTCGACGCCTCCTCCAGGCTCGGGTGCAGCTGGGACAGCGCCGCCGTGCCCGTACGCAGCCCGGCCGGGACGGAGCGGACGACGTACGCCAGCACGATCGCCAGCGCCCCGCCCGCCACCGCGCTGCCGCCCACCAGCCCGGGGAGGACCAGCAGGTCGCCGACGTACCGGGCGGGCCGGTAGGCCAGCACGTAGCCGATGCCCAGCACCGTGCCCGGCACGGCCACGCCGAGCGTTCCGGCGAAGTCCAGCCAGCCGCCCGTGCGCGCCAGCTGCCGCACCGCGAGCCAGGCGATGAGCAGCCCGAACCCCCCGGCGACCGGGGTGGCGATCGCCGCCAGCAGGGTCGTGTCCGTCAGCGCCTCCTGGCCCACGCCGAGCAGCACCTCGCGCAGGTGCGTGAAGGTGAGCGCGTTGTCCACGCCGAACACCCGCGTGACCCCGCCGGCCACCATGGTCCCGTAGAGGCTGACGATGACCAGCGCGACCAGCACCGCCAGGGCGAGGACGGGCCAGCGCACCCAACTCGTGACCGGGTGCACGCTGCCGGACGGCCTGCCGGTGATCGTGGTGCGGACCTTGCGGCCCAGCCAGTACCGCTGCGCCACGAACACGCCCACGGACGGCACCAGCAGGATCAGGCTGTAGACGGCCGCGCCCGTGGTGTCGTACTCGCCGGTCACGGCCAGGTAGGCGCGGCTGGCCAGCACCGTGTAGTCGCCGCTCACGACGAGCGGGTTGGCGAGGTCCGCGATGGCCTCCACGAACAGCAGCAGGAACGGCGCCGCCAGCCCCGGCGCGAGCAGCGGCAGCATGACGGTCCTGAAGACGCGCCACCGGGACGCGCCCATCGTCATCGCGGCCTCCTCCATGGCCGGATCGAGCCCGCGCATCATGCCGAGCAGCCCCAGGTAGGCCACGGGGAACAGCGACAGCGACTGGACGAACACCAGCCCGTCCAGCCCGTAGACGTCGTACTCGATGCCGAGCAGGTCGTGCGTCACCATCCCGCGCCGGCCGAACAGCACGATCGTGGCCGTGGCCACCGCGAACGGCGGGCTCACCACCGGCATCAGCGCGACGAGGTGCAGCAGCCGCTTGCCCGGCACGTCCAGCCGGGTCTGCACGAAGGCGAACAGGAAGCCGATCGCCGTGCCGCACAGGCCGACCAGCACGCCGAGGAGGAGCGTGTTCCAGAGGATCCGCAGGTCCACCGGAGAGGTGAAGAACCGGGCGTACCGCGGCCACGCCTCGGCCGACAGCGCCGAGGCGAGCACCGTGCCGAGCGGGAAGACGCTGCCGCCGAGGACGAGGACGACGCAGGCGGCGATCGCCAGCGCCACGCTCGTCTCGCGGCGCCGCCTGCGCCGCGCCCGCGAGGGCTCCGCGGGCGGGGAGTCGACGAGGGCGGTCATCTGGGGGCCTTCGCGATCTCGGCGTCGAAGCGCCGGGTCAGGTCGAGCTTGCGGGCGCCCGCGGCGGTGCTGTCGTAGTCGACGAGCTTCAGCGCGGCCAGGTCGGCGGTCTTGTCCGACCGCTTCGCGGCCGGGTTGGTCGGCGCCTGGTACGAGTGGACGGTCGGCCCGATCTCCTGCGCCGCCGGGGTCAGCGTCCAGTCGATGTACTTCTTCGCGCCGGCCACGTTGTGCGCCCCCTTGACCAGCGCCACGCCGCCCACCTCGTAGCCCGTCCCCTCGGCGGGGAACGTGACCCGCAGGTCGGTGAAGCCCTGCTCCCGCGTGGCCACGCAGTCGTGGGAGAACACGATGCCCACGCCGATCTCGCCCCTGGCGGCCTGCTGCGCGGGCGCCGCGCCGGACTTGCTGTACTGCAGCACGTTCGGGTGCAGCCGCCTCATGTACGCCAGCGCCCCGTCGTCGGCGCCCCCGTGCAGCACCACCTGGGTCCACAGCGCCGTGTACGCGGTGCCGGACGTGGAGGGGTGCGCGATGCCGACGTTCTGCTTGAGCGCCGGGTCCAGCAGGCCCTCCCACGACGTGGGCGCCTGCAGGTGTTTCTCCGCGAGGATCTTGGTGTTGTCGCAGAAGCCGAGCACGCCCACGTACACGCCGGTCCAGGTGCCGTCGGGGTCCTTGTACCGGTCGGGGATGACGGCGGCGTTCGGCGAGACGTAGTCCTGCAGGAGGCCGTCGTCGGCCGCCGCGGCGTACCCGTCGGCCGGGCCGCCGTGCCAGACGTCGAACTCCGGATCGGCCCGGCCCGCCTTGATCCGGGCGAGGGCCTCACCGCTGGACAGGCGGACGAACTCGGCCGGGATCCCCGTCTCGGAGGTGAAGACGGAGGTCATCGCCGCGCACCACTCCTCGGTGGCGCCGCACGCGACGACCACCTTCCCGGCGGCGGCGCTCGCCGCTCCGGGGGCGTTCGTGCACCCGCAGCAGGCGAGCGCGAGGGCGGCGCCGATCGACAGGACCGGACGTGAACGAGCAAGAGGTGAAGCCATCGTCGACCTCCTGGAGCGGCTGAAGGGTTGCCATGCCGCAAAGCTAGGCCGCGGGGCGGGCCCCGCCGGTAACAGCGCGGTGAGCGTTGGTGACGGCGCCGTCACCTACCGATCGGGCCGGTCGGGCATCATGTAGCCGGCGCCGCGCACGGTCTGCACGTAGGAGGCGGCGTCGAGCGCCTCCAGCGCCGACCGCAGCCGGTAGACGGTGGATTTGACCACGTCCCGGCCGCCCGTCAGGTTGGCGGTGCCCCACACCTCCCGCAGCAGGTCCTGCCACGATTGCGGGGTGCCCCGCCGCGCCGCGAGGTGGGCGAGCAGCTTGCACTCGGTGTCCGTCAGCGTCAGCCGCCGTTCGCCGATGGTGACGGTGTGCTGGGCGGCGTCGATGACCAGTTCGCCGACCCGCAGCAGCGCGGGGCCGGTGTAGCGGCGCAGCACGGCCAGCGCCCGCAGGACGAGCTCTCTCGGGTGGAACGGCTTGGTCACGTAGTCGTCCGCGCCCCGCTCCAGCCCCGCGATGACCTCCTCGGGCCGGGAGAGCGCGGTGACCAGCACGATCGCGACGCCGGGGTACTTGGCCTTGATCATCTCGCAGAGGGTGAGCCCGCCTAGCGCCGGCATGAGCACGTCGAGCACGACCAGGTCCACGTGGCGGGTGCGGAGCAGGTGCATGGCGGTGGCGCCGTCGTGCGCCTCGATCGCCTGGAAGCCCTGCGTGGTGAGCGCGAAAGCGATGATCGCGGTCATCTGGGGTTCGTCGTCGACGACGAGCGCGGTGAACATGGGGGGCTCTCCCTAGCCAGGCAGCGTGAACAGGAAGGTGGTGCCGTGCATCGACGTGGTGTCCACCATGATGGATCCGCCGTGCAGCTCGATGATCGTCTTGGTGATGACCAGGCCGAGCCCGGTGCCGTCGGCCAGCGGGCGGCCGGTCACGAACCGGCGGAACAGGCGCCGCCGCTGCTCCCTGGTCATCCCCGCGCCGTCGTCCGTGACGTACACCGCGATCCCCGTGTCGATGACGGCGACCCGCACGTCGATGCCGCCGCCCACGGTGGTGAAACGGCTGGCGTTGGACAGCAGGTTGGTCATCGCCTGCACGATCAGCATGGGGTCGGCCTGGATTCGCGGCGTGACCTGCGGGGTGTCGAGAGTGATGCGCTGCTTGCGTTCGGCGCACAGGGCGCGCATGGCGATGACCACGTCGCGCGCCACGACCGAGACGTCCACCTGCTGCAGCCGCGGCGTGAACAGCCCCGCCTCGATCTTGGCCTGGGTGAGCAGGCTCTCGCACAGGGCGATGACCTGCGCGCACTGCCGGTCCACGATGGTGATGAAGCGCTGCTGGTCCGGGGTCAGCGGCCCGGGGCTGCCCTCTCCCAGCAGGTCCGCCGCTCCCTTGATCATGCTGAGCGGCGTACGCAGCTCGTGGCTGAGCGCCGTCACCTGCTCGGCCCGCCGCTCCACCAGCTCGCCCAGCCTGGCCAGCTCGGCCTGCTGGGCCACGGCCGCCCGCCGCATGGCGGCGACCGCCAGCCCGGCGCCGCCCAGCAGCCCGGCGAACGCCGCCGCCGCCGGCCACGTCCCGGCCGGCACCGCCGCCACCGCGCCCGCGACCCCGATCACGCCGGTCAGCAGGGGTAATCGCGGCGACCTGGCGAACTCCTTCCATCCCATCTCCGGGTCCCCTCTGCCGAAACGTGCAGCCTCGTGAAAAGGATGACGTGCCGGTACGCGTGGCGAAAGCGGCCCAGCCCGTCCGTGGTCGACGCGCTCGCCCGCGCCCTCCTGCTGGACGATCACGAGCACGAGCACCTGCGGGACCTCGCCGCGTGCGCCGCCCGCCCCGCGCCCGAACCGTCACTCCCGCCCAGCCGGTCGGTGCAGCCCGGGATCAGGCCGCTGCTGGAGAGCCTGCGGCCCAACCCCGCCCACGTGGTCAGCCGCACCATGGACGTGCTCGCCTGCAACCCGAGCGGGATGCGGCTGTTCGCCGGGATGGAGAAGTGGCCGGTCGGGCAGCGCAACGTGGTCCGCTACGTCTTCCTCCACCCCGACGCCCCCGACCTCTTCGACGACTGGGACGAGCAGATCCGGGGTTGCGTCGGCCGCCTGCGGGCCTGGCCGGCACCGAGCACACCCCGAAGCCCGCCGCGGACCACCGCCACCCGTGATCGCACGGCGCCACCGTTGGGGGGACCGTGGCAGCCCCGGGGGCGGAGTTACGGCGTTGAAGTTGACGATGGCTAGGGGGATATGCCATCCTGAAGCGGGAGCGAGGTTGACAATCATATTAAATGTTGCCATCCATGTCCCTCTCGGTTTATGCTGCCCTTCCGCGCTACCTCCTGTCCCGGTGAAATGCCGGGCGCTTGGCATGCGCGTATTCAGTCCGCCGTCAGCTCCCGGAAGGACATCTGTTGGCAGCCCCGCGCAACGCCTCCGCCGTACCCGCTGGTCCCCGTCGCGTGTCTTTCGCGCACATCCAGGAGCCCCTCGAAGTTCCCGACCTTCTCGCTCTGCAGACCGAGTCGTTCGACTGGTTGCTCGGAAACGAGAAGTGGAAGGCCCGGGTAGAGGCGGCTCGCCAGGCCGGGCGCAA